>JAEUIT010000051.1 GCA_016795035.1 Phycisphaerae bacterium | reverse complement strand
GAGTCGGTCTGCGAGAGCTGGAACATCGCCCGCCAGTCGAACTCGCGCATCGCGTTCCGGTCGAGCGCCCGCTGCGCGTTCGCGACCGTGTCGACCCAGGTGATGACGTGCACGCCGAGCGGCGCGCCTTCCTTCAGGATGCCGGCGAAGAGCTTGTCGGTCGGCACCGGGCCGTCGCCCGAGCCGCCGAAGCCGAAGTCGTCCTCGTTGCGACGGAGTTGGCGATAGCGCTGGAGGCCGTGCACGACGAGGAAGACCGACTGGCGCTCATCGCCTTCGGTTTGTCGCTTCGCCACGACCTCAGCCACGCCGCGCACCGCGTCTTCGGTGTCGCGCCATGGGACGACGACGGCATCGTGCGGCAACGCCTTCGCGACCGACGCGAGGAGCCCCGACTTCGGATCGTCGGCGGGGGTGCCGTCCAAGATCACGAAGCGGGCGTCGGCGGGGGATCGCTGCATCGCGATCGAGAGGATCGACATCGCGACGAGCGAGGTCGAGCCGATGTCCTGCTGGCCGACGACGATCAGGTTGGCGCCGGCCTGGCGGCGGAAGACCGCCGCGGTCGGATCCTTGATCGCGATGGCGTCGCCGAGCCAGAGAGAGACCGGGGCCTTCTCGGGCGCAAACGGCGCCTGCAACGTCGAGATGAGCTTCGCGTTCGCGTCGGGATCGGCGGGGATGTTGCCCTCGAAGACGATCGTCGCGGTGCGCCGCGACCGCTTCGACGCAAGCTCCGCCGCGCGTGCGAGGTAGCGCTCGCGCACGTCCTCGGGGAGCCACACGACCTGGAAGGGGCTGTTGCCCTCCATCAGACCGCTCGCGTCGTTGTAGATCGCCTCGCCCGGGCGCGAGAGCAACCGCGCCGCGGAGTTGTCGTCGGAAAGGATGAGCTGCGAGTCGGCCTCGTTGCACTGGAGCGCGATGCGCACGCCCATCTGGCCCATCGTCGCGCGGGCGATCGAATACGCGCCGCCGAGCGTCTGCGAGCCGAGGATGACATGGATGCCGAACGCACGGCCCTGGCGCACGAGGCGGTCGAGGAGGAGCGACGACTCCTGGCCCACCTTGTCGTCCTCGACGAAGAGCTCCTGGAACTCGTCGACGATGAGGAGGACGCGCGGCATCGGCTCGGCGGCGGTCGTCACGCCGCCCTCGCCGCGGGTCATGCGGCGATAGCCGTTCAGGTCCTGCACGCCGAGGTCGCGGAAGAGATCGCCTCGTCGTTTCAGCTCGCCGTCGAGGCCCTGCAGGACGCTGAGTCCGAACTCGCGGTCGCTCTCGATCGCGACCGCGCGGGCGTGCGGGAGTTTGTGCGTCGCGTAGGTCTTGAACTCGACGCCCTTCTTGAAGTCGATGAGGTAGAACTCGATCTCGTCGGGCGAATACCAGCACGCGAGGCTCGTGACGAGCGCGTGCAGCAACGTGGACTTGCCCGAGCCGGTCTTGCCGGCGATGAGCGCGTGCTGGGCCGTGCCTTCGCCGAGCGTCATGAACTGCAGCTTGCTCGCGCCGGCGCGGCCGAGCGGCACGCGCACGCGCTTCGAGCTCGACTCGCTCCACCACTCGGGCTCCACCTTCGGCGCGACCGTCGCGAAGGGCACCTCGACGCGGCCCGCGTCCTTCGCGGCACGGCCGATCCTCTTCACGAGCGACATGAGAAGGTCGGCGGGCGGCGCCGGATCGATGTCGAACGGCCAGCGCGAGAACTCCTCGCCCTCGACGACGAAGCGGTCGCGCTCGCCGGTCTTCTCGTTGCCTTTCTTGTTCCCGTTTGGGGTTCCGCTTTGGCGCGTGAGGACGACCGCGAGCTGTCGCAGGTCTTCCTCGGAGATGCCGGCCGGGAGCTCGGCTTTCTTCCCGCCGTGCGAGGTGCGCACGATGATCGTGTGCACGCCGCACTTCGCGCCGCTCGCGAGGATCGACTGGAGGCGCTTCGCCGCGATGTCGGTGATGTTCGTCGGGAAGTCGGTGATGACGAGATAGCGCAGCGGCTCGGCGATCTCGCCGGCCTTCTCGTTGTACGCCTCGATCGAGTCGAACTCGTTGCGCAGGTACTTCTGGATCACCGTCTCCATGTGCTCGGTGAGATCGGTGAGCTTCTGCTCGATGTGCCTGGGCTCGGTCCAGATGCGGTCGCCGACGAGCGCCTCCATCTCGTCGGCGAGATGCATGAAGCCCGCGAACGACTGTCCGAGGCCGACCGGGTCGATCAGGACGAGCCGCACCTTCGACGGCGGCACGCGGGCGAGGAGGCGCAGGAGGACGGTCTGCACGAGGTCGATCGCCTCGGCGCGGCCCGCGAGATCGGTCTCGATGAGCAGGCTCGAGCGGTGCGGGAAGGCGAGCACCGCGGGGACGTCGAGCGCGGTCGGATGCGCGACGGCGAGGCGCGGATCCTTCGAGAGGCCGCCCTCGCAGGCGGCGAGGTCGAAGCGGAGCGTGCCGAGCCGGATCGAGTCGGGGGCGGTCGTCGAGCCCGTCCACGAGTTCCACGTCGGGTCGGTCCACGGCTGAAACAGGGAGCGGTCGATCTCGATCGCGCGGTCAAGCGCGGAGAGCCCTTCGGTCGTGTCGCGGTCCCACGTCGCCTTGAGGGCGGCGAAGCGGAGCCGCTCGCGCTCGTCGATCGCGGCGGTCTCGTTCGCGTGCCGGGTCTCTTCGGCCGCGGTCGCGTCGCGCGCCGTCGTGTCGATCTCGCGCATGCGCCGCTCGTGCAGCGCCTCGTTCTCCGCGCGGTCGGCGACGCGCCGGTCCTCGATCTCCTTGCGGCGCACGGGGATCTTGGCGTCGAGTTTCGCGAGGCGCTCGAGCCGCTTCTTGTGGAACTCGTCGGCGAGCGGCTGGAACTTGGCGGTGGCTTCGGCGACGTCGCGGTCGCGCGTCTCGACGAGCTCGCGCTCGCGAATCTTCCGCGACTCGGCCGCGATCTCGATGATCCGGTCCATGCACGCGCGGGCGAGGATCAGCGCTTCGGACAGGGGGGCATGCGCCCGCACGATCTCGCGCCGCGCGACGCCGAAGAGGACGAACGTCAAGACGACGAAGAGCGCCGCGCCGACGCCCGCGCCGACGCCGAGCGAGGTGCCGTCGGTGCCGCGGAGGAGCGCCGCGCCGCCCACGCCCGCGCCGATCAGGCAGAGCGCCGGCAGGAGAAGGATCGGTCCGCGGAAGAGACCTGCAACGCGGAGCGACTTGACGACGCGCAACGACTCCTGCGCCCGGCCGAACTGCATGAGAAGCCCGGAGTCCGGGCGCTGCAACGTGGAGTTGAGGAGGTCGGTCGCCGGCTGGTGCGCGTGCGGCACCGGCTGGCGGTAGCGGTGGATCATCCGCGAGGCCTCTTCCTCGACGGCGTCGAGTTCCTCGCGCCGGGCCGCCATCTCCTCGCGGGTGCGCTCGTACTCGAGGCGCGGCTGATTCTCCGCGCCTTCGTAGACGGTCTCGGCGAGCCAGACCGTCTCCTCCATCTTCTTCTGCGCCGAGGAGATGTTTTCCTCCGTGCGCACCTCGATCTCGAGGCGCGAGTTCCGCTCCTCCTGCGCGAGCTGCGCGAGGTCGCTCTCCGCGCCCGACTCGATCGATTCCTTGCGCGTCGCGTACCGCTCACGCTCGGCGCGGGTCTCGTCGCTCAGGCGCTGCTTGATCGCCGCGAGGGTCGAGTCGCGGAGCCGATCGTTCTTCGTGCGATCGGCCTTGATCGCGTCGACGAGCGCCTTCTCCTCGCTCGCGCGGGCGTGAACGGCGAGGCGGAGCGACGAGAGGACGGAGTCGAGGCGCTCGGTGGCGTCAGGCATATGGAGCGGAGGGAGGCGTAGGCTGCGGGGTGGATCTGTGGCGGAGTTCGTTCTCGTCGCCAAGCGGAACGGGAGTCAGGATTCAGGAGTCAGGAGTCAGGGGATGAGGAACGGGTACCGAGGCCATGCCACACGATCCGTGGCGCGAGGTCGGAGGCGGATCGGATCGTGCGAGTGAGATTCATGTGTCATTCCCACTGACTCCTGACTCCTGAATCCTGACTCCCCGATCCCGGCTCCTCAATTCTGACTCCTGGATCCTTCTCATCCCTCCCACGCCTTCAACTCCTGCGTGCCGCCGGGGAGCGCGAGGTCCGCGATGGGCGTGCCGTCCTTGATCGGGCGACCGTCGAGGTGCTTCACGATCGCGGGCGGATTCGCCTTCTCGTGCGCCGCCAGAGCGCGCTCGAGGCGCTCGCGGGTCTTCTCGTCGAGCTTCGACCATGTCTCGCGACCGCGGCACTTCGGGAAGCCGCTGCACCCGAGCCACGGGCCGCGCTTTCCGTTTCGGAGGTTGAGCGGCGACTTCTGGCACTTCGGGCAGATGAGGTCGGTGACGAGCGCCGGCGGCGCGGGCAGCTTCAGGCGGCCCTTCTTGTCGAGGTTCAATACGAACTTCACCGCCGGATAGTTGACGCTCGCCAGGAATTTTCCGAATCGGCCGGTGCGAAGCACCATCGCCGAGCCGTCCTCGGGGCACTGCACGTCGACGCGCTCGGGCAACGTCGGCCGCCCTTGGCGATCGATCGGCGCCGCGTAGTCGCACTCGGGATAGCCCGAGCAGGAAAGGAAGCGGCCGTTCTTGCCGAAGCGGTACGAGGTCCGCTTGCCGCACTTCGGGCACGCGTAGGGGGCGGGCTCGATCTCCGCCTTCGCGTGCTTCAGGTCGGCGCCGGCCTTCTCGAGCGACTTCGAGAAGCTGCCGTAGAAGTCGCGGAGCATCTTCTTCCAGTCGGTGTGCGCCTCCTCGATCTTGTCGAGGTCGGCCTCGAGCGAGCGCGTGTAGCCCACGTCCATCAGTTCGGGGAAGCCCTCGACGAGCTTGTCGGTGACGACCATGCCGACGTCGGTGGCGTGGTAGCGGCGCTCGACCTGCTCGACGTAGCCGCGATCCTCGATCACGCGGAGGATCGACGCGTACGTCGACGGGCGGCCGATGCCTTCCTCCTCGAGCTTGCGGATGAGCGACGCCTCGTTGTAGCGCGGCGGCGGCGAGGAGAACTTCTGCGTCGACGCGAGGAAGAACGGGCTGACGACGTCGCCTTGCGCGAAGGCCGGCAACGTCTGCTCGTCCTCGGCGCTCGGCGCGCCCGCGACCTTGTAGAAGCCGTCGAAGACGAGGACGCGGCCGGTGGCCTTGAAGACGGCGCCGGTCGGCTTGTCGCTCCGCGCGAGGAGGACGGTCGTGCCGTCGAACTCGGCGGGGGTCATCTGGCAGGCGACGAAGCGGTTCCAGATCAGGCGATAGAGCTTGTACTGGTCTTCGGTGAGCGATCCCTTCACCGACTCGGGCGTGCGCCGCACGTCGGTCGGGCGGATCGCCTCGTGGGCTTCCTGCGCGTCCTTGTTGCTCGAGCCGAAGAAGTTCGGCTTCGCCGGAAGGTAGCGCTGGCCGTACTCCTTCTCGATGAAGTCGCGGGCCATGCCGAGCGCCTCGCCCGAGAGCTGCGTCGAGTCGGTGCGCATGTAGGTGATGAGGCCGACTTGGCCCTCGCCTGCAACGTTGACGCCTTCGTAAAGCCCTTGCGCGACGCGCATCGTGCGATCGGCGCCGAAGCCGAGGAAGCTCGACGCCGACTGCTGCAACGTGCTCGTGATGAAGGGGGCGTAGGGGCGCGTCGAGCGGCGCTCGGTCTCGATCGACGTGACGCGATAGCGCGCGGCCGGGTCGAGGCGCCCCTCGACCGTGCGCTTCATGCTCGCCGGTCCCTTGCCGTTCGGATCGGCGACCGACTGCACGCGCACGTCGAGCAATCCGACCGCGTCGCTCGCGGCGGCGATCGCCTTCGACAGGTCCTTCGCTTCGCGCGCCGTCGTCGAGACGTCGAAGGGCTTGCCGCCGAGTTCGACGAGTTCGGCGCGGATCGCCTTGCGCTCGGCGAGCCAGCCGAACTGCGCTCGCTGCGTCGGCGGATTGCCGCGTTCGTCCTTCGTCGCGAGGAAGGTCGACCACGGCGCGACGAGCCCCGGCGCCACGCTCGGGTCGGCCATGCGGGCCGAGATCTCCCAGCGTTCGTCCGGGACGAACGAGGCGATCTCGCGCTCACGCTCGACGACGAGGCGCACCGCGACCGACTGCACGCGGCCCGCGCTCAGTCCCCGCGCGACCTTGCGCCAGAGGAGCGGCGACACCTGGTAGCCGACGATGCGGTCGAGGATGCGCCGCGCCTGCTGCGCGTTGACCTTGTAGAGGTCGATCTCGTGCGGATGGTCGAAGGCCTTCTGGATCTCGGTCCGCGTGATCGCGTTGAAGATCACCCGCTTCGCCTTCGTCGGATCGATGCCGAGGATCTGCGTGAGGTGCCAGGCGATCGCCTCGCCCTCGCGGTCCAAGTCGGTCGCGAACCAGACCGATCGGGCCTTCTTCGCGGCGGCACGGAGATCGGAGACCGTCTTCTTCTTGTCGGGCATCACCTCGTACGAGGGCTCGAAGTCATGCTCGAGGTCGACGCCGGGCACCGGCTGCTTCGAACCCTTCGGCGCTTTCGACGGAAGGTCGCGGATGTGGCCGACCGACGCGACGACGTGGAAGTCGCCGCCCAAATACTTGTTGATGGTCTTCGCCTTCGCCGGGCTCTCGACGATCACGAGCTGGCGCCCGCTGCCGCCGACACTCTCGCCGGCCTCGCCCTCGAGCTCGGGAGGCGCGGCCTTCTTCTTCGACGTGATTCCGGCAGTGGCGGGGCGTTTGGGCATTGGGGAAAGGAGGGGAGTCAGGAGTCAGGAGTCGGGAGCCAGTGGACAGAAGATAGCGCAAGGTTCGAATCTCGATCGACGTCGGCGTCAACCTGAGCACCCTGAATCCTGACTCCTGAATCCTGACTCCGTCTGACGGATTTCAACCCTAATCCGTCGCTCCGGTCAAGCCGAGGGGGGCTCGCGCGGGCGTTACGCGCTCGCGTGCGCACGCGCGGGCACGAGCCCTCGCGCGGGCGTCACGCGCTCGCGTGCGCACGCGCGTGCACGAGCCCTCGCGCGGGCGTTACGCGCTCGCGGGCGCACGCGCGTGCACGAGCAGGTGCGCGCGGACGCACGCGGGCCAGGACTCCATCGGCTCGACGCTCGCATCGAGCCAGCACGATCGTTCGAGCGCGCGGAAACGGCGGAGCCACGTGCGCTGCTGCTTCGCGTAGCGGCGCGTGCGGATCTTGATCGCTTCGACCGCGTCCTCGAGCGAGACGCGGCCCGCGAGATGCTCGAGGAGCTCGCCGTACCCGACCGCCTCGCGCGCCTGCCGGCCGAGCCCGCGCGCGGCGAGCCCGCGCACTTCGTCGAGGAATCCCGCGGCCATCATGTCCTTCACGCGGGCGTTGATGCGGCGATTGATCGATTCGACCGGCCACTCGAGGCCGACGACGATCGCGTCCTGCCGCGCGTTCTGCCGCACGTCCGCGGACCACTGGGTCTGCAACGTGGAGAGCGGCGTGCCCGTCTGCCGGAAGACTTCGAGCGCCCGGACCGTGCGCCGGAGATCGTTCGGGTGGATGCGCGCCGCGCTCGGCGGATCGACGCGGCAAAGCTCCTCGCGCAGCGCCGTGAGCGGCAGCGCCTCGAGCGCCGCCCGCAGCGCGGGATCGGGCTCGGGACCCTCGAACAATCCCTCAAGAAGCGCGCGGACGTAGAGGTTCGTGCCGCCGACGACGATCGGCGTGCGCCCGCGACGACGGATCTCGTCGATCGTCGCCGTCGCGCGCTCGAGCCACGCATCGACGGTGAAGCCGTCGTCGTCGGGCTCGACGAGGTCGATCAAGTGATGCGGAATCTCGGAGCGTTCCGCAGCGGTGGGCTTTGCGGTCCCGATGTCCATGCCGCGGTAGATCTGCATCGAGTCGGCGGAGATGCACTCGCCCGGAAGCGTGCGGGCAAGCTCCATCGCAAGCGCGGACTTGCCGCCGGCGGTCGGGCCGACGATCACGAGAATGGGCGCGGGGCTCGTCATGCGGAGGCGGCGCGGAGGAGGCGCGCAGGATCGGTATCATCGCCGCCCTCGGTATGGGCGTCGCGTGATGCGTTGCGCCAGAGGCGAACGCACGCTCGGGGAACCAGTTCTACACGGACAGGGAATCATGCGCAAGAAGACGATCGATCAGGTGGACGTGAAGGGCAAGCGGGTGTTGGTGCGCGTCGACTTCAACGTGCCGCTCGACGACTCCGGCGCGATCACCGACGACCGCCGCATCCGCGCGAGCCTGCCCACGCTCCGATCGATCCTGTCGCGGGGCGGCAAGCTCGTCCTCATGAGTCACCTCGGTCGCCCCGAGGGCAAGGGCTTCGAGCCCGACGGCACGCTGAAGGCGGTCGCGGCGCGGCTCGGCGAACTCCTCGGCAACGAGGCCCCGAACGGCGTGCAGTTCCCCTCGAACGATCCGGTCGACGACGCCGCCGCGAAGGCGGTCGCGACCCTCGGCGATCGCGGCGTGATCCTTCTCGACAACCTGCGCTTCCATAAGGCGGAGAAGAAGGGTGACGCCGCCTTCGCCGCGAAGCTCGCCGCCTACGGCGACCTCTACTGCAACGACGCCTTCGGCACCTCGCACCGCGCCGATGCCAGCATGCACGCGGTGCCGATGGCGATGCGGCCGAAGCCGCGCGTCGCGGGCTTCCTCCTGGCCGCCGAGCTCGAGTACCTGATGGCGCGGCTGGAGAAGCCGGCGCGGCCGTTCGTCGCGATCTTGGGCGGGGCGAAGATCGCCGACAAGCTCGCGGCCATCACGAACCTCATGGCAAAGGTCGACACGCTCATCGTCGGCGGCGCGATGGCGTACACGCTCCTCAAGGCGAAGGGCGTGGCCGTCGGCTCGAGCCTCGTCCAGGACGACTTCCTCCCGCAGGCGAAGGAGATCCTCGCGGCCTCGGCCGCGGGGCGGTGCCAGATCCTTCTCCCGACCGACCATATCTGCGCCGAGAAGCTCGCCGCCGGGGTCCCCACGAAGACGGTCACCGGCGCGATTCCCGACGGCTGGATGGGCCTCGACATCGGGCCGGCGACGGTGAAGGCCTTCTCGGACGCGATCCTCAACGCGAAGACCGTGGTCTGGAACGGGCCGATGGGGGCGTTCGAGACCGTGCCCTTCGACGTCGGAACGCGGGCGATCGCGAAGGCGGCGGCCGAGGCGACCGGCCGTGGCGCGATCACGATCGCCGGTGGAGGCGACACCGCGGCCAGTCTCGAGGCTTTCGGCCTTGCCGAGCGCTTCAGCCATGTCTCGACCGGCGGCGGCGCGAGCCTCGAAGTGCTCGAGGGCAAGCACCTCGTCTGCCTCGACGCCCTCGACGACTGAGGCGCTTTCGCCCAAACTCGCGCCTCGGCGGGAAGGGGAGCGAACGAGGGTGGGACTGCTACCCAGACTTTCTGCGAACTTTGCTGTCCCGGTCCGAAGCCCAACGATATATTTGCCGACGTCGTCTCGGTTATCTTCGCCTTGGCGGGCCTTCGTGAAGGATCACGCGGGCGTCGTCGGGGCGGACCTCGGGGGCACGCACGACGGGCTGGGTGGAACGCTCCAGCTCGATGCGCCCGGACGTATCGGTTGAACTCACTCGTTCCTTGGAGTTGCTCATGCGGCTTATGCACTGTCTGGTCGGAGTCCTCGCGCTCGTCGCGACGCTCGGATTCGTCTCGCCCGCCTCGGCGCAGATGAAGAAGCTCAAGGTCGGCTCTACGGCGCCGGCGCTCACCGTTGCCGAATGGCTCAACGGCAGCCAGACGGTGATCGAGCAGGACAAGGTCTACGTCGTCGAGTTCTGGGCGACCTGGTGCGGTCCGTGCAAGAAGTCGATTCCGCACCTCAACCAAATGCACAACGAACTCTCGTCGAAGGGCGTCGTGATGATCGGCGTCTCGAACGAGAAGCCCGAAGTCGTCCGTCCGTTCGTCGAGAAGAAGGGCTCGGGCATGTCGTACCTCGTCGCCATCGACGAGGGCAATCAGACCACCGGCGCCTGGCTCGAAGCCGCCGGACAGGAAGGCATCCCCTGCGCGTTCGTCGTCGGCAAGGATCGCAAGATCGCGTGGATCGGCCACCCGCTTGATCCGGAGTTCGACGACGTCGTCCGCGGTCTCGCCGACGGCTCGTGGAGCCCGGAGGACGAGAAGCGCGCCGGCCCGACCATCGACGCAGCCCGCAAGGCGGCGAAGATCAAGAATTTCCGCGACGCCTACACGCACTACGACAACGCCGTCGCCGTCAACCCGAAGCACTTCGCGCCGGTCGCTCGCGAGAAGTATCGCGTGATGCTCCTTGACGCGAAGGACCAGAAGGCCGCCGCCGAATACGGCAAGTCGCTCCTCAAGCTCTACGGCGACAATCCCGCCGCCCTTGGCGACTTCGCGGTCATGATCATGACCGAGCCCGAACTCAAGGACGTCCGCGACGTCGAACTCGCGAACGCCGCGGCCGAACTCATGCTCAAGGTCGGCGGTCGTCAGGATCCGCATCTCCTCGACCGCTACGCGATCGTGCAGTTCAACAGCGGCAAGGTCGCGGAAGCCGTCGACACGCAGACGCAGGCCTGGATGGCCGCCGCGCCCGCCGAGAAGCCTGCCTACAAGCAGCGCCTCGACAACTACAAGGCCGCGCTCAATCGCGCCGCCAGCGCCAAGGCCGGCTCGTAAGCGCGCGTTCGACGCTCGCACACGTGTTCAACCGAGAGCGCCGCACTCCGAAAGGGGTGCGGCGTTTTTCATGGCCGACGCGGTACCATCCCGTCGCGGCCGCGCCCCTCGCGCGGTCTCGCGCGACCTTCACCCCATGAACGCATCCAGCCAAACCTCAGGTCCGTCCGCCGCCGAGTCGGCGCCTCCGCCCGTCGCCACCGCCGCGGACCTCTCCGCCGAGGCGAACGCGAGCGCGAGCGTCGAGACGGAGACGAAGAAGGGGGTGCCGGAAGGGCTCTGGATCAAGTGCCCGGGCTGCGCCGAGATGGAATTCAAGAAGCGCGTCGAGCAGAACCTGATGGTCTGCCCGCGCTGTCAGCACCACATGCGGGTGTCGGCGGCGCGGCGTATCGAGCAACTCCTCGACCCGGGCTCGTTCGATCGCTTCAACGCCGACATGGCGCCGGCCGATCCGCTCGGCTTCATCGACACGAAGCCGTACCTCGACCGCATCCGCGACACGCAGAAGAAGACCGGCGAGAACGACGCGATGCAGACCGGCTACGGCTTCGTGAAGGGCCGTCGCGTGGTGCTCGCGTGCATGGACTTCACCTTCTTCGGCGGCTCGATGGGCTCGGTGGTCGGCGAGAAGATCACGCAGGCGATCGAGCGGGCGATGGAGAAGAACCTGCCGCTCATCATCGTTTCCTGCTCCGGCGGCGCCCGCATGCAGGAGTCGGGCTACTCGCTCATGCAGATGGCGAAGACGAGCGCCGCGCTCGCCCGCTTCCATGAGGCCGGCGGCCTTTACATCAGCGTGCTCGCCGACCCGACCACCGGCGGCGTGACCGCGAGCTTCGCGATGCTCGGCGACGTGATCTTCGCCGAGCCGAAGGCGCTCATCGGCTTCGCCGGCCCGCGCGTCATCGCGCAGACGATCCGCCAGGAGTTGCCCGACGGCTTCCAGACGTCGGAGTTCCTCCTCGAGTCGGGCTTCGTCGATCGCATCGTGCATCGCAAGGATCTCCGCAGCGAGATCAGCCGCGTCATCGACTACGCGAACAAATGAGCCGCCGCGCGACGGTCGGACCATCGTCGGCTCGAACGACGCCGCGCGCGAACGACGCCGCCGTCGCGCCCGCCGCGCCGTCGCGGCCGTGGCGACGCGGCCTGCTCGCCGGACTCGCGAGCTCGCTTCTCTTCGCGCTCGCCTTCCCGCCTTTCGGCGTGTGGCCGCTCGTCTTCGTCGCGCTCGCGCCCCTCGTCGCGTGGGCGCGCACCGCGCCGCGCGCCCGCACGGCGTTCCTCGTCGCCTTCGTCACGCAGTACCCGTGCTGGGTCATCCTCGAGTGGTGGATCTTCGAGCTCACGCCGCCCGGGTTCGTCGTCCTCTGCGCGATGATGTCCCTCTATCCCGCGATCTTCGCGGTGCTCGTCCGACGCGTGGCCCGGTCGCCGCGCTTCGGCGCCTGGCCGAACGTCGTCGTCATCCCGCTCCTCTGGTGCGCGGTCGAGTTCGCGCGGACGACGCTCGTCCTCGGCGGCTATCCGTGGTTCGCGCTCGGGCTTCCGCTGATCGGCGGATGGGAGTCGGACGGCACGCTGGCGCAGTCGGCCTCGGTGTTCGGGCTCGGCGGGCTGTCGTTCGTCGCCGCGGTCGTGAACGGGGCGCTCGTCGACCTCTACGCGCGGCGCAGCGCCGGCGCGAAGGCCATGGCGGGCCCCGCGCTCGCGGCACTGGCGATCGTCCTCGGGAACGCGGCGTTCGGCGTCTTCGTCCTCGCTCGGCGCACGACGTCGCCCGGCCCGCGCATCCAGGTGATGCAGACGAACCTCTCGGTCTCGAACAAGAATCGCTGGGAGCCCGAGGCGCAGGTCCGCGACACCTCCGCGACGATCCGCGCGTCCTACGACGCCTTCCGCGCCGCCGTCGCCGGCGGCGAGCGACCCGCGCTCATCGTGTGGCCGGAGACGATGGTCCCCGGCCAAGGGCTCGAGCGGCAGGCGATCGACTTCACGGTGAAGGAAGGGCTCTATCCGGGAAGCGCCTTTCTCGACGCGCTCCTCGACCTCGTGCGCGCGACCGACAACACGCCGCTTCTCGTCGGCTCGCCCGCCTTCCTCGGCCTGCGCACCGAGGGGCAGCGCTTCCGCTGGGAGCGCCAGTACAACAGCGCCTACCTCGTGATCGGGGAGTTGCCGTTTCCCCGCTACGACAAGCTCGAGCTGACGCCGTTCGGCGAGCGCATGCCGCTCATCTCGAACTTCGACTGGCTCGAGCAGCAGCTCCTCGCGGTCGGCGCCCCGGGCATGAGCTTCGACCTCGACTCCGGCGAGAAGCCGGTCCGCTTCGCGTTCGACGCGGGCGTGCCCGGCCGCACGCCGCTCCGCGTGGCCACGCCGATCTGCTTCGAGGACACGGTGCCCTGGACCTGCCGGGCGCTCGCCTACGAGTCGGGCGAGCGCGCGGTCGACCTCTTCATCAACCTGAGTAACGACGGCTGGTTCGGCCCCGGCAAGCCGAGCACGCTCGAATCGCTCGTCTCGTGGGCGGAGCCGCTCGCCTCGGCAGCCCGATCCTGGGAGCGGTTCGCAAGCCAAGGGGGACGCGAGCAGCACGTCCTGCACGCGCGACTCCGTGCGATTGAACTCGCCGTACCGATGATCCGCTCCGCCAACACCGGGCTCTCGGTCACGATCGACGACCGCGGCCGGCTGGTCGACTGGATCGGCCGCGACCGAGGTCACCCCGCGCCGGGCGAAGGTACGATCCCCGGCACCTTCGTGACGACGGTGCCTTTGGTCGACCGCTCGACCGTCTATGGGCGCATCGGCGACGCGTGGTCGTATCTTCTCCTCGTTGCAGGCGCGTCCCTCGCGATCTTCGCCCGGCGGCCGGCTGCAACAGAGAGTGCACGCTGACGACGGCGACCGCCGCGCCAGCGCGACAATCGTGATCGGAATGACGGCGTACGAGAAAGGATGCTCGTGATGCGCAAGACTCGTGGTAGGACGCCCGGCAATGTCTCGTCTGGTGAGGGTTCGAGCGACGTGCGGCGGACGCCGCTCGCGTGCGCGGCGATCGTGGCGGGGCTCGGCCTCGCGTCGCTCGTCGGCTGCGCGTCGACCTCTGACGGCGAATGGAGCTCGAAGAGTCAGAGCATGAGCGGCAACGCGACGCCGACGCGCGTCTCGACCTCGCCGGTGCCGTCGCGCTCGAACGCGACTCGCGCCGCCGCCGCGCCGACGAGCCCGCAACCCGCGAGCGACGCGACGAAGAACGTCGAGCCCGTCGCCGCCGCGACGCCCGCGCCCCAATTGACGCGCGTCTCGACCGAGCCGGCGCGCCCGTCGACCGGCACGCAACCGGTGCCCGCGACCTCGTTCGCGTCCGCGCCCGCCGCGCCGTCCGCGACCTCGCTCACGTTGCCGGTCCCGATGGCGAACGACGCGACGTCCCTCCGCGCGGCGGCGATCGCCGTCTGCACCGAGGCGTCGCGCTCCACGTGGCCGCTCCTCCGCGCGAACGCGATCGAGGCGCTCACGCAAGCGCCGGCCGCGTTCGACGCGAACGCGACCCGCGGACTGATCGACGAGAACCGCGGCGTGCGCTTCGTCGCGGCGTTCGCGATCGCCCGCCTCAAGCGCTGCGATCTCGCCCATCTCGTCGAACCGCTCCTGCGCGACTCGAGCAACTCGGTCGAGGCCGCCGCGATCACCGCGCTGGCCGTGTGCGACCAACGCGTGAACCAGGCGCCGCTCGCGGCGATGGTCCGCTCCGACAGCACCGAGGTGCGCGCGAACGCCTACTGGGCGATCGGCATCATCGGCAACCGCTCCGCGATCGGCCTCGTGCGCGACTCGGTCGGCCGCGGATTGCCGCTCACCGATCCGGTGCGCGTCCGCATCGTCGAACTCCAGGCGGCGGAATGCCTCGTGCGCCTCGGCGAAATGCAGGAGATCGAGCCGATCCGCGCCGCGCTCTTCGCGCCGGTCGAGCAGGGGGAACTCACCGTGCTCGCCTGCCAGATGGTGGCGCGCCTGAAGGACGAACGCTCTCGCCCGATGTTGGAACGACTCCTGAGCGCGAACGGCGATCAGGCGCGGCCGCCGGAGATTCGCGTGGCCGCGATCGACGCGCTCGGGCGCCTCGGCAGCAGCGACCGCTCGATCCTTCGCTCGCTGCTCGACCCGTACCTGAGCGCACCGGAAGCAGGGGTCCGAGCCCAAGCCGCAATCGCGCTTGGGTCGATCGGCGCCGCCTCGGGATTAGACCCGCTCAGCCGACTTCTCTCCGACCCCGAGCCGACCGTGCAGGTCGCCGCGGCCAACGCCATCTTGGTCTTGACCGCGAACGTGGCGGCGTCCAACGTCGCCGGTCACAGCGACCGCGAGCAGTGACAACATCCTCCGATGCAGGCACCGTGCGCGCGGACGGGAACCAAGCCCGCGCGCGCTGCGAACACCCGTCTGTACGTCGACCGGGCGATTGACAGTGCCTTTGCGCATCGGTACAACGATTTGCTTCGGGTCCGCTTCGGGATGAGCTTCCGAAACCTGAAAACGACGTAGTTACAGGGCGATCGAGTCCTCGTCCCCGCGGCGTGTTCCGCGAGGGTGTTTGCGACGGGTCGTCCTTCCGATTGCCACCTGTGTCTCTCGTCCATTCTTCACACCGCTTCGCCTCTTGAGGGTTCGACTCCGTGCACGTCCTGACCAAGATCTTCATCGTGCTCGTCGCGTTGCTTGCTGTTGCGATCGTCCCGCTCGTGGCGGTCCATGCGACGAACGAAGGCACGTACAAGGCCAAGTGGGCCGCCGAACAGGGCGCCGCCGCCGCCGCCGCGAATGCGTACTCGCTCGCGAAGGGCGAATGGCAGGCCACGCAGCAGAGCCTCGAGGCCAAGATCACCGCGCTTGAGGGCGAACTCGCCCAAGCCCGCGCGGAAGGCACCCGTCGCGCCGCCGACATCCGTCGCGCCGAGACCGAACTCGCCGCCGCGAAGGCCATGCAGTCGCAGATCAACTCGAACCTCGAGATCATGACCCGCACGGGTCAGGCGAACCAGACGATGGTCGCGAGCCTCGTGACCGAGATCAAGGAACTCCGCGGCGAGATCGTCCGCGTCCAGGCCGACAACGTCGAACTCGACCGCGTCCTCGCCGAAGTCCAGAATCAGCTCGACGTCGCCGACGCCGCCCGCAAGGCGCTTCAGGAAGAGATCCAGCGTCTCACCGAAGAGAAGCTCGCGATGTCGAACGTCGTCGACGTCTACCGCAACACCTACGGCGCCATCGCTGGCGTCGGCACGGGCAAGCCGATGGCTGGTGCGACGAGCGAGATCGCTCGCGTCCCGGCCGACCGCGACCTCACCGCGACGATCGTCGCGGTCGATCGCACCGGCGACACCGCCCTCGCCGAGATCGACGCGGGCAGCCGCGACGGCGTGAAGCCGGGTTGGACGCTCATGATCGGCAAGGACAACCAGTTCGTCGCGAACCTCCGGATCATCAAGGTCGACGTCAACCGTGCGACCGGCGTGATCGAGCTCGAGTCGGCGACCCGCGGCGACGTCGCGGTCGGCCAGCGGGCTCGTGCGAGCCGCGGCGAGTAAGTCTTGAGGAAACGGTCTGGCACCGCCCGTCACCTCGCCCGTAACCTCGGGTGACCGGCACATGCCTCCCACGAAAGGACCTGGTTCATGTCCCAACTCAACACCCCGATTCGCCGAGCTGGCGGTGAGATCGACGTCTACACGGCGCTTCTCTTCGCGGCGACGATCGTCCTTCTGGGCGGCGTCGTCTGGATCGCCCTCGCGAACATGCAGCACTCGAAGTCGAGCGAGAACGACGCCGGCGGCCCGTTCAAGCTCGTCGAGACGCGCTGAGCGACCGTCCCGCCCGCGTGCGGCGACGAGCCCGTCTGGCGGCATGCCCGCGACATGGGCTTCGAGCCGAATCGCGTGCGTGCGACGCACCGACTGCCAACACACACGATCTTTCTTCCTGAAGGCCCGCACTCGCGGGCCTTCTTCACTTACGCTACGGCCCAACTTCCGCCGCGGTACGGACGCCGCGAGCAGGACCGATCGGGATTTCGTTTCGGCACGGAGTCGCTCCGGTGATGTTCGACAAGCTGCTCGGCTACTTCAGCGTCGACATGGGGATCGACCTCGGCACGTGCAACACCCTCGTGTGCGTGCGAGGCGAAGGCATCGTCTTGAACGAGCCGAGCGTGGTGGCCGTGCGCAAGGGGACCAACAAGGTCCTGAACAACGGCACCGCCGTCGGCTGGGCCGCGAAGGAGATGCTCGGCAAGACTCCCGGCTCGATCTCCGCGATCCGCCCGATGAAGGACGGCGTCATCAGCGACTTCGAGATCACCGAGGCGATGCTCGCCTACTTCATCCGCAAGGTGAACGGTCGCAGCCGCCTCTTCGGTCCGCGCGTCGTCATCGCCATCCCGTCGGGCATCACCGCGGTCGAGAAGGAAGCGGTGCTCCAGAGCGCGAAGCGCGCCGGGGCGCGCCAGGTCTACCTCATCGAGGAGCCGATGGCCGCCGGTCTCGGCGCCGGTCTCCCGATCGCCGAACCGACCGCGAGCATGATCGTCGACATCGGCGGCGGCACGACGGACGTCGCGATCATGACGCTCGCCGACATCGCGACCTGCGAGTCGGTCCGCGTTGCAGGTGACGACTTCGACGAAGCCGTCATCAACTACATGAAGAAGGCGTACAGCCTCACGATCGGCGAGCAGACCGCCGAGCGCATCAAGATCGAGATCGGGTCCGCCGCGCCGATCGGCGAGACGCTGACGATGGACGTGCGCGGCCGCGACATGGTCTCGGGTCTCCCGCGCAAGACCGTGGTGACGAGCGACGAGATTCGCGAAGCGCTGCACGAGCCGGTGCACGCGATCACGGAAGCGGTGCTGCGCACGCTCGAGAACGCCGAGCCCGAACTCGCGGCCGACCTCGTCGAGAACGGCATCGTTCTCGCGGGCGGCGGCGCGCTCCTGCGCGGCATCGATCGCGTCATCTCGAACGCGACCGGCCTTGAGACGCGCATCGCCGACGACCCGCTGACCTGCGTCGCGCGGGGCACGAACATCTACCTCGAGAACCTCGAGGAGTGGAAGGCGACGATGGAGACGGACGGCGGGGAAGGGTGACAGAGAGGAGTCAGGATTGAGGAGTCAGGAGTGAAGTGGGGCTGCTTCGCATCACGTCTCGCAGCGATGACTTCTTGGCGTGACCGTACGCTCACGACTCTCGTGGCCCCAGCTCCCTGACTCCTGACTCCTCCATCCTGACTCCTCTTCTCCAATGCCCCGCACCAAGACCTTCCACACTCCGCTCGAACAGCGCCTGTGGTGGGGCACGATCGTCGCGGCGCTGATCCTCTCGTTCCTTCCCACGCGCTGGCTCCTCGGTTGGACGAGCGAAGTCGCGGGCGTCGTCAACTCGGTGTTAGTTCCGTTCCAGCATGTCGCAAGCGGCGTGCGGACGTGGCTTCGGCCGATGCCCGATCCCGACGCGGCGCTGCCCGCCGACATGCAGGCGATGCGCGCGCAACTCGACCAGGCGCGCACGTACTACAAGCGACTCGAACTCGAACGCGCGGCGCTCGAGGAGCGTCTCGCGATCCTCGAGCGCACCGTTGCCCGCTCGCCGATCGGCGAACGCAGCCGCGCCGTCTACGCGACCGTCGTCGCGACGCAAGCGCCCTCGTCGCGCTCGGCCGGCGCGCTCATCACGAACGCCGGATCGCGCAACGGCGTCACGCCGGGCATGGTCGCGGTATGGGACGACACGACCGTCGCCGGGCGCGTCGCCGAGAATGTCGGCCGCCTCGGCGCCGTACTCGTTCCGGTGACGGCGCTCTCCGGCGTCCAGGTGCGCTTCGTGCCGCCGGACGGCCCCGCGCGCGCGGACGGCGTCGCGCCGACCACGATCGACAAGCCCTCCGGCATTCTCGCGAACGACGGCCATCAGGGCTGGACGACCGACGTCACGCAGCCCGGCGAGATCGCCCCCGGCTGGATCGCGGTCATCGACGACGAGCGCTGGCCGATGTCAGCGCGGGCGCTCAAGATCGGGGTCGTAGACCACGTCGGCCCGCGCGACGACGCGCCCCTCCATCGCCGCGTCATCGTCAAGCCGCTCGTCGATCCCTTCCGCGTGCCGCACGTCGTTCTCCTCGACGACGTGACCGACGCCGCGGCCTCCGGCAACGGAGGCGCCCCATGAGATGGGGAGTCTTCGTCGTCTTCCTCTTCGTCGCGATCGTCCTCGACACCGCGTTCATGCAGGTGTTCGCGGTGCGCGGCATCTGGCCCGCGGCGACGCCCGGGCTCGTCACCTTCGTCGCGCTCTACGCGGCCCGCGGTCAGGCGCTCTGGGCCGCGGTCCTCGCGGGCTTCCTGGTCGACTGCACGTCGACGAGCCTCGCCTTCTTCGACGGCGTCTGGCCGTACCAGATGATCGGGCCGTCGATCCTCGGCTTCGTGGTCGGCACGCAACTCGTCCTGCCGCTTCGATCGATGGTGATCCGGAAGAACCCGCTGTCCCTCGGGCTCGTGACGGCGCTCTTCGGCCTCATCGCGATGCTCGTGACGACGGCGATCTTCTCGGCGCGCGGCTGGTACGCGGGGACGCAGCCGCCGTGGGCGGGAAACAGCTCCGCGCTCGGCCACATGGGGAATGAGGCGCTCCGCGCGATCGCCAGCGGCGCCTTCGCGGTGCTTCTCGCGATTCCGTTCAACACGTCCCTCGGCGCCTTCGGCTTCGCCGGCACGTCGCCGTGGTCGCCCCGCCGCTGACCTATCTCGCGATGCAAGCCCTCATCGAGCAGTACGGCTACCCGATCCTCTTCCTGGGCACGCTGCTCGAAGGGGAGACGGTGCTTGTCCTCGCGGGGTTCGCCGCGCGACGGGGCTATCTCGACCTTCCCTTCGTCATCCTGTGCGCCTTTCTCGGCTCCCTGTGCGGCGATCAGCTTTGGTTCTACATCGGGCGCTGGAAGGGGCTGCCGTTCATCGAGCGACGCCCGCATTGGGCGAAGCACGTCGGCCGCGTGCGCGAGCTTCTCGCCCGCTATGAGATTCCCGTCCTCGTGGGCTTCCGGTTCCTCTACGGCCTGCGCAATCCGACGCCCTTCGTCGTCGGGGCGAGCGGCTACAGCCCGCTGAAATTCCTTGGCCTCAACGCGATCGGCGCCGCCCTCTGGGCGACGACCGTCGGCAGCCTCGGCTACGCGTTCGGCCATGCGTTCGAGGTGGTCCTCGAAGAGGTCGCGCACTATGAGCTGTGGGTGTTCGGCGCGCTCGCGCTCGTGGCGGTCGTGGTGATCGTCTGGCGGTACCGACGGCCGGTCCGCCCAGACGACGGCGACCGATCGACGCCCGCGTCGAGCGAGTAGAGTGCGGCGATGCCATCGATGTCGAATGCGGCCTTGGTGCTCGTGGACGACGGCCGTGGCGCCTTCGGGCCGCTCACGGATCTCGCGTCCGCCGCCGAACTCAGGACCGGCGCGTGGACGACGCGCGAGTGGCTCACGCATCGCTTCGGCCCGCCCGCGGCCCTCGTCGTCCCGCACGCGCTCGCCGCCGTGACGCGCGAGGCGACCGGCATCGACGCGACGTTGCCGACGACGGGCGACGTCCTCCTCGTCAACGTCCGCCTCGCCGATCGCCGCGCCGAGGCCGCGCTTGCCAGCCTCGCCCGCGGCGACGCGCTCGTCGCAGGCGACACGGTGCTCGCCGCGCGCCTCGACGCCGCCGACGCCCGGATCCCGCTCGTCGCAAGCCAGCTGCCGAAGGGCGTGCGCGCGACGCCGTCGACGCACCACGCGCTCGAACGGCCGTGGCACGTCCTCGACGGCCTCGCGGCATCGATCGCCGCAGACATCGCGGCACTTGCGACAACGCCCGGCTACTGCACGCTGCCCGACGCGCCGGCAAACCCGCTCGTCGGCCGCATGGGGTCGCACCCGGTCGTCGTGCACGAGACGGCCTCGATCGCGCCGTACGTCGTCTTTGACGCCAGCGCCGGCCCGATCCACGTCGGCCCGAAGGCGACGATCCGGCCGTTCAGCGTCCTCTCCGGCCCGTGTTCGATCGGCGCGGGCTCGACGGTCGCCGATCGTTCGCTCATCAAGGCGAATACGACCTGCGGCCCGCAGTGCCGCCTCGGCGGCGAGATCGGCGGGACGTCGATCGCGGGCTATTCGAACAAGACGCACGACGGTCACCTCGGCGACTCGATCCTCGGCTCGTGGGTGAACCTCGGCGCGGGCACCGACAACTCGAACCTCCTCAACACCTACGGCGAGGTGCCGATCCGCCTCGACCCCGAAGGCCCGCGCGAGCGCACCGGCCGCATCTTCTTCGGCGCCGTGATCGGCGACCACGTGAAGTGCGCGATCGGCACGCGACTCATGACCGGCACGGTGCTCGGCACCGGCGCGATGATCGCGTCAAGTGCGCCGCCGCCGTCGACGACGGCGCGCTTCGCCTGGCGCACCGACGACGGCGAGCGCCGCTACGCGCTGCCGAAATTCCTCGAGGTGATGCGCACGGTGATGAAGCGCCGCACGCTCGAACCGGGAGCGGCGTACGTGGCGCGCGTCTCGAAGGTGTGGGACGAAGGAGTCAGGAGTCAGGAGTGAGGAGTCAGTGTGGAAAAGGCAACTCGGCACCGCGCGTCAAGTGCTTTCACCCTGACTCCTGACTCCTGACTCCTGACTCCCAGCGGCCGAAGGCCGCGGCCTGCCCCCGAACCCCGAGCCCCGAACCCTTTCTCTCCATGCCCTCCCTCTACCTCATCGACGGCTACGCCCAGTTCTTCCGCGCGTATCACGCGATCCGCTCGGGGCTGACGAGCCCGGTCACGAACGAGCCGACGAACATGACGTTCGGCTTCGTCGCGATGATGCTGAAGGTCCTGAAGGACGAGAGGCCCGACTACCTTGCGGTCGTTCTCGACGTTTCAGGCGATCGCGGCACGTTCCGCAGCCAGATCTACCCGGAGTACAAGGCGAATCGCCCTCCGCCGCCGAGCGACTTCGGTCCGCAGGTCGATCGCTGCCTGTCGCTGTTGCCCTTCTTCGGCGTGCCGGCGCTCGGCTCGGAAGGCAACGAGGCCGACGACGTCATCGCCACGCTCGTGCGCCGCTTCCGCCGCGAGCGGCCGGATCTCGAGATCCGCATCGTCTCGAAGGACAAGGACCTCGGACAGCTCGTCGACGAGAAGGTCAAGCTCTACGACGTCCACACCGGCGAGGCGTTAGGCATCGAGCAGCTCTTCGAGAAGAAGGGGATCACGCCGGCGCAGGTCGTGGACATGCTCGCCCTCATGGGCGACTCGGTCGACAACGTACCGGGCGTCCCCGGCGTCGGACCGAAGACAGCGGCGCAGCTCATCACCGAGTTTGGCTCGCTCGACGAGCTCCTGAAGCGCGTGCACGAGGTGAAGGGCAAGAAGGGCGAGGCCATCGCCGCGGCCCGCGACACGCTCGCGCTGTCGCGCTCGCTCGTCGTCCTCAAGGACGACTGCCCGGTCGACTTCGACCTCGCCGACGCGAAGGTCGACCCGGCGAAACTCCGCGTGCAGGAACTCCTCGACGCGATGCGCACGCTCGGTTTCAACCGGCATCGCGACGACCTCAAGGCGCTCGCCGCCGGCTACGGCCTCTCGGTCGCAGCCGATGCGCCTGCAACGTCGAGCGCGCCGGCCCCGCGCGCGAAGCCGGCCGTCGACGACGCCGCCGGCACGCTCTTCGCCTCGGGCGACGCGCCGCTTGCGCCTGCAACGACGAGATCGCTTCCGACGGGGGACTACCGGGCGCTCACCACCGCCGACGACCTTCAGGCCTGGCTCGCCGAGGCGCGCCGCGCGCCGCTCGTCGCGATCGACACGGAGACGAACTCGCTCGACACCCGCGCCGCGCTTCTCGCGGGCGTGTCGCTCTCGGTGCGCGAGGGCTCGGGCGTCTACGTCCCGCTTCGGTCGCCGGAGTCGGACACGCATCTCTCGCCCGAGCAGGGACTCGCGCTCCTCAAGCCCTTCCTCGAGGATTCGGCCGTCGCGAAGACTGGCCACAACCTGAAGTTCGACCGGAACGTCCTGCGCACCGCGGGTGTCGCGCTCGGCGGCGTCGTCGCCGACTCGATGATCGAGAGTTACCTCGTCGACTCGACGCGCTCGAGCCACGGCCTCGACGGCCTCGCCGAGAACCTCCTCGGCTATCGCACGATGCCGATCTCGGAGGTCATCGGCTCGGTGAGCGGGGGCCACGGAGAGCGCACGTTCGACCAGGCGCCGCTCGCGCTCGCGGTGCCGTACGCGGCCGAAGACGCCGACATCGCGCTCCGCCTGCACACGGCCCTCGCGCCGCAGATCGCCTCGATGGGCCTCGAGACGCTCTGTCGCAACGTGGAGTTGCCGCTCGTCGAAGTTCTCGCGGAGCTCGAGTGGAACGGCATCCTCGTCGACCGCGACGAGCTCGATCGCCAGCGCGTCGCGATCGAAGGGCGCATCGAGGCGCTGCGCCGTGAGATCTCGTCGCTTGCGCCGGTGCCGTTCAATCCCGACAGCCCGAAGCAGCTCGCGCTCGTCCTCTTCAACAAGCCCGACGCCGAGCCGCCCGGCCTCGGCCTCAAGCCCGTCAAGAAGACGAAGACCGGCTACTCGACCGACGTCGAGGTGCTCGAGAAGCTCGCCGAAGATCCCGACATCGCGCATCCCTTGCCCGGCAAGATCGTCGAGTATCGCCAGCTCACGAAGCTCGTCGGCACATATCTCGTCGCGCTCGTCGACGCGATCTCGCCGGTGACCGGCCGCGTGCACGCGAGCTTCCATCAAACGGTCACTGCGACCGGACGCCTGAGTTCGAGCGATCCGAATCTCCAGAATATCCCAATCCGCACCGAGATCGGCCGCGACATCCGCAAGGCGTTCGTCGCGGCGCCGGGCCATCTCCTTCTCGCGGCCGACTACTCGCAGATCGAGCTGCGCCTCCTCGCGCATCTCTCGGGCGACCCCGCGCTCATCTCCGCGTTTCAGGCGGGGGCCGACATCCACAACGCCGTCGCCGCGGAAGTCTTCGGCGTCGAACCGTCGAAGGTCACGGGCGACATGCGCGCGACGGCGAAGATGGTGAACTTCGGCATCGTCTACGGCATCACGGCGTACGGTCTCGCGCGACGGCTTGGCGGCGGCGTCTCCCGCGAGCGGGCGCAGACGATCATCGACGACTACCGCAAGCGATTCGGAAAGATCGGCGCCTTCCTCGAGTCGTGCGTCGCCACCGCGAAGGAGAAGGGCTACGTCGAGACGATCCTCGGCCGCCGCCGTCCGACGCCGCAAGTCCATTCGAAGGTCCCGAACGAGCGCGCGTTCGGCGAGCGCATCGCGATCAACACCGTGGTGCAGGGAAGCGCCGCCGACCTCAT
Source organism: Phycisphaerae bacterium (assembly GCA_016795035.1). Classification (GTDB taxonomy): domain Bacteria; phylum Planctomycetota; class Phycisphaerae; order Phycisphaerales; family SM1A02; genus JAEUIT01. The sequence goes on along the minus strand of JAEUIT010000051.1, from coordinate 1,935 downwards.
CAAGGTCGCCATGGTCCGCCTGCATCGCGAACTGCCCACGGCGGCGCCCGGCGCGAAGATGCTCCTCCAGATTCACGACGAACTCGTCTTCGAGGTGCCCGAGAGCGAGATCGGCAACGCGGAGCGCGTGGTGGTCGACGTGATGGAGCACGCGCTCGAGCCGGGGATTCGCCTTGCCGTCCCGCTCAAGGTCGACAGCGGCAGCGGGCGGACGTGGTTTGCGTGCTGAGCGCGGCGGGGGGCGGGATAGGGGAGTCAGGAGTCAGGAGTCAGGGTGAAGGCACCCCCTCCGTCATCGCTGCGCGATGACACCTCCCCCGACTCTGCGAGTCGAGGGAGGATGCAGGGGGCCCGCGTGCCGAAAGATCCTCCCCCACGCCCGCGTGGGGGAGGTGTCGGCGCACCCGACGGAGGGGGCTGCGTTCCCTCCACAGCGCCAGTCGCGCACTGGTCTGGCCAGTGCGCACCATGGCCAGTGCGCACTAGCGGAAGCACCCCCTCCGTCATCGCTGCGCGATGACACCTCCCCCGACTCTCCGAGTCGAGGGAGGATGCAGGGCCCGCGCGCGGAGATCCTCCGCCACGCCCGCGTGGGGGAGGTGTCAGCGCAGCCGACGGAGGGGGTGCGTCTCTCACTCCGCGTTGCTGGACGACTCATGCGACCGACGAGCCTCACGGCAGCGGCGCCAAGGCGCCGCACTCCGGGCAGCGCTTCGACGCCGATCCTTGAAGGTCGTACCCGCAGCGGGCGCACGCGCGACCCAGTCGGGCTCGATCACCCTTGGCGACACGGCGAATCATCGACAGTCCGAGTCCGCACGAGAGCGCGAAGGGCGTGATGATGGAGAGGTGACCTACAAGCGTCACCGCGAACGGCGGCGTTCGGCACCTCGTGCAGGCGTGCGACGGAAGGAAGCAGCCCATCAGAAGCACGAGTAACGCAATCCCGCCAAGGTCGACCAGCCACGGCGATTGCCTCTGCGCTCCGAGCCCGCGGTCGAGGAGGTGGACGCCCGTCGCGGCCATGACACTGAGGAAGATCAGGAGCGAGTCCTGCATGATCATGTCGGAGTGCGTCATGGTCGTCCTCGCGTTCGATTCGAGCCCGTTCGAACAATCTGTTAGGCCACGCGTCGCGATTCCAGCGACGTACCGCATTCCGGGCACGCCGGCCCGCGACACGCCGACGTGTCGTAGTTGCAGCGTGAGCAACGTCCCGGCGCGGGAGCGTTGCAAGGACGCGGGACGAGTAGGGCTTTCGCGATCGTCATCGCCGCAAACAGGATCCACGCCGGAAAGCCCGCGCCCATCGCGACGTGTGCTGGTCCCCACGCGCCCATCACGCCCATCGTCGGAAGCGCCATCACGAAGACACCGAGGAAAACGAGTGGCCCAAGCCAGCGGCAATGCCGCCGCTCCGAGATGAGGAGCGCCACGACGCACAGAAGTGCCGGCGGAATGACCCATCGAAGAAAGAAGGGGAGCGTCTCGCCAAGCATCCCCCAATACGTGGTGGACGAGAATTCGCCGTAGGCGAAAAGGTTGACGAGCGTGTGCATCGCGGCACCTCTCGCAGACGATTCGGGTCGTTCGAACCCGCGGTTCCTCGAGAGGTGCGAGTTTCACGAGACGCGGACCGTCGCGCCTGCAACGAGGAGATGACGGTTCTTGAGCGTCGGCTGTCCGTGGTTCGATGGCCGGTCCGCCATAGGGACCGCACTCCGACGGGGAGAGAGGCCTCGGAAGGGGGCGAAAGTGCTCCGCGCGCGGACCCTGCGAGGAGTCGGGGGACGTGCACCCCCTCCGTCATCGCTGCGCGATGCCACCTCCCCCGACTCTGCGAGTCGAGGGAGGATGCAGAAGCCCGCGTGCGGAGAGATCCTCCCCCACGCCCGCGTGGGGGAGGTGTCGGCGCAGCCGACGGAGGGGGCGAGC
>JAEUIT010000007.1 GCA_016795035.1 Phycisphaerae bacterium | reverse complement strand
TCGTCGTCCAACTGCCGAGGAGGATGGCGAGGTCGGCGCCGTCCACGGTGCCGTCGCCCGTTGGGGCGGGGGCGATGTCCTCGTTGCAGCCGCCGCGGGTCTGACAGTCGCCCCAGGCGCCGAGAAGGAGTGCGAGGTCGGCGCCGCCGACCACGCCGTCGCCGTCCAAGTCCGCGGGCTCGCCGTAGCGGCAGCGACCGACGTGCGCGACATTGACGCCGACCGATGCCGCTTCGCACGCGTTCGCGAAGTTGCGGTTGTCGCAGCCGCAGACCGGCTCGTCGAGTTCGGGGCATCCCGTCGGGATCGGCAGGCAGACGCCGACGCCGTCGCAGTCGCCGACATCCTTCGCGCAGTAGTAGCCCTCGGGGCAGATGCCGTCGTAGCAGGGGCCGAGCGAGGGCGGATCGGGCAGTTGCTTCTCCGCCTCCTGCGCCGTGCACGAACCGCAGCCGGGGAAGAGCGACCCGTCGTCGACGCTCCGGATCTCCGCGTTGCCGCCGACGACGGAGGCGCCGAAGAGCACAGTCGAAGTCGCGTGGCCGTCGGAGTACGACCCGACCAGCGCGGCGACGGCGTGCGCGTAGCCCGTGAGATTGAATTGCAGGCTGACGTAGTCGCCGACCGCTCGTTCGACGGTGACGGTGTCGTCGTCGAGCGTCTCGAGGAAGATGCCGGTGAAGGTCGACGCGCTCGGCGGCGATTGGTAGTAGGCGAGTTCGTGCGCCGTGCCGCTGAAGAGGTGGCCCGCGATCGCGAGCGAGAGGTTGAGTCCCGAGTCGGCGTAGTCGTTGAGGGGCGGCGAGCCGAGCGGCGGAACGTACGTCGCCGCCATCGAGCGCGAGGCTGCAACGCAGAGTTGGATCGTGACCGGGGTCCCGACCGGCAACGTGGAGGACGTGATTTGGTAGGCGAAGGTGACCTGCGCGTGATACGCCCCGGCCGACGCGATGCCGGCCGGATCCGAGAGCGTCTGCGGCGCGGCGCAGGCGTGCGTGGACACGGTCGCGCGGCCGGCGTCGCGATCGAACGAGAGGACCGACGCGGCGTGGTCGCCGAAGCTGCTGACGCCGGTCGTGTGGCCCGCGACGGGCGCGCTTGGCCCGCCGGTCGACGACGAGCTGGTGGCCGTCGCCGCGGTGACGGCGAAGTCGGCCCGCGTCGCCGACGCGGCCAGAAGGAGGAGTGCCGGAGGAACCACGAGTGCGGAGCGAAGGAATCGCATGGAGGGCTGATGCGACGACGGCCCGGGCGATTCACGCGACGAGCGGGAGATTTCTGCCGCACGGGCCATCAGGGGCGACGCGGCCTCGACCGTGAGTCGGGCGTTTCGCCTTTTCCGCGTTGGCCGCGCGAACCGTTTCGCCGTCGGCCCGGTCCAATGCCCGTCCGAGGGAATCCCGCGCGATGCCCGAACCTTCTATCCACCCACCCGACGATCCGGCGGCCTCGGCCGAGCGGAGCGACGAGCACCTCCTCCGCGCCTTCGTCGCCGCGGCCGACCGCGAGGCCTTCGCCACGCTCGCGCGGCGGCACGAACGCGAACTGCTCGGGGCGGCGAAAGGGCTGCTCGGCGGGCACGAGGCGCTCGCGCTCGAGGCGGTGCAGGAGTCGTGGGTGCGGGTCCTTCGCTTCGCCAAGTCCTTCCAAGGAAGTTGCGCCGTGCGCACCTGGCTCTATCGCATCGTCATCAACCAATGCCGCGACGTCGCGGAACGAGAGCGCCGGATGGCGGCGAGGGCGAAGGCTTCGAGGCCTGCGCCTGCAACGACGAGTGAGCGCGGGGGAACGCTGCGCGACCTCGTCTCCGCGTTGCCGGACGCGCAGCGCGAGGCCATCCTTCTCGCCTATCACGCGTCGATGACGCACACGCAGGCGGCCGAGGCGCTCTCGATCCCGCTCGGGACCTTCAAGAGTCGCCTGTCGAGCGCGCTCGCGTCGCTCCGCGCCGCGCTTCCCGATTCCGCCAACGAACGCACGCAGGAGGTGCGCACGTGACGCACGCCGAACGACATCCCATCGATCCGAACCTCGAAGCAGGGCTGCGCGCGCTGTCCACGTGGACCGGACCTGCAACGTCGACATGGGAGGCGGCGCTCGACGCGCCGGCCGCGCGCCGGCCGCGCCTCCGCCTCGCGTTCCCACCGAGCGCCCGCACGGTCCGCGCCGCCCTTGCCGGGCTTCTCGCGTGCAGCTGCATCGCGTTCGCGGTGCTTGCGGTGCTGCCGTCTTTTCGCAGCGTGGCGACCGTCGGCAGGCAGGCGCCGAAGGCCGCGACCGTGCACGAGTCGGCACCTATCGGGCCAGCCGAGCATGCGGCGCTTCAGTTCGGCGACGCGGACGTCGAAGGTCTCGGTGGCGGAGGCGGGGGCTTGCCGGGGAAGCGGTCCCCGTCAGGTGCTGTCGGCTTCGGCACGATACCGGGCGACGGCACGTCGAGGGCCGGAGAGACTCTCAACGTCGCCACCGACTCCGATCGCGACGTCATCCGCACCGCGATGCTCGAACTCGAGACGCCCGACGTGCGCGAGCTCTTCACGCAAATCTCCGCGTTGCCGGTGGCCGCCGACGGCGAGTTTGTCGCCGATGCCCGCTTCGACGCCGCGAGCGATCCGGCCGCCGGCGCGCTATCGCGCGAGGCGACCGCGACGGTCGTGCTCCGCGTGCGCAGCGAGCGTCTCGCCGCGGTCCTCGACCAACTGCGGGCGCTCGGCGCCGTCGTCAGCGAGCGCGTCACTGGGCAAGACGTGACCGCGCAACTCGCCGATCTTTCGAAGCGCCGCAACGCCGAAGAATCCGCCGAGCGCGACCTGCGCGATCTTTTGGCGTCGAACGATCAGGCGAAACTGAAGGACCTCGTCGAACTTCGCGACCGGCTCTCCGCGTTGCAGGCATCGGTCGAGCGGCTTCGCGCCGAAACGCTGAGGGTCGAACGGCTCGTGTCGCTCGCGACCGTGACGGTCTCGATTCGGACGCAGAAGAAGGCGGCCGAGGCGCCGCCGATCGTGCCGCCGACGCCTGGCGAACGCTTCCGCGCGTCGCTCGCGGCCGCCTGGACCGACGGCATCGCGGGCCTTGGCTCGTCGCTCGCCTTCGTCGTGTCGGTCGCCCTCGGCGGGCTTCCGTGGTGGATCGCCCTCGCGGTGGGAGCGCTCCTCTTCAAGCGCGCCTGGCAGCGGCGCATCGAGGCGGGGGTCGCGTGAGGGTCTGCGCCGCTATAGCCTGACGGCGTGATTTCTCGCACCCGATCGGTCGTCGCCACGATCCCCGTGACGCTCGCGGCCACGCTCCTCGTTGCAGGCTGCCGGGCTCCGGCGACGGCACCGCCCGCGGCACCCGCGCCCGCCGAAACGCCGGCCGCGCCACCGTCCGACGCGCCGCCCCCAGTGGCGCCCCCATTGGCGCCCGAACCGGCGCCGCCCGTCCCGGTCGTCGTCGCTCCGCCTCCCGTGATCCGTCTCCCGAGCGGTATCGAGGTCGATCGCGCGAAGGGCGAGGTGCGCGTGCCGACCTTCGTCGCGTGCCGCGAGGGCTTCCTCGAACAGATCGCATGTCTCGCAGGCACGCGCGAGCACGAGTCGCTCCTCGTCACCGAGATCAAGCCCAGCGATGT
>JAEUIT010000094.1 GCA_016795035.1 Phycisphaerae bacterium | reverse complement strand
CATCGCGTCGAGGTGCAGTCCCTCGGGCGCGGACTGCGTGCGCCCATGCTCGGGCGCGAGGCAGCCCCGCTCCTTCATGAAGGCGAGCGCCACCGCGACCTGCGTGAAGGGGAGCCCGGTCGCCGCCTGGATCCGGTCGAGCGTGACGCCCGTCCGCATGTCCTCGGCCGCGTGGGCCACCTCCTCGAAGGCCGCCTTCGGGCAGCGATGCTCGTAGGGCGCGCCGCGTCGCGGGACGACGCGCCGGACGAGGTGGTCGCGATCGATGTCGAAGCTCTCGACCATGGGTCAGTCCCGACCTTCCCGATCGCTCGCCTTCATCTCGCCGACCGCGAACTCCGCGATCGCCTGGGCGGCGGTGAAGTCCGGGGCCGCGCGGAGGCGGTTGGCGATCTCCTCGTCGAGGACAAGCCCGCGGCGCTTGAGGAATTCGACCGCGAGGTACGCGACGGTCCAGTCGCGCTGCGTGTCGCCGGCAAGCTCCGCAACGACGAACCACTCGCGATCCTTACTCTCGATCGCGTGGGCGACCTGCTCGAGGTCGTCGACGTCGCAGACATGGAGACCGGGCGCTCCGCAGGCGCGAGTGCCATGGCGCACCAGCGTGCCGCCCTTGAACTCGTAGCGCGGGTGGCCTTCGCTCGGCGGCGCCTCCGCCGCCGCGAGGATCGCGCGATGGAGGTCGTCCCACTCCTCGTACGACTCCATGCGGCAGTCGTGGGCGGAGGCGAGCGCGGAGGCGGCCCGGAGGAGATCGGCGAATCTCGTGTCGAAGGTCTCCAATGGTCACGCTCCCTTCCCGTTGATGGCGACGAAGAGGCCGCGGTCGGTCTTCCTGAAGCGCGCGTCCTTTCCCTTGGCTCCGATCTCGCGCAGGATCGCCGCGTAGACCGTCGCCTCCGGCGTCTTGCCGTTCGGCGTCGACCAGAGGCCGCGTTCCGCCATCGCCTTGACGATGTCGGCGGCGCGCATCGGCTCCTTCGCCGACGCGAGCACCGTTGCCGCGGCGTCGAGCGCGCTCAATCGCGTTGGCTTCGCCTTCTTCGGCATGGCCGCACTCGGCGCGGCCTTCGCGGACACGGTCGCGTTCGCAGTCGTGCCCATCGCTTTGCCGGGTGCGGCCTTCGCCTTGGGCGGCGTGGCCTTCGCGGGCCGCTCGGCCTTGGCCTTCTTCGCGCCGGCCTTCCTGGTCGCCTTCGCGGCGGTCGCGGTCTTCTCGTCGGCGTCGGTCTTCGTGTCGGTGGTCATGTGATCTCCTTCGTGCATCGGTGTTGCGGACATGCCCGCACGGCGCGGGCGACACACCCTTCGCTCCGGAATCGCCCCGCATCAAGGCCATTCGGCGCCCCGTCGCCGGAATCCGCGAGGTTGCGCGTGACATCCCGTGCCGCAGGTCCGGGAGGCGACGCGTGAGGCCGCGGCACGAGGACATCGCGGACCTCGTGCGCCGCGCCGACGCCGCGCTCGGCGCGGACGCCGACATCGAGCTGGCGTTCGAGCCGCTCGACGACGAGACCCTTGCCGAGGCCCTCGCCGCGCCGATCGGCCGGACGCCTCGCCGAGGCATGCGGCGCAGACGGCTCGAGACGATCGTCTGCCTCAGGCCGCGCTGCCCGCGCTGCGGCGGCGCGGCGATGGAGAAGTACCGCTCGATCGCCGACCAGGGCGACGGCAGCTCGCTCTGGTGGATGCGCTGCACGGGCGACCGCTGCGGCCATCGGTTCAAGGTCGTCTTCGAGTGACGCGGCGTTTCCACCGGCTGGACTGCGTCTATCGGAGGTCCGCTACCGTTCGCGCGCGTCGGCGCGCGACGAGACAGACCGCCTACGAAAGCGATTGGCAGGTGAACGACCATGGGAGCCGCACGACATCCGGAACGGGTGACCCACCAGCAGGAGCGGGCAGTCGTGGCGCTGCTGACGGAAAGCACGCTCCAGAAGGCGGCCGAGTCGGTCGGCATCAGGCCCCACACGCTGAACCGCTGGCTGGCGATGCCGCACTTCGTCGAGGCGTACCGCAAGGCGCGGCGCGAGGCGTTCAACCAGGCGATCGCGCTGACGCAGCGCTACTCGGCGCTCGCGATCAATACGCTCGCGAAGGTGATGCTCGACGCGAACGCGCCGACGTCGTCGAAGGTGTCGGCGGCGGTGGCGGTGCTGCGCTTCGCGCGCGAGGGCATCGAGCTCGAGGACCTCGCCGACCGCGTGGCGGCGCTCGAGGCGTCGTCGGCCGCAGGCGCCGCGCCCGAGCCGCGGGACGCGAGGGACGCGGCATGAGCAAGCGGACGGGCGAGGACGCCACATGGCCCGTGCGGCGCTGACGGCGAGACTCGCGCGCCTGGAGCGGCGCCGCGAGCGACGCGGGTGCCCGACGTGCGGACCGGGCGCGCCGGTGACGTTTCGTCCGGCGGGCGGCGACGACGCCGAACCCGAGCAGCGGTGCGACGAGTGCGGCCGGAGACCTCCGTCGATGAGTTTCGGGCCGCTGACGTTCGACGGTCCCGGGCTCGCTCGGGCTTTGGCCGATGAGGTGCCCATGTCGCCGTGCTCCCCGGACGGCCTGTGAGATGCGAGAGCGACGCGGCGGCGCAGGGCAGGTCGGTATCGTGCCCGCCACGGAACCGACCCGCGACCGTGGAGGGCCTGACGGTGACGAATGGGCAGCGCCTCTATCTCCTGATCGTCCTGCCGCTCGCGGCGGTCGCCGCGCATCTACTTCTCTGTACCTGGGGTGCGCAGAGCGATCGGAGTAACGCCCGCAACCCGCCGAAGCAATTGCCGGTGCTGGTCTGGACGACGACGACGCTCGACGACACCGGCAGCTCCCTGGTCTGGCGCTACCGCGGGATCCTGGCGCGAGAGCACGTGTCGCGCGGCGAGGCTGCGGCGTTCGGCGTACTCGTCCCTCTCGCGCTACTCGCGGCGAGCGGGTACGTCTTCGTGGGATGGCGACACCACGCACGCCGTGCCGCCGGCCGATGCACGTCGTGCGGCTACGACCTCGGTTCGTCGGGCGCGGCGAGG
>JAEUIT010000093.1 GCA_016795035.1 Phycisphaerae bacterium | reverse complement strand
CATCGCGTCGAGGTGCAGTCCCTCGGGCGCGGACTGCGTGCGCCCATGCTCGGGCGCGAGGCAGCCCCGCTCCTTCATGAAGGCGAGCGCCACCGCGACCTGCGTGAAGGGGAGCCCGGTCGCCGCCTGGATCCGGTCGAGGGTGACGCCCGTGCGCATGTCCTCGACCGCGTGGGCCACCTCCTCAAAGGCCGCCTTCGGGCAGCGATGCTCGTAGGGCGCGCCGCGTCGCGGGACGACGCGCCGGACGAGGTGGTCGCGATCGATGTCGAAGGTCTCGTCCATGGGTCAGGCCCGACCTTCCCGATCGCTCGCCTTCATCTCGCCGACCGCGAACTCCGCGATCGCCTGCGCGGCGGTGAAGTCCGGGGCCGCGCGGAGACGGTTGGCGATCTCCTCGTCGAGGACAAGCCCGAGGCGCTTGAGGAATTCGACCGCGATGTACGCGACGACCCAGTCGCGTTGCGTGTCGCCGGCGAGTTCCGCGACCACGAACCACTCGCGATCCTTCCCCTCGATCGCGTAGGCGACCCGCTCGAGGTCGTCGACGTCGCAGACATGGATCCCGGGCGCTCCCGATGCGCGCCTGCCATGGCGCACCAGCGTGCCGCCCTTGAACTCGTAGCGCGGGTCGCCTTCGCTCGGCGGCGCCTCCTCCGCCGCGAGGATCGCCCGATGGAGGTCGTCCCACTCCTCGTACGACTCCATGCGGCAGTCGTGCGCGGAGGCGAGCGCGGAGGCGGCCCGGAGGAGATCGGCGAATCTCGTGTCGAAGGTCTCCAAGGGTCACGCTCCCTTTCCGTTGCCGGCGGTGAAGAGGCCGCGGTCGGTCTTCCTGAAGCGCGCGTCCTTTCCCTTGGCTCCGATCTCGCGCAGGATCGCCGCGTAGACCGTCGCCTCCGGCGTCTTGCCGTTCGGCGTCGACCAGAGGCCGCGCTCCGCCATCGCCTTCACGATGTCGGCGGCGCGCATCGGCTCCTTCGCCGACGCGAGCACCGTTGCCGCGGCGTCGAGCGCGCTCAATCGCGTTGGCTCCGCCTTCTTTGGCTTGGCTGTCTTCGGCGCGGCCTTCGCGGACACGGTCGCGTTCGCAGTCGTGCCTATGGCTTTGCCGGGTGCGGCCTTCGCCTTGGGCGGCGTGGCCTTCGCGGGCCGCTCCGCCTTGGCCTTCTTCGCGCCGGCCTTCCTCGTCGCCTTCGCGGCGGTCGCGGTCTTCTCGTCGTCGGCGGTCTTCGTGTCGGTCGTCATGTGATCTCCTTCGTGCATCGGTGTTGCGGATATGCCCGCACGGCGCGGGCGACACACCCTTCGCTCCGGATTCGCCCCGCATCAAGGCCATTCGGCGCCCCATCGCCGGAATCTGCGCCGATGTGCAAGTCACCTCCCACGTCAGGTCCGGAAGGTCCGCCATGCCACGACGATCCCCGATAGATCCGATCCCCGATCTCCTGCGGCGCGCTGATGCGATGCTCGGCGCCGACGCCGAGATCGAACTGGCGCTCGAGCCGCTCAATGACGTCGTCACGACGGCCGAGTCGATCGCGCCCAAGCGCGCGGGACCGGCCGGAAGACGCATCCTTCAGGTCATCAGCTGCCTGCGTCCACGCTGTCCCCGCTGTGGAAGTACCTCGATGGAGAAGTACCGCTCCGTGGCGGACCAGGGTGACGGCACCTCGCTCTGGTGGATGCGATGTACGGCCCTTCGATGCGGACATCGCTTCAAGGTGGTCTACGAGTAAGGAGGGTCTTCCACCCACTGGAAGCGCCGCGTAGGAGTGTCGCTACCGTCCGCGCGCATGCGCGAGTGACGGTCTGTCTCGGATACCCGTCAGGAACAGAGGATCGCACATGGGCGCCGCACGCCATCCCGAACGAGTGACGCATCATCAGGAACGGGCTGTTGTCGCCCTTCTCACAGAGAGCACGCTGCAGAAGGCGGCCGAGTCGGTCGGCATCACTCCGCAGACCTTGAATCGATGGCTCGCGATGCCGCACTTCGTCGAGGCATACCGCAAGGCGCGGCGCGAGGCGTTCAACCAGGCGATCGCGCTGACGCAGCGGTACTCGGCGCTCGCGATCAACACGCTCGCGAAGGTGATGCTCGATCCGAACGCGCCGACGTCGTCGAAGGTTTCGGCGGCGGTGGCGGTGCTTCGCTTCGCGCGCGAGGGGATCGAGCTCGAGGACATCGCCGACCGCCTGACGGCGCTCGAGGCTGCGTCGAAAGGAACGGCAGGGCAAGAGCGCCTCCGCAAGGACGCGGCTTGAGTGTGGTTGGATCGAAAGGAGTGCGCATGGGACGCTCTACGCTGATCACGAGGCTGGCGCGGCTCGAGCGGAGCCGCGAGCGATGCGTCTGCCCATTGTGCGGGCCCGGCGCGCGGATCACGATGGGGGCGGTCGACGGCAGCGACGACGGCGGCGGTGACGGTCCGAACGTGTGCGAGGGTTGCGGGCGGGAGCTGCCGCGCGTCAGGTTCGTGCGGATGACGTTCGACAGTCCCGGGCTCGCTCGGGCTTTGGTCGACGAGGTGCCCATGTCGCCGTGCTCCCCGGACGGCCTGTGAGATGCGAGAGCGACGCGGCGGCGCAGGGCAGGTCGGTATCGTGCCCGCCAACGGATCGGACCCGCGACCGTGGAGGGCCTGAAGGTGACGAATAGGCAGCGCCTCTATCTCCTGATCGTCCTGCCGCTCGCGGCGGTCGGCGCGCACCTACTCCTCTGTACCTGGGGTGCGCAGAGCGATCGGAGTAACGCCCGCAACCCGCCGAAGCAACTGCCGGTGCTGGTGTGGACGACAACGACGCTCGAGGACACCGGCAGCTCCCTGGTCTGGCGCTACCGCGGGATCCTGGCGCGAGAGCACGTGTCGCGCGGCGAGGCCGCGGCGTTCGGCGTACTCGTCCCTCTCGCGCTACTCGCGGCGAGCGGGTACGTCTTCGTGGGATGGCGACACCACGCACGCCGTGCCGCCGGCCGATGCACGTCGTGCGGCTACGACCTCGGTTCGTCGGGCGCGGCGAGG
>JAEUIT010000087.1 GCA_016795035.1 Phycisphaerae bacterium | reverse complement strand
ATTCGCGCGAATCGTGGCGTCAGCCGTTTCCGTTCACGCGTCCTGCGCGGTCGCCGCACCACGGACCCGCGCCATGCCCACGGAACCCGCCAACGTCACGCTCCTTCTGCACGCCGCCTCGTCGGGCGATCGACGCGATCTCGATCGGCTCATGACCGCGATCTATGGGGATCTGCGTCGCCTCGCGCTCGTCCACATGAGGGCGGAGCATGCGACGCACACGCTCCAGCCGACCGCGCTCGTGCACGAGGCGTACGTGCGGCTCCTCGACCAGCATCAGCGCGAATGGAAGAGCCGCGTGCACTTCTTCGCCCTCGCGGCGCGGATCATCCGCCGGATACTCATCGACCACGCACGCGAACGCCAGGCGTTGAAACGCGGAGGCGCCGCCGCGCGCGTCCCCCTCGAGCCGGACTGCATGACCGCGTTGCCGCGCGACCTTGACCTTCTCGCGCTCGACGAGGCGCTTGAGGAGCTCGCGAAACTCAACGAGCAGCAGGCACGCATCGTCGAGCTTCGCTTCTTCGGCGGCTGCAACGTGGACGAGATCGCCGACCTCCTCGGCATCGCGTCGCGCACCGTCGACCGGCACTGGCGGGCCGCCCGGGCCTGGCTGTGGAGCCGCCTCGAGGACGACATCGACACAAGCCCCCTCGCGAGCATGCCGCATGCCATCGACCTCGAAGAGCGACCGCTGCGACGCGGCGCGTGACCGCGCGGCTCGGGCGCACGCGATCCTGCATCGCGCGCTCGCGCTTGCGGACGACGACCGCGCCGCGATGGTCGAGGCCGAATGTCGCGACGACGCCGCGCTCGCGGCGCTCGTCCGGCGTCTCCTCGTTGCACTCGACGAGAGCGCAGGATTCCTCGAGACGCCCGCGCTCGCCCCGTCCGCGGCGCCGGCCATTCGCACGCCCGACACCGTCGGAGACTATCTCGTCATCGGCGTGCTCGGCGTCGGCGGCATGGCCACGGTGTACGAGGCGGAACAGGATCGACCGCGGCGACGCGTGGCGCTCAAGGTCATGCACCATGCGCCCGGGAACTCCGAGGCGCTTCTGCGTTTCACGCTCGAGGCGCAGACGCTCGCGCGCCTGCATCACCCGGGAATCGCGCAGATCTACGAGGCGGGAGCGGCCGACGTCGGCGGCCCGGTGCCGACGCCGTTCCTTGCGATGGAACTGGTGCCCGACGCCGTCACGATCACGAAGTACGCCGACGCGCGCCGGCTCTCGCTTCGCGAGCGGCTCACGCTCTTCGTGTCGGTGTGCGACGCCGTGCTTCACGGCCACCAGATGGGCGTGATCCATCGCGACCTCAAGCCCGAGAACGTCCTCGTGCGCCCGGACGGGCAGGTCAAGGTCATCGACTTCGGCATCGCGCGGCACACCGCGGCCGACATGCAGGCAGTGACGGCCGCGACCGACGGGACGCGCCTCATGGGCACGCTCAACGCGATGAGCCCCGAGCAGTGCGCCGATCCGAGCTCGGTCGACGTGCGCGCCGACGTCTACGCGCTCGGCGTGATCCTCCACGAGCTCGTGACCGGACGGCCGCCGCACGATCTCGCGCGCGTCTCGATACCCCGGGCGGTGCGCATCATCTGCGAGGAGGTCCCTCCGCTCGCCGGCACGCTGCAACCGGAGGCGCGCGGCGACGTCGAGGCGATCATCGCGAGGGCGCTCGCGAAGGATCGCGATCGGCGCTACGCGGGCGCCGACGCGCTCGCGCTCGACATCCGCCGCCACCTCGCGAATCGTCCGATCGAGGCCCGGACCGCCACGGCGCTCGAGCAGGCACGGCTTTTCGCGCAGCGGAATCCCCCGCTGGTCGCGTCGCTCGCGGCGACGATCCTTCTCCTCGTTGCAGGCGTCCTCGTCTCGGCACGGTTCGCGTATCTCGCCGCACAGGCGCGGAACGACGCGCTCGCGCGTCAGCGCGAGCTCGAGGTCGTCGTCGAGTTCCAGGAGTCGATGCTGAGCGGACTCGACGCCTGGGCGATGGGCGACGCCTTGCGAACCCGCCTCGCGTCGGCGGTGCGGTCGACCCACGCGGACGACGCCGACACGGCGTGGGCCGCGCTCACGGAGAACGTGAGCTTCACCACGCTCGCCGTGCAGACGCTCGACGAGACTGTCCTGCAGCGATATCGCGCATCGATCGACGAGAGATTCCGCGACGACCCGCTGCTACGGGCGCGCCTTCTCCAGAGGCTCGCGAGCACGATGGGCGCGCTCGGCCTGCGCGCAAGCGCCGAGCCCGTCGCTCGCACCGCGCTCGCGCTGCGGCAAGCCGGCCTCGGCGACGACCATCCCGAGACGCTCGAGTCGGCGCTGGCCGTCGGCTCGTTGCTCTCGCAGTCCGGCCACGCCGCGGAGGCGCTCGACCTCCTTCGCGAGACGCACGACCGCGCCGCGCGCACGCTCGGAGCCGAGGCGCACGCCACGCTTCGCGCGAAGTCGGCGCTCGCCGGCGCGCATCGCCGCGCCGGCGACATCGACGCGGCCACGCGCCTATGGAGCGAAACGCTCGCGTCGCAGCGGCGGCTCCTCGGCGCGAACCATCCCGACACGCTCCGCACCCTCCACAACGTCGGTCTCGTCCACGCGATCGCCGGGCGCCTCGACGCCGCCGAAGCGTGCTGGCGCGAGGTCATCGAGCGGCGCACCGAGAAACTCGGCGAGGATCATCCCGACGTGCGGGGGTCGCTCGGGAATCTCGGGATGCTCCTTCTCGATCGGGGGCGCGTCGACGAGGCGCGCTCGCTGATCGAGCGCGCGCTCGCCTCGGATCGGCGCCAGCTCGGCAACGCGCATCCCTCCACGCTCGTCTCGATGGCGCAGCTCGCCGCGCTCCTTCAGGAGTCCGGCGACCTCGACGGGGCGCTCGCGCTGGCCAACGAGTGCGTGGTCGGCCGCCGCCATTCGTTAGGCCCCGAGCATCCGGACACGCTGCGGGCCACGATGTTTCTCGCCACGCTCCGCCATCAGCGGGGCGACTCGGCGGAGGCGGAGCGCTCCTTGCGCGACGTCCTCGCGACGCAACGACGGCGCCTCGGCGAGGACCACGACAGCACGCTGGAGACGCTCGCGGCGCTGCGCGACCTCCTCCGCGAGCGCGGGCGCCGCGACGAGGCGCTCGCGATCAGCGAGAGCCTCGTGGCCCTTTCGGAGCGACGTGCGACGGAGCGACCATTCGAGCACGGCGCGTGCCTCTCGACGCACGGCGCGCTCCGCATGGGCGACCGCGCCGATGTCGCCGCGCTTCCGTATCTGACGCGCGGCTACGAGCTGCTCGAGAGGACCGTCGGTCGACAGCATCCGCGGACGCGCGAGGCGGCGGCGCGCCTTGCCGACTGGTACGACGCCGCCGACGAGCGCGAACCGGGACGCACCCATCGCGCCGACGCGGCGGCATGGCGCGCCTTGGCTGCAACGCCGTCGTCATGAGCCGCCGAGTGGCGGACTTCGCGCGCAGACTCCGCGTTTCCGGGACACGCCTCCCGGAGAAGCCCACATGACCGTTCGACGCCATCCGATCGCCGTCGCCGCCGGCCCCGACCGTCTCTCGTCGTTGCCGCTCGACCTCTCGCTCTGCGCCCGACTCCGCGCCACGTATCTCCTCGTCCGCGTGCACGAGCTGCAGCTCGCGGAGATCTTCTACCGTCGCCTCTTCGCCGCCGCGCCTCAGCTCTCGCCGCTTTTCCGGAGCGAGCCGCAGGCACAGGCCGCGAAGCTCATGGCGGCGCTTGACGCGGTCGTCCTGCATCTCGAACAGCCGGCGCGCACCGCGGCGATGCTGGAGGAGCTCGGCCGACGCCACGCGCGCTACGGCGCGAAGCCCGAGCACTATCCGCTCGTGATCGAACTCCTCGTTGCAAGCATGGCGGAGCTCCTCGGACCCGCCGCGCGCGGGGACGCGCTCGAGGAGTGGCGTCTGGCCCTCTCGCTCGTGGCCGGCCAGATGCTCGCCGCCACGGCGCGCGATCCGGTCACCGCCGCGCCGCCGGGCTGATCCCGCCCCCGATTCGACGCCGACCGGTGGACGGGCTGCGCCGCGCGAGCGCCGTTTGCGTGGTGGGACAAAGCCATGTCAGTCCTCATCACCCTCATCGCCGCCATCACCACGACCGCGCTCGGCCTCACGGGCGGGATCCTGCTCGGCACCGGCTGCGTCCGGTGGTACGGGATCTCGAGCTTCGAAGGCGGCTCCGGCTACTTCGTCATCCTGATCGGACTGCTCGGCGCCATCGGCGGCTTCGTCGTCGGGATTGGCGTCACCCTCTACTGCATCCTCGCCGAGACGCGCTTCGCGGGCTGGTCGGCGTGCCTCGTCTCTTGGGCGACCGCCGTGTCGATCCTCCTCGTCGCCGCCGCGCTCTCGTGGCTTCTCGCGCCGCCGCGCGAGAGATCGGCTTCGGTGACGGCTGCAACGCCGAGCGCTCCGGTCGAGGCGCCGTCGCGCCCCGCGTTGCCCGACGACGCGTCGCTCGACGAGCTGCTTCTCGCCCTGTCGAACGCCGCCGAGCCCGCGACGAAGACCGCACTGGCCGAGCGGATCGCGAAGAGCCCCGACTTCCCGTCGCTCATCGAGCGCATCGTGAGCGACGATCCGGATGCCGCCGCGCGCGCGATCCGCAGCATGAAGTCGCTCGCGATGGAGCCGGCCCAGACGCTGCACATGCTCTCGATCGCGGGCAACGACATCGGCGATCGACTCGATCGCGTCGTGGCGACGCCGACGGAGTCCGATCCCGGATTCCGCGGCGCGGCCGACATCAGCATCCGCTTCTCCGCGTGGTTCGACGTGGCGTTCTCGCTTCGCGCGACATCCGCGAACGACGTGAACGAACGCCTCGGCCCGCAACTCGTCCGATTCCTCGAGGCCTCGCGCCTCCGGCCCGACAGCGCGGCCCTGCGGCACGACGTCTGCCGTGTCGCAAGCTACTACGCGAGCCAATGGCTCGGCGTGGTGCCGGCGGCCGGCGATCCGCCGCCGCGCTGATCGCGATCGGCGCACCGCGCGCGATTCCCGCACGCCGACGTATCACGAGGCGGCGCGCCTGCACTTTCCTCGACGCTCCTGCCGAGCGGCTCGCGACGACAACGCCCCGAGCGCACAACACCGACTGTTCGTCGCGAGAAGCGTCTCGCGCGTTCTCGGTCGGGCGCCGGTGCCCCGTCGGCGCCGCTTCGGCTCCACGCGACCGCATGCCGTGCCACGGCGCGGCGCGTGTGCCACTTCCGGAATCGAGGACTCCATGCGCCACTCTCATGCAACCGTCAGCCTCAGTCTCCTTCTCAGCGGCACGTTCGCCGCCTCGGCGTTCAGCGCCGTCTCCACCACCCCGACCATGAACGGATCGTCGCTCGCGACGGCGCTCAATCCGCAAGGGCTTTCGATCAAGTCGGTCACGATCCACAACGGCGTCGCTGGCCAGTTCGGCACGTTCACCGATTTCAATCTCGCGCCGGTCACCATCTCGGACGGCATCGTGATGTCGAGCGGAAGCGTCGCGGATCTCGCGCCAATCCCCGGCGCGACGCTCCCGGACTACGACCCCGCGTCGCCGCCGGGCCAAGTGAATAGCCAGATGGCGTTCGACTCCGACGGCGGCACGCCCGAGTTCGACAGCTACGGCCTAGGCCACATCGAGAACTTCTACGCCTCGTACGACGTGGCGGCGATCGAAGTCGTCTTCTTCATCGAGGAGGACTCGCAGGTCCAGTTCGACTTCATCTTCGGCTCGGTCGAATTCCCCTACTGGACGAGCCAGTTCACCGATTCGTTCGTCGTCTTCCTCGACTCGTTCGACGACGGCGCGCAGATCAGCTTCGACTCCGCAGGCAATCCCATCCAGGTCGGCAGCTCGTTCGCTGGCCTCGAGACGACCGCCGACAAGAACACCGCGTTCTCCGATCCGCACGCGGTCATCCATCACCTGACGACCACCACGCAGACGCTCGATTCCGGCGAGCACACGCTCTGGTTCGAGGTCGGCGACGTCAACGACCACATCCTCGACAGCGCCGTCTTCCTCTCGCACCTGCGCACCGGCGTGGGCGATCCCGGCACGGAACCGACCGACGAGTGCGAAGCGGACTTCAACGGCGACGGCACCGTCGACGGCGCCGACCTCGCGACGCTCCTCGGCGACTGGGGCGAGGTCTCGACCGACGATCTCGACGGCGTCGGCGTGCTCGACGGCGCGGACCTCGCGATCATGCTCGGAGCGTGGGGCGACTGCCCGTAACGGCGCATCAGGCTGCAACGCGGAGCCGGCGGTCCACCGCTCCGCGTTGCAGCTATTTCCGCTCGCCCGATTCCGCCTGCCGGCGCAATCCGTCGCGCACGTTCGTGATCGTCCGCACCATCGGATGGTCCGCGCCGAGCGCGGCCGTCGCCTCGCCGTGCGACTGTTCGATCAGCGCGAGTCCCTCCTCCTCCCGGCCGATCCTCGAGAGGCAGTAGCCGAGGGAATAGCGGGTCATGGCGATCTGCCAATGGCCTGGCGGCAACACGGACTCGACGGCCGCCAGGAGGTCGCGGTAGATCGCCTCCGCCTCGGCGTGCCGACGCAGGTTGGAGAGCATGGCGGCGTGGCTATTCATCGCGGCGAGGACCGCCGGATGCGTCGGCGGGAACGATCGCCGCGCCTGCTCGAGCACGGCGCTCGAATACGGCAACGCCTCGTCGTCGCGCTTCTGCGCGCCGAGGCTCGCGACGAGCGACATGGTGGCGGCGAGTAGCGCCTCGTTGTCCGCCGGGAGCACGCGGCGCATGCGGGCGATCGTGTCGACGAGAAGCGCGTCGGCCTCCTGATGCTGACCGCGCTTCTGGAGGATCTCGCCGAGGCTTCCCTTCAGCTTGAGCGTGCGCGCATCGTCGGGGCCGAGCGTGCGCTCCGCGTCGGCGGACGCCGGGCGAAGGATCGCTTCGGCCTGCGCGTCGAGGCCGCGCTCACGGAGCGCGTCGCCGAGCGAGACTTTCGCGTCGATCGTGTTGGGGTGGCTCGCGCCGAGCTCGCGCTCGAGCGTCGTCACGGCGGCCTCGAGCGGCGCCACGGACTCCTCGAGCAGCCCGATGTCGCGGAAGACGCTGCCGATCACGTACTTCACCCGCGCCCCGACCGCCGGCTGCAACGCGAAGCGATCGTCGACGGCGGGAAGCGCGTGCTTCATCGCGTCGACCACGGTGACCGTGTGGCCTTGCCGGCTGGTGTTCGCCGCGGACAGGAGGTCGTCGACGATGAACTGATTCACCGCGTCGCTCTCGTCGCGGGCGCGGCGCGAGTCGGCCTCGGCGTTGACCGCGCGCGCCAGCGCCGCGACCGTCGAGACGAGGCCCACCGCGAGCGAGCCCGTGATCGCGACGGCGGCTGCAACGCCGAAACGGTGACGCCGGATGAACTTGCCTGTGACGTACCACGTGCTCGGCTTCGCGGCCGACACCGGCTCGTGCGCGAGATGGCGCCGCACGTCGGCGGCGAGCGAGCCGACGGCGTCGTAGCGCCGCGCACGATCCTTCTCGATCGCCCGCAGGACGATCCAGTCGAGGTCGCCCTCGAGCTGCGTGCGGAGCCGCCGTGCGTCGACGCCGCGTCGGGTCGCGACGGAGCCGAGGTCGACGGTCGCGAGGCGCGTGGACGGACGCTTCGGCTCCTCGTTGCAGATGGCGCCGCGGATCGTGGCCGGGGACGTGCCCTCGCGCGAGGCGAGTCCGAGCGGCGTGGTCGACGTGAGGAGCTCGTAGAGGATCACCCCGAGCGCATAGATGTCGACGCGCGTGTCGGCATCGCCGAGCGACGGATCGGCCTGCTCCGGGCTCATGTAGTCGGGCGTGCCGAGGAATTGCGCCTCGACGGTGAGGCGCGTCGCCTCGAGCCCGGTCGGATCGATCGCCCGGGCGATGCCGAAGTCGATCACTTTCACCACGGCTCGGCCCTCGCGCTCCTCGACTAACACATTCGAGGGCTTGAGGTCACGATGAATCACGCCCTTCTGGTGCGCATGCTCGATGGCGCGGCAGAGCTCGAGAAAGAGGTCGAGGCGGGCTTCGATCGAGAGCCCGCGCCGATCGCAGTAGGTCGTGAGCGGCACGCCCTCGATCAATTCCATCACGAAGTACGGACGGCCCTCGGGCGTCGCGCCCGCGTCGAGCACCTGCGCGATGTTCGGGTGATGGAGAAGCGCGAGCGTCTGCCGCTCCGCCTCGAAGCGGGCGATCACGCGCTTCGTGTCCATGCCCGGCTTGATGACCTTGATCGCGACGTCGCGGCGAAGCGGAACGGTCTGTCGTCCGCGATAGACGACGCCGAAGCCCCCCTCCCCGATCGTCTCGACGATCTCGTACGGACCGAGCGCCGTCGGCGCCGCAAGCGCGCTGCCGAGGAAGGTCGCGCCATCGAGCGTCGCAGGCTGGTCGAGAAACGCCGAGTCGCCGACCGAGGGATCGAGCATGCGGAGGACCTTGTGCCGAAGCGTGGCGTCGTCCCCGCAGAGGCGCAGCAGTTCCCGTTCGCGATCCTCGCCCGCCAACTCCTCGACCGCGAGAAACACGTCGCGCACGCGGGAGAAAGGCGGAGTTCGCTGGCCGGTGTCGTCCATGGTCACGAGGAGTTGCGTTCGAGGTTCCGTCGGAGCTCGTCGTAGAGCCAGGCGCGGGCGCAGGTCCACTCGCGCTTCACGGTCGACGCGGAAAGCCCGAGCGTCGCCGCCGTCTCCTCGATCTCGAGCCCGGCGAAGAACCGCAGCATGACGATCTGGGCCGCACGCGCGTCCTCACGCTCCATGCGTCGAAGGGCGTCGTCGAGGGCCACGAAATCCACGGCGTCGTCGATTGCCGCAACTTCGAGGTCGGTGAGCGGCACCCGATCTCTGCCGCCGCCGCGCTTCGCGCTTCCGACCCGCCGCGCCCGCTCCACGAGAATCCGGCGCATCGCCTGCGCCGCCGCCCCGAAGAAGTGCCCCTTGTTGTCCCACGTGGGCGAGCCGTCCCCCACGAGACGGAGATAGGCCTCGTGCACAAGTGCGGTGGCCTGCAGCGTTTGGCCCGGCGCCTCGCGTTCGATGCGCCGCGCCGCGAGTCGACGCAGCTCGTCGTAGACGAGCGGCAGCAGTTCGTCCGACGCAAAGCGATTGCCCTTCCCCGCTTCCTCGAGGAGCCGCGTCACCTGCAACGGATTGGGACCGCCGGCACCGGCGGACTCGCTCGAACTCGCCTCCGACACAACATCTCCTTGCCGACGGCACCCACTGTCGGCACTAGCAGGCTACTACGGAACTCGCTTCGAAGGCGAGCGCGAGCATGACGGTCGAGATGCAAGGAGCCGCGACGAAGCGTTATTCGCAGAACCACCGCGAGTCGCGGCGACGCCGCAGATCGGCCGTCAGGCTCGACCGGAACCCGAATGGAGTTTCGTAGCAGCCTGCCAGAGCGTACCGCGAGACGTGCGCGATTCGGCGCGCGCCGAGGCTATCGGGCGAAGCGATCCGTCGGTCGGGTCAGCCGGTCCACGCGCCGAGGAGGAGCCCGAGATCGGTCGCGCCGACCGTGCCGTCGCCGTCGAGATCGCCGGGAGCCACGCCGCCCCACGCGCCCAGGAGCGCCGCGAGATCGGCGGCATCGACCGCGCCGTCGCCGGTGAGGTCGCCGGGCATCGCCACCGGCAGCGAGCGAACGAGCGTCACGGCCGGGAACGCGGGAGCCGCGGGCACGAGATTTTTCGACGGGGCACTGAAGAGAATCTCGCCGCCGTCGGGCGACAGTTGCGGCGCCGCGAGCGAGACGCCCGCCGCGTTTCCCCATGGGGTCAACGCGACGACATCCGCCTGCAACGTCGAGCGCCGCACCCGCAGAAGCTCCGCGCCGGTATCGGCCGTCTCGGACATCGAGCCGCCGACGCACGTCACGTAGTCGCCGTCGTCGCTGATCGACGACCGCGTGAAGCCCGAGGAGAAGAGCGCCTCGAACGGCGTCACGAGCTGCGTCGCGCCGGTCGCTCGATCGTGCACGAAGATGTCATGGCTGTTGAAGCTGCCGAGGGCGCTCAGCGTGCTCGCGGTGCTTTCGAACGAGACGAACCGCCCGTCGCGCGTGAGCGACGGCCGCTGGCTCACGCCGTTGCCGGGGACGCCGTCGCTCGAGACGTCGACGCGCGACCACGCGCCGCGCGCGAGATCGCGCACCAGCACTCGTCGTTGCCCCGACGCGTCGGGCCAGAGGTTCGTCGCAAGCGTGTCGAAGGCGACGATGGTTCCGTCCGCCGACACCGCGGGATTCCGGCAGTGGTTGTTCGCGGGGACGCCGTCGTGGGTCGCGCTGAGGAGCGAGGTCGTTCCCGTCGCCACGTCGTACCGGAGGATCTGGAGGACTTGACCGCTGACGCCGTCGACGAGGTTCGTCGCGACGGAGACATAGACGATCGAGCCGCCATCGGCCGCGATGCGCGGCGACATCGAGTCCGCGTTGCCGGGCGCGCCCTTGGGCGAACGCGACGCGAGCGTCGTCGTGCCCGCCTCCCGATCGCGCAGCCAGACCTGCGCTCGGGGAACGCCGCTCTCCGTCGCGGTCTTCCGCACGAAGGTCACCAGTCGACCGTCGTCCGCTATGTCGAGCGCGCTGTCCGGAGGACCGTTGAACGCGACGCCGCGCGGAGGTACGTCGACCAACTCCACGTTGCCGGTCCAGCGATCCTTCACGAAGAGGTTGTAGACGAGCGGTTCGGGATCGGGGACGACGAGGTTCGTCGCGCCGCTTCCGAACGCGACATAGCGACCGTCGGCGGTCCAGCGCGGAGAGCTCATGGCGCCCGAGGGTCCGTTGCCGAGGTCGCCGTGCACGTCCGACGACACGACCTCGTAGACGTACGGATGGTCGGTCGACCCTTGGAGCACGCGCGAGCCCGAAACGGGCACGCCGAACGTGACGTACTCCGCGCTCAACGTGAATGGCCCGTCGTCGACGACCGCGAGACCCGAGAGGCCCGTGATCACCGCGGACGGCGGCGAGACGGTGAAGTCGACGTTCGCGCAGCAGACCGACGTGTGCGAGCCGGAGAGCCGAGTGCCGATCACGTCGAGCGAGTGCGAGCAGCCGACAAAGACCGGCTCGGGCTCGACGACGATGTCGAGCGCCACGAACGGATCGAGCGAATCCACAAAGATGACCGTCGGAAGGATCGTGAACGTGGCCGTGTAGCCGTCGACGACGGGCGGAACGACCGACGAGAATGCACCGGTCGCGGCGGTCCACGTCGTCATCATGGTTGCCAACGGATTCGGGAGCGACACGCTGGGTTCGGCGAGGAGCACCAGTGAACCGCCGCGTGCGCACGTCGCCGCGATGACCGGCGTGATCGCATCGGGCTTCGACCAGAGCCGAAGCGTCGACGCGCTGAAGAGTTCGAGCGATCCCGCGACGAGCGTGCTGCCGGCCCGGATCTCAAGCGTGCCGACGCCGCCGAACGCGCATGCCGCGTACGACGTCTGCAGCACGGTCGAATCCCGCAACGTGAGCGAGCCGGTGCCGCCATTTCGTCCGACGAGCACCTGGCCCGTCGTCGCCTGCACGCCGCTCATGGTGAGTTCGCCGGTCGCGAGATCCGTGCCGACGGCGAGCGCCTCCGTCACGCCGAGCGATCCGCCGACGAGGGTCGCCGTCGCTCCCACGCGAAGCGACTTCACCGAGAGGCCCGGCGCGAGCGTGATCGTGTAGCCGTCGGCGTCGAGCGGCGGCAGCAACGCGGAGTCGGCCGGTCCGGGGACGCCGTTCGACCAGTTGGCCGGATCGCTCCACGACCCGCCGTCGGCGTTCGTCCACGACGAGTCTGCAAGCGCGGACGAGGAGCACCCGGCGAGCGCGGTGAGGATGAACGGCAGGAGGCGTGGCGTGGTTCGCATGCGGAAGTCGCGGCGTGGGGGACGCGAGAAGGACGGGTGGGGGCGTCGAGCCCTCGACGTCGAGTCATACGACGTCGATCCCCTGCTGCAACGACGAAATCCCCCATTCGGCCCAAAATGCTCCACGTTGCAGCCGGGCTGTCCGCGTCACTCCGCTTCCCTGCCGTCGCGCCGCCCTTCCGCGCGTCAGAGATGCTTGTAGAAGTACGTGGTCGAGCACGGAGAACGGTCGGGGAACACCGCGTACGCGGGAATGTCGCCCACGCGAGTCCAACCGAGCCGCGCGTAGAGGCGATGCGCGTCGCTGTCGGTGACGGTGTCGAGGACGAGCACGGTGCGGCGGAGTTCGCGTGCGAGCGTCTCGACCCCGCGCAGGAGGGCGGCGCCGAGCCCGCGTCGCCGCGCGCGACGATGGACGAGCATCTTGCACACGTCGGCGCGATGCGTCTGGTTGTCGGGAAGGTCGATCGCCAGCTGCACGGTGCCGCAGATGCCGTGGTCGTCTTCCGCGACCAGGATCGCGCGATCGCCGCGCGCGACGGACTCGGCGATAGATCTCCAGAACCGCTGCGCGCGTTCGCGCGTGAGCGGCTCGACGAAGCCCACCGACGCGCCGCCTGCAACGCAGTCAAGAAGGACGTCGGTGAGCTCGGCGATCGCGCGTTCGTCGAGCGCGTGTAGTCGTCGGATGCGTTGCTCGTTCGTGGTCGTCGGCACGTCGGTCTCCGCGTAGGTCGTTCGCCTCGCGCTCGCCGGCGCGAGGGCCGGATGCTACGCGGAACTCGCGACCGGGCGCTGCGGCGACTTCAACCGGATTCCGACCGTTGCTCGGGCGCGACAGGTGCCGTAGCCGCTCTACAAAGTGGCGAATCGCGTCGATTTGCAGGAAACCGGCGCCAAACGCCACCTCGCGCGTTACGACCGGATGGCTTCGATCACCATCCCTGAGGAACATGCCATGCGCTTCATCGTTCTCGTCTCGTGCCTCGCCCCGCTCCTGAGTTCGGTCGCCGATGCCGCGACGTTCGTCGGTCCGATCCCGTATCTCAGCGTTGCCGACTCCCCGCTCGACGTGGGCGATCCGACGTTCATCCTCGAGACATTCGAGGACGACCTCTTCAACGTTGCAGGCGTCACGTCAAATCTTGACAGCAACGCGGTCATCGGCCCTGGCGGGCTCACCGACTCGGTCGACGCCGACGACGGCGTCATCGACGGCAACGGATCCAACGGACACTCCTTCTTCTCCGGCAGCGGCTCCGGCGGCGTGACGTTCGTGTTCGACGCCGCGATCCTGGGGTCGCTTCCGACGAGCGTCGGCATCGTGTGGACCGACGGTGCGGGGACGACCCTCCTCGAGGCGTTCGGCCCGGGAGACGTCCTCCTTGGTTCGATTGGGCCGAGCGCGATCGCCGACGGCTCCTTCTTCGGCACGACCGTCGACGACCACTTCTTCGGCGTGACCGACGAGGGCGGCATCGCGAAGATCCGCATCTCGAACTCGAGTGGCGGCATCGAGGTCGACCACTTCCAGTTCGCGTTCGGAGGGAAGTGCCCGACGACGCCCGATCTTGACGGCGACGGGTCCGTGAACGCCGCCGATCTCGCCATCCTCCTGGGCGACTGGGGCCCGTGTGCGGCGGAGGGTTGTTGCGAGTCCGACTTCGACGGCGACGGGAGCGTGGGCCCGGCCGATCTCGGCATCCTTCTCGGCGCGTGGTCGACCTGACGGCTCCGCGTTGCAGGTGGGTGCGGGGCACGCGCCCTCCGGGTGTGGCCACACCCGTGCGCCCTCCAGTCGTGGCCACACCCGTGCGCGATTGGGTGACACCGGGGCTCGCAGCATGGCCACACCCGTGCGCTGAGCGAGGCGCGTCAGTCGGGGTGCCCACGACGACGTCGTCGGCCGCCGCGGCGCCGTCCTGCCGCACCTACTTCAGCCGTTCAGGGGCACGGAGCGCGCACTTGGCGCCGACCGGTCCACGTTGCAGCCGGAGGCGTGTGCCCCCAAGGACTCGCTCGTGCCCTGTTCCTCCGGCAGAAAGCCGGTTGGCCGACCGCGTCACTCGATCCGTTCGGTCTGGGCCGCCACCCACCTCCGCGGCCCGAGTGTCTCCGCATCGAAGATCGCCCAGACCGCCTTGCGGCCGAGCTCCGCCGCACGCCGCGCCACCGACTGCACGCCGCCGCTGAAGTTGCCGAG
>JAEUIT010000071.1 GCA_016795035.1 Phycisphaerae bacterium | reverse complement strand
GAGCTGACGGCGTATCGATTCCGGCGCGAGGTCGCGCGGCTCGGCGGGTTCCTGGCGCGGAAGTCCGACGGCGAGCCGGGCTGGCAAACGCTGTGGCACGGCTGGCGTGATCTCGAGCTGATCGTCACCGGCGCGTCGTTGAGCAGCGGGGAGAGATGTGGGTAATGGTCAGCATTTCGTGGGGGAGGTGTCGGCGCAGCCGACGGAGGGGGCGCTTCCGCATCCGTCTCGGCTTTCCGTCTCGGCCTTCTGCTCGCCCCTCCGTCATCGCTGCGCGATGACACCTCCCCCAGACGCCGAGCGTCTGGGGGAGGAATCAAAGACCTTCGCGCCCTTCAGCGCTCCTCCCCCACGTTTCGTGGGGGAGGTGTCGGCGCAGCCGACGGAGGGGGTGCTTCCTCGCACTCACCACCCGGCGTTAGGTTCCCCACTTGCCCAACAGCATCCCGAGATCCGCGCCGGCCACGATACCGTCACCATCAAGATCCGCGCGATCGTCGGCCTGTCCCCATCGCTCGATGAGTAAGGCGAGGTCCGTCGCGTCCACCTCGCAATCCTCGTTCAAGTCACCAAGCTTCTGTGGCGCAGGTCGAAGCACGAGCGTCATGAACGTCTGGCCGATCTGAGCCGCCGCGGCGATCCAGCCGGCGTCGTTGATCGCCGATGCGAAATAGAGCTGATAGCGCTGCTCGGCGAGGATCATGTCCTCCACCACACGCACCTCTCCCTGGGAGAAGGTCACTACCTGAGAGAAGTCCGTGCTGTAGTTGATCCCCAGCACCGTTCCACACGCATTGATGGCGGTCGTCGCAACACCCGCGCCCGGCGGGATGGGGCTGACATATTGCCACGAATCGCCGTCAACGACAAAGCCTTGATAGCCGGTCCACTCTCCTGCCGTCGCGCAGTTGACGATCGCGAGTCCAGCTTGGTTCATCGCAATGACGCGAGCAGTTGTCGTACCCGGGAACGCCTCGACGATCGTGACCTTCTCGCCCTCTAAAATGAAGCCACTTTGTAGTCCGGGCAAACTCGGACCGATTGATCCCACGATGACGCCGCTCTCCGAGATGCCACGGGCTGCGCTCTGGCCACCCCCGAGGAGAGTCCCAAGGCCCGACATCGTTCCATCCGTCCATACGAACGCCTGCACCGGTGCCGTGAGTGGGATATCCCAAAATCCGACAATCACTCCGCTGTTATTGATTGCGACGCCATCGCTCCAGTTTCCGCCCGGAAGCGTGCCCAATCCCGTCCATTGCCCGTCTTCATACAGAATCGCCTCGTGACCGATGCTGCTCCCGGCGACGACACGATGCCCTGTGATCTGACCTTGATCATTGATATCGACGAACGCGGCCCCGAGATATCCGGACGGTAGCGAAGGCAAGACAAGCCCCGTCTCCTCGCTCCAATAGAACGGGCGGTCTTCGCCTATCTCGCACAGTCCGAACGAGCCAACCACTTCTCCATTGTTGTTGATGGACATGGGATACAGCACCGGTTGAAAAATGCCGCACGGCGGAAGGTCCAAGATCGCGACGATTTCGTACGCGCACTGCGCGTGGGCCGAGTGGCTGAGCGCTGCGACGATGATGACGTGTGGATGCCATCGCGATAGTCCCGATCCATTGCAACGCATGTATGCACCTCCGTGGGCGGCGTGCGCGAGATCCTACTCGCTCATCGCGCACACACCAGAGCGACGTCTTCCTGACGGCTTCGGATAGTCGCACTTCGGCAGCGATCCACGTGCTCCTAGGCGAGCGCGAGTTCGCGATCGACGCGAACGGCATCCTCAGCGTGACAGCCACCGATCGCGCGACCGGCAAGAAGCAGGAGATCAAGGTCACCGGCTCCTCCGGCCTCTCGAAGGACGAGATCGAGCGCATGAAGCGCGAGGCCGAGGCGAACTCCGCGGCCGACAAGCTCAAGCGCGAGCTCATCGACCTCAAGAACCAGGCCGACTCGCTCGTCTATCAAACGAAGAAGGCTCTCAGCGAGCACGGCGACAAGATCAGCGCCGAAGGCCGTGGCAAGGTCGAGTCGTCGATCGCGGCGCTAGAAGACGCCGTCAAGAGCGACAACAAGCAGTCGATCGAGACGGCGATGAAGAACCTGAACGACGCGTCGATGGAACTCGGCAAGGCCGTGTACGAGGCATCGAAGACCGCCGGCGCTGCCGGCGCCGCGGGCGCCGCCGCCGAAGGCGCGGCGCCCGCCGGTGAGAAGAAGAAGGACGACGTGATCGACGCGGAGTTTGAAGTGAAGGAGTGATCTCAAGGAGTCAGGATTCAGGAGTCACGAGTCAGGGGAAGACCCTTCGTTCTGAATCCTTCTCCCGGGTGGATGAAACAGGCCGCGCGAGCCCATGCTCGTGCGGCCTTGTTGTTTCCACGTTGCGGGTGCCGCGACTAGATCCTTCTCCAGGCTTCGTGGGGGAGGTGTCAAAGACTTTCGCGCCCTTCAGCGCTCCTCCCCCACGTTTCGTGGGGGAGGTGTCGGCGCAGCCGACGGAGGGGGCTCACCCCCACGCGCCCAAGAGGATTCCGAGGTCCGCGCCGCTCACCACGCCGTCGTCATTCAGGTCGGCCTCGCACGACGCCGTCCCCCACGCGCCGAGCAAGAGCCCGAGGTCCGCGCCGTTCACTGCGCCGTCGTCGTTGATGTCGCCGTCGCCGTCGGGATTCGTCGGGCAGCCGAGCGGTGCAACGCGGAGAATGCTGTCGGACGCCCAGACGCTTACGTAAAGATTTCCGTCCGGTCCGAATGCGATGTCCTGCACGCCGCAGGCGCCGCCGAAGCCGCTGCCGACCTGGGCCTTCGTTCCGGTGGGGTCCACCCGCCAGAGCGTGCCTGTGGTGCGGCCGAGCGCGTAGAGATCGGTGCCGAACGCGCCGCCTGGCGCGATCTCGATCGCGACCGACTCCGAGAAGCTCACGAAGTTCGCATCGAGTTCCGTGCCGTTCGCGGAGTAGATGCGGACGACGTTGTCAGTTCCGACCGCGAAGATTCGGTCGTCGGACGCGAGCGAGATGTAGGTCGGATAGATCGGGTTCGGCAACGTGAAGAGAATCGCCGGTGCGCCGCCGGTCGAGGTCCACACGCTGCGTGATTCGGCGGCGCTAAAGAGAAGTCGGTTCGTGCTGTCAAACTTGAGATCGACGATGTTGATCCACGCGGACGACGTGAAGAGCTGATCGACCACGCCGTTCGGGCGAATCGCCGAGAGGTGTCCCGACGCGCCGCTTGGGAAGAGCCCGCCCGTGAGCACGCTGCCGGGAACGCCGTTCATCGTGCCTGCAACGTCGACCACCACCGGATCGGGATCGTTCGTGCCGGTGTTTCCGATCTCGACAGCATTGCCGCCGCCCGGCGCGACCGACCACACCTTGACGGCGGTCGCCCCTCCGTTGCAGACCGGATCGCGACCGATGATCAGCGTCCCGTCGGGGCGGAATCCCATGAGCCGTGGATCGGCAGCGGTCCCGTAGGTCGAGACCTCGAAACCCGGCACGCTCTGCGCCGTCGCGAGATCGGCCATGAGGAGGGCCGCGGAGAAGCCCGCGACCGCAGCGACTGACAAACGTGGATAGGACATGAGACAACTCCGCGGTGCGAGGGGACCGGTACCCCTGCACAGGCGCGTTCCGCCCGTCGCGCGCCGTCGTGAAGTCTCGAGATTCCCAACGCATCCTTCCCACACGCGACAATCGGACATGTTGAACGCGAAGACATGCGTCGTGTTCGGCGAGTCCGTCTCGACGAGGCCGACGAGCCACCCAAGTTGCATCTCGCCGGGCGGCGCCGACGTGCCCGACGTGCCGTGCAGCGTTCGCCCGTCATCGCGGCGCGATGCCAGCTCCCTTTTGACGCTGAGCATCTGAGGGAAGAGTCAAGGACCTGCGCGCACACCTCAGCACTCCTCCCCCACGTTTCGTGGGGGAGGTGTCGGCGCAGCCGACGGAGGGGGTGCTTCCGCATCCGTCTCGGCTTTCTGCTCGCCCCCTCCGTCATCGCTGCGCGATGACACCTCCCCCCAGACGCCGAGCGTCTGGGCAGGAGTTCCAAACCTATGCGCGCTTCAGCACTCCTCCGCCACACTTGGCGGGCAGGCGCACGCTCATGACGGCACTGATCACACCTTGGGGTTCGAGCGAGCCACTCGACGCCGCATGGTGACCATTGTCGCGATGCTCGCTGTTAGTCCGATCCCGGCAACTCCTCCCGACAGCGTCCACACGGTGCGCGATCTTGGGAACGGAACGACCTGTACGTCCGACGGTTCACTGACGGCCAACGCGGACGCCGTCGGAACATCGGACGACGCGACTATCCACGACTCTCCCGCGTCGTGGTCAACCACTGTGGTTCCCGCCGGGAGCACGAGCGTCCCCGCTTCGGGAAAGACCGGCGAGAGACTCGCAAGAAGATTGCCGGTTGCATCCTTGTCTATGACGGTCTCGCGCACCAGGGCCGCTGGGACTTCGACCTCTCCATGAGATTCGGCAGCACCGCCGGTATAGACGTACTTCATCTTGCTCGGTATGGAGATACCGTCTGCCAACTCGGCGAACTCCAAGACATCCCATTGCGCCAACGGAGCGCCGCTTCCATCCTGCCGATACCAGACCGCACGACGCGGCAAACAACCTCGCTCGCCGTCAAGCCAGACCGTCGCTACGACGGCGTCGTTTACCCGTTGGTCCAACCGAATGCACTCTGTGTCGCCCACGAACTCGGCGTTTGGAGCAACTTCAACGTTTGACTGCGTCAACCACTGAATAAGGTCGGTGCCTTCGGGCTGATCGCACGCGGCTTGCAACGGGAACCATCGCAGATGCATGCAGTATTCCGCGATGATCCTGTGTACGGCAATTTTGGCGGGTGAAACCGAGACACTCGCGATGCCGTCTGAGGGCCGGTAGGCCATGGCCACCGCACCGTCAAACTGGTACGTGAACGCTGGCCCCGTTGACGCGATTGGCTCGATCTCGACCCGCGCCGACTGCGGCGTCCAGGCGACGCGCTCTCTCCAGCTTCGAGTGGCTACCAGTGCGCCGTTCTCGAACTCGGTGGTAGTCGCCGAAACTTCGAGCGACCCCAAGGCGGCACGACTCGACTGAACAGACGAAATCACCTCCGCCTTCGCCATGCCGGATGGGGCAGCATCTGCAACGTCGAGTGAGCAGGTCGCGAGCATGACAAGAGCCACCGCCGTCCCACGATGACGATGAAACACCGAACCTCTCACGCGCCGAACGGTCGTATGTGCCGTTGCCATGCTCTCGGTCCTTTCTCGTTGTGCCCTCAGGGCGGCGCGCTCGCGCCTTGTCGGAGGCCGATGGCGCGCGCTCATGAACAGGATCTTCGCGTGAGTCCCGTGTCGTGCAAGCGAAATGTAACGGAGTCGCCCCCCCAAGAGAAGAAAACCGAAGCGACCGCGTTGCAGCCGGACATGAGTGCGTTGGACTCTGTGCAGCCCGGCACTCATACGCGCACGGCGCGTCTGAGCCCTCCCCAAGCAACCCTCCCCAAGTAACGGGCGACGGCCAGCTCCCTACTCCGCACCCCTCGGCAACACCCCAAGCGCCTGCAAAAGCGACTTCACGATCGCGATCCGCCGATCGCGCGGATAGTCCTCCCACACGCGCGGATCGGACATGTTGAACGCGAAGACATGCGTCGACCGCGGCGAATCGGTCTCGACGAAGCCGACAAGCCACCCAAGCTGCATCTCGCCGGGCGGCGCCGACGTGCCCGTCTTGCCGTACAGGCGATAGCCGGAGCCCTCCTCGATCAACATGATCTCGCGCAGCGTCGCGCTCGTCGTTGCCGAGATCGGCAGCGTTCGCTTGACGAACCGCGTCAGGAACGCGACCTGCTCATTCGCCGAGATCTTCAAGTCCCCGCGAAGCCAAAAGACGTCGACGCCCCCGCCGATCGAGCGATTGCCGTAGTCGAGTCGATCGAGCCACGCCTGCATGCGTTCGGGGCCGATGCGCCGCGCCACCTCGCGATAGAACCAGACGACCGAGTGGCGAAACGCGGTCTTCAACGTTTGATCGCCCTTCCAGGCCTCGGGCATGTCGTCCGGGACGGGATCGCGAGCGGGCTCCCACGCGATCACCGAGTTCGCGTCCCTCAAGACGCCAGTCTCGAGCGCGATCATCGAGTTGGGGATCTTGAAGGTCGACGCCGGCGTGAAGCCAGTCGCTGCGCGCGCCGGATCGTGCACGCGCGTGACCTTGGTCGAGAGATCCGCGACGACGAACGTGGCGTCGACACCGCCGAGCTCCTTCGAAAGGTCGACGCTCCGCGTTGCAGGCGCGGACGAGCAGCCGACGAGTGACGTGAGGAGGACCGCGACGACGAGAAGCCCGCCGGCGCGCCAGAATGCGCGAGACACGAGACCCATGGACGAGACCCTCCGACGCAACGCGCGTCGTCTCCACTATCGGCCGATCGGGCTCCCAGCCGTTCGTTCCCCGAGCACGTTGTGCCCCGGGCTAACTGCTCACCGGACATCCCCAAGCGGACCGCATCGCACTCGCTCCCAGATTCTGAGATTCGCCATGTAAGCCGTCGGGGATTGCACGTATATGTTGGTGCCATGAGAAGCCTCATCTCGCCACTCGTCTGCGCGACGACGATCCTGACGATCTCCGCCGGCGCCTTGGGTGCCGAAACCATCTCGGTGAAGGTGCGCGCCGGCGTCTCGACCGACGCCGCGGCATCGGTCCTTCGAGGCGATACATGGAGCCACTCCGTCGCGACCGTCGAGCCGCTCTTCCGAACGCCTGCGGCGCGCGCGGATCTTGCCGCGAAGCACGGCGTCGACCGTTGGCTCCGCGTGCGGCTCCGGCCCGGCACCGACCCTCGCGCGATCGAGCGGTCGCTTCGCGCGCTCGCCCCGATCGTCGAAGTTGCGGAGCATTCCGCGCCGGGTGCGTTCGGCGACGTGACGCTCCCGAACGATCCGAACTTCGCGACGCAGTACGGCGTGCACAACATCGGTCAGACCGTCAGCGGTTCGGTCGGCGTCGTCGACGCCGACTGCGACGGTCCCGAAGCGTGGGCGCTCGAGCCGAGTCGTGCGGTCGTCGTGGGCATCGTCGACGCCGGCGTTGCGCAGCACGTCGACATGGCGGGGCGTGTGTTGCCGGGATGGAACATCGCAACGCAGACACCCGAGATCTTCGATCTCTGCTCAAGCCACGGCACGCACGTCGCGGGCGTCGTGGCTGCAACGCGGAATAATGGAATCGCGATCGCCGGCCTGAACGACGCGGCCCTCATTCTCCCGGTGCAGGTTTTCTATCCCAATTGCAGCGGCGAGATGTCAGAGGTCGCCGAGGGCTTCGTCTGGTGCGTCGACCACGGCGCCCAGATCATCAACGCGAGCATCCACTCGTACGAGTTCGAGCAGGTCGTCGAGGACTCGGTCAACTACTGCTACGACGCGGGCGTCCTCGTCGTCGCCATCGCGGGCAACAACAACGCGAATGTCGCCTATCCGGGGAAGCACGAGCACGCCCTTGCCGTGGCTGCAACGACGAACAAGGACGTCCGCGCGAGCTTCTCGAATAACGGCCCCGAAGTCGAGATCGCCGCGGCCGGCGCGAATGTGATCTCGCTCATCAATACGAGCGGCGTCGGGTCGAAGAGCGGAACTTCGATGGCGGCGCCGCACGTCACCGGCCTTGGCGCGATGCTCCTCGGCCGCGCGCCGTGGCTGACGCCCGACGCCCTTTGGGAATTGATGCGCGACACGGCCGACGACGTCGAGGCGCCCGGCTTCGACGAGAACACGGGCTGGGGCCGCATCAACGCGTTTGCCGCGATGACCACGTTGCTCGAGCGCCTCGCGAGCGGCGACCTCGACGCCGACGGAACGGTCGGCCCACAAGACCTCGCGATGCTTCTCGGCGCGTGGGGACCTGCAACGGGGAGTGACGGTCTCGGCGACATCGACGGCGACGGCTACGTCGGACCGACCGATCTCGGCATCCTGCTCGGCGCGTGGGGATCGTGAGGGTCGTCAGGCCTTGCGTCGGTCAGCGACGTCGGTTGCGTACGGCCTAGCTATCGCTCTGGTCCCGAAGTCGGCGCGGTCTCCACGCCTCCGCGGTCCTGGACCTCGGCTACCTCAGCCCTCGCCCTCTGGACGGCAGCCGCGATTGCGGCCCGCTCGTCAGTCTCGAGATGGCTCGCTTCGCGCCCGTGCCTTTCGAGGACAACGAACACCAAGGGTGCGTCCCTCGAGGTCCATGCGAGGTGGTGCGCGATGCTGCTGGCGTCTGACCAACGATTCCAGGTACCGACCTGCTCGCCGAGGCGGGAGTCGATCGTGCGCTCTGCTCGCGCTCTCACGAACGCGGGCACGTCTGGTCTCGCGATGGCATCCTGAAGCGCAGCGAGGCGCTGAAACACCTCATCAGTCCTCTCGCGCCGTCGGCCGGGGCGCTCGACGCGCGGCGTCCAGTGCGGCGGGAGGTCATCCGGGGTCAGTGTCCGAGCCAATGCCGCGAATCCCTCGGCGTCTGCAGCGAGCGAGCGCTCATTCAGCGCGGTGGCGCGCCGGAGAGCAGGCTGTGTCCATGTCGACAGTAGAAGAAAGGCCGCGACGGCGCCGACGGCGATAGTCCAGACGGTCGCGGGGACGCGGCCCGCTCGCAGTTCCAGGAGCGGCCCGGCGCGACGCAGGCAAACCACGCCGCCGATGGCTGCAACGACGAGTGGGAGAAGCGCGAGGACGAGAAGAATCTGCAAGCCGAAGAGATTCGCCGAGAGAACGGCGTCGGGGTTGGTGACGTCGATTCCGCCCATGACCAAGAAGACCGGAACCGGCGCGATCGCGATCGCGACCAGTGCGATCACGTCGGCGAGAAAGAGCAGAATCGCCGCAGTCGGTGCCACGTTCGTGCCGAGAAGCACACTCAGCACGCGAACCATAAGTGCGACGCGCCACACGCTCACGAGGAAGAGCATCCACATGTTCGCACCGACGGACGTCGATATGTCCGCCCATCGTTCGACGGGAATCGCGTAGATCCACGCCAGAGGCGCCGTCCACCAGTAGAGCGCGAGAAAGGCGCGGCCGCTCGCCGCAAATGGGGGCCGGTCCTCGTGCCGGATTCGGCATCGGACGGCGAGGACGGTGTACACGACGAGGAAGACGACCGCGGATGACGCGAGCGATGCGGCGAAGGGTCGAAGGAGCGCGGTTGGCTGCGCGAGGAGGTCGACGGTATCCCAGGTCCGCGCAAACGCCGCGGACAGGACAAACACCGCCCCGACGACCAGCGCCATCGGGGAGCCTGCAATCTCGGCGATGGCGTCGCGCGATCCGACGAGGTACCGCGGCAACGTCGAGATTCTCATGATGGCTCCTTGCGATCGCGCCTGGGATTCCGTCGCCAAATTTGCCGACGAAGGCGCGTTCGTCGGACCGACTCGCTGGTTCCGTACGTGCGCTCCCCGAGTTCGCGGAACGAGCGCTCAAGAGACTCGACGGTCATCGCGTCGGGCCGGAACGCAACGTCGAACAAGGTGCATGCCGGCCACCCGCGATCCGCGAGCAGCCGCCCTTCGCGTTCGAACCGTCGCCGCAGTTCGGTCCCGGGAAACGGCGTAGGGAGCGCGAGCTGCACGTCGCCGAGTTCGAGGTGCTCGAGCGTGTCGCCTAACTCGTCGATTGATCGCTCGGTTTCGCCGTCGCTTCCCACGATGAAGCAGCCAATGACGACGATGCCTGCCTCCTGAATGCGATCGGCGGCCGCTCGCATGCGCGAGAACGACGCGTCCTTTGCACCCATGCCGCCGTGGCGATGGACGAGCGACTCAAAGCCGATGAGGAGCTGGACGCACCCTGAGTCGGCGAGAAGTCGCGGCAGCTCCTCGCGCTCGCCGATGCGCCAATCCGCCTCGGTGAACCACGGCAGCCCCGATGCCTGCAACGCCGAGAGGAGTTCGCGTGCGTCGCGTCGCCGGGCGAAGGTGTTGTCGTCCGCGAGTTCGATCCCCGACTGCGCATCGCGCGCAACGATGGCGGAGAGTTCCTCGCGCACGCGTTCCGGCGGCTTCTCTCGAAAGGGACCCAGCAGCCGACTCGCGCCGCAGAAGTCGCACGCAAATGGACAGCCCCGCTCGGTCTGTACGGTGTAGCGCGGACGCGTGGCGGGGCCGAGGAGGTCGAGTCTCGGTTGCGGCGCACGCGATAGGTCGAAGGGCGCGGTGGCCCGATAGGTTCTGCGCAGTCGACCAAGCGCCGCGTCGTGCAGTAGCTCGAGCCACACTGGCTCGCCGTCGCCGACGACGACCGCGTCGACGTGCGCGCCAGCCTCGGCGAAGCACGTCGTGGCGTGCAGGCCGCCGAGTGCCGTCGCGATCCCCTCCGCGCGCAGGAGCCCTGCGAGCCGATAGGCGTCCTCGACGGATGCCGTAAGCGCCGACATCGCTGCGAGCGTCGGTCGCGTGCGCGCGATCGCCTGCGCTGCGGCGTCGATTCCGCCGTCGACTTCGTGCAGCGACACCGTCCAATCGTCCGGCGTCATTCCGGCGAGCGTCAGAAGCCCTAGCGGCGGCAACGCGGAGATTGCGTCAACTCGTCCGCGCAATCCCGGCAGTGTCCGTCCGACAGCGGCAAGTTCGGCGTCACGTACCCTCGTTCCCGAAAGCGAGACCATCGCGACGTGCGGCATCGTGACGCACTCTACGAGACGGCGCGGGAAGCGGTTGCCCCCGCGTAGGAGCGCACGTCAGAAGTGCGTTGATCGAGGCTGAGCCGAAGGCAGGCCGACCGGCCCGCAAGAAACTGGGCCTTCCTCCACGTTGCAGCCAAATCAGCTCGCAGCGGCGCGAATCTCGGGAAGCTCAAACCCCGCCCGATACTCACGGCGCACGATCGTCTTCGTCGCCTCGGGGCTGTTGGTGAAGGTCAGCGTGGGCTTGTCCCAGCGGAGTTCCTGACCGGGGAAGCGCGCGGCCTTCGCGCAGAGGAGACCTGCCTCGGCCATGCCGGCGCCGGCGGCGAAGGGCGTCTGCACGAACGCGCCGGGTTTGCCGAGGATCTTGTCGATCCACGAATGCCAGTGGTTGCGTGCGACGACCTCGCCCTGCCCGGGAATCGTCTTCCAGTCGACGGGCTTTCCGTCGCGCCAGACTTCGATCTCGCCTTCAGGTTGCACCAGAAGAATGCCGCCTTCGCACACGACCATCGTGCCGATCCGCGGGAATTCACCCGGCGGCAAGCCAAGTGCGGCGCGCGACGGCGCCTGCGACTTGTCGCAGTAGTGCACCACGAACTGCGGCTTCGCGAAGCGTTCGCCGCCGCCCGGATAGGTGAGCGTCGAGGCGACATGCTGTGCGTGGTAGAAGTCGCTCGGCGTGCGCGTCTGCGAGAGGACGGCGATCGGCGACGGCAACTCGTAGGCGAAGTAGAGAACGTCTAACAAGTGCGTGCACCAGTCGCCGAGTTGCCCCGTGCCGTAGTCCCACGAGGATCGCCAGCGCACCGGCCCGAGGCCTTCGCGGAACGGCGCGTCGGGTGCGGCGCCGAGCCAGAGCGGCCAGTCGAGGTTCGCGGGCGGCGGCGACGGCTCCTTCAGGCCGCCGTAATAGAAGTAGCCGTCGCCCTGATCGGGCGGCCCGGCGATCCACACGTGCGCCTCGATCGCCTTGCCTAACAGGCCACGCCGAAGGATGTCGACGGCGTGCTGGCGTCCGGGCGGTCCCATGCGCTGATTGCCGACCTGCGTGACGAGGTCCGGCCGCGCGCGGATCGCCGCTTCGATCGCCGCGACTTCCGAGAGCTGCTGCACGAGCGGCTTTTGGCCATAGACATGCTTGCCGTGCTTGAGCGCCGTGATGTCGATGAGCGCGTGGTTATGGTCGGGCGTGCAGACGACGACGGCGTCGAATCGGTCGGCGTGCTTGTCGAACGCTTCGCGGAAATCTCGGCATGTGAACGCGTTCGGGAATTCCTTCGCGACGCCGGCAAGCGCGTCGGAGTCGACGTCGCAGAGGCCGGTGAAGACGACGTCGGGATGTCGGGAGAGTTCGCCGCGGTCGGCCGGTGCGATCGTCCCGCCGACGCCGATCTGCAGCACCTGCACCTTCGACAGCTTCCCGCGGAACGGGCCGGCGCGCCGCGGCGACGGTGAAGACGACGTTGCAGCTGACGCGATCGCCAGCGAGCCCAACATCGTGGTGGCGCTCGCGGCGGCGGTTTGGATCATGGCACGACGGGTCAGCATTGGGACGGCTCGCCAGGGTTATGTAGGGGTCGGCGCCGTTGCGCCTATAGGTCGACGCATTCTGGCATCGCCCGTCCGCCCTGTCAGCAGACCGTTGTGCGATCCCCGCCAAAACGAAACCGGAACGCGGCCCAAAGCAGGCCGCGTTCCGGATGAAGGGTCGATCGTCAGCGTCGCGCTCTCGCGACGACGGTCACTCGAGCGTGAGCGTCAGGGTGCCCGCGCCGAAGTCGGCATAGCTGCCGACGCGGATGTAGTAGGTCTGGCCCTGCGACACGCCGAACTGCATGACCGAGGTCAGGAGGAAGCAGTCGGGGGCGTCGTCGTTGCAGCCGACGAGGTTGAGGTTCGAGCACGAGCCCGTGTAGGCCGCGAGACGCGTGTCGAACTGCGCCTGATTGCAGGTGCTCACGGTGAGGACACCCGACTCCGGCGCCGTGTAGACGTACCAGATGTCGCGGACGAAGAGGAGGTCGAAGCCTTCGTCACACGAGGCCGGGAGGATCGGGCCGCCGCTCGTCGCGCCGACCGTCGAGAATTCGGTGCTGCCGACCGTGATCGGCGCCGCGTCCTGGCAGAAGTCGTTGGCCGGGCCGGTGCACTCGCCGCCGCATTCAAGGGTGACGACGTACTCGTTCTTCGAAGCCGACGGGCAGGTGTACGGACCCCATGCGCCGAGGAGGATGCCGAGGTCGGCGCCGCTCACGGTGCCTTCGCCGTCGAGATTGGCGCACGCGTCGTCGGTGCCCCACGCTCCGAGCAGGATGCCGAGGTCGGCGCCGTCAACCGCGCCGCTCGCGTTGAGGTCGGGGCAGTTGCAGCCATCGGAGACGCACGGCCAGCCGAACGTCACCTGCGGTGCAACGAAGAGATACCAGGTGCCCGGCTCGAGACACGTCGAGATCGACGCCTCGGTGCAGGGATTCGCGAGAGCGAGCGGATTGAGCTGACCGAAGGCGCTGCCTGCAACGCAGTCGGCCGAGCCGCCGGTGTCGACGACGCCGATCAAGAGCGGGAACTCCGCCGTGCCGCGGAACGTGATCGGAGTGATCTCGTCAACGGTGATCTCGTACCAATCCGTGTCCTTGAACCCATCCTCCGCCCACGCCGTGCCGCGAATCGACATGCCGCACGCGATCGGCTCGAAGGCCGCGTCGCCGAGCGGGCACACGTCGGGGCAGAGCGTCCACGCGTACGTTCCGCAGATCGCGTCCCAGAAGACTTCGCAGCAGAACGAGTCGAACTCGCAGACCGCGATCTGGCACGTCATGTCGTCGCAGCCGAGTCCGCCGTTGGCGACGCAGCAGTTGCTGTCGCCGAGGAGCGGGAGGTTGCAGCCGCCGTTGGTGTCGGCGCCGCACGGCTCCGCTTCCGCCACCGTTCCGGGCGGGGAGACGAGGTCGCACGTGACGCAGTAGGTCTTCGCTTCAGCCACGCACGTCACGTCCCACGCGACGTCGCAGCAGAAGGGATTGATGACGCACACGTCGTTGCAGCACGACTCGTCGTTGCAGTACGGCGACGAGCTCGCCTCGAAGCAGCTGCCGACGCTCGAAGCGCCGCAGGTCGGCGGAACGCATTCGCCGCCGCAGGTCATGGTGATCGAGTAGTCGTTGATGCCCGACGAGCACGGGAAGCCGCCGAAGTTCACCGGCGCGACGACGAACCAGTACGTGCCCGGCCCGAGGCATGCGGTGATGCTGCCGGAGGAGCAGTACGGGATGTTGGCGGACGGGCTCAGCGCGCTCGTGATGCTGCAGTCGGGGACGCCGTTGTTGTCGACGATGCCGATGCGAAGCGCGAGGGTGCTCGTCGCGCTGAACGTGATCTCCTGCGTCGACGTCAGCGTGAACTCGTACCAGTCGGTGTCCTGCTGATTGTCCGCGGCCCACGTCGTGCCGCAGATCGTGTCGCCGCACTCGATGGGCGTGTACTGCGCCGAGCCGAGGCTGCAGACGGTCGGGCAGACTTCAAGCGCGATGCTCACGCAGAAGCCGTCCCAGTCGAAGTCGCAGCAGAACGGCTCCACGTTGCACACGGAGAGCTCGCAGTCGAAGTCGTCGCAGCCCGGAGAGCCGTGTTCCTTGCAGCAGCTGCTGTCGCCGAGAATCGGCAAGTTGCAGCCGTCGTTCGTCTTCTCGCCGCAGGCTTCGCCTTCCTGCTTCGCGCCCGGCGGGCACGTGAAGTCGCACGGCGGAGCGCCGCAGACGGTGAACGCGAGGTTGACGCAGGAGTTGTCCCACGCGGCGTTGCAGCAGAAGGGATCCGCGTCGCAGACGGCGTTGCAGCAGTCGGTGTCGGTGCAGCCCGGCTCGCCGGTCGCGAAGCACCCGTGCGAGGAGTCGGGGCAGTCACCCGCCAGCGTGGTAGCGCTCGGGAGGACGAGTGCGAGCGCCACCAGTGCTGGACGGGCTGCAAGGAGAGACGTCGGGAGGGCGAACGAACGGAAGCGGTGCGAGTGTGGGGTCATCCGAGGTGTCCTGCCTGAGAAGTCGGAAGTGCCTGAGCGGAGGTGCGTGTCGGGACGAGAGCCGCGGACGCACGCATCGACGGTCGGTGCGGGTTCCACGCGCGTGGAACTCGTCATGCATGGACGGCTATACGCACAGTTGTGACCGTCAAACATGGCATTTGGCATTCCAAATGGAAATTGGACCCACAAGATTTCGTCCAAGGTCCTGATAAGCATGGGTGGCACTTGCGAAAGCAGCCTTGTGCCGAATCACGGAACCGGCGATGCGGCGGCGAGATCGACGGGACTGCTGCATCTGGTCGGACGGCGGAGGCAACGTCCGCATAACGATGTGTGGCATGAGGCCGGCATGCGGTCAGCGAGCGAGCGCGGAGGCCAAGCCTGGCCAGTCCGTCCGGATAATGATGGGTGGCACCCTCGCGGACGTACACGGTCGGCTCCTCACGGGCGCTGCACGTCCGTATAACGATGTGTGGCATGCGACGCCATAGCGTCGCCGAGCGCCTTACCGCGCGTCGAGCGGGGCGATCTCGTCAGACCCGGCGGTCGCTAGCGACCCACCCCACCCTCCGCCGCCCGTGCCTCCGCCCCGGCCGATCGTTGCCGGCCCGCTCGCACCGATTCGAGAAACGGGTCGCCCGACTCGAGCCTCCCCGCCCACGCAGCCTCGATCTCGCCGAAGAGCCGCGCCGCCTCGTCACGGCTACCGAGGTCCTCCTGCGCCCGCGCCAGCGCGTCCTTTGCAAGCGCCGCACGCAACGACCGTCCCTGCCCTGCGGCGTCAAGCCGTCGCACCAACTCGAAGAGCGCATCCCGCTGATACGCGATCGGGATGCGGTCGCCGTTGGGCCCGATCAGCGACGCAGCCCCCAGCCGTTCGAGCCATGCGAGGGCCGCGAGCAGTTCGCTCTCGCGCGCGGTGGCGGCACGCGTCATCAGCGCCTCGCCGACGGTGTGAAGCTCGTTCCGGAGCGCCCGGTGCGTGTCGTCGAGTTCCTGCTGCGCCGCCGCGAGGCGATCTTCGAGCAATTGCGTCCGTCGCACCTCTTCCGATCGCCAGAGAACCGCACCGCTCGCCACGCCGAGCGCCGTCGCGATCCCGACCAACGAGAGCATCACCGCGCGGACCGGATGCCGGCGCACCCAGCGCCGCGTCGTGTCACGCGCGCTCGACGGAAGCCACCGGATCGCCGCGTCGTCGAGCCAGCGCCGGAGATCGTCGGCGAACTCCTGCGCCGATCCGTGTCGTCGCTCGGGCTCCGACTGCAGCGAGCGGAGGATGATGTCGGCGAGTCTCGGCGGGGTCGACGCCGCCTGCAACAGAGAGCGGTGATCGGTTCGAGGGAGTCCGTCGGATCCGTTCGGCGCGGTTGACGTGAGAAGCCAGAAGAGGATGCCCGCGAGACCGTAGACGTCCGACAGCGGCAACGCGCCGACGGCGTCGGGGCCAAGCTGCTCCGGAGCCGCGAACGCGGGAGTCCCCCGCTCCGCCGCCGCCACCGGCTCGATCGGCTTCGCGAGGTCGAAGTCGGCGAGCTTGAGCGTTCCATCGTCGGCCACCAGCACGTTTCCGGGCTTCAGGTCGCAATGCATGATGCCGCGCGCGTGCGCCACATGCACGGCATCGGCGAGTCGGGCGATCTCCGCCAATCATGCGTGGCACGATGCGAAGTGACGCATCGTGCGGCAGAGGCGGCGCCGGAACGTCCAGATAATCATGGGTGGCATGTCGTGACGGTATTTTTTCTTGAACGTCCCGATAAATGGGCGTGGCCACGTTCGGGGGTATTCGAGGGTCAGCTTGCCGTCGAGCGTTTCGGTCCTTTTCCGCCCGACCTCGTCGATGGCTCGACGGCTATCGGCACGTAGATCATCATCGGGTCGTCCGATCGAAGCTCGCCCGGCCCGCCGTCGTCCACCCGATTCGGACCAACGCCGTAGATGGTGACGCCACCCTCGACGCGACGTAGGCGAAGCGTCTTCCCGTCCGCCGCGGAAGGGTCGTTCGGCAACGGCACCGAGGCGAAATCGCCCGGCGACGACGCCCGGATCGCCAGCACGGCGCGGCGGACGTCTGCGTTGATCGACGACCACCGTAGCGCCGACACCAGCTTGTCGCATCCGTCGAGCGTCACGCGCGCGATCGATCCGTCGGGAGGATCATCACCGCGTGCCGAACGCGTCGGATCGACGGTCGCGGCGTGTGCGGACGCGAATCCATCCTCGATCAGTCGCAGCTCGGCCGGAAGCGAGACGAGGCGCCACCAGACGCAGGAGAGGAGTTCGAGCGCTCCCATCGCTCCGCCCGATGTCGGGCCCGCGGGATTGCCGTACTCCGCGGCGTTCAGCAACATCGTTTCCGCATCGCATCGCTCGAGGGCGATCGCCGCCTGCACGCGAGCCGCGAGCGCGTCGTCGAACGCCCGATCGAGGAGCCTTGGATCGTCGGCATCGACGAGCGCGCTGACGGACGCGAACGTCGCGTTCGCGTAGTGCCGCACGGCAAGCCCGACAAGAATGTGCAGGAAGGTGGGTTGCTGCACCAGGTGCTCGGAGATCCGATCCATGACGAGGATCTGCGTGAGCGCCGCCTCACGATCGCCCTCGGCCGCCGCGACTCGCGCGGCCGTCGACGAGAGCCGGGCGAGACCCCGCAGCTCACTCGTCTCCGATGGGAGCGAGAAGCCCCGGAACCGTCGAGGATCGACGCCGAAGTCAGCCGCCGGATGCGTACGTGCTTCCTCCAGAGCCTGCAACGTGGAGTCGAGCCCGATCACGATCGGCTTGAGCGCCGACACCTCCTCGGGGCGAAGAGGCTCGTTGGCGTTCCAGCGCCGATAGGAGTCCGCCGGAAACTCGGCGACGGCGCGGTCGAGCCGGTCGAGCCCCTCGCCGGCGAGCGTGGCCGCGGAGCGGTACTGGTCGGCAACCGCGGCGGCGCCCGACGGCGGCAACGGAATCGCGGCACGTCGCGCGGCGTTCGACGCCCGCCATACGGCAATGTCGGCCAATCGACCTCGGTCCATCATGAAGATCGAGACGACACAGCCGGCCGACGCCAGCAGTCCGAACGAAAGCACGAGCGTGAGGCTCCACGATTTCGCACGCAACGCCCCGCTCTCGTCGTTGCGACGCCAACCGGCCCGCCGGAGCGCCCACCATCCGGCGGCGCTCGCCAGGCCGACGGCGACACATGCGTTTCGCAGGGTCAAGGGGATCCCGCCGTCGACGTGGAGATGCCACGCGCCGATCGCCGCGAGGATCAGGGCGAGAAAGGGCGGCAACGAGAGAAGCGCGAGGAGCGGCGTCGAGCCTCGCGCACGGCGGGCCGCGACGGCGATCGCGAGGGCGGAGGACGCGATCATCAGCAAGGTCACGGCGATCGCAAGGGCGATGGCGGCAGCGGACATCGGGCGAGTCTTCCGTCTGGACAGGCGCGAGATCGCAGCTTCCGAACGCCGGTCGCCTCGCGACGATGGAGGACTATAGCGGATCGCGCGTATGCGCGCCGGTCGGCCGCAACGCGGAGATGCGGCGCGCAACCCTCCTCGTGGCGACACTCCACGTCTTCGCGGTTTCCCGCTGCGGCAACTCCGCCGGCACAGGCCGCGTCTTCGATCGGGCCTGATCCCCACTTCTCGCCGAAACGCGCCCCCGCCGTTGATTCCTTGC
This sequence comes from Phycisphaerae bacterium, assembly GCA_016795035.1. Classification (GTDB taxonomy): domain Bacteria; phylum Planctomycetota; class Phycisphaerae; order Phycisphaerales; family SM1A02; genus JAEUIT01. Next base: position 23,846 of record JAEUIT010000071.1, on the reverse strand, counting down.
TTCCGATGACCGAATCTGCACCCATGCTCCCGCTCGCCGCCGCCGCGCTCCTCGTTGCCGCCGAACCGCCGACGTACGCCAAGGACGTCGCGGCGATCCTGAACGACCGCTGCGTCGCCTGCCATCGCGCCGGGCAGGCGGCACCCTTCCCGCTGACCACCTACGACGAGGCCCGCCGCAAGGCACGCACGATCGCGAAGGTCGTCGAGTCGCGGCAGATGCCCCCGTGGCCCGCCGCCCAAGGCGACGCCGACTTCGCCCACGCGCGGCGACTTTCCGACGCCGAGATCGCCACGCTTCGCGCCTGGGCCGATGCCGACGCGCCGTCGGGCGACCTCGCCACCGCGCCTGCAACGCCGAGCTTTCCGAACGAGTGGCAGCTCGGCACTCCCGACCTCCTTCTCTCCGTGGCAGCTCCGTTCCCGGTGCCGGCGGAAGGGCGCGACATCTACCGCTACTTCGCCGTCCCGCTCACGATCTCCGAGGTCAAGCACCTCAGCGCGATCGCGATCCGCTCGAACGAGCCGAGCGTCGTCCACCACGTCCTCTACTACATCGACGCGAGCGGCCGCCTTCACGAGCGCACCGACGACGACGGCAGGCCGGGCCTCCGACGCGTGCGCGTGAACGAGCTGAAGGCGATCGGCGGCTGGGCGGTCGGGATGGACGCGGCGCGCCATCCGCTCGGCCTCGGCCACGAGTTGCCGCGCAACAGCGATCTCGTGCTCCAGGTGCACTTCCATCCCGACGGCAAGGCGCGCAACGTGACGCTCGACGTCGGCCTCTACTTCACGAGCGAGAAGCCGTCGCGCGAGCTGCTCGAGTTTCAGCTGCCGCCCGAGTTCGGCGCCCGCTACGGCATCGACATTCCGGCAGGCGAGCGCGAGTACGAGGTGATCGACGAGTGGACGACGCCGGCGCCGATCGACCTCGTCTCCGTGTGGGCGCATGCCCATCAGGTCTGCGTGCGCGCCGAGGCGATCGCGACCTTCCCCGACGGCACCACGAAAGAACTCCTCACGATTCCGCACTGGGACTTCAACTGGCAGCTGCGCTACGACTTCCGCGAACCGGTGCGGCTTCCCGCGGGGACGCGCGTGACGGGCCGACTCGTCTACGACAACTCCGAGGACAACCCCGACAACCCGCACTCGCCGCCGAAGCGCGTGACGTGGGGCGAGCAGACGACCGACGAGATGGGCTCGCTCATCTTCAACTGCGTGGCCGCCGACGAGGCCGACAAGCCGGCGCTCGCAAAGAGCTACGTCGAGCACGCCGTGCGCGGCTCGCGCCTCGGAAAGGCGCTGATCGAACGCGCGAAGGCGCTCGACGCGAACGGCAACAAGCGCATCGAGAAGGGCGAGATCCCGCCCCGCTTCCGCGAGCGTCTCGAGAAGCTCGACACGAACGGCGACGGCGCGGTGAGCTTCGAGGAACTCGACCGCGCGAGCTAACGGCGCGTTGCGGCCGTCCAACGCGACACGCGCTGACGCACCGCGTCGATCTCCGATTCCCTCGAAGGACCGCGTTGCAGCCAGATTCGGTCGATCGGCGCCTCGCCCGCGTGATCGCGTAGCGAAACGACGGTCATCGTCCGTCTTGCGTCGACATCGACGCCGGCCACGTCGCTCGCGAACACGTGGCGCGTGTAGGCCCGGTCAAGGATGTCTATTCCGCCGTCGCGCAGGATCCACGCGCGATCGTCGCCAAAGGATGGCTTCCTTCGGAGCGCGCGGCGAACGGCGCCGACGACGGCTATCACGAAGAAGCTGAGCCCGAGCCCTGCGAGTTCGAGCCGAAGACTTGTGGCTCCGACCACCATGATGGCCGCCGAGATGGAGAGCGCGGGCCCGTAGTCGCGTCCGAGCGCCGCAAGCACGGGATGCGCCGACGACGCGCCGCAGACGACGCGATCGTCGGGCGCAAGCGCCGGGCGGCGGCACAGCGGGCACCCGGCGGCCGCGTCGGCCACGAGCAGCGGTCGGCCGCAGACGCGGCAATGGAGCACGGCGTCCAGCAGCTCGTTGCTTGGCGGCTCGCGCGTCGAGGTCGGCGGCGCCGCGCGCTCGAGGGCTTGGCCGCGGGCGCGAAGGCCGAGTGCGACCCGGCCTAACCGCGACGGCGTCAGCGAACGAGTGCCCTGCACCACGATCGAATCGTTCCTCGCCGAATCCTCGGGCCGGCTCATGAAGAGGAACATCACGATGCGTCCCCGGCGCGCGGGGCGGACCGCGACGCTTCCTATGTGCGACCACGGCCTGAAGCGCACGACCCCGTCGGACGAGACGCTGGTCACGCCAGCGGGCGCGAGGATCCACCGTGCACGGGCCGCGTAGCCGTCCCCCGACACGCCGATCAGGCGCTTCACCAACGAATAGGCTCCGATGGCGGAAACGAGAAGCGCGCCGATCCCGAGCGGCGCCGAGTTCACCGTCAGGCCCCGCGCGATCGCCGCAAGTCCGGCCACGCCGAAGACGAGCGTGAGCACGAAGAGCAACCCCTCGACGAGCCCGAGTCCGGGAGCCTCGGGGAGCTCGAACGAACTCCGCGTTGCAGGCAGCGTGCGGCACTCCGGGCATGGGGCGTCGCGCGCGATCCCCACCCGCGAATAACCGCATGCCACGCAGGTCAGGGCGCGCCGTCGTCGTCGAACGACGCCCGGCCCGCTCACTTGATCCGCACCAGGCGGCACATGCCGTCCTCGTACTCGACGTCCACTTCGGTGAACTTGAACTGCTGCGCCACGCGGGGCGTGAAGCCGATCGCGAACGAGTTGGACCCGGTCTTCCGCAGCAGGACGTCGGGCGAGAGATAGCCGAAGCCCATGCGGTTCAACGTTGCCATGACGTCGCGCCGGTGCTTCGCGCACCAGATGATGAACGCCTTGCGCCCTTCGCCGTTGGCGCTCGCGTCGAACGCCTTGCGCGTCGCGCTCGCGACGAGCTGGTCGTAGAACTCGCCGTACCGTTCTTCCCGCAACGACGTCATGAAGGCGCCGATCACGTGCTCCGGGAGAAACGCGCGCATCGTGACCGTGCCGTCGTCGTGCGGCTCCCAGAGCGGCGTCGGCTCGGCTTCGTCGGGTTCGCCGTCGCCGTCGCGGTCGACCTCGCGCGTGCGACCCTTCGCCCGCGCCGCAAGCGCCTCCTGCTCGCTGGGCAACGGGCCGGTCGTGAACTTCACGAGCGTGCCGTCGGGCGCGATCCACTCGTCGGGCAGCTTCTCGGTCGAGGCGTCCTGATAGAACTCGGGGCGCTGGTGGTACTCGATGCGATACGGCTGGCAGCCGACGGCGCCAAGGCCGAGCGACACCGCGAGCGCTCCGCGCGCGACGGCTGCAACGCGGAGTTTCCGCGTCGGGGCGAAGCGAGGATGGGCGCCGAGACTCCTCATTGGCTGTGCGTCACCGCAGTGTTCGCAGGCGGCCTCACGCCGGCTGCATCGCCCCGGCGATCGACGGAGATTCGTCGCCGAGCCGCCACGTCGCGTGCACGGCAAGCGCCGCGTCGACCGTGGGGAAATCCACGCGGCAGTGCGTTCCGCGGCTTTCGCGCCGCCACACCGCCGCCTGCGTCATCAGGCCGCCGACGGTGAGGAGGTTCTGGACCTCCCACCCGTTCAGGTCGTCGAAGATCTTGTCGAGCGAGTAGCGGCTCCAGAACTCGATCATGTCGAGGGCGTCGCTCAGGCGATTGCCGTGCCGCTCGATGCCGACGTGCCGCCAGAGCGTGCTCCGCAGGCTCGAACGGACGTCGACCACGTCCAGCTCCCCGCGATCGCTCGGGCGGATGTCGCTCACGACCTGCACCGGACCGCGTGACGCGTCGCCGCGTTCGACCACGGCGCGACCGACGCGGGCGCCGAAGACGAGCCCTTCGAGCAGGCTGTTGCTCGCGAGGCGATTCGCGCCGTGCAGCCCGTTGCAGCTCACCTCGCCGACGGCATAGAGCCCGGGCACCGACGTGCGACCGAAGAGATCGACCCACACGCCGCCGATCGTGTAATGCGCCGCAGGATGCACGGGGATCAGGTCGTGCGCGGGATCGAGGTCGTAATCCTTGAGAAGTGAGGCGAGGCCGGGGAAGCGCGCCGCGAACGCGGGCCCGCCGAGATGCCGCACGTCGAGGAAGACGTTCGGCTCGTGCGTCGCCGCGAGGTGGGCCATGATCGCGCGGCTCACGATGTCGCGCGGTGCGAGCTCCGCCAGCTCGTGCTTCCCGACCATGAATCGGTTGCCGCGCCGATCGACGAGATGCCCGCCTTCGCCCCGGATCGCCTCGGAGAGAAGCGCGCGGCTCGCGCCTGCAACGTAGAGCGTCGTCGGGTGGAACTGCATGAACTCGAGGTCGGCGACCTTCGCGCCCGCGCGCCACGCCATCGCGATGCCGTCGCCGGTCGCCACCCGCGGGTTCGTCGTCTCGCGATAGGCCTGGCCTGCCCCGCCCGAGGCCAAGACCGTCGCCTTCGCCCAGACGATCTGGAGCCCGTAACGCGGGTGATGCGTGATCGCCCCGAGCACCGGAGATCCGGGGCCGCCGGCGCTGATCAGGTCGAGCGCGAAGCAGCGGTCGAAGAGACGAAGCGCGCCACGCGCGGAGAGCTCGCGCGCCTTCGCGATCAGCGTGCGGACGAGCTCGCGCCCGGTCGCGTCGCCGTCGGCATGCACGATGCGGTTGCGGTGATGCCCGCCCTCGCGCGCGAGCTGCAACGCCCCGCGCTCGTCGCGATCGAGCCGCATTCCCCAGGAGAGCAGCCGCTCGATCTCGCGCGGCCCCTCGTCGACGACGGTGCGCACCGTCTCCTCGACGCAGAGCCCCGCCCCGGCGACGAGCGTGTCCTCGACATGCAGGACGTTCGAGTCGTCGTCGGCGAGCACCGCGGCGATTCCGCCTTGCGCCCAGGCCGTGTTCGAGAAGTCGAGCGCGTCCTTCGCGACGAGGATCACGTCGCCGTGCGCGCTCGCCTCGATCGCCGTGCGCAGGCCTGCGACGCCCGATCCGATCACCAGCGTGTCGGTGACGATGTGGGGCAGCAGGAGGCTGCGGAACGGGATGAGGTAGCGGCGCGAGTGGAGCGGCTCGACCATCGGACTCCTGCGGGTGTTAGCGACCCGGCTGAATGACCGGATCCTTCGGCGCGGTCCACTCGGCAACGTAGAGTTGCGAGCTTCGCTCGGGGTTGCGTTGGCCGGTCCAGAGCATGTACTTGCCGTCGTGGCTGAAGACCGGAAGCACGTCGGCGCCTTCGGCGTGGGTGATGCGGCGCTGATTGGTCCCGTAGCGGGACTGCGGCACGCCGTCGCGCGTCACCGTGCCCGCGTCGATCGAGAAGACCTCGTAGTTGCGATGTCCGGCCGCGGAGCTCGCGAAGACGAGGAACTGGCCGCTCGGGTGGAAGTACGGGCACCAGTTCACGTTCGAGTCGCGGGTGACCTGATGCTCGGTCGAGATGCCGGTGATGGCGCCGTTCGGGGCGAAGGCGAGGTCGGCGACGAAGAGCTGCAGGTGATTGTCGTTGTTGCGGTCGGAGCGGTAGACGATGCGCTTTCCTTCGGGCGAGAAGAACGGGCCGCCGTCGTAGCCGCGTGCAACGACGACCGGCAACGTGGAGCCGGTGTCGCGATCGAGGATGTAGAGGTCGCCCTCGTTCTTCCCATGGTCGCAGTAGATGAGGAAGCGGCCGTCGGGCGAGAGCGAGCCTTCGGCGACGTACGCCTTGCCGTCGCCGACGATCGTCTTGAGCTCCCCGCGCGCCTTCTCGCCCTTCGAGAGGTCCGCCTGCACGATGCGCATCTCCGGCGGGAACATCCAGCGGTAGCGGCCCGTGCCGCGCTGATAGCCGGGCGGATCCGACGCGGTCGGCGGTCCGATCGTCGAGCCGAAGAGGACGATGTTCGGATTGCGCGGATCGAACCAGCCGCACGTGTTCGCGCTGCCGTCGGGGCTCAGGCGCAGGATGTTCGCGAGTCCGGTGATGCGGTCGCCGTCGCGCACGACGTCGGCGACGTACATCGCGTAGAACTCGTCGGGCTCGCGGCCGTCGGTCGGCTTCTCGACGGCCTGAAAGATCACGCGGCGGTCGTCGGGAGAGAAGTACGCCTCGCCTGCCTTCGAGAAGCGGTCGCCCGACGTGAGCTGCACGACGTTCGCGAGAAGCGCGGCCTCGCGCTCGGCGTCGGTCGGCTGCGGAGCGGCAGGCGGTTCGGCGCCGCCGGGCCGGCCGGACTGGGCGAACGCGACGACGGGAAGCGCGAGCGTTGCCGCGCATACGGCTGAGGGGAGAAGTCGGAAGTGGAGCATCGGAAAGGCGGTCCGCACGGGGACGCGGAGTGTACGGGACTGCGTGCCCGAATCGAAGGCAGCGATGGGGTATCGTCGTACGCCTCTATGGGGAATGACGGAACGCCTGCGAGAGGAGACGAACGGAGTCACGCGGCCGAGCGCGATCCGCTGCGATCGAACGAATTGCAGGCGACGCTCGATCGGCTCGAGGCCGCGGCCCGCGCGATCATCGCGAAGCGCGGCATTCCGCCGCGCGCGGACGTGCAGCCCGCGAGCGTCGTGCAGAGCGTGATCGCCCGGGCGCTCGACAAGCGCCCCGACGCAAACGACGGCGAGCATCTCCTCGCGATCCTCCACACGGCCGTCGAGCAGAAGATCATCGACCGTCTGCGCCGTGGCGGCCGCGCCGGGCGCGAGCGCACCGAGGCCGATCTCGGCGCGCCGGTCGACGGCGTCTCGCCTGCAACGCAGAGATCCGCGACGAGCGACGACGAGCAAGGCGCCGTGCGCCTGCGCGCGATCATGTCGCGTGCCGCGCCGTCGGCCGAGACCGCGCGGCTCGTCGAACTGCATCTCTTCCACGACCTTTCGCTCGGCGAGGCCGCAAAGTCGCTGGGCATCTCACGCGACGCCGCCAAGGACCGCTACCACTCGGCACGCTCGCGGATCCTCGACGCCCTCCTCGTCCCTCTGCGTCGCGCGCTCGCCGCGGACGACGCCCGCGTCGCCGACGCGATCTTCATCGAACGTCTCGACGTTGCAGGCGCCGCCGCGATCCTGGGCGTGGAGGAGGCGACGGTCCGAACCCGCCTGACCGACGCGGTGATTCCCGCGATCCTGGCCGCCTACGGGTCGCACGGGGCCGCCGCGATGACCACGCTCGCGTTCACCAAGCGCTGACCGCCGAGACGTCGAAGGCGATTTTTCGACGAAGTCGCGGAATGGCCTCACCACGGGTTCTGCCCGTCCGGGGTGAGAGTGTCCCGCCCGACGCACGGTGCGCCGGACGGGCAAGCACTCCTCGAAAGGACCCCGTCATGACCTCGATCTCGCTGACCCTCTCGGCCTTCGCCCTCGCCGCCACCCTCGCCGCCCCGGCCCTCGCGGAACAGTCGAACCCCGCCACCTCGCAGCCCGCAGACCCGATCGCGGACGAGGGCGGCGCCGGCACCCAGCCTGCGACGCCGGGCACCTCGGGCGGCCGCCAGCGGCACGCGGTGATCCCGATCGACGACGGTCCCGCCCAGCTTGACCATCGCGGCGGCGGCATCGGGATCGGAAGCGCGAACGACGCGCGGATCGAGCAGCTCGCGGACGGACTCTTCATGGCCTTCGGCGGAATGACTTGGGAAGGCCTCGCGGCGCAGGCCCGCTGGTCCGAGGCGTACGTCGCCGGTGGCTTCGGCCGCTACGACCGCCAGCGCTACGACGACTGCCTCGCGTTCCTCGACTTCTACTACGAGCTTCTCGCCCGCACCGCGCTGATCGACGTCGAGCTCGAAGTGTTCCTCACCGACGTGGGTGTCCTCTCGGCGACCACCGACGACCCCGTGAACGGCGAACTGCAACGGCCCGCTCCGGGCATCGACACCGACGACGACGAGATCCCGAACGGCGAAGCCTGACGCGACGCGGGCGGAGAGGAGAGAAGGGACGTACCTACGACCATCGACGAGGCGGACGCCCAGCGCGTCCGCCGCCGTCGTGCGCAGAAAAGGCGATGATCCGGCGTTCGCCGTGAGCGCCGAACCCGCCATCCTCCACCTCGACCGCTGGCTCGTCGTCGTCGACAAGCCCTCGGGACTCCTCTCGGTTCCCGGCATCGGTCCCGACAAGGCCGACTGCCTCGTCTCGCGGCTGCAACGACGAGCGCCCGGCGCGCGCATCGTGCATCGCCTCGACCGCGACACCTCGGGCGTGATTGTGCTCGCGCTCGACGCCGAAACGCATCGCCAGCTCTCGATGCAGTTCGAGCGCCGCGAGACGGAGAAGCGCTACGTCGCGCTCGCCGCCGGCCACGCGGCGACAGACTCCGGGCTCATCGACCTTCCCTTGCGCAAGCAGGCGCTCGGCTCCGCGTTGCAGATCGTCGACCACGAGCTCGGGCGCCCAAGCCAGACCTCGTACCGCGTGCTAGAACGGCTCGATGGCCCGGCGCGCACGCGATTCCTGCTCGAGCCTCGCACCGGGCGCAGCCACCAGCTGCGCGTCCACCTCAAGGAACTCGGGCATCCGATCCTCGGCGACGAGCTCTACGCGTCGCCCGAGATTCATGCGATGGCGCCGCGGCTTTGCCTGCATGCGCAGGGGCTCGCGTTCACGCATCCGGCGAGCGGCGCGCGCGTCTCGTTCGAGAGTGACGTCCCCTTCTGACCCTTAGGCGGCGCGGCGAAGCGCGGCCGGCGACGCGTCGCACGCATCGAGGCAAGCGCCGACCAGGAGCGCCCGGTTGATTGGCTTCGTCACGTAGCGGTCGCAGCCCGCCGCGAGACACTTCTCCTCGTCACCGCTCATGGCGTGGGCCGTGAGCGCGATGATCGGACGCGCGAGTCCCTTCGCGCGCAGGAGCGTGGCCGCGGCGTATCCGTCGAGCTCGGGCATCTGCATGTCGCTGATGACGAGGTCGTACGGCAACGGGGAGACGAGCGGCCCCTCGAGCGATCCGTCGGTCGTGAGCTCGCGCACGAGGAGCGAGCCGTTTTCGACGACGCGCACGCTCGCGCCGGCCTTCGTGAGGAAGTGCTCGATGAGGCGACGATTGTCCGGGCCGTCCTCGGCCACGATGATGCGCACGCCCTCGAGCGGGCTCGCCGAGGTCGGCACGCGCCGCGGACGTTCCGGCGCGCGCACGCCGGTCTCCTCCGGCAGCGCCAGCGTGAGCGCCTCCTCGGCCGGCACCGCGATCGCGAGCGTGAACGTGCTGCCCTTGCCGAGCTCGCTCTCGACGACCACGTCGCCGTTCAGGAGCTCCGCGAGGCGCTTGCAGATGCAGAGGCCGAGGCCGGTGCCGCCGAACTTCCGCGTCGTCGAGGCGTCCGCCTGCTCGAATGCGTGGAAGAGCCGCGACACGACGTCCGGCGCCATGCCGATGCCGGTGTCGATCACCTCGAAGCGAAGCTGTCGTGGTTCGCCGGCGCTCGCGCCGAACGAGAGCCGCAGCGTGACGTGCCCGCGCGCCGTGAACTTGATCGCGTTGCCGACGAGGTTCACGAGGATCTGCCGCAGGCGCAGCGGATCGGTGCGGATGCGCCGCGGCGTGGGCGTCGCCTGCTCGAGGCGCAGCGCGATGCCGCGCTCGTCCGCCTTCGGCTGCATCAGCGCGATCACGTCGCGCGCGATCGCGAGCGGCTCGGCCTCGCTGCGGTCGATCACCAGCTTGCCCGCCTCGATCTTCGAGATGTCGAGGATGTCGTTGATGAGCGCGAGAAGGTGCTCGCCGTTGTGGCGAATGACCTCGACGCGCTCGCGTCGTCGCGCCGAGGCGTCGGGCCCGCCGTCGTCCTCGTTGAGGAGTTCCGCGTATCCGAGGATCGCGGTCATCGGCGTGCGGATCTCGTGGCTCATGTTCGCGAGGAACTCGCTCTTCGCGCGGGTCGCGGCCTCGGCGGCGTCGCGCGCCTTCGCGAGTCGCTCCGCAAGCTCGTGCGCGCTCGACACGTCGACGTGCACGCCGCAGGCGCGCAGCGCGCGACCGTCGGGCGCGCGCTCGGTGATGCGGCCGGCGTCCAGCACCCATGCCCACGTGCCGTCCTTGCGACGGAAGCGATGCTCGCAGCGATAGTCGGCTGAAACGCCGAGAAGCGCCGCCGTCACGGACGCCTCGACCTCCGCGCGATCGTCCGGGTGGACGAGCTCGATCCACGCGGCGACGCTCTCGCTGATCTCGGCCGGCTCGTAGCCGAGCATGGTCGACGACCGGTTGTTCGTCGTCACGACGCTCCGTTCGACGTCCCACTCCCACGTGCCGAGGCCGGCGCCGCGCACGGTCAGGTCAAGTCGTTCCCGCTCGCGGCGGAGCTCCGCCGCCTCGGCGGCGCGCTCCGACTCGATGCGGATGCGCTCGGAGATGTCGCGGATGAAGGCGCTGAAGGCGAGCGTGCCGCTCTGACGGATCGGCGCGATCGAGATCTCGACGGTGATCTCCGCTCCGGCCTTCGTTCGCGCCGGCACCTCGATGCGGCGGCCCGCGAGCGAGCCCAGCGAACTGCCGACCGCGGGCATCGCGAGATCCTGGAGACGACGTCCGATGGCTTCGGCGGCGGTCCATCCGAAGGTGATCTCGGCCTGGCGATTCCATGCCGAGATCGTGCCGTCCTCGTCGGTGCTCACGACGGCGTCGAGCGCGGTGTCGATGATCGTGCGCAGCCGCGCTTCGCTGGCGGTCAGCCGCTCCTGCGCCTGCAACCGGCCGGCTGCAACTCCGAGATACACGGCCGCCTCCGCGGTCGACGCGATCTGGCGGGCGCTGAACGCATGCGCCTCGGCGCCGTACAGCATGAGCTTTCCGACGACGCCCTCGCCGGTCATGATCGGGATGAACGCGAGCGAGCGGATGCTCTCGCCGCGCAGGACGCCGCGGTACGGCGCGAGCGAGGGGTCGGTGTCGCAGTCATCGACGACGATCGGCTCCGCGCCGCGCTCGCCGCGCTTCCACGGACAGTGCCCCTCGACCGCGCGGCGATAGTCGCGCGAGAGGTTGCGCCATCCAACGAACCGGCAGCACCCTTCGTCGTCGTAAAGCAGCACCGCGGAGCGATGCACGCCGACCATCTTGGTCAGCGAGTCATTGACGATCCGCGCGGCCTCGCGCGTGTCGGCGGCCGACGAGAGGCGCGTGGCGAGCGACAGCGCGGCCTCTTGGCGCTCCGCCGCCACGATGCGGTCCGTGATGTCGACGAGCACGCCGCGCAGCATCAGGCGCCCGTCGACTTCTTCGGGCGCCGAGCTCACGTCGTCGATCCAGACGGTCGAGCGGTCGGCGGCGAGCATGCGGTACTGGAATCGGTGCGGCTCGCGACGCTCGACGCACACGCGACGCAGCTCGGCCGCGGACTCGGCGTCGTCGGCGTGGATCAGGTCGCGCCAGAAGCGCGGGCGTCGCCACTCGTCGAGCGCGTAGCCGAGCTTCGCGGCCTGCGGCGACACGTAGGTGAACGCATCGGCTCCGACGTCGTATTCCCACATGACGACGTCGGAGCCTTCGATGAGCGTCCGGAATCGCGATTCGCTCTCGGCGAGCGCATGCACCATGCGCTGCTCGGTGCCGCGGCGGCGGCGCAGCGCGAACACCGCGAAGCCGAAGCCCGCGCTCGCGAAGGCCGCGATGCAGGCGCCGACGTTGGCGGTGCGGCGCATCGCCTCGACGCGGCCGAAGTATTCGTTTGCGTCCATGTCGACGCCGACGATGCACTCGAAGCGCCCGTCGGCGCGGCGCACCGGCGCGAAGCCGGACATGAACGTGCCCCACTTGTCGGTGAAGGGCTTCTCGCACACCCGCGCCGCCTTCGTCGCGAACGCCGCGAGCAGCGTCTCGTCGGGATCCTCGTAGAACTCGTTGAGTCCGGCCTGGTCGATGACGCCGTCACCGTCGCCGTCGACGGCTTCCGCCGCATCCACGCCGAAGCGCGGGCCGTCGGCCGCCATGCGAACGGTGTAGACGTACTTGATCTGCGGCGTGGCCTTCGCCATCGCCCGCAACGGGGAGACGACCGCCTCGTAGGTCTCGCCGTTCTGCTGCTCGGGCGCCTGCAACGTGGAGTGCTTCTCGGCGTCGATGAGGCTCGCGCAGAGGGTCGCCATCGAGAGGAGCTGCTCGTCGACCGTCGCCTTGAGGACGCGCGTGCTCACCTCGCTCACGGAATAGAGCGACACCACGGCCAGCATGAACGCCGACAGCGCGGCCGCGCACCCATAGAGCCAGGGCGGAGCGTCCTGCAGGAGTACCCGGATCGTGCGATGGCGACGCAGCATCCAGGTTCCCTATCGACGGCGGATCACTGCCACTTGATGACAGCGGCGGGCGATCCCGTGGGATTAGGGGGTCCGGCGTGGGTCGAACACCGTAGGGTCAGCCGGCGACGTGGCGGCGGACAGGGAGGATCTCGTCGCTTTCGGCGAGCCGGGCAAGCATCGTCGTTGCAGCCTCGACCGCCAGGGCCGCGGTCCGGCCGTCGGGGTCCTTCGTCGGATTGACCTCGACCACGTCGAGCTGCACCAGTCCGCCGTGGTCCGCCACCATCGCGAGCGCCACGCGGACGTCGTCGAGGGTGAGGCCGTGTTCGACCGGGCAATCGACGCCGGGCGCGACGCTCGGATCGAGCGAGTCGAGGTCGAAGCTCATCGAGAAGCGACCGTCGCGGCCGGCGGCGAGCACGAGCGCCTCGGCCATGACCGCATCGATCCCGCGGCGCCGCACTTCGGCGCCGTCGAACACGCGCACGCCGAGGCGATCGAGATGCTCGCGCTCGCCGGGATCGATGTCGCGCTGCGCGACGCAGACGGTGCGGCGCGGATCGCGTCGGCCGTCGGCGCCGACGCAGCCGCGGAAGGCTGCAACGTCGAGACCGAGGAGCGCCCCGAGCGGCATTCCGTGCAGGTTTCCGCTGGGCGTCGACGTCTCGTCGTTGCAGTCGGCGTGGGCGTCGAACCAGATGAGGCCGGGCGCGTCGAGGCCAAGTGCGCGATACGCCGCGCCGACGCCCGCCTGCGAGCCGGCCGCGAGCGAGTGCTCTCCGCCCAAGACGAGCGGGAACGAGCCTTCGAGGATCGTGCCGCGCACGATCGTGCGCAGTTCGCGCGTAAAGTCGCTGACGGCGCAGGCGAGCGCGGCGCCGGGATCGAGACCGGGTTGCCGCGCGACGTCGCGCACGAAGACGTCGCCGTAATCGTTCGTGAAGAGCCCGCGGCTCCGCAGGCGTCGTTCGAGGCCGGCCGCGCGAATCGCCGTGGGGCCGCCGCCGGTCCCGCGACAGCGTCCGCCGAGACCGCTCGGCGCACCGACGATGACCACCGGCTGGCTTCCTCTCCGTGTTTCGCTGCGCACGCTCCGCCTCCCTCACGCCGTGGGCACCGACGGCGAAACGCCGGCCGCGGCCACGACGAATGTTCGTCCGCCTCTATCGGCGCGGCGCAGCGGTCTGTCCAGTTCGGCGCGCAACCTCAGCGACGTCCGCCGCGATCGGGACGGACCGAGCCGTCGAAGTAGATCGCGAAGCGAGCGGGCGACGGGGGCTCGGAGCGCTGGCCCTTCGTCTTATCGGTCGGCTCGGGGCCGGTCGGCTTCGCCGAGAGGACGACGGTGGCAAGCCGGAGCCGGTCGAGCGGCTGGCCGGCCTCGCGGCGGTCGTTCGCGAACTCGATCGTGAGCGTGCTGCCGTCGGGTGCAACGAGGAGATTCTGCTCTCGCGCCGAAGCTGTGAGCTCGCTCGCGACGTCGAGCGGCGTCGGCCATCGATCGTCCGCCACGCCGTTCCAGCGGGCGAGGAAGATCGGAGCGAGCGCCTTCGCGATGCGTTCGCACTCCTCGCGACGCTCCTCGTCGCGCCGCAGCTGCATCGGATTGCGGTCCTTCGTCGCCTTCGTGACCGCGAACGCCTCGTCGCGGATCGCCTGCGGGAACTCGTTGTTCGCGCGGTCGGCGTCGGCGGTCTCGCGGCGCGGATCGATCTCGACCTTCGCGACGGGCTTCTCCGTGACGAAGAGCTTGCTCGCGAGCACCGCGTTGCGGCGCCAGATCTCGGCGGGCAGGCGCACGTACTGCGTCGTGCCGTCGTCGAACGTGAGAAGCACCGGCACGAACGTCACGAGTCCGCCGAGGTTGCGCAGGCGCACGACGGTGAAGTGCAACGTGGTCTTGAGCGCCTCGAGCTCCTTCTCGTCGAGGTCCTCGAGGAAGCGCTCGTAGCTGCGGCGATCGGCGGGCGTCACCTCGAGCTCGTCGAACGTCGAGTAGAAGTCCTTGAGCTCCGGATAGCGCTCGACACGCTTCGCGAGGTCGCGGTTCCCCTCGACGGCGAGCGTCGCGTCGCGGTCGGCGTCGCGCTTCGCCCGGTCGCGCGCCTTGTCGGCGTCGACGTCGAGGCCCTTCGGCGCGAACGACACGACGCGCTCGACGCTCACGTCGCAGTGGTCGGTCGAGTAGAACCAGCCGCGCCAGAACCAGTCGAGGTCGACGCCGCTCGCGTCCTCGAGCGTGCGGAAGAGATCCGCAGGTTCCGGGCGCTTGAAGGCCCAGCGGCGGCAGTACTCCTTGAACGCGAAGTCGAAGAGTTCGCGGCCGAGCACGCTCTCGCGCAGGACGTTCAGCGCCGTCGCCGGCTTGCCGTATTGGTTCGGCCCGAACTGGAGCACGCTCTCCGAGTTCGTCATGATCGGCGTCTGCTCCTTGCTCGTCATGTGCTCGACCATGCGGTACGGCTCGCCGCGCCCGCTCGGATACTTCTCCTCCCACTCCTGTTCGGCGAGGTACTGGCAGAAGGTGTTGAGCCCCTCGTCCATCCACGTCCACTGCCGCTCGTCGGAGTTGATGATCATCGGGAACCAGTTGTGCCCGACCTCGTGGATGACCACAGAGACGAGCCCGTACTTCGCTCCCTTCGACCACGTGCCGTCGTCCTCGGGGCGCGGGCCGTTGAAGGAGATCATCGGATACTCCATGCCGCCGACCGGGCCGTTCACGCTGATCGCGACCGGATAGGGATACGGATACGCGTGACGCGAGTAGCTATCGATCGTGTGCGCGACGGCCTGCGTCGAGTACACGCTCCACAGGCTCGCGGCGAGCTTCGGGTAGAAGCTCATCGCGAGCGCCGTGCGGTCGGTGCCCGGCACGGGCACGCCCCAGGCGTCCCATGCGAACGCGGGGCTCGCCGCCCACGCGAAGTCGCGCACGTTCTCCGCCTTGAAGACCCACGTCTTGCGTCCGGTCGGCGTCGACGTCTCGTTGGCGCCGGCCTCGTCGGGCGTGATGACGAACTCCGGCCGCGCCGCCGTGCGCGCCGCCGCGAGCCGCTCGCGCTGCGCGGGCGTGAGCACCGCGTCGGCATTCGCGAGCTCGCCCGTGGCTGCAACGACGAAGGTGTCGGGCACGTCGAGTTCGACGTGGTAGTCGCCGAACTCCGTGGTGAATTCGCCGGAGCCGAGGAACTGCTTGTGCTGCCAGCCGTTCACGTCGGTGTAGGCCGCCATGCGCGGGAACCACTGCGCGATGTCGTAAATCGGCGCGTTCGTGCCGCGCAGGAGCTCGTACGCGGAGCGGGCCCGCGTCATCTCGTTCCACACGATGTCGAACGCGAAGTCGATCTCGAACTCGATCGTCGCCCCGGACGCGAGCGGCTTCGGAAGGTCGACGCGCATCATCGTCTCGACGACGGTGAAGGGAAGCGCGCCGCCCAGGTCGTCGCGCACCGCGCGGATGTCGTACCCGCCCCGCCCGTCACGGCGCCAGGCATCCTCGAGGACGACGCCGCGCAGCCAGGAGATCGGCTGCTCCTTCGTGAGGTCGGGCGCGGGCTCCGCGCGCTGCGCGATCGAGTCGGCGCGGAAGTGGTTCTGGTCGACCTGCAGCCAGAGGTAGGAGAGCGCGTCGGGGCTGTTGTTGTGGTAGCGGATGCGCTCCGTGCCTTCGATCGCGTGGCGCGTCGCGTCGAGGCGCGCCTTGATCAGGTGGTCGGCGCGCTGCTGCCAGTACTTCGCGCCGGGGGCGCCCGACGCCGTGCGCTGGTCGTTCGGCGTCGGAAGAATCTCCTCGAGCTGGCGGAAGGCGTCGGCGCGGGATTGCTTCTCGACGAAGAGCCAGGGACCGTCGTCTTCCAGACGCGGATCGTGGGCGCTGTTCGGTATGTACGGCGGGTGCGCGGCGAGCGCCGAAGCGATGGCGAGCGCGAAGAGGGCGACCGACGACGTCGCGGAAGAGGCCATGCGCGGAGTGTACGGTCGGCCGCGCGCGCCACGGCTCGGCGCGGGCGGCGTGTAGAGTGCACCGTGCCATGAGCCGAATGCCCCCGCCGCCGCCTCCCACGAACCCTGCGGCGCAGACGATGCGCGCCGCCTACAACGCGCTTCGCACCAACCGTTCGGCCGAGGCCGAGCGCCTCGCTCGCGGCGTGATCGCGATGGCGCCGCGCAGCGTCGACGCGTGGCTCGTCCTCGGCTGCTCGCTCGACGGGCAAGGCCGCTTCGACGAGGCGAAAGAGGCGCTCACGCGCGCCGACGAGTGCGCCCCCGGCGACGGGCGCGTCACCTTCGCGCGGGCCCGCGTGGCGTCGCGCACCGGTGACTTCGAGCAGGCGATCCGCTACGCCTCGGCGGTGCGCGGCAACGACGGCATGATGCGCGACGCGCGCGTGCTGCAGGCGGCGTCGTTGCGCCGTCTCGGCCGACGCGGCGAGGCGCTCGATGTCCTACGGGCGCATCGGGATGTTCCGGCGCTCGCGGTCGAGTGGGCGCTCGTGCACCTCGACGAGGGCCAGCCGAACGTGGCGATCGCGGAACTCGAGCCGCTCGTGCCGCGCGCGATGGGCACGGGCGCGCCGTCCGCCGAGTTCTCGCTGATGATCCGCTACCGCATCCTGCACACGCTCGGCGAGGCCTACGAGGCGACAGGTCGCTACGACGACGCCTTCCGCTCCTATCAGGCGGCCAACTTCGTCTTCGGCGTGCCCTTCAACGACGCCGACTTCCGCGCCTCGGTGGCGCGCATCCGCGAGACGTTCTCGGCCGAGTGGATGCGCTCGATGCCGAAGCCGACCGTGCGCACCGACCGACCGGTCTTCGTTGCAGCCATGCCCCGCTCGGGCACCACGTTGCTCGACCGCATCATCGCGGCGCACCCCGAGGGCGGCGGCGCGGGCGAGACGCTCGCGCTGCGCCGGCAGATGATGGAGTGGACCGGCCCCAACGAGAGCGATCGCTTTCCGGGAATCGCGCGGCGCTTCACGTCGGCCGATCTCGACCGGATCGCGACCCGATACCTGCGCGACACGGAGCCGTTCGCGGCGGGCGCGCGGCGCGTCGTCGACAAGCACCTGCAGAATTGGGCATGCGTCGGCCTGATCGCCATGGCGTTCCCCGACGCCCACGTGATCCATCTCCGCCGCGATCCCCTCGACAACGCGATCTCCTGCTTTGAGCGGCTCGATCCCTCGGTCGTGCCGTGGGCGGCGCGCCTCGAGACGATCGGGGGCGTCCTTCGCGAAGCCGACGATCTGATGAAGTACTGGATCGAGCACGCGCCGGTGAAGATCCTAACGGTCGACTACGAGACGCTGGTGCGCGAGCCTGCAACGGAGACGCGGCGCATCCTCGACTTCCTCGGGCTCCCGTGGGACGACGCCTGCCTCCATCACCATCGCAAGAAGCCCGGCGCCGCGCTTCCGCCGCCGACGCTCGCGACCGACCAGGCCGCGAAGCCGCTCACCGACCGCTCGATCGGACGCGGCGCCCGCTTCGGCGCGCTGCTCGATCCCCTGCGCGCGGCGCTTGCCGCGCCGCGCTGAGGTCGTCACGAGCCGACAAGCTGCGCCGCACGACGGTCCGACGCGCTCGGCGTTGCAGCCGCCATGCCGTGCGCGCGGCAGAAGCGGCCGATCGCCATCGTCGGAAAGTACAGGCGATAGAGGTGGTAGCGGAGGTAGAAGACCTTCGGGAACCCGGTGCCGGTGAACTCGGTCTCGACCCACGATCCGGGCGGATCGCGGTCGGGGTTGCGCGCGGGATCTGCCGCGTCGGCAACGGAGAGTTGCGTGGCCGCAAGCCAGCGGATCGCGCGCAGGAGATCGGGATCGTCCTTGCCGTAGATCTCCTGCAGCACCATCGCCGCCCATGCGGTCTGACTCGCCGTTGCAGGTCCCTGACCCTTGAGCCGCGGATCCTCGTACGAGTTCGCGCTCTCGCCGAACGAGCCGTCGGGCTTCTGCACGCTCTTGAGCCAACGGCCGGCGCGCTGGATCCAGTCCTGCGCGCGATCCTCGCCGCAGCGGATCGGGCCGATCACCGCTTGCCACGTGCCGTAGATGTAGTTGACGCCCCAGCGGCCGAACCAGCAGCCTTCGGATTCCTGATGCGAGCGGATGAAGTCGATCGCGCGGCGCACGCGCCGGTCGTCGTTCTTGATGCCGTGCCACGACAGGCATTCGAGCACGCGGCCGGTGATGTCCGGGCACGACGGATCCTGGATCGCGTTGTGGTCGGCGAACGGCACGTACTCGAGGATGCGGCGATCCTCGGTCTTGTCGAAAGCGGCCCAGCCGCCATCTTTATTCTGCATGGCGAAGATCCATGCGAGGCCGCGCGCCGACGCCTCTTCGTTCGCCGCGCCGCCGGTGCGGCGCAGCGACATCGTCACCATCGCGGTGTCGTCGACGTCGGGGTAGTACGCGTTGTGGTACTCGAAGAACCAGCCGCTGAACGGCACGTCGCCCTCGACGTTGTTCTTCCAGTCGCCGACGAAGCGGCACTCCTTCGTGCGCAGCCACTCCGCCGCGCGCTCCGCGCTCGCGGTCGCCTCGAGGCCGCAGTCGGCGAGCGCGTAGAGCGCGATGCCGGTGTCCCACACCGGCGAGAAGCAGGGCTGCATGTGGCTCGTGCCGTCGTCGCCCCACGGCGACCCGTGCACGAAGAACTCGTCGAGCTCGCGCTCCGCACGCTGCACGATCGGATGCGAGCGCTCGTAGCCGAGGCCGTCGAGCGCGACCTGGATGTAGACCATCGGCGGATAGATCGCGCCGAGGCCGTCGGTCGCCGCGGGGCCGTCCTGCCCGGCGCGGGTGAGGATCCAGTCGAGCGAATCCTGGATCGCCTTCGTGCGCCACGGCGTGCCGCCGCGGTGGTGCAGGAACTTCAGCACCCGATCGGCGGCGCCGAAGAACCGCTTCCAGCGGGCCGGGACGTCGTCGCGGAACTTGAGCCGATGCCGCGCCTCGCCGTCGACGAAGAGTTCGTCGATCGACGCCGACGCCGGCAGCTCGCGCGTCTTGCGGAGCGCGGTCACGATCGCGAGCGGCAGGATCATGGTGCGCGACCACGCGCTCATCTTGTCCATGTGGAAGTAGAACCACTTGGGCAGGTAGACGAGTTCGGGCGGGATCGCCGGCACCGCGTCCCAGGAGATCTGGCCGAGCGACGCGAGATAGAAGTTCGTGAAGGAGTTGCACCGCTCGGCGCCGCCCATCGCGCGGATGAGCTCGCGCGTGCGGGCCATCTCCGGCGAGCGCGGATCGTCGCCTGCGAGCTTCAGGCAGAAGTAGCCCTTCACCGTGGCCGAGAGATCGACGCCCGAGCCGGGATACTGGCCCCAGCCGCCGTCGTCTCGTCGTTGCCGGCGCAACTTTTCGGTGAGCCGCGCGAGCACTTCGCGCCCGTCGCGTCCGTCGGACAACGGCTGCGCCTCCTGACGAAGCATCCACTTCATCAGGATGTACTCGCTCTGCAGGATCGAGTCGCCTTCGAGCTCGGCGCACCAGTGGCCGTCTGGCTTCTGCAACGACGAGAGCGCCGCGACCGCGCGATCGAGCGCGACGGCGATCTCGTCGCGCGTCGCCCTATCGAGCGACCCCTCTCCGAGCGTCACGTTCATGCCAACTCCCGAATGCTGACGGAGCGACGCTCGCGCGCCGAGCGCACCGAGGCCTCGAGGACGAGCTGCGTCTTGAGCGCGTCGTCGAAGTCCGCGAGCGGGACGACCGGCGCCTCGCCCGCCAGCGCGCGGACGACGTCGGCGGCCATGCTCACGAACCCGTGCTCGTAGCCGATGAGGTGCGCGGGCGGCCAATACGCGGCGACGTACGGATGGTCGCCGCCATTCGTGCACATGATGCGGCTCCAGCCGCGGAGGCCGCTCTCAAGCGTGTCGTCCCACCACTGGAGCTCGTTCATCCGCTCGAAGTCGAACTTGATCGAGCCGAGCTCGCCGTTGATCTCGATCGTGTTGCGGTTCTGATTGCCGGTCGCAAGGCGCGTCGCCTCGAAGCTCGCGACCGCGCCGCCCGCGAAGCGCGCGAGGAAGAGCACGGCGTCGTCGACGGTCGAGCGGCCCTTGCCGCCCTTCCCCTTCGCGCCCTTGCCGGAGATCTCGCCGCCGGCGCTGCCGACGATCGCGCGCTCCTTGATGAACGTCTCCTCGATCGAGCCGACGACTTCGGTGATCTCGTCGCCGGTGATGAAGCGCGCCATGTCGATGATGTGCGCGTTGAGGTCGCCGTGCGCGCCGGAGCCGGCTTGGTCGGCCTGGAAGCGCCAAAGGAGCGGAGTCGACGCCTTGCCCCAGTCCTGGAGGTACGACGCGCGGACGTGGTAGATGCGGCCGAGCTTGCCGCGCTCGACGAGCTGCCGCGCGAACGCGACGGCCGGGCAGCGCCGATAGTTGAACCAGACGAACGTGCGGACGCCCTTCTTCGCCGCGGCCTTCGCGGCCTTCGCCATCGCCTTCGCGTCGTCGAGCGTGCCGGCGAGCGGCTTCTCGCAGGCGACGTGCTTGCCGGCCTCGAGCGCCGCGATCGACATCTCCTTGTGCAGGTGGTTCGGCGTCAGGACGTCGACGAGGTCGATGTCGCTCGCCATCGCGAGATCGCGCCAGTCGCTCAGCGACCGCGCGATGCCCCAGCGCGAGGCGAACGCGGACGTCGCGGCGGCGTCGCGGCCGGCGACGGCCTGGAGTTCGACGCGCGACGGAAGGTCGAAGAAGGCGCCGGCCTGGCGCCACGCGTTGGCGTGCGCGCGGCCCATGAACTTGGTGCCGATGAGGCCGACGCGCACCAGCGCCTTCGGCGCGGCGGGCTGGCCCGGTGCCCTCGACGAGGCGGGCTGGTTTCGAGTTCGTGAAGACGACGACGTTCGCGACGGTGCGGCCATGCGTGAGCCCTTCTGTGGGGCCACGTATGCTAACGCCCTCGTTCGAACGCCTTCGTGCGTGCGACACGCCGCACGTCCAACGTCACTGGAATTGCCATGCCCATCGACCGCTCGTCCGCACCCGCCGACTTCGCCGCGACCCTTGGCGACGCTCGCGTTCCGTCCTCGTTCGGGGCACGCCTCGACGCGCTCGAGGCGGACCTTGGGCGACTGCGCCGCTCGGCGCGACGCTGGAAGATCGGCTGCCTCGCGCTCGGCGCGGTCGTCGCGGCGGGTTCGCTTCTCGCCGCGAACGGCGCGGCGCCGGCGGTCCTCGACACGATCCGGGCGCAGCGCATCGAACTCGTCGGCCCGACCGGCAAGGTGACGGCGCTCCTCTCGAACACCGCCGACGGCGGACAGTTCGACCTCTGGAGCGTGGCCGGCGCGAACGCGCTTCGCCTCACCTCGACGCCGGCCGGCGGCGACATCGCGCTCTGGAACTCGCAGGGCGGCGCGGCGCTCGGCTTCTTCGCGACGGACGGCGGCGGACGATTCGAGGCCTACGACTCGGCCGGCAAGGCGATGACCCGACTCGAAGCGACGCGCGACGGCGGCGCGCTGGGCCTCTATGGCCGCGGCTCGCAGCTTGCGGTGCTCGCCCGCGCCGACGAGCTCGGCGGCGCCCTTTCCATGCACGACCTTCGCGGCCGCGCGGTCGTCGAGACCGGCGCGGCGAATGACGGCGGTCGCGTCGACGTCCGCAGCCGCGAAGGGGCGAAGATCGCGAGCATCATGGGCGGCCCGCGCGGCGGCGAGCTGCAGTTGAACGACCTGCAAGGCGCGGCCGCAGTGTCGGCCGGCGCCGACTTGGGCGGCGGGTCGGTCGGCGTCTTAGGCCCGGGCGGCAAGACGCTGGCGACGATGGGACCGGCGCAACCGGAAGCGGACGGCACGAGCGGCAGCGCCGCCGGCGGACGCATCGCCGCCTGCAACGCGAACGGCACGCCGGTCGTCACGGCGTATGCCGGCGTCGACGGCGGCGGCCGACTCGTGACGGCGACGCCCGACGGACAACCCGCGATCGTCGCGCAAGGCGGACCGCAGGGCGGGCTCTTCGGGCTCCTCTTCGGCGGCAAGCGCGTGCTCTTCCTCGAGGGAAATGCGGGCGGCGGCCGCGCCGAGTGGGCCGACGCCGCGGGCCAATCGGCGGCGGCGATCGGCGTCGACCTGGCGTCAAGGACCGGAACGCTTTCGCTTCGCGGGGAGAAAGGCCAAGAGACCGTGCGCGTGGGAACCGATGAAAAGGGCTCCGGTACGGTCACTGTTTACAATCGCGGCGGCTTGGAGAAGAAGTCGCTGTCGGTGAAGTAAGGCCCGATCCGGGCCATTCCTCGCAGCGCAAGCCATCCACTTTCGGGAGAGACCATGCGGCGCACGATCGCGACTTCGTTCCTCGGCTCCATCGTCACCGTCGCGGCCGTCGCGACCTCGTTCGCCGCGCCGACCGCGCCCGAGCCGGGCAACCACCAGGGGACGCCGAAGGCGGGCGACCAGGAGTTCCCCGCGGACTGGTTCTGGAATAACGGCGACGTGCAGACCACGAAGTTCGCCGCGCTCCGCGGCAAGGCGCCGCCCGCGATCGAAGGCCGCGACTGGATCGGCGAGCCGCAGGACCTGTCGAAGCTGAAGGGCAAGGTCGTGGTCGTCGACTTCTGGGCCACATGGTGCGGCCCATGCATGCGCGCCTTGCCCGAAATGAACCAGCTCGCGAAGGACTTCCCGAACGACGTCGTCGTGATTGGCGTGCACGACGCGAAGCGCGGCACGGAGAAGTTCGCGGCGACCGCGAAGGACAAGGGCATCGTCTACTCGATGTGCATCGACGAGGGCGGGAAGAGCGCGCGGGCATACCGCGTCGCGTTCTGGCCGACGATCGCGATCATCGACCGCGCCGGCAAGCTCCGCGCGATCGGCGTGATCCCCGAGTACACGAAGCGGATCGTCGAGCAGTTGATCAAGGAAGAGGCGCCGGCTGCAACGGAGAGTAAGCCCGCCACGCCGAAGGCGCCTTCAGAAGCGACCCCGAAGGCGCCTGCAGACGCCGCGCCGAAGGCGCCTGCGGATACAGCCCCGAAGGCGCCCGCCGACGCCGCGCCCGCGCGCCCGGCGACGCCGCCCGCGACCGGCACCGGCACCTCGGCCGACAAGCCTGCGGGCTCGGCGGCGATCCTTGCGAACTTCGTCGAGGGCGGCCAGGCCCGCGCGAACGAGTTCGGTCGTCTTGCGACGAACGCGTTGCCCGCGCTCGAGAGCCCGCAGTGGATGAATAGCGAAGCGCTCTCGCTCGAGTCGCTCAAGGGGAAGGTCGTCGTCCTCGACTTCTGGGCGACGTGGTGCACGCCCTGCCTCAACAGCATTCCGAAGAACAACGACCTCGCCAAGCGCTTCGGCGACAAGGTCGTTCTCATCGGCCTCTGCCACCCGCGCGGCGGCGAGAATATGGAGAAGGTCGTCAAGACGAAGGGCATCGAGTACCCGGTGTGCCGGCTCGAGAACGAGAGCCTGATCAAGGCGTATCAGGTGAACGGGTTCCCCGACTACTTCCTCATCGACAAGAACGGCAAGTTGCGCGTGCCCGACTGCGCGAACGGCCAGGTCGAGGCGGCGATCACGGCGCTCTTGGCGGAGTGACGGCTGGCGGCAACGGCGAGTGTGATTGACGGCGGGGCCGCGCGC
>JAEUIT010000092.1 GCA_016795035.1 Phycisphaerae bacterium | reverse complement strand
CATGATCGATCCGCGCGTTCGTCGTCTCGCTGAAGTCCTCATTCGACACTCGACCGGTCTCAAGCAGGGCGAGCACATCCTGATCGAAGCGTTCGACACGCCGGAGTCGATCGTGCTCGCGCTCATCGAGGAGGCCCGCGCGGTCGGCGGGAATCCGCACGTCGTCCTGCGAAACAACCGCGTCATGCGGGCGCTGAACGAGGGGGCGAGCGAGGACAACCTGCGCGTCTGGGCCGAGTGCGACTTCGAGAAGATGTCGCGCATGCAGTGCTATCTCGGCGTGCGCGGGTCGGAGAACGTCAGCGAGATGTCGGGCATCTCCGACGAGCAGATGAAGCGCGTCGCCCGCTTCTATCAGAAGCCCGTCCACTTCGAGCGCCGCGTGAATCACACGCGCTGGTGCGTGCTGCGCTGGCCGACGCCGAGCATGGCGCAGCTCGCGCAGATGTCGACGAAGGCGTTCGAGGACTTCTACTTCGACGTCTGCACGCTCGACTACGCGAAGATGGACGCCGCGTGCAAGCCGCTCGCGGAGCGCATGCGCCGCACCGACAAGGTGCACATCAAGGGCCCGAACGACACCGACCTCTCGTTCTCGATC
Source organism: Phycisphaerae bacterium (assembly GCA_016795035.1). GTDB lineage: Bacteria > Planctomycetota > Phycisphaerae > Phycisphaerales > SM1A02 > JAEUIT01. The sequence goes on along the minus strand of JAEUIT010000092.1, from coordinate 16,106 downwards.
AAGAATATCGGCGTGGTCCCCTGCTGCGGCCACGCGAACATCCCCGACGGCGAGTGCTTCACCGCGCCGGTGCGCGACTCGGTGAACGGCGTCGTCCACTACAACACGCCGACGATCTACAACGGCATCTCGTTCTCGAACGTGCGGCTCGTCTTCCGCAACGGGAAGATCGTCGAGGCGAGCGCGGATTCAAACTCCGACAAGCTCAACTCGATCTTCGACACGGACGAGGGCGCGCGCTACGTCGGCGAGTTCGCGATCGGCTTCAACCCGTACATCCGCGAAGCGATGAAGGACATCCTCTTCGACGAGAAGATCGCCGGCTCCTTCCACTTCACGCCGGGCCGCTGCTACGCCGAGACGAACAACAACAACCAGAGCGAGATCCACTGGGACCTCGTCTGCTCGCAGCGCCCGGAACACGGCGGCGGCGAGATGCGATTCGATGGCGAACTCATCCGGAAGGACGGGCTCTTCGTGCCCGCCGACCTGCACGGACTCAACCCCGACCGCCTGAAGGGGTGACGGCCTCTGGAACCCGGACCACGGCGGTCTGTGACGGTCACTTCGGGTTCGAGATGTCGTCGATCTGCTCTTCGAGCTTCTTGTTGTAGTCCTCGGTCTTGTCGCGGATGTTCTCCGCGGCGCCCTTGGCCTTGCCGAGCGAGGAGCCGCCGCCTTCGACGACGGTGGTCGATTGCGTCGAGGGCTTTGTCGCGGTCGCGGGGGTCCCCTGCTTCTCGATCTTCACGTCGCACCCGGCGAGGGTCGCGAGAGCGGCCGCGACGGCGAGCGTCGGGAAGACGCTCGAGCGCGACAGCGAGCCAGGTCGGCGGACGGAAGCGAGGACGCGGGTCATGCGGGCGGACATAGGTCGACCTCCGATCGATTTGTAACTCCGTCGTACCATATCCGTTTCCCGACCTTCGTCGGCTTTCGGAGACTCTCCAATGCTCACACGACATCGCACTCGACTCGTCGGCGCGCTCGCGTTCGCGACCGTCGCCCTTCCGTTCATCGCGGCGGCCAACGCGCTCGCCCAGACCCCTGACTACACCACGATCCCGCCGGATCCGGCGGAACTCGAGCAGAAGCTCGCCTCGGCGACGCTCTCCCTCGCGCAGGCCCTTGCCGCGGTCGAAAAGGCCACCGGCGGCGCCGCCACCGAAGGCAAGGCGATGCTCTCCGGCGATCACGTCAACTACGAGGTGTTCGTGGCGGTCAACGGCATCTCCCGCCGCGCGACGGTCGACGGGAAGACCGGCGCCGTGACGGTCGCGATGATGACGCCCGCCGACGCCGCGACCAAGGCCCTCGCGGTGGTCGACGGCTTCGTCCGCAGCGTGAACTTCGATCCGAACGCGCAGCCGCCCACCGCCACGGTCATGGTCTACCACGAGGCGAGGGCGTATCGCGTGGTCCTCAATGCCCTCGACGGCAGCACCATCTCGAAGACCGAAGTCCCGCGCTTCCCGGGCACACCGATCACCGGCGACGTCAAGGAGATCGCGGTCGGCGACATGCCGCCGATCCTCTACTTCGATTTCGAGGAAGGCACCGGCAATCCCCCGCAGAGTTCGGCCAGCACCGTGAAGGTGCACTACACCGGCTACCTCTTGGACGGCACGAAGTTCGACTCGTCGGTCGACCGCGGTCAGCCGGCGACGTTCCCGCTCGGCGGCGTCATCAAGGGCTGGACCGAAGGCGTCGGCTCGATGCGCGTCGGCGGCAAGCGGAAGCTGATCATCCCCTACCAGCTCGCGTACGGCGAGCGCGGCCGCCCCGGCATTCCGCCGAAGGCGACGCTCGTCTTTGACGTCGAACTGATCGAAGCCGACGTGGCTCCGCCCACGCCGCCGCCCGCGCCCGCGGGCACGCCGCGCGATCCTGCAACGCTGAACCAGCCGCGCCCGGCTGGCGGCGCGCAGCCGAAGTGACGCGCGACGCACGAGACACATGACACAAAGAGGCGGACCCGCTCGGGTCCGCCTTTTTCGTTGCCGACACTCCGCGTTGCAGCCGCGATCACTTCTTCGCGAGAAGCATCTCGGCGCCCTTGCGCTCGATCTCGAGGACCTTCTCGAGTCGCCGCGCGTGGCGCGGCTCGCCGGTGTAGTTCGCGGCGAGGAAGGCCCGGACGAGTTCCTCGGCGACGGCCGCGCCGATGACGCGTCCGCCGAGGACGAGGACATTCATGTCGTCATGCTCGACGCCCTGATGCGCGCTGTAGTGGTCGACGCAGTTCCCCGCGCGAACGCCGGGCAGCTTGTTCGCCGCCACGCTCGCGCCGATCCCGGAGCCGCAGAAGAGGATCCCGCGCACGGCGCGACCGTCGATGATCGCGCGGCCGACCGCCTCGGCGTAGTCGGGATAGTCGACCGGCGCGGTCGAGTGCGTGCCGAGATCGAGGACGTCATGGCCGAGCGACTTCACGAGCGCGACCATCGCGTCCTTCAGCGGGAATCCCGCGTGATCGGAACCCATCGCGATCTTCACGCGCCACCGCCGTTCGCGTGGACTTGCGCTTCGGCCGCGGCGACGACGGCGTCGACCGTGAAACCGAAGTGCTTCTGGAGCACCTTGATCGGGGCGCTCGCACCGAACGACCGCATGCCGATGACCGCGCCGTCGAGTCCGACGTAGCGCTCCCAGCCGATCGCGCCGGCCTGTTCGACGGCGACGCGAGCCCGCACGTGCGGCGGCAGGACGCTCGCGCGATACGCGTCGTCTTGTGCGTCGAAGATCGACCAGCACGGCATGCTGACGACACGCGAGCGAATGCCCTTGGCGACGAGCGCCTGATGCGCGTCGAGGCAGAGCGAGACTTCGCTGCCCGTGCCGATCAGGATCACCTGCGGATCGCCGCCGGCATCGGCGAGGACATACGCGCCGCGCCGCGCGTTCGCGGCCGGGGCATAGGTCGAGCGATCGACGGTCGGGAGGTTCTGTCGCGAGAGGGCCATCACGCACGGGTGCCGCGTCTGGCCGAATGCCATGCGGTAGCACTCGACCGCTTCGTTCGCGTCCATCGGCCGAAGGACATGCATGTGCGGGATCGCGCGGAGGGCGAGCAGCTGTTCGATCGGCTGGTGCGTCGGGCCGTCTTCGCCGAGGCCGATCGAGTCGTGCGTGAGGACGTGCACGACCGGAAGCTCCATCAGGGCGCCCAAGCGAATCGAGCCGCGAGCGTAGTCGCTGAAGATCATGAAGCCCGCGGTGAACGGCCGGACCTTCGAGAGCGCGAGGCCGTTCGCGATGGCGCACATCGCATGCTCGCGAATGCCGAAGTGCATGTTGCGGCCACCGTACGAGCCGGCCTCGAAACTCGTCTCGCCGTCGAGCAGGGTCTTCGTGCTCGGCGCGAGGTCGGCGCTTCCGCCCAACACCCACGGCACCTTCTTCGCGATGGCGTTCAGGATCTTGCCGCCCGCGGCGCGCGTCGCGACGCCCTTCGGGTCGGTCGGGAAGGTCGGCAACGCGGAGTCCCAGCCTTCGGGCATCTCGTCGGCGAGCATCGCGTCGATCTCGGCGGCGAGCGTCGGATACGCGGTGCGGTAGCGGGCGAACATCTCGTTCCACGCGGCGCTACCCTTCGCGCCGCGGGCGCCGACGAGTTCGTCGAAGCGCTCGCGCACGCCGTCAGGCACGAGGAACTTGGCATCCTCGGGCCAGCCGTAGTAGCGCTTCGTCGCCTTGATTTCCTCCTCGCCAAGCGGTTCGCCGTGCGCGGCCGCGGTGTCCTGCTTCTTCGGCGAGCCCCAACCGATGTGGCTGTCGACGACGATCAGCGTCGGGCGATCGTTCTTCGCCGCTTCGGTGTACGCCTTCACGAGGAGATCGATGTCGTTGGCGTCGCTCACCCGCATCACGTTCCAGCCGTAGCCGATGAAGCGCGTCGCTACGTCTTCGCTGAAGGCGAGCGAGGTCGAGCCTTCGATGGTGATGTGGTTGTTGTCGTAGATCCAGCAGAGGTTCGAGAGGCGAAGGTGTGCCGCGAGCGACGCGGCTTCGCTCGAGATGCCTTCCATCATGCAGCCGTCGCCGCAGATCGCCCACGTGCGATGGTTGAAGATCTCGTAGCCGGGACGGTTGTAGTGCGACGCGAGCCAACGCTCGGCGATCGCCATGCCGACGCTCGTCGCGAGCCCTTGCCCGAGCGGGCCGGTCGTCGTCTCGATGCCGGTCGTGTGGCGGTACTCCGGGTGACCGGGGCAACGCGAGTTGAGCTGGCGGAACGCCTTGATGTCGTCGAGCGGCACCGCGAGGTCGCCCGTGGGCGCGCCCTTCTCGTCGACCGCTTGCACGCTCGCCAGGTGGAGGATCGAGTAGATGAGCATCGACGCGTGGCCGTTCGACAGCACGAAGCGGTCGCGGTTCGGCCAGAGCGGCGCGCGCGGGTCGTAGTTCAGGATGTGCTGCCAGAGCGCGTACGCGACCGGCGCGAGGCTCATCGGCGTGCCCGGGTGACCGGAGTCCGCGGCTTGCACCGCGTCCATCGACAGCGTGCGGATCGTGTTGATGGCGAGGGCGTCGATCGACGGAACGTCGGACGGCGTGCCCGCGCGAATCGCGGGCTGCGGAGTGGACAGTGTGGTCACGGTGTTCTCGCGGGAGGGAGGGCGGACGGCGCTCCCGCGCATGCTACAGCCACCGGCGATTCGCGCTGGCCCCGCGGCGGCCCGTTAGGGGGTCCACGATCCGAGCAGGATCCCGAGGTCGGCCGGGCCGACAACACCGTCGTTGTCGAGATCGAAGTCGAGCGTCGCGTTCGTCCGCGGTCCCCATGCGCCAAGGAGGAGTCCGAGGTCCGACGCTCCAATCGTGCCGTTCGAGTCGAGGTCCGCCAACGCCGGCGCCTCGATCGTGAGGCGCTGGTTCACCGCCACGTTGGTCAACGTGGTCACGCGACCGCGCGGCCAGTGGACGGTGACGTCGCTGATGATCGTCGCGTCGTCGAGGCCGAAGTGAAGGATCAGCTCGCTCGAGCCGAGGTACCCGTTGCCGCCGTCGAGATATCGCGTGTACTTCTTCGTGCCGACCCGCGCGACCACGGTCGTGCCGTAGCCGAACGGTGCAACGTAGGGATTCGAGCCAGGGCGAAGTTCGACCTGGAGCCACCGGCCTTGGTGCGGCGAGTCGTTGCGGTAGAGCTTCAGCGGGCCGGCGTTGTAGTACATCGCCAAGTCCATGTCGCCGTCGCGATCGAAGTCGATGAGGACCGGCGTGCGACCGTCGGCGGCGAGGAACTGCTGGCTCACCGTCATGTCGCGGGTGAAGGTGCCGTCGCCGTTGTTGTAGAAGAAGTACTCCTCTTCGTTCGCCCACTCGCCGGCGTTGCGGCCGTTCATCGTGGCGATGTCGACGAAACCGTCCTGATCGAAGTCGGCAGCGACCATGCCCCAGCCCCAACCCGCATCTTGCGTGCCGTTCGTCTCGCAGATCTGGTCGAGCATGCCGTTGCCCTGATTGCGATAGAAGGCGTGGCCGTTGAGCCACGTCGGATCGGACGGGATGTCCTGATAGATCGCCGACACGTACCAGTCCATGTCGCCGTCGTTGTCATAGTCGAGGACGCACTGGCCCATCCCGTTCTTGTCCTTGCCGGCCCCCCACTCGGTCGTCACGTCGGTGAACGTGCCGTCCTGGTTGTTGCGGAAGAGACGGCTCGTCTTGAAGTCGGCGGAGAGAAGAAGCTCGGGATAGCCGTCGCCGGAAAGATCGACGAACGACGTCTGGAAGCCCCACGTGAGCGTGGGGATCTGGATCGCGACGCCGGTCACGTCGGTGAAGGTGCCGTCGCCGTTGTTGCGGAAGAGGCGATTGCCCGCGGCGCTTGCGCTCCACGCGCTGACCGCGAGGTCGAGGTCGCCGTCGAGGTCGTAGTCGCCCCACGAACTGCCGTTGCCGGAGCTCTGGATCGACGACGTCACGTTGACGCCGGCTGCAACGGCGACTTCGACGAACGTGCCGTCGCCGTTGTTGCGATAGAGCCGGTTCTTGCCGATCTCGCCGAAGTTGTTCGACGAGTTGCCGTAGCTCGTGACGTAGATGTCGGGGTATCCGTCGCGATTGAAGTCACCGACGGAACAGCCCGCGCCCGCGTGCACCTGGATCAGGCCGGTGCGCGGGGAGGCCGACGAGAACGTGCCGTCGCCGTTATTCAGGAAGAGCCCGTCGGCGCCGTTGCCGCCACGGAGCGCGAAGAGATCGGGCCAGCCGTCGTTGTTCGCGTCGAGCACGCAGACGCCCGCGAGCGTCCACTCGTTGAAGCCGGGCACCGCCGCCGGCTTCGGCGCATGCGTCATGTTGATGCCCGACGCCGCCGTGACGTCGGTGAAGGAGACTTGCGCGGAGGCGGCAACGGAGAGCGAGAGCGCGCAAACGACCGCAACCGCTCCCACCAACTTGTGAGTTGCAATCATCGACATTGGAACGCTTTCGACAGGTCCGCAGGAGCGAGTGCTGGATGGGGCTTCACCTGCGTCGACTGACCATGCCCAGGTCAGCCCCAACCGCCAAGTACGATACCGAGGTCACTTCCCAACACGAGGCCGTCTCCGTCAAGGTCATACAACGGATTCGCGCTTCCCCACGCTCCGAGCAAAAGTCCGAGATCGGCGCCGCCGACGACGCCGTCGCCGTCGAGGTCCGCCCAGCGGAAACCGGCTGCCTCGTACTTCAGTCGGAACGCCGCGAGGTCTGCGGCGTCGACCTCAAAATCGCCATCGAGGTCGAAACGCTCTTCGCCCGGCGTGACGGCACCGAACGATGAGGCGATCGCGGCACGATCGGTGAAATCGAAGTCCGCGTCGCCGTCGGTGTCGCCGAGCGACGCGGGCGGCCAGATCAGCCAAGTGTGCGACGCGGGAACCGACGTGAGCTGTCGCGTCGGTCCGTTCGACGGCCAGCGAATCGTGGCGCTGTCGACGACCGTCGCGTCGCCGAGACCGAAGTGGATGATCTCCTCGTTCTGCACGAGGTATCCGTTTCCGCCTGCGTAGATCTCCTGCATCTGCGACGCCCCGCCCGCGACGATCCGCGCGGACGCGCCGATCGCGCCGGTGTTCGGCCACACGCCGACGACGCGGAATCGCACGTACGAACGCTTCTCGCCTTCGTGATTGATGTGGAGCGTGACCGCCGTGCCCTGATCGTTGTTGAGCATGTCGAGGTCGCCGTCGCCATCGACGTCGGCGACCGCGGCGCAGTACTTCGCGCCTTTCGCGCCGCTCGAACCGGTGATGTTGGCGGCGGCCGCGACGTTCGTCGTCGGCGGAGCGCCGGTGTTCTGGAAGAGCGAGTTCGGCTCGAACATGTTCACGACGTAGAGGTCAAGCCAGCCGTCGTTGTTCCAGTCGAAGAAGGAGCACCCCCAACCCCAGTCCGGGCTCGGCTGATCGACGCCCCACACGTCCTGTGCCTCGACGAAGTTCCCGCGCTTGCCTCCCAGCAGCAACGGGAAGTCCCACTCGGGATCGGGAACGTCGAACGTCGTGTTCGTCATGTAGAAATCGATGTGCCCGTCGCGATTGAAGTCGCCGCACGCGAGGCCCATCGAGTCAAGCTGAATCTGCGTTCCGTTCGACGCGCCGATCTCGGTGAAGACGCCGCCGTCGTTGCGGAAGAACTCGTTGCCGGGATCGCCGGGCGTGACGCCGCGATCGTTGCTGAGATAGACGTCGAGGTCACCGTCGTTGTCGTAGTCCGTCCACACGCATTCAAGCGTGGGCGAATCGCTGTTCAGTCCGACGCTCGCCGAGAGTTGCGTGAACGTGCCGTTGCCGTTGTTTCGATAGAGATGGTTGTCAGACGCGCCCGGTCCGCCGGGAGCGAATCGGTAGTTGCAGACGTACAGATCGATCCAGCCGTCGTTGTTGTAGTCGGTCCACGACGCGGCTTTGCTGATCCGATTGACTTGCAGGATGCCGGCTGCAACAGAGACATCGACGAACTGGAAGTTGCCGTCGTTCCGGTAGAGTTTCGACGGCTTCAGCACGCGCGTGACGAAAAGATCGCGGTCGCCGTCGCCGTCGTAGTCCCCCGCCGCGAAGCTCGACGGCGAATCGAGCGAGGGAATGCCGCACGTCAGCGTGCGATCGATGAACGTGCCGCCGACATTCTCGAAGATGCCCACGCGCAGCGCGTCGTTCGTGAGGACGACCACATCGGGATCGCCGTCGTTGTCGAGATCGCTGAAGCCGCACCCGAATCCGTAGAAGCCCGTCTGCGGCGGAAACGTGATGCCCTGCATCACGATGCCGCGCGCGACCGCTTCCTCGGTGTAGGGAGCGATGTCGCCGGCAAGCGCGGGCGCCGCCGACGCGATTGTGGCAATGATCGCGCCACACATCCGCCCGCCGCGTCGGTGGGAACTTTTCATTCGTCTCTTCTCCCGCAATGGACAGCGATCTCGACGCGCGAACAGGCACGCCGCAAGGGACTCTAAAGAGTGACACCGGAACGTCCCTGGGTCAACAAACCCCCTGCTTTCTCATGATTTCGCGATCGCGAGTGCGGCTCGGGGATCGCTTCGCGACGGTTAGTCAGCGCGCGAGGGCGTCCCAGCGGGCATCGAAGCGGTTGGCGTAGTTCCGCCACCTCCCGATGCTCGAGTCGTTGATCGCACGGCGCACCTGTTCGTGCGAAAGCGTGATAACCACCCGATCGTTCTCGTGGGGCCGTGCACACCGCGCATCCCATGGAAGACCGAGGAAGTCGAGGATTCGACGCAGGTGTTCCTCGGGGGCGCGAACGAGCGCTTCGTAGTCGATGTCGAGAAGATCCATCTCGAGCGCACGGGCGATCGTCGGCACCGAACGCCGCTCCGCTTCGATGACCTGCCGAATCTGATCGAGCGAGGCGTTCCACCCCATCGACTCTCGATGGAAGTTCGAGAGGAAAATGCTGATCGCGTTGTCGCGCGGATCGCGAAGGAGTCGAAGGAGTTTGGCGCCGGGCAGCACCGCCGCGATGGCGGGGAGTCGATGCCAGGTGTGAATGGTCTTGTCGAGCGTGAGCACGTCGCTCGGCGCCTTCGAGATGCTGCGCACGAACGTGAGATACTCGCGTTGCAGGCGATCGAGCGCGGCGGTGTCGGCCGTCGCGATGGCATCGGGCCAACCACCGAGGGAGACGAGTCCCTGCACGATCGTTTCGACGGCTGGAAGTTCCCCAAGGCCGCTGACGCCCGGATGGCGATCGAGCATCTGCTCGAGCAACGTGGTTCCGGATCGCGGCAGCGAGGCGAAGAGCGCCGTGCGGGTCACTGTGCGGCTCGGCTTCGACCGCATCCGGAAGCCGCCGCGCGACGCGATCGACGCGCAGCGATCGATCTCCGAGATCATGCCTCCGACGTCGAAGCGGACGGAGGTGGCCGCGTGCGTGGCGACCGCGGCGTCGAACGCTTCGTCGTAGCGCCCGCTCGCGTCGAGAAGGCGGACGCGTTCGAAGCCGGCGGCGCGACGCGTTGCAAGAGGAGCCACCGACTCGAAAACCGCCTTCAGGGTGGCGTCGGCGCGTGCGATGTCTCCGCGGCGCCGTTCGACGCGCGCCCGATACAGCATGCCGCGGGGCACTTCCGCGAGACGAGGCGAGCGATCGAGGAGCGCGGCAAGCTCGTCGTTCTCGTTCGCGAGGTACAGGGCTTCACTGAGGGTGAGCTGCGCCTCGAGCAGTTGGTCGCCTTCGAGGCCGACGACCGCGCGCCGCGCGAACTCGAGCCCTTCGCGTACCCGACCGCAACCGAGTTCGGCGATCGCTCGCATGAGGGACGTGACCTGCACCGAGCCGCCTAGCTTCTCCGCCCGATCGATCGCAGGAGCCATCTCTCCGAAGCAGCCAAGCGCGGCATACACCTCGGCAGCGCAGAGCCACGTGACGAGATCCCGAGGACGACTCGTTTCGAGTCGACGGATCCCTTCTCGTGCGGCGGCGGCGTTGCCCGCATGGGCGGCGGCGATGATGTCCTTCGGCGTCCTCACGGACCACTTCCTTCGGCGCGGCGAGTCTCGCTTCGATACAAGAAGACAGCCAGCCGCTCGAAAGCGGCTGGCTGTTGTGCTTCTTCGAAATGCACTGGTCCGATCAGCTCCGATCGGATACCGAGAGCATTAGGCGCGACGACGACGGCCAGCGAGGCCGGCGAGGCCGAGGAGCGCGAGCGCGCCCGGGGCCGGAACGATGCTGCCCTTGAGGCTGACAGCGACGTTGTTGTACTGGCAGGGGTTCGTGGCGCCGGTCCAGCCGTTCCAGATGCGGAACGTCCAAGTGCCGTTGCCGCTCATGCCAGCGACCGCGTTCGACGTATCCGAGTACGGACCCGAGTTCGTCGAGCCCGAGCCGTCGAAGCTCCAGAAGGCCTGGAAGGTCGAGCCGGCCGGAACGACGTTCGTGCCGCCCCAGTACTTGTTGACCCCGTTCGGATCAATGATCTGGAGGATCATGTCCGAAGCCCACGAGGCCGAGTTGCCGTCGACGTAGTCGAAGGCGATCGAGAAGTCGGTCAGCGAGCCGCTGAGGTTGAACGTGTAAGTGTTCGACGCGCCGCCGACGAGCGAGTTGTTGCCGAGGCTGATGTTCGTATCAGCGGCGGCGACGGAGCCGACGATGGCGGCAAGGCCCGCCGCGCACAGAGTGATCTTCGACATTCTGACTCTCCTCTTCACCACAAAGGGAATGGCCCACAGAGGACCGAAACGAGAAATCCGCGTGCACGATGCGAGCGCGGCAGGAACCCACGTTTTCCCTTGTTCCCTGGTTGGTGCCGAGAGGCAGTGGACAACCGAGCGTGTGAACGCCCTCTCTCCAACCTTCACAATGCCAGATCTGATTCTGAATGCAAGTCGTGGCGACAAAAAAGGTTCTGATTCCTCGGGGAACTCCTCGCCGTCCAGTGGTTACCAGCCTGCTGCAACGTGGAGACGGCAAAACCGCACCCCGAAACGGGGTTTTTGGCGCCGATCGGGGGCTTGGGCACATCTGCGAGTGCGACAACAGGCCACCCGGCCGGGGGTCACGACCGCTGTAAAGTGCCCCCGTGCGCGCCGCCCCGATCGTCATCGTCTCCGGCCTCCCCCGTTCCGGAACCAGCATGGCGATGCGAATGCTGGTCGCGGGCGGCATCCCTGCTCTGACCGACGGCATTCGGTCCGCCGACGCCGACAACCCGCACGGGTACTTCGAGTTTGAGCGGGTGAAGCAGCTGAAAACCGATCGCGCGTGGCTGGACGATGCCGTCGGCCACGCGGTGAAGGTCATTCACATGCTGTTGCCGGATCTTCCGGCCGATCGGGAGTACCGCATCGTCTTCATGGAGCGAGACCTTCGAGAGGTCGTGAGGTCTCAAGACGTGATGCTGCAACGCGCGGGTAAGCGCGGCGGAGCCCTCCCACCCGAGCGCCTCATAGCGATGTACACGGCCCAGTTAGCCCAGATTGACCGCGAGCTTGCGTCGCGGCCGCTGACGCATGTTCTTCGTGTGCCGCATCGCCAACTCGTGACGGACCCGATGCCCGAGGTTCGGAAGATCAACGAGTTCCTCGGTGGAGGCCTGAACGAGAGCGCGATGGCGGCCGCCGTTGATCCGAGCCTCCATCGAAATCGCGCGTGAGGTCGGCCTCTGCGCGCAACGGGTTGCAGTCTCGAAGGTTGGGCCGAGAAGTACGAAAAACTCGCCGAAGCAATGGGGATTCCGCCCCAAGTCACAAGGGATCGGTTGCGGCTGGGAGTTAGCGCGTCATAGTCACCCTCGTAACGATCGGTGGTTTGAGAGCTTGCGCCGTCGTGTGGGCGGCGCACCCGCGAATCGGCTTGTTCACGGGTCCCCGCATGAGCGGGAGCTATCTCAAGCAGTTCGGCCCCTGAGGCCAGTTAAGAGGAGATCAGATGAACCTTCAGAATCGACTTGCGAAGCACTTCGCCGTGGCTGCGACCGCGGCTGCGGGCGTCGCTGGCGCCAGCAACGCGGGCGTCATCTACAGCGGCGTCGTCAACATCAACATTCCCGCCACGACGAACGGCCTCTACCTGAACGTCGTCAACGGCCAGATCAACGAGCCGGGCAACGGCGGCGGTAGCACCGTTCCGGGCTGGGACATCAATCCCTGGAGCACGAGCTTCGGCCTCTTCTCGCCGACGAATCCGTCGGGCGGCGCCTACGCCACGCTCGGTGCGAATCTCTTCAACCTTCCGGCCCTGACGACCATCAGCGCGGCCAGCACGTTCGGCTCGCTCGGTTCGACCACGAACAACGGGCAGTGGAACCTCAACAGCGCGAACAACATCGTCGGCTTCCGCTTCCAGAACGAAGCCAACGGCAATGCGATCCACTACGGGTGGTTCCGTGTGGCGTTCGGCGCGACGATCGGGTCGCGCACGCTCGTTGAGTACGCGTATGAAGACGTCGCCGGCGGCAGCATCGCTGCTGGCGCGATCCCGGCTCCGGGCGCGTTCGCGCTCCTCGGCCTCGCGGGTCTCTCGGCTCGTCGTCGTCGCCAGTCCTAACTGACCTCGACCACCATCGTGCACACACGGGCGGCCCCACGTTGGGCCGCCCGTTTTCGTTTCGGCGATATCCTCGCGACGATGTCCGCGCGCCTTGCGAAGCGACTTCTCATCGTCGGCTGGGATGCCGCCGATTGGCTCCTCATCGATCAGCGATTCGCGAAGGGCGAGTTGCCGAACCTTCGGCGGCTGGTCGCGCAAGGGGTTCGCGCGGACCTGCGCACGCTCGAGCCGAAGCTGTCGCCACTTCTCTGGACGTCCATCGCCACGGGGAAGACCGCCGATCGCCACGGCGTGCTCGGCTTCGTGGAACCCGATCCGTCGGGCGCCGGTCTTCGGGTCGCGTCAAGCACGACTCGGCGGACGAAGGCGCTCTGGAACATGCTCTCGCAGTCGGGGCTGCGCACCAACGTGGTGAGTTGGTACGCGTCGCATCCGGCCGAGCCGATTCGCGGGGCCGTGGTGTCGAACATGTTTCAGGACGGCGCGCCGGCCACGCCAGGAGCGCCTTGGGGCGAGACCCCGAATGCAGTGCACGCCCCGGACGCGCGCCAGCGTGCGGTGCTGGCGGCGCGCGTGTCGGTCCATGACGTCGAACGCGACCCGCGCGCGGCGGCCGTGCTCGCGCCCCTTCGCGCCACGGCGTTGCGCGGCGACCCACGAGCGACCACGCTCGCGCGCGAGCTTGCACGGGCGCTGTCGGTGCATCGCGCGGCGCTCGAACTCCTGCGGGACGATGCGTGGGACTGCACGCTCGTCTTCCATGACACGATCGACACGATCGGCCACCACTTCATGGAGTTCCGGCCGCCGCGCCTGCCCTACGTGACGGCCGACGACGAGCGCGCGTTCGGCGGCGTGATGGACGCGGTGTACCGCTTCCACGACCAGTTGCTCGGCGAACTCCTCAAGGCCGCGCCTGACGCAACGACGATCCTCCTCTCCGACCATGGGTTCTGGAGCGATGAGCGTCGCCCGCGCACTCGTGACCTCGCGCCCGACGAACGCGCCGCGGTCGAAGCGAGTTGGCACCGACCGCTCGGCGTGCTTGTGATGCAGGGCGACGGGATCAAGCGCGGCGCCACGATCGCGAGCCCGAATGTCCTCGACCTCACGCCGACGGCGCTTGCGCTTCTCGGTCTGCCGGTCGGTCGCGACATGGACGGGCGGGTGATCGTGGAGGCGCTCGAGCGTCCGCAGCCGTTCGACGCGATCGAAAGCTGGGACCGGCTCGAGGGCGATGCGGGCCTGCATCCCGCGGAGACCCGCACCGATCCGTTCGAGGCGCGCGACGCCCTCAAGCAGCTCGTCGACCTTGGATACATGGCGCCCCTCAGCGCCGACGCCGACGAGCAGGCCGAGCGCGTGCGACGCGAGACGCAGTTCAATCTCGGCGTCGTCTACGCGACGACCGGTCGCCCGGAGCTCGCGACGCCGGTGTTTCAGGCGCTCGTCGAGTCGTGCCCCAACGAGAAGCGATACGCGGTGAATCTCGCGCGATGCCAGATCGCATCAGGCCGGCCGCGCGACGCGATCACGACGTTGCAGGCGCGACGGCGTGAAGGGGTCGACGTGCAGCTTCTCCTGGTGGCAGCCCTGTCGGCCTCGGGTGAGAGCGCGGCCGCGCGCGAGGCGCTCGGCCGCGTCGCCGACGAGGCGCGTTCGCCGGAGGATGTCGCGGCTGTCGGTGACCTGTACGCGCTCGAGGGGCTCTGGACGGACGCACGGACGCACTACGAGCGATCGCTCGCCGCCGATCGGACAAACCCGAGCGTGCACATCGCGCTCGCCCGCGCGCTGCTTGCCACCGGCGAATACGAGCCGGCCGCCGAAGCTTGCCTCAATGCGACGGAGATGCAGCAAACGCTGCCCGAGGCGCACTACCTGCTCGGTGTCGCGCTCGCCTGGCTTGGGATGCTCGAGCAGTCGGCACAGTCGCTTGAGATCGGGTTGTCGTTGCAGCGTGGTGCGATCGATGCGCATCGATTCTTGGCGGCCGTCGAGCGGGCGCGCGGCAACGACGAGGCCGCGGCCCGCGCGGACGCGGAGGCGTCGCGACTGACGAACGGGCTTTCGGACGCGCAGCGCGCGGCGATGCGCCGGACGACATACGACGCCGACGCGTGGTGCGAGCACCGCGCGAGGCGCTGACGCGCCCGAAAGCCGACGCTTCGGTCCTCTCAGACCGTCGAGGTGGTGATGACGCCGACGGCGCCACCGCTACCGCCATTGCCGCCATTTCGCGCGGCATCGGAGTAGCCGGTGACGCCTTCGCCGCCGGTGCCGCCGGCGCCGGCCTCCATCGTGCCCTCACCGCCGCCACTGACTAGGCTCGACGGCAAGAGCAGGATGTCGCCGCCGTCGCCGCCAGACGCACCGAAACTGCCGTTGCCGCCGGCACCGGATCGGATGACGGCGCCTTCTTCCACCCTGATGTCCGCGACGCGAAGTATGACGTTGCCGCCATTGCCGCCCGGCTCAAGGACGTCGACGCCGTTCACGCCGCTTCCGGCGCAAACGGTGCCTCGCACCGTGAGCTTCGGCGCGATGATTTCGATGGTGACCCCGGGCTTCGCGAGGAGGAGGCCGTCGATGACGACCTCGTTCGTCGCGTGGATGCGCACGTCCGAGACGACCATGACGCGCTCGCCACTCGCGATCTGGAAGACCTCGGTTCGCACGTCACCCTGAATGAAGCTCGGAGTCGCGGGCGACGTTGGTGCTGGCGCCGGAGCGGGAGCGGGAACCGAAGCCTTCGCGGGCGGAGGTGCGGTTTGGAATCCGCTCGCCACTCCGATCGCGATCACGGCGACAAGCGAGACGGCACAGGTCCGAACCACAGCGCGGGCACGGTAAGGCATCGGGGCTCCTTTCGACCGAGACGATCACCGGGCCACGAAGCCTGTGCGATCGCGCTCGACGGGAGGAAGATACCCCTGCAGGCGGCGAATCCCGCGTCCAGAGTGGCGACTTCCGCCGACGGCGTGTCATGCGGAATGACGTTGGCGGCGCGCGGTGCCGCACAATGGAACCGCCACGGGAGTTGGGACGACGCGGGAGGGCTCGGACGGGGAGCGCACGCGCGGGCGCGGTTTGGCCCATCCCTTGCGGGCAGGCGAGGACGTTCGTTTGAAGACGCGCCGCCTCGGGCTCACTCTCTCGAAGCAAAAATGACAACCGCCCCAGCGCGAGCTAGGGCGGTTGTTTTATGTCAAGAAACAGTTGGGTGCCTTGGTCCTGTG
The DNA here is from genome assembly GCA_016795035.1 of Phycisphaerae bacterium. Lineage (GTDB taxonomy): Bacteria > Planctomycetota > Phycisphaerae > Phycisphaerales > SM1A02 > JAEUIT01. Next base: position 363 of record JAEUIT010000092.1, on the reverse strand, counting down.
TTACCACAGAATTATCCGCGTGACCAGCCCTGCAAGCAGGACTGATGGGACGCAGACGAGGGTGTGCTGACGTTTTCGGTGCCAGATCTCTCTGGACAACCGTCTAAGTACATTCCCTTAGAAAGGAGGTGATCCAGCCGCAGGTTCCCCTACGGCTACCTTGTTACGACTTAGTCCCAGTCACCAGCCTTGCCGTGGGCACCCCTGAATCGAGGCGACTTCGGGCACTGCCAGCTCCCATGACTTGACGGGCGGTGTGTACAAGGCTCAGGAACATATTCACCGCGGCGTAGCTGATCCGCGATTACTAGCGATTCCGACTTCATGGAGGCGGGTTGCAGCCTCCAATCCGAACTGGGGCGG
>JAEUIT010000031.1 GCA_016795035.1 Phycisphaerae bacterium | reverse complement strand
GGGGGGGGTTGCTGGGCGGGCGGGGTGTATGGGGGCGGGGGGGGCAGTTTGGGGTGGGGGGGGGGGGCGGGGGTGGGGCGCGGGGGGTAAACCCCCGCGCCCCCACGGACCCCAGTTCGATCGCTGCAATCACTGCCAATTGCCGACGAGGACCGCGAGGTCGCCGCCATCAGTCGTCCCGTCGCAGTTGAGGTCGGCATCGGCCGTGCCCCAGGCGCCGAGAGCGATGGCGAGGTCGCCGCCGTCCACGATGCCGTCACTGTTGAGATCGCTCGAGGGAGTCGCGGCGCTCGGCACCGGAAGGGCCACATTCACCGAGGTCGTGGCGACGGGCTTGAAGAGCGAGATGGTGCCTTGGCCGGCGGTCGGCGGGACGTTCGCCGTGAAGCCGAAGTTGTAGAGCGTGCCCCAGCGGAGCGCGTTCGCGTTCTGGTTCTGCGCGTATGGCGTGGTTGCCCATGCGATGGCCGAAGACGACGTGGTCGTCGACCACGCGTCATTGGCGTACGGCTCGCCCGAGTGACTGAAGGGAGCATGGAAGTCTTGGTTCGTCACCTCAAGTCCGCACGAGCCGGGAATGGAGAAGGCCTGGCCGGCGGCGTCGGAGTTCAGGTTTTGGATCGCGTACTCGTAGCGCCACGTGTTGGCGTCGATCTGCGTGACCTTGCTGCCGACGAGGAATCGTCCGTCGCCGGGGACATCGACCGTCACGATCGTGATGTCGGGATCGGGGATGCCGGCGCCGAGGCCGTTGTTCTTCCAGGCGTAGATTGCGGGCGACTGCTGGATCGTCGCGCCGTTGCCGGTGATCGTGTACGAGCCGCTCGACATCGAGCCGACGACCGCGCGGCGATACGACGCGTTGTTGTTGTCGTTGCCCGCCGCTGCGTCTTCAGGGTGCACGTAGTGACCTTCGACGAAGTAGAGCGAGTTCGGATTCAGCGACGGATTGACGTCGTCGATCTTCACCTGGAGGCGACGTCCGATCGTGCCCTGCGCGGGCGCGGCCGAGAACGGGAACGGGAAGACGCCCGTCGACGGATTCACCTGCGAGCGCGGGCCGAGATCGCTCTGCGTGCCATTCAGCGTGCCGCCGTACGGGTCCGAGCAACCGACGCCGAGAAGGTCGCAGCCGCCGTCCGACTGGCACTGGCCGCAGAGGTTGCCGTCGACCGCGCACCACCCGTGCTTGAGCCACGACTGGCCGACCTGTTCGAAGCGTCCGCCCTTGAGGCGATAGAGGTTCTGCGCGATCACCGGGTGGAGCGAGTCGTTCACGCCCGAGTCGTACCAAGACAACACTTGGTCGCCGATGTTGCACGACGTGGTGCCGACCGCATACGCCGAGACGCCGTTGACGGTGCCGTACTTCACGATGTCCGTGAGGCCGCCGACGATGACGTCGGGCCCGATCGCGCCGGCGATGCCGCCGTTGTCGCCGCCGGACGCGTTCGCGCGACCAGCCGACGTCGTGGACTTGTTCGTACGAGACGCGGGCTGGGCGCCGAGCTGGCCGATGACGACGGCGCCGGTGGCGAGGGCGACAGCGCCGATGAGAAGGAACGGGCGTGGGGCTTGTTTCATGGGGAGCAGAGTCTCTTCAGATTGGGATGCGGACGACGAACACGTGCAACGCTGACACCGGACGTACGCTCGGCGAAAGTGACGTGTCACAGAACTCGAAGGCGGCACCGCAACGCATCGCGGGCGCCGCCGAGAACTGAGATCCGATCTTCGCCGCACCTCGATCGCAACGATCGAAGTCGCCGAGTTCCCCCCGCTCGAATATCCCGACGGCGCGTCCGCTTCCACAAGCCGGTCGCTTTGCCACCAGGCGATACTCGCGCCCCACCGTACTGGCGTCAGTTCCTAAAGATCTCTCGCCAGCCGAATCGGTCAAGTCTCTGGCGGCGGAATCGTCTGAGAAGTGGGAGCGTTCTTGCGGCCTGTGGCGAGGGCATCGTGGCCGGCGCATGCACGCCATGGACGCGGTTTTCGATCCACGTTTCGCTCACAAACCGACGTCTTCCCGCCGTTCCTCGAGCTGCAACGCGGCACTGCGGACCAAAGGGCCGCGCGTTGGTGTTGGGCCGGTTGCGTGGGATGGGCGATTCGGCCCCGTGCTCGTCGCGAGTCCGACGTTCGTCACGCGGTCCTAGAGAAGCGTGACGGCCACAAGGTTCTTGGGCCTTCCGCCGGGATAAAGCGTGGGTGTAGAGCTCGGGGATGTGGGGTGGGGATCGGGTTGGGGGATCGGGTTGGGGGATCGGGTTGGGGTTCGGGTTTGGGGGATCGGGTTTGTGGATCGGGTTGGGGGATCAGATCTGGGGATCGCGTCTATGGGGCATCGCGTTCGGGGAGAGGGCGATTGGGGGTGAAGCGAGTGGGAAAGGGCGACGTGGCGATCGCGCATGCGGACGGCGTCCAAATGATGCCGCAGTTGCATGGCGGCGAAGCAAACCCCCGTCGCACTCGTCGTTGGGGGTTTGGGGTGACATGCGACTCGGCGTTTCCGCCGCGACGTAGTCGGTGCGACTCACCGTCACCATTCATCGCCGCGGCCGCGTGCAACGTCCAGACGAGGACCGTCGGTCATTGTGGGCGAGCGAACAACTCGGGGAGGAAGTCTCGCGAACGCCAAGGCAACGCCCCATCATGATCGGCCTGACGAGCCGCCTGACGAGCCGCCTGATGGGTCCCATGACGAGCGGCCGGACGAGCGGCGCACCGGGTGACTTCCGGCGATGCCGCGGCCGAGGTCGCGCGGGGGCCGGGCGAACGTCGTGCAAAGGTCGCGCGGGCGTCCGGCGGCGCGCGTCGTCACGTGCGGGCTTTCGCGCGCGAGCCTAACCGAGCGATCTTTCTCGACCACACCCTACTGAGTGCGATCCAGACTGGGCTCTCTCGCGCGCACGGTCACCGAGTCACGCGCCCAAGCGACCTGTCACGCGGAGGGCGACACGGCTTGCGCGCCCGTGCGCTTCCGCGCGCGGCCGAAGGTGCGGAGCCAGGAGACCTTCGATCGGGGCGTCGTGCCGCGCTTGGCTCGGGCCTGCACGATCCAGTGGATCGCAAGCATGGCCGCGACCGTGAGTGCGAGGAGACCGAGAAGCCACGCGACGATTTCGAGCGTCGACTCGGCGCCGGTCTGCTTTCCGATGAAGTAGCCGATGCCCGTCTGCAGCGGAACCGTGATCGCAACCGTCGTGAGTTCGACGGCGAGGAACTTCCACCACGGCATGTGAAGGAGCCCCGCCATCGTCACGACGGGCGTTCGGGTGCCGGGAATGAACCGCGCGAGGATCAGCACGATCGCGCCGCGCGCTTCCATCTGGTGCTTGGCCTGGAGCAGGCGCTTGGGATGCACCATGCGCTTGAACCAACGCGTCTGAATGAGTCGCGTGCCGAAGCGGCGGCAGACCCACACCCAAAGCGCGTCGCCGATGATGAGGCCGAAGTAGGCGAGGACGAGGGTCTCCCACAGCGGCAACTTGTCGAGGGCCGCGAAGAAGCCCGCGGGAATCAGGATGAAGTCCTCGGACACGTGCAGGCCGACGCCCGACAGCACGAGAATCACGAAGATCGCCCACGGACCGTAGGGAAGCAGCTTCTCGAACCACGCGGCCATCTCGGGCGCGTGCGGACTAGCGCCCGTCGCCGGCGTTGCCGCCGCCGAAGCGGCATCTGGCGGAACGATGCTCGCGACCGTGTGGGCGAGCACGACAAACTGATGGGCGACGTCGGCGAGGAGTTCGATCACTTCGGCGCTGGCCTTCGGGGGAGTGGTTTCGCTTGAGGTGTCGCGGAGGACGGGGCCTGCCTGAATCGCTACGACTCGGAGGTGGGCCAGTTCGCAGGACGCTCGAGAAACGGATGCGGTGCAACGTGGAAGATCGGCCGCACGCGTTCGTCGGCCGACGAACGCCGTCGTCGTCGACGATGCGATCCTAGCGAGGCTACTCGCGAGGCCGGTGCACTTCCGAGAGATCTCCGCACGCGGACGGTCGCCGTGCGGACCTCGACTCTCACATCGGCTATCGAAGCCCGCGCCGAAAGTCATTCGGCCCGCGCCGCGTTGCACTCGAACGACGACCGTAGCGTACGACAACCGGGCATCCCGACGCACGGTCTTCCGGCCTCGACGCATAACCTCGGGGCGTTCGTCGCCCTACAGGCGACAACGCGAGACCGACGCGTCACCCACGCGTTCGGCACCCCCGTCGCCATCGCCGTGCGGGTGCACACCCCGCGTCGGGAGCCGGCGACCGTCTCTTCACCCGACGGCGGAGACCGCCGACCCATCGACGCGGCGAGAACGACGGGCGACGCCCGGGGCATAATCCCGGTTCGCGCATGCCAGACGAACTTCAACCGACGACAAGTCCGGGAGCGGCGCGAATCGCGCTTCTCGGTGGCGCGCTCGGTCTTGTGGCGAGTGCAACGCTCGCCTCCGTGAAGCTCGGGCTCGCCCCGCCCGCACTCCCCGGGTGTTCAGGCGACGCCGGCTGCGGTTCGCTCGTGAACGGCCCGTGGGGATCGGTGCCGGCGCTCGGCACGCCGTGGTCGTACGTCGGCCTCGTGTGGTTTGCGTTCATGCTTGTCGGCCTGATCGGTTGGCTGCGCGCGCGGACGCGGCCGGCACCGTGGCTCACGGTCGTCGCGTCGGTCGGAGCCGTGCTCTCGATCGGATTCGTGATCGGCATGGTCGCGCTCGGCGCCTTTTGTCCGTGGTGCGCCTTGGCGCACCTCGGGAGCGTCGTCGTCGCGCTTGCGGTCCTTCTCGCTCCTCGGCGCGGCGCGCCGTCGAGCGCGGGGGGATGGACCGGCCTTCCGGCGGCGGCGGCCGTTGCGGTGGTCGTCGCGCTCCTGGTCGGCGGGTTGGATGCGACGCGCCGACTGCGCCTCGCCGAGACGGCCGCCAACGAGGACGCCTCGTTCGTGCGCGACGCGGCTGCGGCGCCGACCTCCACGACCGATCGACTCGCGGGCGGACGCGAGCTCGGCAACGCGAAGGGCCGCGTTCGCGTGGTGCTCTTCACCGACTATCAGTGTCCCGACTGCGCCAAGGTCGAGGCGATGGCGAAGGCCGTCGTCGCCCGCGGCGACGCGTCCGTCGTCGTGAAGCACTTCCCGCTCTGCGCCGAGTGCAACAGCGCGATGCCGTCGTCACCGCACCCGGATGCCTGTCGACGCGCGGCGCTCGCGGAAGCGGCCGCAACGCTCGGCGGTGCACCCGCGTTCGCGGCGGCGCATGCCGCGCTCTTCGCGTTGCAGGCGACGCCCGCCGCCGACGCGCTCGCTGCCGTCGCCTCCGCGACCGGTCTCGACGCGGCCCGTCTCGCCGAGGTCGCGTCGTCGAGCGCCGTGCAAGCCGCAGTGCGGCGCGACATCGACGACGCCATCGCGCTCGGCGTCACGTTCACGCCGATGGTGTTCGTGAACGGCCGCGAGTGGAAGTGGTACGTCGTCGGCGGAACGCTCGACGGAGTCGTCGAGCGCGTGGCCGACCTCGCGAGCGCCCCGGCGACGCCGCCGGATGCGACGCGCAAGCTCGTGGAGGACTGGCTGGTGTCGCCGCGCATCGACGCGCTCGCGGGGCCGATCTCCGAAGGCCGGATCGCGCTCGCCCCGAAAGACCCGCGCGACGACGACCTCGAGGTGCGCGTGTGGGCCGATCCGCGCATCGCGGGCTCGCGCGAGCTCCTCGCGTCGCTGTCGTCCATCATCGACGCCGGCGCACGCATCCGTGTCCGAGTGCTGCAGTGCCCGGCATCCGAGGAGTGCAATCCGTCGTCGGGCATGACCGGCGGCGACGCGCGCTCGTGCCTCGCGAGCGCGGCGATCGTCGCGGCGGGCACGATCGGCGGCGACGAGAAGTTCCGCGCCATGCTCAACGCGCTTCTCGCCGTCGGCCCCGATGTCGACATGACGACGATCCTCGAGAAGGCCGCCGCGATCGGACTCGACCACTCCGCGTTTCAGGCGCAGTTCGCCTCGGGCGAGGCGTTGGCGTCGGTGCGTCGCGAAGCCGAGACGCTCGTGAAGGCCACGCGGCTCGTGCAGATCCCGACGCTCGTGATCGACGGACGCGTGGTTCCGCGCTGGTCGCACCCGGGCGCGCCCGCGGGCGACGTCCTCCGCGCGATCATCGACGAAGCGAGGCGACAGTGAAGGCGGCGTGGCAGGCGACGCTCGCAGCGGTGCTCGTCGTTGCAGCCGGATGCGTCCCTCGCGCCACCGAGCCTATCCGGCTCGACGACCCGCGAGCGCCGTCGCGCATCGCGGCGGCGGTCTCGGAGGCGCGAGTCGTCGGCCTCGGCGAAGCGACGCACGGCCAGCATGAGAGCTTCGAGTGGAAGCAGCGCATCACGATGGCGTTGGTGCGCGAATGCGGCGTGCGCGTCGTCGCCTATGAGGCGAGCGCGTCACTCGCGCGCGCGACCGACGACTACGTGTCGGGCCGCACCGGCGACGCTCGTGCCGCGCTCCGCGGACTCGGGATGCTGATCTGGGCCGTCGAGGAGAACGCGGCCCTTCTCGAAGACCTGCGTGCATGGAACGCCGCGGCGGCACCGGCCGATCGCGTGCGGTTCATCGGCGTCGACGTTCAGGATCCCGAGGCCGCCGCACGACGGCTCGCCGAGCTCGTGCGCGATTCGAACCCATCGCTCGCGGCGCACGCGCGCGGCCTTGCGGATGCGCTGCCGGCCGCGGTCGACGCGCTCTGGCGTGGCGACCCTTCCGCGTACGAGGCGGTCGCCGCCGGCGTCGCCGAGGTCGAGGCGGAGGTCGCGGCGTCGTCCTTTCCGAACTCCGCGTTGCAGGCAGAGGCGATCCTCCGCGCGAAGGAGTTGCGATTGGGCTGCGAGATGTTCCGCTCGGCCGGATCGCGTGACCGAGCGATGGCGGAGATGCTTCTCGCCCAACTCGCGCCCGGCGAATCGGCGGTCTTCTGGGCGCACAACGAGCACATCAAGCGATCGCCGCTTGCCTCTCTCGCGTCGCCGGAGCTGGCGGCAGGCGGACACCTCGGCGAAGCGCTCGGGTCGTCGTACGCGGCTGTCGGGTTCCTCTTCGATTCGGGCGCGTTCCAGGCGCTCGACCGAGGCGCCGACGGCGCCTGGGGTTTTCGGCGCTACACGGTCGGGCCCGCGGCGGAGGGCTCGCTGGAGCGTGAGCTCCTGTCGCTCGGCCTCGCCGACACCTTCGTCGACATGCGGGCGATCCCGCGCGCGACGCCGCCCGCCTGGCCCGACGTGGCACGCGGCTGTCGCGTGTTCGGCGGCTACAACATCCGGGCGGAAGACATGTCCGCGTTGCAGCCGGCGACGGCGCCTCGCGAAGCCTTCGACGCGATCATCGTGTTTCGAACGACGTCGGCGGCGTCGCCGCGGGAAGCGGCGCGGATCCTCGGGGAATGAAACGCATCAATCGAACGATCACCACGGCGAGGAAGATCGAACTGCACACCGCAACGCCGATCGTGCCGAGGACATGCGCGATGGCGTACTTGTCGGGGACGGGCGTGAACCCCCAGACACTGGCCGCAACCATGTGCAGCGCCGCCGTGATCCAGAGCAGTCCGGCGATCGGCAACAGGATGTAGAGCGTCGCCCGCGCTGCGATGCGTGACGGTCGATGCGCGGCAAGCGCCAAGATGGTGCAGCCTCCGCACCACGCAACGACGCCATACCAGCTGATCGCGAACGTCAGGATGGACACGGCGTGAAGCGTGGTCGGCCGATTCGGCTCCGTCACGATCATGTGGAGTATCGCGAGCCCCGAGAGGACATAGACGGCAATCATCGCCCCGGCGAGCGCAGGCATCGCCGATCCGCGCGGAGCGATCGCTCGAGCGCACATCGCAAGCGATCCTGACCAGAGCGCGAGTTCCGTGACGAGAGCGATGCAGATGAGCGCCTTGAATGCGAGCTCCTCCCTGACTTCGAGGAACGCGAGGATGAAGAGAAGGAAGAGCGCGCCGAATGGCCACAGCAGGGCGACGAGCACGAACCACAGTGCGGCGCGGAGCGAGTCGAGTCGGTCGACGGTCCACCATCTTGCATGCGCGATGGCCGGCGCGACGGGGGCGCCGCACTCTGGGCACGCACCGCTCGTGCGACCGATGAGGTCATACTCGCAGCCGCGGCAACGGAGCGTGGAGATGGTCGGCGCCGGCGTCGACATCGAGGCGTGAAGTCACTTGGCTCGTAAGCGTTCGTTCAGCCGTTGATACTGCTCACGGAGCGCCGCGTTCTCGAATCCGCGAAGTTGGGGCAATTCCATCGTCATCACCGCGCGAAGGTCGACCTCGCCTTGGCGAATCAGCTCCGCGATGCCCACGCTGAGCGCCATCGTGCGGTACGTGTTCTCGGCGACCTTGAGCCGGCTCTCGACGGATCGGTTCTGGTCGCGCACCTTGGAAACCTGCGCGGCGAGGTACGCGCGATAGTTCGCCACCGCCTCCTGCGCCAGCCGACACGCCGCGATATTCTTCTCGAGAACCGTGCGGCTCGCGTCATCGGCGGTCTTCAGGAGCGCCGACGCCTGCCGCTCCGTCTCGGTCGCCTCCTTGCCGTAGCGCTCGATTTCGGGCAAGACGGCCGTCTCGATCGTCTCGACGAACGCGTCCTGGATGCGGTCCATCGTGCGCACGAGCAGGACGTACATGCCGTAGTAGCGCTTCGCCGTCTCCGGCGACTCCTTCATGCGCTCGGTGATGTGCCGCAACTGCTCGGTGACGAGGCGCACGTTGTCGAACGCCTGCACCATGTCGACGAAGCGGTCGCCCGCGACCGTCGCCAAGAGCGAGTCGCCGCCGTCGCTGCCGACTTCGAGTCCGAGCCGCCGGAGGTTCGCCGCGAACGCGGAGCGGAGCGACGCGATCTCCTCGTCGATCGCAGCCTGTCGCGCCTCGGCCTTGGCGATGGACGACTCCCAGTCCTCCTTCGACTTGCCGAAGAGCTCGTACCACTCGCGCTCCGACTTCGGCCGCGCCGCCGTCTGCTTCTCGTAGGAGACGCGCACGCTCTCGACGAGCTGCGTGCGCTCCGACTCGAGCGCGCGAATGCGGCGCCGCACGTCGATCGTCTCGCCGTCGGCGAGGAGATTGGCGCACTCGTCGAGGATGGCGTTCAACCGCTCGGCGTTCGACTTCTTCGTCTCCTCGAACGGGTTCCACGAGCTTTCGGGAAGTCCGGGGTCGCGGTCGAATCGCTCGATCGCGTCGGTGAGCGCCGAGTTGAGGGGCTCGAAGAAGCGGCGAAGCGTGGCCTCCGACGGCGTCGGCGAGGGGGTCGGGCCGCGATCGTCGGTCGGGACGGTCTTTGCGGGCGGGTCGTCGGTTCGGGCGGCGCCGGGGGCGGCTGCAACGGCGAGAGACGCGGCAATGGCTGCAACGATGAGATGCGGAAGTGTCACGAGTGTTTGAGTTCGATGAGCGCGACGTGCGCGCCGGTCGGGTCGGTGACGCCGGCATAGCGGCCGGACGCGGGGCCGTCACCGGGCAGTGTCATCGGTTCGCAGAGCTTTTGCCCGCCATGCCGAACCGCGGCGGCCAGCGCTCGCTCGATGTCGGCGACGCACAGGTACGGGCACCAGTGGGCGGGGGAGCGGTCCTCGTCGGCGCAGGCCTCGAAGACGCTCGCGACGGGACGCGCGCCCGCCTTCATCTCGATGTAGCTCGTGGCGCCGAGGCGGCAGAATTGCGGCGTCCATCCCAGGAGTTTCGCGTAGAACTCACTGGCGACGGCCACGTCGCGCGTGACCAGCTCGCACCATACGAAGGCGCCGGGGCCCACGGGACTGGTGCCGTCGGTCGCGCCCGGCCGTGGGCAGAAGAGCGCGAACACGCCGCCGGTCGGATCGCGCACGACGGCGAAGCGGCCGATCGCGATGTCGGACGGGCCGCACGAAACGCATCCGCCCAAGCTCTGCACGCGGGTGCACACGCCGTCGACGTCCTCGACCGCGATGTAGGGCAGCCAGTGCGACGCGGCGTCAGACGGGAACGCGTCATCCATCGGATTCAGGCCGGCGACGGCGTGGCCTGCAACGTTGAAGAGGATGTACTCGCGGATCGGACGACCGGTCGCGTCGGCGTGGCCGAGCGGCACGCCCTGCGTCGCCGCCTCTGCGTCCGCAGCGGCGGCGCTCAGCACCTCTCGATAGAAGACGGATCCGTTGGGCACGTCGCGGGTGGTGAGTTCGAACCAGCAGAACATCCCCGGCGCGACTGGAACGGTTCGGAGCGGCATATCAACCTCCCGAGCGACTGCTCGCAGCCCACCGCCGGATGCTACCGCTCGTTGGGGCGCGACCCGCCGTGATTTCGTGCAAATTGGCCGCTGCCGTCTACGCTGCCCGCATGTCGAGTGCTCACCTCATCGTCGTTCCCGTCCTTGCCGCGGTCGGTCTCGTCGCGAGCCCCGCATCCTTGCCGCAAGCGACGCCCGCAACGCCCGCGGCTCCGGCGAAGGCGCCGGCAACGGAGACCGTCGAACTCTTCGACGGAAAGACGCTCAACGGCTGGCGCGGCTTTCTTCCCGAGGGCGATCCCGCGAAGGTGTGGAGCGTGAAGGACGGCGTCCTCGTCTGCACCGGAAATCCGGTCGGCTATCTCGTGACGGAGAAGGAGTACGAGAGCTTCGAGCTCTCGCTCGAGTGGCGATTCGATCCCGCGAAGGGCCCGGGCAATTCCGGCGTGCTCCTTCGCGTCCAGCAGCCCGACAAGGTGTGGCCGACGTCGATCGAGGCGCAGCTTCATTCGGAGAACGCCGGCGACATCTGGAACATCGGCTCGTTCCCGATGAAGACCGACGCCGCGCGCACCGAAGGCCGACGCACGAAGAAGGAGCACGCGACGAACGAGAAGCCGCTCGGCGAGTGGAATCGCTATCGCATCGTGCTCGATGGCGGGACGCTCGAGCTCTACGTGAACGATCTCCTGCAGAACCGCGCGACCGACGTGCGCGTCGTCCCCGGCCGCATCGCGCTCCAGTCCGAGGGTGCGCACATCGAGTTCCGGAACATCACGCTGAAGCCGCTCGGCGGCGCCGCCGCGAAGAAGTGAAGTCCGCGCGTCGCCCCCCATTCCGCGTTGCCGGCAGAGTCCTCTCCATGCGTCACCCCATTCGTATCGCCGTCGCCTGTCTCTCGCTCGTCGTTGCAGCTCCCGCCTTCGCGCAGCACGGAGTCCGCGAGCTTCCGACGAAACTCCCGCCGATCGCGAGGAAGGATCGGCCCGCCGCCCCCGCAGGCACGGTCGAAGTGATCGCCGAGATGGACCAGACCCCCGGCAATCTCGCGATCACGCCGAACGGTCGCGTGTTCGCGAGCATGCATCCCTTCGGCGCGCCGTCCATTCGCGTGGTCGAGCTGCGTGCGGAGGGCGGCGCGCTGGCGTACCCGAGCCCGGGCTGGGCGGGCGACGTCGGGCCGAACGGATTGGGCATCGCGTCGATCATCGGCATTCGCGCCGACTCGAAGGGCATCCTCTGGATGCTCGACGCCGGGCAGCTCGGCGGCGATTCCGCGACCGAGCCGAAGTCGTTCCCCAAGCTCATCGCGTGGGACACGAACACCGATCGGTTAGTGCGCGTCATTCACCTGCCGCCGCCGGCGTCGAACCGCGCGAGCTTCCTGCAGGACTTCGCGATCGACGAGGAACGCGACTGCATCTACATCGCCGACTGCGGCATCACGCAAGGCCAAGACCAGGCGAAGCCCGCGATCGTCGTCGTGTATCTCAAGTCGGGCGTGAGCCGCCGGGTCCTCGAGAACGCGGAAAGCGTGCGACCCGAGGCCGACGCCGCGATGGTCATCGACGGGCGCGAGGTGAAGACGGCGGGCCCGGACGGCAAGCCGGTCGTCGCCCGGGTGGGCATCAATCCGATCGTCATCGACAAGGCCAACGAATGGGTCTACTTCGGGTCGATGCACGGCAAGACCATGTACCGGATCAAGGCCTCGGCGCTCGCGACTCCGGGCATGACCGACGAGCTGTTAGCCGAGGCGGTCGAGAAGTACGCGACGAAGCCGGTCTCTGACGGCATGGGGATCGACGCGGCGGGCAACCTCTACATCACCGACCTGCCGGGGAACGGCATCGCGGTGGTCGAGGCGGCCGCCGCACCCGGTCCGGACGGCCTGCGCCCCCATCGGACGCTCATCACGGATCCCAAGCTCTCGTGGCCCGACAGCGTGCTCGTGGGTCCGGATGGCCATCTCTGGATCGTGGCGAACCAACTGCATCGCCACCCCGCGCTCAACTGGTCTGACGCTGGCCCGACGAACGACATCGTGCTTCCGTTCGCGATTCTCCGCACGCCGGCGCTCGGCACCGCCGCAGCGGCCGCGCCCGATTCGGCGAAATCCGACGATTCGCGTTGATCCGTCCGAGGCCGGTCGTACGCTGCAATCGCCGCCTCGCGTCGGTCAGGGGGATCTGCGCAGGGCGGGGGAGACGCGAGCGCTCGCGCTCGCGATCATTGCGGGGGTACGGCCATGCGTGCATCGGTCGTTCTGGCGGAATCGCTCCGCGCTGCGTCGCTCGCGACTGCCGCGGGACTCGTCGTCGTCGCTATCGCCGCGCCCGCCCGCGCGCAAGTGACCACGTTCACCGAGGTCGCCGGCATCAGCGGCATCAACGTCGCCCATGCGCCGGCGGCGCTTCTTGAAGGCGGCGCCAACATCCTCGGCCAGATGAGCGCGGGCGGCACGATCGGCGACTTCGACAACGACGGCGACCAAGACGTCTTCATCGTCGTAGGCGGCAAGAATCCCGACGCGCTCTACATCAACCAAGGCAACGGCACGTTCGTGAATCGCGCCCTCGAGTGGGGGGTGTCGGTGAAGCACATGGGGCTCTGCGCCGTGGCCGGCGACTACGACGGCGACGGATGGCTCGACCTCTTCGTCACGAGCGGCGGACTGCTCGGCGGCGCGCCAGTCGCGGGCAAGAACCGCCTGTACCGAAACACGGGAGCCAATTCCTTCGAGGAGGTCGCGGCCACCGCGGGCGTGCAGTACGCGAGCACCGGCGCGTTCGACGGCACCGGCGCGGCGTGGGGCGACTATGACCTCGATGGCGACCTGGATCTCTTCGTTGCAGGTTGGCTGCCGGCCGCGGCGTGCAATCGCCTCTTCCGCAACGAGGGCAACGGCACGTTCACCAACGTGACGACCGCCGCCGGGATCGTCGCGCCCGGCATGCGCGGCTTCTCGCCGCGTTTCGTCGACATGGACGGCGACCGCTGGCCTGAACTCCTCGTTGCAGCCGACTTCGGCACTTCGCGCTACTTCCGCAACAACCGCGACGGGACCTTCACCGACATTACCGCGGCCTCGGGCACGGGCGTCGACGACAACGGCATGGGGCAGACGGTCGGCGATTTCGACAACGACGGCGATATCGACTGGTACGTCACGAGCATCTACTCCGTGTCGAATCCCGAGTCGCCCGGCACGGGAAACATGCTCTACTGGAACGGGGGCGGCCACACGTTCGTGGAGGGATCCATCGCCGCCGGCGTGAATCAGGGCGGTTGGGGATGGGGCACCGACGCGGTCGACATCGACCACGACGGATGGCTCGACATCGTCGCGACCAACGGCTGGCAACCGTGGCCGGAGTTCCAGAACGATCCGACGCGCGTCTGGCTGAACGCCCGCGACTCCACGTTCATCGAGATTGCGTCGTCTTGCGGATTGGTCGAAACGGCCGTCGATCGCGGGCTTCTCAGCTTCGACTACGACAACGACGGCGATCGCGACATCCTGATCTTTCGCTACAAGGACAAGCCGAAGCTCTTCCGCAATGACCTCGTTGCAGGTCCCGCCGCGAAGTGGCTCACGATCAGGCTCGACACCAGCGGGTCGTCGTCGAACGCGCCGAACGGCATCGGCGCCGTGGTGCGCGTGTCGACCGGCAAACACACGCTCACACGGCACATCGATGCGGGGATGAACTACCAATCGCAGAGCGAGATGACGGCCCACTTCGGCGTCGCCGGCGCGGAGCTCGTGGACGTGCGCGTGGAATGGCCCGACGGCACGGCGACCTTCCTGCGCGACGAGGCCACCGATCGTTTCCTCACGATCGCCTCGGGCGAGCGAAGCGACGTCGACGGCGACGGACTCGTCGGACCGCGCGATCTTGCGGTCCTGCTTGCGGCGTGGGGCCGGATCGATCCCGTCGACGGGCGCGACCTGAACGCGGACGGCGCCGTCGACGCGTCGGACCTCACGCTCCTCTTCGCGAACTGGTCGTAACCGGCGCCTTCCGCGGCCCGCCGAATCGCGGCGGTCGGTTCGCACGCGCGACTCGCGAGAAAACGCTTGCGTCCGAGCGGCCCGTCCGTTGGAATGAGGCGGGGTCGCCGACCGGGGCGTGGGCCGGTGCGCGTGGAGTCGTGAGACATGTTCCGTTGGCGTGGCAGCCGGGCGCGAGTGCGCGCGGACGGCGTAGTGTGCCGAAGCGTCCCGGTCGGGACCGTATCCGTGATCGCTGTGGCGATCAGCATCGCACTCCTCGTTGCGACGCCCCGTGGCGTTGCAGCTCCGTCGTTCGACACCGACGAGAGGCCGCTCGCCGTCCTCTTCGGTCCTGCCCAGCGCACGCATCCGGCCCTCTCGGGCGACGGCGGCCGTCTGGCGTGGGTCGCGCCGCTCGAGCATGGCCGCTCCGAGGTCTGGATCGGCCGAGTCACGGGCGAAGGTCCCGCGACCGAGGCCACCCGCATCGCGACGCTCGACGGCGAGGCGACGAGGCTCGCGTGGGCGGACGGCGGAAGAACCATCGTGGCTGCAACGGAGAGACGCGGCGACGGTGTCGGCGCCGTGTTCGCCATCGACATCGCGTCCGGCGATGCGTCGGCGCGCGTTCCGGACGGCGTCTCGAGCGTCGAACTTCTCGACGTCCGCGACGGTCCGCCTGCGGAGGCGCTGGTGCGCTCCACGTTGCCGCCGCGCGATGTCTTTCGCGTGCGCCTCGACACCGGCGCCGCCGCGTGCGTCGTCCGTGACACGCTCGGCGCCCTCGAGTACGGGTTCGACGGCGCGTGGGAGCCGCGGCTGGCGATCGTGCCTCGCGACGACGGCTCGCGACGCGGGTGGATCCGCCGGGGCGACTCCGCGGCGTGGGAGCACTTTCGCGACTGGGAGGCCGAGGTGGCGCCCTCGACGCGCTTGTTGGGCGTGACGCGCGACGGTCGCCGCGCCCACCTCATCGACTCGTCATGGCCCGAGAGCGCCGGGCTGGCGGCGCTCGTGCGCGTCGATCTCGTGCCCGCCTCGGAGCGGCCGTCGGCCCACGTGCTCGCCGCGAGCACGCGCTGGGTGCCGCACACGCTGATCTCCGCGCTCGGCACGGGCGAGCCGCTCGCGGCAATCGCGTCGTTCGAGCGCGACCTGTGGAAGTCGCTCTCGACGAGTTTCGAGGAGGAGATCGCGATGATCCGGAAGCTCCGGAGCGGAGACTTCCGGCTCGTGAGCCGAAGCGACGACGATCGCCAGTGGCTCCTCGCGTTCTCGACGCTCGCCGCACCCGACTCATACTGGCTGTGGGACCGGCTGCAACGCAGAGGACGTCTCGTCCTCACCGCACGCGACGATCTCGATGCGGATCGGGTCATGTCGCTCGGCGGGTTTCGCGTGCGCATGCGCGATGGCCTCGAGCTTCCGGTGTTCGTCACCGTGCCCGCCGACGCCGACGGCGACGGCTCCACGTTGCATCCCACGGTGATCCTCCTGCGCGACGGCCTCTGGTCGCGAGCGCATCAGCTCGAGGACCGCGCGCGGCTGTGGCTTGCGGACCGGGGATACGTGGTCCTGTCGATCGTGGTGCGCGGAGCGCCGGGCCTCTCGCCCGCGCTTTCCGCGGCCGGCGCGGGCGGCTGGAACTCGACGATCCCGGAGGACATCGAGGACGCGCTCGCGTGGGCCACGACCGCTGGATTCAGCGATGGCGTGCACGTGGGGATCCTCGGTGACGGCCTCGGCGCGAGCGCCGCGCTCGCAGCTGCGGCGCATGCGCCCACGCGGTACACGGCGGTCGCCGCGATCGACCCCACGCTCGACTTCCGCACGGCGCCGCTCGCGCCGCAGGTTCGCGAGCAGCTCTGTCGTGCCGTCGGCTCGGGCGACGAAGCGGTGCTCGTGCGAGAGTCGCCGTCGCGCGTCGTCCCTCGGCTCGGCGCGCCGGTCCTTCTCGCGTTCGGCGGCAGTTCGACGGACGCCGATGCCGATGCCTTCCTTGCGGAACTTCAGGCGCTCGGGCGTTCACCCGTAGTGGTTCCGCGCGCAAAGGCGACGCGGCGAATCGACGGGCAAGAGAAGGACCTTCTCCTCGCCGTCGAACGGTTCTTCCGAGACCATCTGCATCCCTCGCGCCGTGCGTCAGGGCAGCACGCGACGCAGGCGCTGAGCGAGAGTGACGTTGCCCAGTCAGAATAGAGCGACCTCGGACCCGCCGTGCCGCACACTCCAGTGCCATCCTTGCGAATCGAATCGTACGGTCGAAACGTGAGCGACTCCCTCCGCGCTCCCGTCACCGTTGCAGCTCGCTCCGAGCGCGCGCCGGCGTATCGCATCGCCATGATTCACACGGGCGATCCGAACGATCGGCTCCACGTGTCCGGCCTTCCGTTCGCGGCCTCCGCGGCGCTCGCCCGAGCGGGCTGCGACGTCGTCCCGATTCGCGCCAGCCCGCCGACGACCCCGAAGACGTTCGTGCGTCGCCGGCTCCTCGCGATCGCCGGCCACGTGCTGCCCTCGCGGGTTCGCGAGCTTCCGGCGCACGTGCGAGGGCTTCGCGTCGGGTCCGTGTTGCAGCAGGCGCACGCGGCGGCGGCGCGCGTGGATCGCGCGCTCGCGGCCATCGAGGCCGAACGCCCGGTCGACGCGATCGTCGGCATGTGCATCAGCGTTCCGCTCGCGTATCTCGCGACGGAGCGGCCGATCATCTACGCGAGCGACGCCACGGCGCGCATCGTGCTCCGCACCTATCCGCGCTATCGGCGACGGCCCAGCCAGTATCACGCGGAGTGCGAGGAGTGCGAGACGCGCGCACTGCGCCGCGCCTCGTTCGTCGCGCTTGCCGCGGAAGCGGCAACGCGGAGCGCGGTGGAGGACTACGGCGTCGAGCCCGAGCGCGTGTCGCTCGTGCCGCTCGGATGCCACGTGGTCCCCGAGCCCGGCGAGCGCATCGATGTCGAGCCTCCCACTCGTGCCCGCACGCGCCTTCTCCTCGTTGCAAGCGACGCGGAGCGCAAGCGCGTGTCGCTGGCCGTGCGAGCGGTCGAGCTGCTCCGCGCGCGGGGAATCGGCGCCGAGCTGTGGCACGTGGGCGCGCCCCACTCGTCGCTCTCGAGCCGCGCCGTGCGCTCCTTCGGGCCGCTGCGCCTCGACCGCGAGGCGGACCGCGCGGTGCACCGCGACGCGCTGCGCGCGACGCACATCTCCGTGTTGCCGTCCGTGGGCGAAGCGTTCGGAATCGCGCCCGCCGAGAGCGCGCACTTCGGTCGTCCGGCGATCGTGAGCGACGCGGGCGGTTTGCCGACCGTCGTGCGCGACGGCGAGACTGGGATCGTTCTGCCCACCTCCGCGGGGCCCGCCGAGTGGGCACGGGCCGTCGAGTCGCTCGTCGCCGATCCCGCGCGCTACGTGCGTCTCGCGACAGAAGCGCGGCGGCGCGCCCAACTCGAGTTCACCTGGGATCGTTGGGCGGAGCGGATGCTCGACTTGGTGCATCGCGCCGTCGTGGCGCGGTCGCAAGAGTCGCGCTGACGTCGTGGTGCGTCGGCACCGTGGCGTCCGCCGAGCGCCTGTAGCATCCGCCCCGTCATGGGGCTTCCGTCCATCTCACCGCCGGTTCTTTTCTTCGTGCTCGGCATGGTGGCGGCGCTCGTCCGCTCGAACCTGCGCGTGCCGAAGGCGGTCACGAAGCTCCTCTCGCTCTACCTCCTTTGGGCGATCGGTTTCACCGGCGGCGTGAAGATCGCCCAGAGCGGGCTCACGAGCGACGCGGTCATCGCGATGGCGATCGGCATCGGCCTTTCCGCGCTCATGCCGCTCGCGGTGTTCGCGGTGCTGAAGCGGCGCCTCGGCCCGACCGACGCCGCGGCCGTCGCCGCGACCTACGGCTCGGTGAGCGCGGTCACGTTCCTCACCGCAAGCAGCGTGCTCGACGCCGCCGGCGTTCCGTACGGCGGACACATGGTCGCCGTGATGGCGCTCATGGAGTCGCCCGCGATCGTCGTCGCGATGATGCTTCTCCGCCGCGCCGAGCGGCAGGGGGCCGACGCCGGCGCGAAGCCGATGAGCCTCGGGCACCTTCTGCACGAGTCGTTCCTGAACGGCCCCGTCCTCCTCCTCCTCGGCAGCCTCGTCATCGGCCTCGTCACGCGCGAACGCGGCTTCGAAGCGTTCAAGCCGCTCTGCAAGGATCTCTTCAACGGTGTGCTCGTCTTCTTCCTGCTCGACCTCGGTCTCCTCGCGGCGCGACGCTTGAAGAACTTCGTGAGCCGCGGCCCGTTCCTCATCGCGTTCGGCGTGATCCTTCCCCCCGTTGCAGCCGCCGTCGCGATTCTCCTCGCGAAGCTCGGCGGCCTCGGCGTCGGCGACGCAACGCTGCTCGCGACGCTCGCCGCAAGTGCGAGCTATATCGCCGTTCCCGCCGCGTGCCGCGTCGCGATGCCGAAGGCGGAGCCGTCGATCTACATCGGCCTCGCGCTTGCCGTGACCTTCCCGTTCAACGTGGTCATCGGAATCCCGATGTACCTGGCGGCGGTGCGGGCGCTGTGGGGGTGACGCGTGTCGCGCGTTGGCTCCGCGACTCGGGCACCGCTCCACGTTGCACGCAGCTTCATCGGCGAGAACGCGCCGCTTGCGGCTGAATTGTGGATCCCGGGGTATCAACCTGCGAACATGAGGCGGTAGCGAGCCGACGCAGGGTCGGCTGCGCGTTGGTTTCGGAATCCCCCGATGTCGACCCACCGGACGATTCGCTCGCTGGCCTCGCCGCCTGGCGGCTCTCGCAGCGCGACGCGAGAACAGCGTCCGCGTTGCAGCCTCGGTGTCGCGGCAATGCTTGTGACTCTCGCATCGGGTCCGTCGCTCACGCTTACGGCGCCTTCCGTTGCGGACGGGAGCGTCTGGCTCGCTCCGCGCGACGGCCTGTTCCTTGACCCCGCCCGTTGGTCGGGCGGCGTGCCCGGGCCTGGCGATACCGCCATCTTCGGGCGTGCGCCGTCGACGCGTCCCTTCAATGTGACGCTCGCCGCGCCGTGGGTCGTGGGCTCGGTGACGGTTGAAGGACAGAGCCCGACGCTTGTACTCGACGCCGAAATCGGCGGCTGGGGATCGCAACTCCTCGTCATCGGTCCGATCGTCTTCGCGGAGCGAGCGAGCGGCGATCGCCTTCGGATTCTCGGAGGCTCGCTCGATCTGCATGCCCCGCCAGCGCTCGCCGCGGGTGACGTGTTAGCACTAAGCGGTGCGACCGCTCGAACGCACTTCCAACACTGGGTCGTGCCCTCCGGAACCGTTGAACTTGTCGATGCGAGCGTCGTGCCGGCGCCCTTTCCTTCGCTTGAGACCGTGACGATCGGCGACGGCGGCGAGGCGGCGCTGACGCTCAGCGGAGATTCCGTGTTGCAGGTCGGTAGCGTGCATGCGGGACGCAACGGCGGCATTGGCGAGATCACTCTGAGCGACGGGGCCCACGTTGCAGGCGCGGTGATGCTTGGCCTGGCCGAAGTGGGATCCGTCGTCGGCGCTGGACATCTCGTCATGACCGGCGGTGCGTCGATGGGGCCGCCTGGCTGCGGCGTCGAGCATGGGACGGTCAGCGTTGCGGACAGCAGCATCTACGGCGGAGTCTCGGTCATCGGCCCCGGGACGCTCGCGCTCACCGGTTCGGCGAAGGTCGTCGGCGACGTGGCCTTGGCGAGCGCGGCCGGAGGCAATGCGCCGGCCCTCGTTCGCGTCACCGGTCGAGGCACCACATGCGACATCGGCGTGTTCGAGGTGTGGGACGGCATGGTCGTCATCGACGACGGGGCCACGGCGCTCATTGACCAGCGCGTGGACCTGTACGGCACGAATGCGGCGGTGCGGATCGAGGGCGAAGCGCAGGTCGTCGTGCCGCACGTACTCCTTTTCGAAGCTCCTCCGAACTGCTCGATCAGGGTCGCGGGCCCCACAACGCGGCTGACATGCATCGACATCGGAAACCAGGCGAGCGGCGCGCATGGATCGATACGTCTCTCGAACGGCGCGATCCTGTCCGCAGACTTCATCAGGCGATCGCTTACCGCGTCGACCGAATTCGGCGTCGGCGCGAACGGAGCGGGGCGCATCAGCGCCGGACACGTCATTCTCGGCGGCAACGTGGAGATCACGGCTGACGCCGACGCCGAACTCGCTCCAGGAATGACGCTCACGCTCATCGATGCATCGACGCTGACCACTGGTCTCACGAGCTGGTCGACCCCGACGGTCGCCGGATTTCCAGGGCTCCTCGAGATCACGTCAACCTCGCTCTCGGTGCGATTCATCGAGGCGATTGACGAACTCAAGGCGATCATGCCTGAAAAGGTCTACGTCGGATTCGAGTATGCGCTCCATGCGGCCGTCGCAGTCGACGGCGGCGCATACGACGTCTCGCCGCAGGTCGATTGGAGCGTCGAGCCGCCCGCCATCGCAACGATCACGCGTACGGAACGGCTCATCGCACTCTCGGAGGGAACGTTCACGCTCGGAACGACGTTCGGATCGGCCTCCGCGGAAACGACACTCCGCGTTGCAGCTCCCCCCGCGGCGCCGCCGATCCTGCTCGTAAGCGCGTCAGAAGGCATGCCGGGATCCGGCGACTCGGGCGGCGCGATCGACGACCCCTCGTTCGGAAAGGTCGGCGGACGGGTGATCTCGGCGGACGGGCGCACGGTCGCCTATCAGACGCGCGCGACCGACCTTGTCGACATGGACGGCACCGATGCGGCAATCGTGGTCACGAGTCTCGCCGACGGCACGTCAGAGCTCGTCAGCAAGGGACCGAACGCAGTTGCGGATTGGGCGGGCACGCCGGTATTGAGCCGCAGCGGTCGCTACGTAGCCTTCAGCACGAGGACCCCCTTGTCGGCGACCGCGCACGCGGGCCCAAACGATCTGGTCGCCTATGTGCACGACCGTGAGTCGGGCACGACGGAAGTCGTCTCGGTGGACGTCGACGGCGTCGGCCGTGCTGCCTCGCCCGCCGCCATCAGCGACGACGGTCGATTCGTGCTCTTCACAAGCGCCGCGGGGGGACTCGTTCCTGGGGACATGGACGGATTGCGCGACGTCTTCCTGCGCGACCGCGTGCGCGGCGACACCGAGCTCGTGAGCGTCGACGCGAACGGCGCCGCGATTCCCTTTCCGTGCGCCGCCGAGGACATGACTCCGGACGGCAACAGAGTCCTCTTCACGAAAGAAGTGCCGCTCGACGACGTGGCGCATTCCAGCCGCTACATGTTCGTCGTGAAGGACCGCACGACAGGCGATCTGCTCGACGTCAACGGTGAGGTGCCCGGAACGACGACCGACGGAGGGGGCACGATCTCGGCAAACGGCCGAGTCGTCGCGTTCAGCGCCTTCGCGGACACGCTGAATCCGCCGGCGATGTCCTTTCGGTCGCAGATTGTCGCGCGTGACCTAGAGACGGGCGCGTGCACGTTCGTGAGCTACCGCGAGGCGACCGGATGGGGCGATGCGCCAAGCTCCGCGCCTTCCGTCAGCGACGACGGGCGATTCGTCAGCTTCGTGTCGGACGCTTCGAACTTCGACATCCGGCACGATCCCTTCTCTCCCACGCAGCTCTACCGATACGACCTTGTCGAGTCCTCGCTTGAGACCTCGAGCGTGGGCTTGGGCGGAATGCTTCGCGGCGGTGTCGAGGTCTGGTGCTCCGTGTCCGCCGACGGCCGCTCCATCGCATTCTCGTCCGATGCGTCCAATCTCCTGCCGTTTGACGCAAGCGACCAGTTCGACGTGTTCGTTCGCCGCTACGGATCGTTCGTGGTCGGGGATCTGGACGACGACGGTGCCGTTGACGCGACCGATCTTGCGGCACTCCTCGCGGCGTGGGGATCGAGCGACGATCGGGCCGACCTCAACGGCGACGTGTTGGTTGACGCGATCGATCTCGGCATGCTGCTTGGAGAGTGGACCGGGCGATGATGAGGAGTGCAGGGGTGGGCAACGGGTCAGCGAGCGCGCGTCTCCCCGTTGCAGGGTCGCGGTGGTCGTCCGCACGCACCCTGCGATCGGTCGCACCGTGCGCTTGACGTTCCACCACGTGGCGATCAGGATCGTGGCGGCGCGGAGCAGATGCTCGAGCCAGCCGCCTCCGCCGGCGCCGCCGCTCGCGCCCGCCAGGAGCCACCCGAGATTCATGCCCGCATAAAGGGCGATCGGCACGAGAAGCGAGCCCCATCGGGCAAGGAGCGACGCGTACCAATCCGAGCGCGCCGTTCGAAGCGCCGAACCCTTGGCGAGAGCAGTTCCACTACACGCGTAGCGTCACGGTTAGCCCTGCTGAGAACTGCTCTGGCCACTTTCCCGCTCCGTCGGCCCATCGTGGCGTTACTGGCTCTTGCGAGTCGTCGCGGCCGAGTGAATCGGCCGCCACGCCTGAACTCAAACTGCTCTAGCCGGCACCGCACTCCGGACATCGATCAGTGTTCGACGACGCCAGGTCATAGCCGCAGCCGGGGCAACGGCGCGACGGCATCGGCACGAGCCACTTCAGGAGAAAGAGGTCGAGCACCAGGAGCCACAGGGCGACGGTGCCGAACGAGATCGTCCAGAAGAACTCCTGCGCGAGCTGGGGCCGCGGCGCCTGGCCGACCGACGCCTGTATAGCCAAGATTTGATACGCCGACCGCTCGCGCAGAAGGCTCGTGATCGCGAGGACGAGCGCAAGCGACCACGCCACCCGAAGGACAAGCCGCGCGAGCATTCGGAACGCAACGGTGTATTGGGCAGGTGATCGCATGCGAAAATGATGGTACTTCGCGCCTCGACCTCGTTGCCACGGGCCGTGCCGCAGCGCGCCTGCAACGCGCGGATCTGAGCACGTCGGTCGCGCAGATCACCGCCGCGAGCTTCGGCTGGCGCCCCGGTTCACGTATCGAAGGAGGACGATCAGGACCGCCGCGCCGACGGTGGCCGTGATGAGCCTGCCGAGGAGGTTCGTCGACCTCAGGCCGACGAGCTCGAAGAGGAAGCCGCCGAGGACCGCGCCGATCACGCCCACGATCAGGTCGCCGAGGACGCCTGCGCTACTGCCGCGCACCAGTTGCCCAGCGACGAAGCCGGCGGCGAGGCCGATGAGGAGAAACCAGACGATGTCCATGCGGGGAATGTACGGTGCGGGTATGCGCCGCGCTGCGATTGCCGTCCCTCTTCTGGTCTTCGTTCTTGCATCGATCGTGGGGTTTGCCCGCGCAGGCGACACCGAGCCGCAGCCGTGGCGCCTGTGGTACGAGCAACCTGCAACGCGGTGGACCGAGGCGCTGCCGCTCGGCAACGGACGGCTCGGCGCGATGGTCTTCGGCGGCACGCGCCAAGAGCGCATCGCGCTCAACGACGACACGCTCTGGTCGGGCGCGCCGCGGCGATGGAATAACGCCGACGCGCCGCACTGGCTCCCGCTCGTGCGGCAGGCGATCTTCGACGGCCGCTACACCGACGCCGACATCCTCGTGCGCCGCATGCAGGGGCCGTACACGCAGTCGTACCTGCCGCTCGGCGATCTCCACGTTGCGTTCCAGTTCGAGGGCGAGCCGACGGACTATCGTCGCGAGCTCGATCTCGAAACAGGAGTGACGACGACGACCTTCAAGGCCGGCGGAACGACGTTCACGCGGCGGGCGTTCGTGCTGGCGGACCCGCCAGTGCTCGTCGTCGAGTGCGAGGCCGATCGCGCCGGTGCTTTGAGCGCCGTCGCAACGCTGACGTCGCCGCTACGGGGTTCGTCGTCGCGCGACGGCGATCGACGCGTCGCGCTGCGTCTTCGCGCGCCGATCCACGTCGAGCCGAGCTATCGCGACGCGCCGCTGCCGATCCTCTACGACGACCGGCCCGACGGCGCCGGCATGCGCGCGACGGCGATGCTCGGCGCGACGGCGACGGGCGGATCGGTCGAGGCGACCGAGGCCGGCGAACTCCGCGTTGCAGGCGCGGACAAGGTCGTCTTCGTCCTTTCGGCGTGGACGAGCTTCGTCGGCTACGACCGCGAGCCGGAGCGGACGTTCGATCGCTGCGACGCCGTCACGCGGGCCGCGGTCGATGCCGCGGCAGCGCCGACGCCCGATCCGTGGCATCGCGAGCGTTTCAACCGCGTCTCCATCCATCTCGGTCCGTCGCGCGACGATCTCCCGACCGACGAGCGCATCCTTCGCTGGCGCGACAACGTCGATCCCGGGCTCGTCGCGCTTGTCTTTCAGTTCGGGCGCTATCTCCTTCTCGCGTCGTCGCGCCCCGGCGATCAGCCGGCGAACTTGCAGGGGATCTGGAACCAGGAACTCCGCGCCCCGTGGAGCTCGAACTACACGACGAACATCAACAGCCAGATGAACTACTGGCCGGCGGAAACGACGAACCTCGCCGAGTGTCATCGACCGATGATCGACTTCGTCAAGGAACTCGCGGTCAACGGGCGCGAGACGGCGAAGGTGAACTACGGCGCGCGCGGCTGGGTCGCGCACCACAACTCCGATCTCTGGCGCCACTCCGCGCCAGTCGGCAACTACGGGGAGGGCGCGCCGACGTGGGCCAACTTCGCGTTCGGCGGCGTCTGGCACTGCATGGATCTCTGGGAGCGCTGGCGCTTCGGACTCGACCGCGCGTATCTCGCCAACGAGGCGTATCCCGTCCTGCGCGGGGCGTCGGAGTTCGCGCTCGACTGGCTCGTCGAAGACCCGCGCGGTTCGGGCCATCTCGTGACGGCGCCGAGCGTCTCGACCGAGAACGCGTTCCGCGACGCCGAAGGGCGCGTGTGCCATGTGAGCGCGATGTCGACGCAGGATCTCGCGCTTCTTCGCTTCCTCTTCGGCGCGACCATCGAGGCGAGCGCGGAGTTAGGCATCGACGCCGAGTTCCGCGCGCAGCTCGAGGCCGCGCGGGCGAAGCTGCCGCCGTACCGCATCGGCGCGCGTGGCGAGCTTGCCGAGTGGGAGAAGGATTTCGCCGAGCTCGAGCCGACGCATCGCCATCTCTCGCACCTGATCGGCGCCTATCCGGGCGAGGACATCACCCCGGACGGCTCGCCCGACCTCGCGAAGGCGGTCGAAAGGACGCTGGAACTCCGCGGCGACGACAGCACCGGCTGGTCGATGGCGTGGAAGGTGAATCTCTGGGCGCGGCTGAAACGAGGAGATCGGGCGCTCGATCTCGTGGGCTTCCTGCTTCGGCTCACCGGCTCCGACAAGACCGACTTCCGCGGCGGCGGCATCTATCCCAACCTCTTCGACGCGCACCCGCCGTTTCAGATCGACGGCAACTTCGGCGTGACCGCGGGCGTCGCCGAGATGCTCGTGCAATCCCATCGGCGCGACGAGAGCGGTCGCGTGGTCGTGGAGCTTCTGCCCGCGTTGCCGCCGTCGTGGCCGACGGGGTGGGTGAGCGGACTCAAGGCGCGCGGCAACGTGGAAGTCTCGCTCGTCTGGGAGGGCGGGAAGGTCACGTCGTACCGGCTCGTCGGCCCGGCCGCCACGCGAGTCGTCGTCATCGCCAACGGCCTCGCCACTCCGATCGAGATGCCTGCCAGCGGCAACGTGGAGTGGCGCCGCGAGTGACGGTCACTTCGAGGCGGACTCGTAGTACTCGAGCGTCTTGACGAGATCGGCCTTCGTCGGGCGAAGGCGCGGGTCGTCCGGCCACCGCGCGATCGCCTCGCGCTGGAGCGCGATCGCTTCGGCGAGGCGCCCGCACGACGCGTAGGCCGCCGCGATGTCGAGCATGGCGGCGCTGTGCCCGGTGTACGACGCCTCGCGCATGTAGACATGCCACGGATCGCTCGACGCGTCACCCTCGATCGCTCGAAGAAGCGCGAGGGCACGGTCGGCGAGCTCGCAGCCCAGCGTGCTGCCGGCGGGCGGATCCGCCGGTGCGACCAGTCGAGCGAGCGCGGCGAGCGCGACCGGCTCCTCCGCGATGCCGTCGAGCGCGGCGGCGGCTCGCGCCACGTTCAGTGCCTCCACGTTTCGAGATGCTGCAACGAGGAGACGGACGCGCGCCTGCCACGCCCACCACGGCGGCGACATGCCGTCGACGTCGGCGAGCGGAATCGCGGTGGCCCGTTCGGTGGCCGCGAGCGCGCCGGCCTCGTCGCCGCGCTCGTCGGCCAGGAGGTATTCGCGCACCGCGGCGCGCGACGCCGTTCGGTTCGCGCCGCGCGCGTGATCGGCGCGACAAGCCGCCTCGAGGTCCCACGTGCCGGCGACGACCGCGGCGAGCGGCGCATCGACGTCGATCGGATGTCCGTACCACGCGAGGCGGCCTGCACCGTCGATCACGAACGTGCGCGGAACGGCGAGCTCGCGCGTGGCGACGAGGAACTCCTTCGCGGCGGCGCCGTCGGTGTCGATCGCGACGCGCGTCGGCATCGACGCGCCCTGCGCCCACGCCGCCCGAACGATCTCGCCGCGCGTGCTGCCTCCCGTGATGGCGAGGGCGACGACATCCACGCGTCCGCCATGAGATGCCTCAAGGGCCTTCAGATGCGGCAACGCCGCGAGGCAGGGGCCGCACCACGGCGCCCAGAGGTCAATCACCGTCACGTGGCCCGCTTTGAACTCAGTGAGCGCCTCGCCGCGAATCCACTCCACGTTGCCGATCCACGGGGCGGGATCGCCGACCGTCAGCGTTGCAGGCGTCGCGCGCTCCGCATCGGTGAGGGCGGGCATCGGCTGCGGCGACTCGCATGCGGCGAGTGCAATCAGTACGGCAACGGCCGCGCCGCGCGTTACGCGCCGGAGCGCTCGCGTGCCGACTCGAATCCGTCTTGCCTGGCTCACGCGCGCGGCTATCGATCGCATGGCGTATGCCTCATCTCGACGCTCGTTGGTGGCGCGACCTTCGCCGCCACCCGACGGTGCAGTCTGCGTCGAGAACGGTCGCCGAGCAAGCGCGTGCGCTTACGGGAGACGCACGAGAACCGGCAGGATGCCGTTCTCATGTGACCATTCGATTGCGTTCGCGAGGAGCCAGACGCACGGGACCAACGAGCATTCGAGCACGGCGCGCGAGAAGACGCGCGGCGAGAACGAGACGGAGTCGGGCTGCGAGAGCTTCCACGGATGCGGCACGAAGCGAGGCACTTCTGCGACGTAGGTCTCGAACTCCTCGCCAAAGATCCCGGCAAGCTTCCGCTCCTCGCCCAGGATCGTCGACCAATGCGTGAGGAAGAAGATCGCGCCGAAGCCGACCGCGAGGGTCATCGACTCGAAGGCGAGGCCGGCGCCGACGAGGCCAAGGAACGTGAAGAAGTAGAGCGGGTTGCGGACAATGGAGTACGGACCCACGCGCACGAGCTCGCGGCTCTTCTTGCCGGCAATATAGGCTGAGCACCAGACGCGCCCCATGGCTGCAACGAGGAGAAGGACGTACCCGAGCGTCTCATAGAGCGGGTCCATGAACGACTGCTCGGAGAACGAATGATGGGAGACGAACGCGAGCGCGATGAGCGCGACCGTGAGGATCTGCGTGAGGCGAAGGCGTCGTCGTTGCATGGAGGTGCCTCGGGGCGGCGATGGCCGGTGCGAGGCGCCGGCCACCACACGTTCGATCCGCCGGCGGCGCGCACGCAGAATTTGCAGTACCTCGCGGAGACGTCGCGGTAGACTCCGCCCGTCAATTTCCCTGAAAGGAACGAGTCTCCGCATGGCACGTCTTACCCTCGTGGCGTCGCTCGCGTCGCTTCTCGCTCTCTGCGGCCCGGCCGCCGCCCGTGATGGCGACACGCCCGAGCCTCCGAAGCGCGAGGCACCAACCCCGCCCCCCGCGAAGGACACTCCCCCCGAGCCGGTCAAGGTCGTCGCTGACGCCAAGACGACCACCGAGGCGACCGTCACGATCAACGGCGTGGTGATCCCCTATCGCGTGACGGTCGGGACGCAGCCGGTGTGGGCGTCGGACAACAAGCCGGTCGCGACGATCTTCTACACGTTCTACGAGCGGACCGACGTCGCCGACCGCGCGACGCGTCCGCTCGTCTTCTCCTTCAACGGCGGACCGGGCTCGGCGTCGGTCTGGATGCACCTTGCCTATACCGGGCCGCGTCTTCTCAAGATAGACGACGAGGGCTACCCGGTGCAGCCGTACGGCATCCAGGAAAACCCGCACTCGATTCTCGACGTTGCCGACATCGTCTATGTCGACCCGGTCGACACCGGCTTCTCGCGCGTGCTTGATCACGACCGTCGCGGGATGTTCTTCGGCGTGCGCGAGGACATCGAGTATCTCGCGAAGTGGATCAGCGCGTTCGTCACGCGCCACGACCGATGGCTGTCGCCGAAGTTCCTGATCGGCGAGAGCTACGGGACGACGCGCGTGTCGGGTCTCGCAGCGCAGCTTCAGAACGAGCACTGGCTCTTCCTGAACGGCGTCGTGCTCGTGTCGCCGACGGAGCTTGGCGTGAAGCGCGAAGGTGTCGTCGATAGCGCGCTGTCGCTGCCGTACTACGCCGCGACGGCCTGGTATCACAAGAAGCTCGCCCCCGAGCTCCAGGCGCGCGACCTTGACGACCTCCTTCCCGACGTCGAGCGTTTCACGGTCGAACGACTGCTTCCCGCGATGGCACGCGGCGGATCGCTCGACCCGAAGACTCGTGACGAGCTCATCGCAACCTATGCGCGCTATTCGGGTCTCGCGCCCGAAGTCGTTCGTGAGTACGCGTTCGCCGTGCCGGCGTCCTTCTTCTGGAAGGAGTTGCTCCGGGACGAAGGACTGACGATCGGCCGTCTTGATTCGCGCTACCGAGGAGTCGACCGTCAGGATTCGGGCACGCGGCCGGAGTTCGATCCCGCGCTTGCGTCGTGGAATCACGCCTTCGCTCCCGCGATCAATCATTACCTCCGCGAGGTGCTCGGCTACAAGACCGACCTCGAGTATTGGATCTTCGGCCCCGCGAGCTGGTCGCTCGAAGGCGACACGACCGGCGAGGCGTTACGAAGCGCGATGGGCTCGAATCCGTATCTGCACGTGCTCGTGCAGTCGGGGTATTACGACGGCGCCACGGATTACTTCAACGCGAAGTACACGATGTGGAACATGGATCCGGCCGGCCGCTTCCAGGACCGCATGACGTGGAAGGGCTATCGAAGCGGGCACATGATGTATCTCAGGCAGGAAGACCTGAAGAAGTCGAACGACGACATTCGCGCCTTCATCGCGGACTCGCTGCCGAAGCCGGGCGAACCGGCGAAGAGATAGGGGAGAAGAGGAGAATGGAGAGCAGAAAATAGAGAGGCTTCAGCGTGCGCGCTCTCTATTTTCCTTTTCTATTTTCCTCTTCAAAAGTACTGCTTCACGAACCGCTCGTCGTCGCTCGGCAACGGGCACGCGCCGGTCGACATCGCGATCGACGGCGCATGGTGTTGTTGCGCGTCCGGCAAGTCTTTAAAGCCGAACGTGCGATAGAAGCCGGGATCGACTTCGGAGAAGAGCAGGAAGTCGACCGGGCCGTCCTCCTGCAGGCGCATGAGCTCCATCACGCCACGGAGAAGCAGACTCGCCCAGCCGCGCTTGCGGTGCTCCGGCGCCGTCGCCACCGACGCGATGCCCATGAGTCCGCGGCGGAACCGCAGCGTGTTGAGGTTGCAGACGATCGTGCCGTCGAGCGTCTCGAGGAGATAGCGCGTGCCGCGCTGATGGTTCGGGTTGTCGTCGTATCGCTTGATGAACGACTCGACGTCGTCGCCGTCGCCCCAGACGTCGTGGCCGAAGCGCAGCACGATCCGGTTCTCGTCGGGCTGCACGATGCGCATCGTGGCGACGGGCGCGAATCGGCGCTCGCCCTCCGCGTTGCAGCCATCGAACATCGCGCTCGGACGGATCCAGGTGCCTGCGAGGTCGTTCTCGTAGAGGCACCGATAGACGGCGTGCGGCTCCCGCGTCTCGGAATGCAGGGCGCGCCCGAGCCCGAGATAGTGCTTGCCCTTGTAGTGGCGGAAGATCGTCCAGGTCATCTGCGGAGTTCGCGCGGTGAAAGCAAGGTGCGAATCTCCTCGGCAACGTTGACGAGGACGTCGATGCGCGTCACCCGATCGGTTGCCGCCGACTTCACGATCAGGAGACGTCCGTCCGGCGCGAACTCGCTGGTGCGGGTCTGAATGCCCTTGATGCTCGCGCGAACGGTCGGCCGCTCGAACGCGATGGTCGGCTCGAGCCGCACCTTCACGCTCATCACGTCGTCGTCGAACCGTATGTAGCGGATCTCCGTGCCGTCGGGGCTCCACCAGAATGTCGACGGCGCGCCGTTCGTCGACACTTGGACGCGTCCGGCGCCGGACGTGCTCTCGATCGGCTGTGCGTAGAGCTCGCGGCGGCCCGACACGTCCGACGCGAAGAGGATCCAGGTGCCGTCGGGGGAGAAGCGAATGTCGCCGCCGTTGGCGATCGGCACCGCCAGCGGCCGCACTCGCCACGCACCACCGCTCGGATCCCGTGTGAGCAGCGAGAGACTTGCGTTCGCCGAATCCA
Source organism: Phycisphaerae bacterium (assembly GCA_016795035.1). GTDB lineage: Bacteria > Planctomycetota > Phycisphaerae > Phycisphaerales > SM1A02 > JAEUIT01. The sequence goes on along the minus strand of JAEUIT010000031.1, from coordinate 133,161 downwards.
CCTCGATCTCGGCGATCGCCAGCCGGTCGCCGGCGGCGGACCATTGGAGCGGAACGACCAAACGCCCAGGCCTCTCCGCGTCGTAGATCTTGGTCGGCTCGCCCGTGCCGTCGGCCCGGCGATTCCAGATCGAGAATCGCTCGCCCTCGATCGATCCGTACGTGAGCCACGCGCCGTCGGCCGACCACACCATGTTGAGGATCGGAGCGTCCATGGATATGCGGACGGTGGATCCGCGCGCGAGGTCGAGCACGAACATCGTCGAGCTCAGGTCGTCATTCTCGGCGGGCTCGAGCGTGGCGACGATGCGGCTGCCGTCCGGTGACGTGCGTGCGAGACTGAACGCGCGGGCCGGCGTCGGCACCGGGGCTAACTCTCCGTCGTCGCCAACCCACTGAAGCGTTCGCCCGTTGGAGTCCTCGTTCTCCGCTGTGAACGCCACTGTGCCGTTTCTCGCGACGAAGAACGGGCTGCGCGTGCGGCCGCTCCAGATCGTGACGGGATCTCCCTCGATGCGCATCGACGTCGGATCGACGCGCGCGGCGATCAGTCCCGACTTGAGACGACGCCCTATGACGAGCGTGTCGTCGACGCGCTGCATCATTCCCGCGTTGGCGATGAACGGCGTGCGCGCTCCCGTCGCAAGGTCGATGATCTCTGCGCGTTCGGATATCGAAGAGCCCACCAGCGACCATCGGGTCGCGAAGATCGATCGCCCGGGCACGTTCGGGCGAATGTCCGTCCATGCGTCGATTGCGTTCGGCTTCTCCGCCTTGAGGAGCGTTCGCGAATCGCCGGTGGTTGCGGAAACGACGAGAATGGTCTCTTGCCAATCGAGACTGACGACGATCTCGCGGTCCGACGACCAGCACATCTGCAGCGTGTCGACCGGCGGAAGGTCGCAGAGGGGCTCCGGCTTGGAGGAAGGGCGGCCGTCGGCCAGCGACATCTTCTGCAACGTGATCTTCGTCCGTTGCCGGTCCTTCGTCGCCGCGAACGCGATCGAGCGCCCGTCGGGCGAGAGGGCCGCCTGCAGCACACCCTCCGTTCCTTCGAGCACCACGGTCTCGGCTCGGTCCAGACGTCGGATGGCGAGGATGCCGTAGGGCTTTTCGCTGTCGGGATCGACGTTGGGCCACGCGCGATAGAGGACGAATCGCGCGTCAGGCGCGATGCCGACGAGCTCGGAGAAACCCAGATCGGGCTGCAGCATCGCGGAGAGATGGAAGGTCGGCGCCGGCGCGAGCGATGGCGCGGTGGCCGTCGAGCGCGCGAGAAGCCACCCGGCGCCAGCCGCCACCAAGGCGACGAGGCCCGACGCCAACGCGATGCGCCCGGTGCTCGCTCGCGAGCGAGCGGGAGCCGCGCTTGCGGGGGGGCCGTGCTCGTCGTTGCCGCCGCGCATCGCGCGCTCGAGCTCGAGCCGCGCGTCGCCGATGTCGTGCAGGCGGTTCTTGCGATCCTTGACGAGGCAGTTCGCGATGAGCTCGCGGGCGCGGCGCGGAGTCTCGGCGGGGAGGAGTTCGAGGTCGATCTCTCGGTGGAGCGTGGCACCGATCACGTCGGCGAGCGAATCGCCGTCGAACGGCCGAACGCCGGTGAGCATCTCGTAGACGACGCACCCGAAGGAGAAGATGTCCGAGCGCTTGTCGACCGGCTTCCCGCGCGCTTGCTCGGGCGACATGTAGCCTGCGGTTCCGAGCATGACGCCCGGGATCGTCGGCGAATGCACGGGCCCCGGCGTGACGAGCGTGGGAGAGTCGGGCGCGACCCCGCGCGAGCCCGGCGGACCCGCAGGCTCTTCCGTTCGTGCGAGGCCGAAGTCCAGCACCTTCGCGGGTCCGTCGGGGGGCAACATGATGTTGCCCGGCTTCAGATCGCGATGGACGATGCCCTTCTCATGCGCTGCCTCAAGCGCTTCGCTCATCTGCTTGGCGAGCGCGAGGGCCTCGCCGACGGGAAGCGCGCCCCGTTCCAGCCGCTTCGCGAGCGTCTCGCCCTCGACGAATTCGAGGATGAGGTAGATGTGGCCGCCGACCTCCTCGAGGCCGTAGATGGCCGCGATGCCCGGATGATTGAGCGACGCGAGAACCTTCGCCTCGCGCTGAAATCGTGCGAGACGATCGGGGTCGTGCGCGAGATGCGCCGGCAGGGCCTTGATCGCCACATGACGGTCGAGTCGCGAGTCGATGGCAAGGAACACCTCGCCCATGCCGCCCCGGCCGAGTTCGCGCAGAATCTGATATGGGCCGATCGCAGAAGGGCTCAACGAGTCGGAGTGTACAGCGTCGCGCATGCATCGACGTCGCTCTCGCGTCGTCGTCGTTACGAGACATCTCGGTCGGGAACGGTCGCGCAAGCGAGTACAGTTCGAGTCAGAGGAGAGCTCGCGCATGGCAACATTGGTTGTGACCGAAGGACCCGCGAAGGGGTCGCACTTTCCGCTCGCAATGGCATCCGTCTCGATCGGTCGAGACGACACGTGCAGTTTTCAGATACTCGACCCGCGGGTCTCGCGCACGCATCTTCAGGTGCGCTTCGACGACGCGCTCGGCACACACGTCGCCGCGGACTACCGCAGCGCGCACGGCGTCTATGTGAACGACGCGCGCATCGTGCTCGACACCACGCTTCGTGACGGCGACTCCATCAGGATCGGCGGCACCACCATGATGTACCTCGCCGCGGACTGCGCCGACGCGGCCGCCGCAAGCGAGGCCGTGCGGAAGCGCGACGAGTGGAAGCGGTCGACCGTGATCGGGCGCTGAGACCGCCTGGAGCGGCTCCACGAGACTTCACGTGCGCTTCACTTCGGAATCGGAACCTTCTCGTTCAGCACGTCGACGAAGTTGAGGACGACGTTGTAGGACGTGACGTCATCCCATTGCTTCCCGACGTAGTTGACGAGGAAGCGTCCGTCGGCGAGGGGCGTCCATACAGCGACCCGGTGCTTCTCGAAGTCGGCGATCTCCGTCGGCGCGGAGAGAGCGAGCTGCGGCTCCGTGGCGACGGTGATCTTCTGCAGTCGTCTACGGTCGTCCAGCACATAGAGCGACTTGCCGTCGGGCGCCCACATGTGGCCGACGCTGCTCGTGACTTTCGTCTGCACCGGACGGCCGATCCCGCCGTCGGCGCGCAGCTCGGCGACCCAAACTTGCTTGCGTCCCGTCTCGTCGCTCTCGAACGCGATCGCGCGGCCGATCGGCGAGATCTTCGCGTTGGCGCGATTGAACTCTGACGGCAGTAACGGGGTCAGGTCGGCGACGGTCGCCTCCTTCTCGCCGAGCGGCAGGCGCATCAGTCGCGCGTGCAGCTCCGCCTTCGAGAGGTCCTGCACGGTGATCACGAGGGCGGAGCCGTCGGGGAGCCATGCCGTCGGCCACGCCGGTTCGTCGAGCGAGGCAGGCTTGAATATGCGACGCGGCGGACCTGATTCGGAGCTCTGGACATAGATGCCGTCGGCGTCGTCCATGCCGATGCGTCGATAGGCGATCTGCGTTCCATCGGGCGACCAGACGCCGGCGATGGAGTCGACGTTCGCTTCCGCGTTGAGCCGAGTGAACTCGGGGCGGTCGACGGGCGACACCAAAAGTTCGTCGATGTTTCGTGCGTTGACGCTTTGGATGAGCACGCGCGTGCCGTCGGGCGACGTGGTCAGGCCGTTCAGCCACATGAGTTCCGTGGACCACTTCTCGAGCGTTCCGTCCGGTTTCAATATGCTGGTGGCGTAGCCGTAGCCGCCGTCCGGCGCAGGGCTGTAGACGAGCGTGCCGTTCGATGTCAGCTGAAACTCGCTGGGGACCGACGGAAGGTCCGAGGCCAGCCCACCCCACACCGCCACGGCGGTGCCGGTCAGCTCGCCGCGCACCGGATCGAACGGCGCCGCGAGCAGCTTGTCGCCGCGCGCGAAGACGAGGTGGCCCGACGGCGAGTACGTCGCGAAGCCGCCGTCGTCGACGAGCGTTCTCGCGCGCCCCGTCGCGATGTCCAGCAAGCCCACGCTTGTCTGATAGCCGCGCGGCCCGTAGGTGATCAGTCCGATGAGTGCGGCCTGATCTCCAGGAAGCGATCGACCTCGGAAGCCGTACGCGACCGCGGCCGGACGATCTGCCGTGATCTCGATCGGGCGTGCACGATCGCCCTTCTTCGACACTCGCACGAACGACAGGACGCTCTCTTGAAAGAGGCAGTCGCCGTTCGAGAGCTCCGCGACGCTGCTGAAGCGAGCGTCCTGCGTCGGACCCAGCTCGTGCATCGGCGTGGGCGGCGCGGAACCGTCGATCGGCACCAACGAGAGTGTGCGCGTCGTGAGCGATTGTCTCGTGCCAAAATAGACGCGCGTGCCGTCGCGGGTGATGACGAGCGTCGCGCCGTCCACACCCTCCGTGCCTTCGATCGGCTCGAACTCGTAATCGTCGATGGTGCGGGCGTAGATCCTCGGCACGGACGTCTCGTTCGGGCCGGGGTCGCGCGGGCGGGCGATGGCCACCAGGGTGCGGCCGTCGCCGGACATCGCCATGCTGCGGACGACGAGGTCGTTCGGCATGTTGATCGCAAAGCACTGCGGAGTCGTTTCGGTCGGCGTGTGGACGCCCGCTCGGGTCCAGACGACCGCGCCGGCCGCGAGCGCGATCGCGGCGCCGACCAGCGCCGCCAGCGCGAGCGAGAGCAGTCGACGACGCCGTGGCGCGACGGCGGCGACCGGGCCCCACTCCTTGCCTGCCACCGCGTGGTCGAGGGCAAGCCGCGCGTCGGCGATGTCGTGGAGGCGCTGGCGCCGTTCCTTCGCGAGGCACGTCGCCAATAGCTCGCGCACGCGCGGCGGCGTGTTCGGCGGAAGGCTGCGCCACTCGGGATCGCTGTACAGGACGGCGCCGATCAAGTCGGTGACGGTCTCGCCGGTGAACGGCTGCGCGCCCGTCAGCATCTCGTAGAGCACGCAGCCGAACGAGAAGATGTCCGAGCGCTTGTCGACCGACTTGCCGCGCGCCTGCTCGGGCGACATGTAGCCCGCGGTTCCCATGATGACGCCGGGAATCGTCGGCGAGTGCATCTGCGCGGGCGATGTGACCGTCGGCGAGTCGGCAACGCCGAGACGCGATCCGGTCGCATCGTCGGCGCTGCGGGCGAGCCCGAAGTCGAGCACCTTTGCGGTGCCGTCGCGCGTGACCATCACGTTGCCGGGTTTGAGGTCGCGATGGACCACGCCCTTCTCGTGGGCCGCTTCGAGCGCCTCGGCGATCTGGCGCGCGACGGCCAAGGCTTCGTCGATCGGCATCGCTCCGCGTTTCAGCCGCTCGGCGAGGGTCTCCCCATCGACGTACTCGAGGACGAGATACTGTCGCCCGTCGCTTTCCTCGAGCCCGTAGATCGCCGCGATGCCGGAATGATTGAGCGACGCGAGCACCTTCGCTTCGCGCTGGAAGCGGGCGAGGCGATCGGAGTCCTGCGCGAGATGCGCCGGCAACGCTTTGATGGCGACCAGGCGATCGAGCCGCGTGTCGCGACCGAGGAACACCTCGCCCATGCCGCCCCGGCCGAGTTCGCGAAGGAGCTGGTATGGACCGACCGAGGACGGATGCAAGGCGGGGGAGTGTACGAAACCGCCTCGGCAACGCCCGCGGCAGCGGTCATGCCGATGCGCGACCTGCCGAAATCATGGCGAAGCGTCTCGTCGAGTCTCGCGTTCCTCGTCGAGCCGCGGACCGCCCGCGGCCCGTCGAACCGCTCGCCGTCCGAGGCTTCCATGACGCACTTCCGATATCCGAATCTCATCCACCTCCGCTCCCTTCGCGCGGCGAGCCTCGTCGGCACGCTTGCCATCGGCGCCGCAGCGTCGCTCGCAGGAGCGGGAGTGAAGAGTTGGAACGGCATCGACGGCTTCTGGTCGAGCCCGTCGTTCTGGTCACCGTTCGGCACGCCGACCGCGCTCGACACCGTGTTCATCGGAAACACGGCGGTCGCCGCGAACGGCCTCGTGACGCTCGACTCGAGCGCATCGGCGCTTGCGATCACGCTGTCGGACGGCATGCAGCTCACGAACGGCGCGTCGAAGCTCACGGTGTCGGACTTCATCGCCGTGACGGGCGAGAACGTGACGCGTTCCGGCACCGTGGCGTCGACGCTCCGCGTTGCGGCCGGCGCGTCGATCGTCGATGTCGAGACCTCCGATCTCAGCGTTGCAGCCGGAGGCCGCGTGGAGCTCGACGGCGGCACGCTTCTGGTCGACGACGCGTTCGAGATCCTTGTCGGCGGATCGTGCCGCGGCAGTGGCCTTCTTGCGCTGACCGGGAATGTCACTCCCAGCGTGCGCAACGATGGAGCGATTCGCGTCGACAGCGGACTTCTCACGCTCGATCAGGACGGAGCCGGTCGCATCGATCTCGACGGCAGCGGCGCCGCCGACGTCAGCCTTCTCGTCGGCATGTCGTCGGAGCGGCCGCCGCAGCCCCCGGGGCTCCGGATCACCGGCGTCGGCCTCGCCGACGCGATGGACGATCACATCCATATCGGAAGCGGTGCCGAGCTTCTCATAGAGCTTGACGAAGGCTGGACCCTGGGACCGAGCGACGAGATCGTCGGAATCTTGACCGGCAACGACGACGGCCCCGCCCGCGTCAAGATCTCGCATGTGACCGTGGAAGGCACGCTGCGCGCGCTCGGAACCGGCAGTCTCGTCTTCGACGCGCCGACGACGCTGGCGCCGACCGCGTTTGCGGAGGTCGACGAGGGCTGCCTGCTCTGGCTCTGGGGATCGACGGTCCAAGGCGGAACCTATGTGATCGACGCCGACGGCGACATGAAGTTCTCCGGCGAGACGACGGTCGAGGGCGGGCACTTCATCACCGGCGGCCCAAACGCGTCCGACGGCGGCGTCGAGTTCGGCGGTCCGACCACCTACGACGGCACGATCACGATCGACGGCTACGGGCGACAGAGCGGCGACGCGAACGTCCTCGGCGCGACCGTGATCAACGCCGACGCGTTCAACTTCAGCGGTCTCTCCGAATCCACGTGGTCGATCTCGAACAGTCTCACGCTCAACGTTGCATCGATCGGCTTCGCGAACGGCGTCTATGACGACATCGACCTCACGGCATCGGTCCTCGGCAGGATGACGGTGAACCTCGCCGAACCCGGCGCGATGTGGCACATGCTGGCCACGCTGAATCTGAGCGGCCTCGGTCCGATCATGATCACCCGCATCGCGGGGAGCGGCGTCGACGTCGCGGGCGCGATGAAGGTCGCGACGGCGGTGCAGATCACCGCGCCGCTCGAACTCTCGACGGCGAGCGTCGAGTTCGCCACCGATGCGAGCCGTCTGCGCGTGACGAACGCGACCACGGTCAGCGCCCAAGCGACGTTCGCGGGCGGCGGGCGAGTGGAAGTGGCGCCCGAAGGCTCGATCATGCTCGACGACGGCGCCAACCTCGGCGCCACCGACCTCGCGAACGAAGGCGAACTCTCCGTTGCAGCCGGGGCGGGCATGGCGAACGTCGATCGGATCGAACTCGCGCCGACCTCGACGTGGCATGTCGGCATCGGCGGCTATGACGCCGGCACGCAGTACGACCGGCTGCTCGTGAACGGCCTTCCGAACGCGATCGGAGGCCAGCTCGACGTCGCGCTCCTCGACCTCGGCGAGGGCCACTTCCAGCCGTCAATCGGCGACGTCTTCACGATCATGATGGCGCCGCCGGCGAGCCTCGTCGGCACGTTCGCGAACGGTCCGGTGAGCTCGATCCCGGGCAAGACGTACCTCTGGACGGTTGGCTATGAAAGCGGTGAAGTCGCGCAGATCGTGACGCTCACCGTTGCCGACATCGTGCAGTGCAAGGCTGATCTCAACGGCGACGGCATCGTCGACGCCGCCGATCTCGCGATACTCCTCGGCGAGTGGGGGCCGAATCCGCAGAGCCTCGCCGACTTCAACGCCGACGGCGGCGTCGGCGGCGACGATCTTGCGGAGTTGCTCGGCGCCTGGGGGCTCTGCTTCATTCACTGAGTCGCCGGCCGCGATCGGCCGCGATTCGTCGACATTGCCGTATCACGGGCCTCGCGTGCCGCACTCGATGCACCACGAGGAGGTTTCCGTGCGGCTGAACACGATTCGAGCGGCAACGGTCATGGTCGCGCTCGCCGTCACGGCGTCGGCGACGGCGGCGGTTCGTTACGTCGACGCCGGCGCGCCCGTCGGCGGCGATGGGCTCTCGTGGGCGACGGCGTATCGCGATCTTCAGGCAGCGCTGGCCGCGGCCTCCGCGAATCCGGCGATCGACGAGCTCTGGGTCGCCGAAGGGCGCTACGTGCCGAGCGCGACCGATGCAACGCTGAGTTTCGTCCTGAAGAACGGACTCGCGATCTACGGCGGTTTCGCGGGCAACGAGACGAGTCGATCGCAGCGCGACTGGTCGGCGCATCCGACGATCCTCGACGGCGACATTGGCGGCGACGACGTCGTCGGCTCCGGCGCCTTCTGGTATGTCGGATGGGCGACGAACAGCGCCAACAGCGGACACGTCGTGAATGCGAGCGGCACCGACGGGACCGCCATCCTCGACGGGTTCACGCTGGCGAACGGCAACACCGGACCGGTCGGAACGCCGGCGGGCGATCCGCTCATGTTCGGCGGCGGCGTCTACTGCGTGAACGGAAGCCCGACGATCCGCCATTGCACGTTCACGCACTGCCTCGCCGCGTTCGCGGCGGGCGCCGGCCTTTACCTCTACGACTCGAACGCGACCGTCATCGACTGCGCGTTCGTCGAGAACTACTGTCACCTCGCGCGCGGCGCCGGAATCTACGTTGGCGGCGAGAGCCAACCCGTGATCGAGGACTGCGTCTTCACGCACAACGTCGTGGTGGCGGGCCAGCCGGATTCGCAAGGCGGCGGCATTGCAACGTGGAGCACGTCGCCGATGGCGATTCGGCGCTGCGACTTCGTCGAGAACGTCGCGAAGCCGTTCTCCGCATCGGGCAACATCGTCGCGTACGGCGGCGGACTCTTCTCGTTCAACAAGCCGCTCCTCGTTGCCGACTGCCGCTTCCTCGGCAATAGCGCGACGACGGGCGGCGGCGCGAGCGTGTTCGGCGCGACGACCTTCGTGAACTGCCTCTTCCACGACAACAAGGCGGTCGTCCAGCCGAACAGCCCGAACCCCGAACTTGGCGGCGACGGCGCGGCGATCTCCTTCTATTCGCTCGCGCCGAACGTGTCGTCGATACGGAATTGCACCATCGCGTCGAACGACGGGAAGAAGTACGCCGTGATGCAGTGGTTCAGCGGGTCGTACGTCGTCGAGAACTCGATCGTCTGGGGCAACACCGCGACCGATCCCGAAGTGGCCGGCGGCTACAAGACGCACCTGGGCGGGAGTTTCGACGTTGCATACTCGTGCGTCGCGACGATCTTCGATCCGCCGGCGCCGGGCGAGGATCCGATCGATCCGGAGAACTTGCCCGGCTGCATCGACACCGCCCCGATGTTCGTCGGCGCTTCCGATCTCCACCTCGCGCCGTCGTCGCCCTGCATCGACGCCGGCTCGAACGCGCTCGTGCCGGTGGGCGTGACGCTCGACCTCGACGGCAACGCGCGATTCGCCGACGACCCGAGCGTCCGTGACACCGGCCTCGGCGCCGCGCCGGTCGTCGACATGGGCTGCTTTGAGCGTGCGGCGACGCCACCTTGCGTTGCAGCCGACTTCGATTGCGACGGCGTGGTGGGCGGCGCCGATCTTGCGATCCTGCTCGGCGCCTGGGGTTCGACCGGCGGCGCTGCGGATCTCAATGCGAGCGGCTCCGTGGACGGCGCGGACTTGGCGCTGCTGCTCGGACAGTGGGGCTGACGGTGCGCGAACCTGTACGTTGCGGCAATGAAACGGCGTGACTTCGGCAACCGTCGCCGTAGTCACGCCTTGATGCGAGAGAGGTTCACTTCGAGCGCGTCGAAGTCGCGACTTCTGGTTGAGGAACTCGGCCGGAAGATCGAAGCGAACCTTGTCCTTGCGCACCACGTTGCTGCCCGCGTCGGCGTCATCCGGTCCAGTCGCCGAGCATGATCGCCAGATCGCCGCCGTCCACGTTGCCGTTGCCGTCGAGGTCGGGGCTGGACTGGCCCCACGCTCCGAGCAGAAGGCCGAGGTCGGCGCCATTCACGTCGCCGTCGCCGTTGAGGTCGGCGGGCGAGCCCTGCGGCCCGCAGGTGTTGAGCAGCACCGACGCGTTGTCGCTGCTGAGGTTCGCGACCGCGAGGTCCGCATCGCCGTCGTTGTCGAGATCGCCGACCGACACCCATTCGGCGCCGTCGCCGGTTCCGAACGGGAGGCCGGGTGCGAGCGTTCCGGTGCCGCCGTTGAGGAAGATCGAGACGGTGTCCGTGCCGCTGCCGTTCGCGACTGCAACGTCGAGAGCGCCGTCGTCGTCGAAGTCACCGAGCGCGACCGACACCGGATCGGCGGTCGGATACGTCGTTTGGGGGGCGAAGGTGCCGTTTCCGTTGTTGCGGAGGACGGAGATCGTGTCGCCAAACTGATTCGCGACGACGAGGTCGGCGTCGTTGTCGCCGTCGAGGTCGCCGAGCGCGACCGATTCCGGCCCCTGACCCGCGGCGTATGCGACGCGCGGCGCGAACGTGCCGTTGCCGTTGTTGAGAAGAATCGATGCCGTGCTGTTCGAGAACCCGCCGTTCGCGATTGCCACGTCGTTCGCCCCGTCGCCGTTGAGATCCGCGAGCGCGACGGCCGACGCCGTGCTCCCCGCCGCGTACATCACCGGTGCGGCGAACGTGCCGTTGCCGTTGTTCATGAGAATGGAAAGACCTGGTCCGCCGAAGGCGTTCGTCACCGCGAGATCGAGGTCGGCATCGCCGTCGATCGTGCCGATCGCGATCGAGAAGGGAGTGACGCCGGCGGCAACGCTCGTCGCGGCCGCGAACGTCCCGTTGCCCATGTTCTTGAGGATGGAAACGGTGCCGCTGCCGGTGTTCGCGGTCGCGATGTCGGCGTCGCCGTCTCCGTCAAGATCGCCGATCGCCACCGCCTGCGGATTCGCGCCGGTTGCATACGTCACCTGCCCGGCGAAACCGCCGCTGCCGTCATTGAGGAAGACCGAGACGGTGCCGCTATTCTCGTTGGCAACGACGAGATTGCGAAAGCCGTCGGCGTTCAGCGTTCCGATGGCGATCGAGCGGGGAAAGTCGCCGGCACCATAGAGGACGTCCGCCGCGAAGAGCGGTGCAGGACAGGAGCCGGCCGACGCGAGCGGCGCTCCGACGAAATAGCAGAGTGCAACACAGAGTGACGGCACGGCGGTCGTGGGGTGAGGTGATCTCGACATCGGATGCTCCTTGCGAAATGGTGCGGATCGACGAATGGGCGGGCTGGGCGTCGGCGGCCGACGCGGCGCGTCAACGCCCCCGTCCAGGGAGCAAAGCGTGGAAGCCGAGCGGATGTGACGCGGGCCGGGACCGCGGACGGCCGCCGCCCGCTCGGGTGCGCGACGGAGCCTGTTCGCCCTCGACCTGCAACGTGGCGTTCTGCGTTGCCCGCGGGCCTGAATGGAGGTCGATTCACGGATCCGAGCATCACGCGACAGATCCGGGCCTGACGCCTATCCGCGGGCGCCGCGCCGGCGACTTGCCTTCCGCGTGGCTAGCCACTCGTCGGAGCGGACCGCCCAGCGCTCGTGGTCGCACCACTCGCCGTCGATCTGGAGGTACTTCGGCGAATAGCCTTCGCGCGCGAAGCCGACGGCCTCGGCGGTGCGCTTCGAGCGCACGTTCTCCGGTCGGATGTTCGCCTCGACGCGGTGCAGGCGAAGATCGAGGAAAGCGTGCTCGAGGAGGAGCGTGAGCCCTTCGCGCATGTAGCCTCGGCCCTCGTACGGATCGCCGATCCACCAGCCGGCGAAGCAGCCCTCGAGCGCGCCGCGCACGATCTCGTTCAGGCTGCACACGCCGGCGATCGCACCGTCCTCCGAGAGGCAGAGGAGCAGCTTGCGGCTGATCGACGAGCGACGGAAGGAAAGCAGCCGCGTGAAGAAGTCGTCGGGCGACCCCTTGCCGCGCGGGGGCTTCGGCTCCCAAGGGCGAAGCCGTCGGAGCGAGCGCGTGCGCATGGCGCAGAACTCGGCGCGATCGGACGGCAGCGGAAGGCGAAGAAACGTGCGCTCGCCGCAGCGGATCGCCTTGTCGAGTCCACGCAGGCCGACGCCGATCGGCGCGGCGCGCGACGACGTGCGCGATCGCGCGGTCACGCCGGAGTCTCCGCGGCCATCGTCGCCGGCCGGGCAGGGGATCGGACGAACGCGAGGGCCGCGAGCAGCGCGAGCGCGATCGAGACGCACGCGACCCATTGCCCCGTCGCCGTGCCTTGCGCGAGTGCGAACTGGGCGTGGGCGTGCAGGTCCGGGGTCGCGAGGAGGGAGTCCATCTGCGTCGCATCGCCGCGCACGGCCTCGGTCACGACTCGCGCGGTGTCCGGGTCGTCGGGCATCCACGGGCGAATCGCGCGCGACTGGGCTGCCGCAACGGCCGCCCCGACGAGCGCGATGCCGAGGGACGCGCCGACCTGGCGCATCGTGCCGAGCAAGCCCGACGCCTGACCGCGCCGCTCGCCGCCGACGCGCGAGAGCGCGTCGGTGTTGGTCGGGCTCATCGTGAACCCGATGCCGGTCCCGAAGACCGCCATGCCGGCTGCAACGAGGAGATACGTGCCGGTGGGGATCGAGAGGGCCTCGATGGCGAGGCCGATCGTCGCCAGCGTCGTCCCGAGGAGCACGGGGCGTCGGACGCCCACTTTGTCGTACATGCGACCGGCGATCTGGACGACGACAAGCACGGGGATCAGCATCGGCATCAGCGCCGCACCCGCGCGCGACGGCGTGAAGCCGAGCCCCGCCTGGAGCCAGCCGCTCATGTAGATGACCTGTCCCGTCATCGCGAACTGCATGAGGAAGAGGACGAGCGCGTTGCCGAGGAAACCGCGATCCTCAAAGAGACGCACCGCCACGAGCGGACGCTCGCGACGCCATTCCGTCAGCATGAAGACGACGAGGCATATCGCGCCGCCGATGAGCGGCCAGCGGACGAGCGGGTGGCTCCAGCCCCACGCGCCCGACTGCTGCAACGCGAAGACGAACGCGGGAAGGCCGAGCAGGTAGATCGCGGCGCCGAACGGATCGAAGCCGCGTGGAGCGCGCGGGCCGTTGTCGGGCTTCGCCCGCATCGTCAGGTAGAGCGCGGCGGCTGCAACGGGGAGATTGATGTAGAAGCAGGCGCGCCAGGAGACGTACTCCGTGAGCAGTCCGCCGATCACGGGCCCGAGCGCCAGGAAGAGCATCGGGATGCCGACATAGATCCCCATCGCCTTCCCGCGCTCGCCCGGGGCGAAGCTCGAGATGACGAGCGTGGAGCTCGCGGGCTGCATGATGGCCGCGGCGACGCCCTGGAGCACGCGCGCGGCGACGAGCGTGACGCCGTCCGTCGCCAGGCCGCACAGCGCGCTTGCGATCGCGAAGAGCGTCACGCCCACGACGAACGAGCGCACGCGGCCGAAGCTGTCGGCCACGCGGCCCCCGAGCGCCACGAGCGACGCGAGCGCGAGCGTGTAGCCGTTCATGACCCACACGCCGGCGTCCCACGACGAGGCCGCGAGCGACAGATCGGTCCTGATGCGCGGGAGCGCGACCCCGACCACGGTGACGTCGAGGAGGATCATCGCCAGCGACCCGGTCATGGCGAAGAGCACCAGCCAGCGACGCGGCGACGCCTGTTCCGTCTCCCGTTCTGCCTCGGACACGGTCATGACGGGATGCTATCGGTTTGTGCGGATCGGTCGGTACAGTGCCGCGCATGCGATTCCCAATCCTCCTCGGCCTCGCATGCATCGCGAGTTCGCTCGCCGTGGGATGCGCGGCCGACCCGAACGCGACGAAGAAGGGCGATACGGCGCCGCTCGTCATGCCGCTCTCCATCTCCGGATCCTGGAACGTCGTCGGCATCGAGACGCTCGGCGGCGCGGGCCTGATCAAGCCGGCCGTGCCGGAAGGGAAGGGACCGCCGCGCACGCCAACCCTGAGCTTCGATCCGCCGGTCGGCGCGGCGGGCGGACGCATGCTGATCTTCACCGGCGTGAACAAGGGAACCGGGCACTACTCCTTCTCGCCCGGTGAGCGCGACGTCGGCGCGATCGCGATCGATCGGATCGCGACCACGCGCATGGCCGGGCCCGAGGACGCCATGGCGTTCGAGGCGGACCTTCTCGAGGCGCTGCCGCTCGCCCGCACCGTCAAGCGCACGACGGAGGGCGTCGTCATCGATTGCGGCGAGGCACGCGTGATCCTCACGCGATGACCGCGTTGCAGGCCGCGAGATCAAGGCGCTCGTGGCTTGCCGTGCTGGTCGCCGCGCTCCTCGTCACCTGGAGCGCCGTCGACCATCCGCTGTATCCCTCGGACGAAGGGCGCTACGCGGTCGTCGCGGCGACGATGGCCGAGTCGGGCAACTGGATCGTTCCGACGCTCGGTGGCAAGCCGCACCTGACGAAGCCGCCGCTGGCGTACTGGGCCGAAGCCGTCGGCATCGCCGCGCTCGGGCGCACCGAGATGGCGGCCCGGTTGCCGTCGCTCCTCGCAGCGGTGGCCACGCTCGGGGTCGCCTTCGCGATCACGCGACGGCTGCGCGGCGACGCGGCGGCCGTCGGCGCCACGCTTCTCCTCGGAATCCTGCCCATCTTCATGTTCGTGTCGCGCATCGGCGCGACCGACTCGTTGCTGACGTTTCTCTGGACGCTCGCGACGGTCCTCGGCTATCTCGTCGTTGCAGGGGAGACGCGGAGTCGCTGGGCTATCGCCGGATTCTGGCTGTGCCTCGGCCTTGCCGCGCTCACCAAGGGGCCCGTGGCGATCGGTCCGCTTGCGACGCTCGTCGTGTGGCGCATGGTGGCGGGCGATCTCCGCTCGCTCTCCGCGTTGCAGCCGTGGTGGGGCATGCCGCTTGCCGCGCTGCCGGTCGCGGCGTGGGTGACGGCGCTCTGGCTGCGCGACGCGGCGCTCCTCGATCGACTCACGGAGACCTGGCGCATGCAGTCGATCGGCCGCGTGAGCGGGGAGCTCGGAAAGCGCGATCCTTGGTGGTTCTACGCGCCGGTCTTCTTGGTCGGACTCTTCCCGGCGACGGCGATGCTCACGCTGCCGTGGTCGAACCTCTCATGGCGCGACTCGTGGCGATCGCTCCGGACCGGCTCGTTCGAGGCGCTCCTCGTCGTTGCCGTCCTTCTCCCCCTCATCGGGTTCAGCCTCTCGTCGGGCAAGCTGCCGACGTACATCGCGCCGGTCGCGCCGCCTCTCGCGATCCTCGTGGCGATCATGCTCGCTCGGCAATGGGTCGGCCACGGACCCACGTACTACCGTCCGCCCGATGTCCGCTGGACGGTCCTCACGACCGTGGGCCTCGCCGCGATTGGCGCGATCGTCGGCCCGCGCATCGCCGACGCGCTCGCCCCGGGTCGCGTCGATCTCTCGGCGTTGCAGCCGGGCGCGTCAGCGCTCTTCGTCCCCGCTCTCCTCGGCGCGCTTTGGCTTGTCGTCTCGTGGCGCTCGCCCCGTGCGCGGCGCACCGGACTGGTCGTGGCATGGCTCGGCTTCGCGGGCTCGTGGATGCTCGCGTTCCACCTCGAGAATGTCGCCACGCGGCGCGAATCGCCGGCACTCCTGGCGGCGACCCTGCGCGAGCATTTCGGCGACGACGCGCCGATCTTCGTCGTCGGCACGACCGATGCAACGCGGAGTTTCTACCGCCGCGGCGCGGTGCGCGAGCTCGGCGGCAATCCGCCCTCGTGGACGATCGGCGAGGCGATGTCAGCGTCGCGCGGGGCCGTGATCGAGGACGTCGAGTGGGAAGAGCTGCAACGCCTGATGCCCGAGATCACCGTCGACCTGCCGCCGGTCGCGGAGGTGCCGGGCTTCTTCGGCCGAAGGTATGTGGTGGTGCAAGTGGGCAGGTCGAAGTGACGAAGCCTTGCCGCGACCCCGCGCGTCGTCGCAGAGCGCCGGCGCGGTAGTGACGGCGCGTCACGATCAGACGAGGCCAACGCCCGCCGAGAGGAGTTTGCCGGCGAACTGAGCCGCCCGGCGCCCGCCTCAAGCGAGCGCCGTGCACGCAACGGTCGGCTCCAGTGAGCCCCCTCATGCCAAGATCACCGTCGACCTTCAGGTCGAAAGGACGAAGCCCTGCCGCGACCCCGGGCGTTGTCGCAGAGCGCCGGCGCATTAGTGACGGCCCGAGAAGATCAGTCGACGCCGCCGCCTTGGGACGGAAGTTGCCGGCGAACTGAGCCGCCCGGCACCCGCCTTAAGCGAGCGCCGTGCACGCAACGGTCGGCTCCAGTGAGCCCCCTCATGCCAAGATCACCGTCGACCTTCAGGTCGAAAGGACGAAGCCCTGCCGCGACCCCGCATCGACGCCGATGCCTTGGGACGGAAGTTGCCGGCGAACTGAGCCGCCCGGCACCCGCCTTAAGCGAGCGCCGTGCACGCAACGGTCGGCTCCAGTGAGCCCACCTCCGCGCCCTACACCCCTTTGTGCTTTGGGGCACGGTACGACTGCCGCTCACCCGCCGGCGACGTATCGCGCGGCGTCGGCTTGAGTCCCTTGTCCTGCGCCGCCTCGCGGAAGATCTCGAACGTCGTGGCGATGAGCCAGCCCTTGATCGAGCCTTGCATCGTCACGAGCTTGTCGTGTATCGCACACGGGTCGCCCACGCCGCACACGCCGCCGCCGAAGGGGCAGAGCGGGCTCGTGTCGTCGCGTTCGAAAAGCACGTACACATCGTTGAGCGTGATCTGATCGGGGCGCCGGGCGAGCGAGTATCCGCCGCCAGGTCCGGGCGAACCGCTCACGAGCCCCGCTTGCGACAGAACGGTCAGGAGCTTCGCGACCATCGCTTTCGGCAGCGACCGCTGTTCGGCGATGTCTCCGGCGGAGAGTCGAGTCTTGCCGCCGTCCCACACCTCGGCGAGGCGGCTCATGGCGGCGATGGCGCGTTCTGTTTGCTTTCCGTACATGTCGTGGATTCCCGAGAGAGCCGTATGGGCGGTCGAGTCGTCACCCGCGTGATCACTGCCGGATAAAAGATCCAAAGATCCGGGTTCAGAAGAAGACAGTACACCCAAGGCCGCGCGCTGATTGCGGTCATAGGCAGACAGAGCGTTATCCGGTGCGGGGTTCACGAGAGAGTTGTCGAGCCAGTACGTCGCGACGACGGCAACGCGCGCGACGGTCGATGTGGGCCAAGAAACGCGATTCCCGTGGTGCAAACGCGACTTCCGCAGCCCACCGGCGGCGGTCCTCACCACGCAACCGACCAAACTTCGGCAGTTTTTGGCGACGAGTGATCGTCAACCCTCGACATGCCGATGAATCAATGATATAAAGGTCGTCAATTCACGCAAGAGGCGTACACGGCCTTTCGCTGAGATTCCTCGGAAGTCTGCTCCGCGACGAGTCGCGGGACGACGTGCAAGCCTTGAAACCCGGAATTGTCGCTCGGCGTTTCCTGAGATCTCTCACTCAGCCGCCCAGCCTGGATCACGGAGAGTCCATATGAGTTCGCACGCGAGTATCGCTAGCGCTGGCACCGCATCTGCGGGCCTCGAGCGCTTCACGTACGACGACGACGTCGTTCGCAAGTTCGTCATGGCGACGGTCGTCTGGGGCGTCGTCGGCATGCTGGTCGGCGTCATCATCGCCCTCCAGATGGTCAATCCGATGTTCAACCTCTCGCTCCAGGGGAGCGAGTGGACGAGCTTCGGGCGCCTGCGTCCCTTGCACACGAACGCGGTGATCTTCGCGTTCGCCGGCAACGCGGTGTTCGCGGCGATCTACTACTCGTCGCAGCGGTTGCTGAAGACCCGGATGTTCAGCGACCTCTTGTCGCGAATCCACTTCTGGGGGTGGCAGCTCATCATCGTGTCGGCGGCGCTCACGCTGCCGCTCGGCCTCACCCAGGCCAAGGAGTACGCCGAACTCGAGTGGCCGATCGACATCGCGGTCGTCCTCGTGTGGGTTGTCTTCGCGGTGAATTACTTCGGCACGCTGGCGGTCCGCCGCGAACGCCATCTCTACGTTGCCATCTGGTTCTACATCGCGACGGTCGTCGCGATCGCGATCCTCTACATCTTCAACAACCTGGTGATGCCGGCCGGCGCGCTCAAGAGCTACTCGATCTACGCGGGCTCGCAGGACGCGTTCATGCAGTGGTGGTATGGCCACAACGCCGTCGCGTTCTTCCTCACGACGCCGTTCCTCGGCCTCATGTACTACTTCCTCCCGAAGGCCGCCGATCGTCCGGTGTTCTCGTACCGGCTCTCGATCGTGCACTTCTGGACGATCGTCTTCATCTACATCTGGGCGGGCCCGCACCACCTCCACTACACGGCCGTTCCCGAATGGGCGTCGACGCTCGGCATGCTCTTCAGCGTGATGCTGTGGATGCCGTCGTGGGGCGGCATGCTCAACGGCCTGCTCACGCTTCGCGGCGCCTGGAACCGCGTCGCCACCGATCCGATTCTCAAGTTCTTCGTCGTCGGCGTGACCTTCTACGGCATGTCGACGTTCGAAGGCCCGCTCCTCTCGGTGAAGAGCGTCAACGCGCTCAGCCACTACACCGACTGGACGATCGCCCACGTGCACGCCGGCGCGCTCGGCTGGGTCGGCTTCATGAGCTTCGGCATGGTGTATTGGCTCTTGCCGCGGCTCTTCCAGACCGACGTCGCGAAGCCGTCGTGGGTCGGTCTCCACTTCTGGATCGGCACCATCGGCATCCTTCTCTACGTGATCCCGATCTACGCCGCGGGCCTCACGCAAGGCCTCATGTGGCGGTCGTTCAACGCACAGGGCGTGCTCGAATACCCCGACTTCATCGAGACGCTCACGATCCTCATCCCGTTCTATTGGATTCGCGTCCTCGGCGGCACGCTCTACCTCGTCGGCGCGGTCCTCTGCCTCGTGAACGTGATCATGACCTGGATGCGCCGCCCCGCCGTCTACGACGTGCCGGTGCATGAGGCCGCGCCGCTCACGGCAGGCTTCCGTGAACCGCCGCTTCCGCCGTCCAAGCTGCCCCAGGGTTCGGTCACGAACTTCGCGCGCAAGCTCGACGTCTTCGCGCAACTCCGTTGGCACCGCACGTGGGAAGGGCTTCCGCTCGTCTTCACGGTGATGGTCGGCATCGGCGTCATCAGCGCGTCGCTCTTCGAGATCATCCCGATGTTCACGCGTCGCTCGGACATCGCCACGATCGCGACGGTCACGCCGCTCACGCCGCTCGAGTGCGCCGGCCGCGACATCTACGTCTCCGAAGGCTGCGTCAACTGCCACTCGCAGATGATCCGCCCGATGCGCGCCGAGACCGAGCGCTACGGCGAGTATTCGAAGGCCGGCGAGTTCGTCTACGACCACCCGTTCCTCTGGGGCTCGCGCCGCATCGGTCCGGATCTCGCCCGCATCGGCACGACGAAGTCGTCACCGCTCTGGCACTGGCGTCACTTCGCGCTGCCGACCGACACGAGCCCCGGCTCGATCATGCCGCCGTACCCGCATCTCCTCGCGAAGGAGTTGAACTTCGGGAAGATCGGCGCCTCGGTGCAGGCGCTCAAGGCGCTCGGCGTTCCGTACACCGATGCCGACGTCGCCAACGCCGAGGAGCTCGCGCGGGCGCAGGCCAAGGAGATCGCCGCGAAGCTCGCGGCCGAGACCGGCCCGACCGGTGTCGAAGATCGTCAGGCGATCGCGCTCATCGCGTACCTCATGCGACTCGGCACCGACCTCAACAAGCCCGTCGCGGTTCCGGCGGCGGAACCGGCGATCGCCGGCATGCCGAGCCCGACCGCCACGAGCGCGCGACCGACCGAAGGCCCGGTCGGCGTGCCGAGCGACAGGGGAGGTGAGTGACATGCACGCGCTCATCCTCGCGGAGACCTCGATCCCCGCTGTCGTCTCGCTTCTCTTCTTCTTCTCGCTCTTCATCGGAATCCTGATCTGGCTCTACGTTGCAGGCAGGAACGGCCGCTGGGCGCGCGACGCCCGCATGCCGCTCGATGACGTGAATCCCGTGGAACCTCGAATCCGTCAGTCGCAGGAAAAGTCCAATGGCTAACCAAACGCCAACTCCGACCGCGCCGCGCGAACCCGTGCTCCTTTCGTCCAACTACGACGGGATCCGCGAGTACGACAACCCCATGCCGTTCTGGTGGACGTCGATCTTCTGGCTCACGATCCTCGCGGCAGGTCCGTACTTCTTCTTCTATCACCTCGGTGTCGGGTCCTCGCTCAACGACAACTATGAAGCCGAGGTCGGCGAGTACGGCGCGATCCTCGCGGCGCAGCTCGGCGACGTCGAGGCCGACACGCCCACGATCCTGACGCTCGTCGAGCGCCCGGAGCTTCGCATGGGCGGCGCGGCGCTCTTCAAGGGCAACTGCGCGACGTGCCACGGTCCCGAGGGCGGCGGCCTCACCGGCCCCAATCTCACCGACGACGCCTACATCAACGTGAAGACCCCGGAGGACATCTTCCGCGTCATCACGAACGGCGTGCCGGGCAAGGGCATGCCCGAATGGGGCAAGCGATTCTCGAAGCAGCAGGTCCTTCTTCTCGCGTCGTACGTCGCAAACCTGCGCGGCACGAAACCGGGAAGCGCGAAGGAGGCACAAGGCTCCGTGATCGAGCCTTGGCCCAAGGTCGAGGCGCCTGCAACGCCGAGTGGTTCGGCGGCGCCGACGAAGTGACAGCGGCTCGATCCGCTCGAGCATTGACCCATGTCCCAGGCCCAGCCCATCAGCATCTCGCTCCCGCAGTTCACGCACGAGTTGCGCGCGCAGGCCACGGCCGGCGCTCCGCCGGCGCGTGAGGAGGGGCCGTTCGCCAAGCCCGAAGGGCGCGTCCTCTCGACGCTCAACCCCGACGGCTCGCGCCGATGGCTTCAGCCGAAGGTCTCGCCTGGCACCCATTGGCAACGCCGCCGCATCGTGGCGTGGATCCTGATCGTCGTGTTCGCGGCCATTCCGTGGCTGCGCATCAACGGCGAGCCGCCGATCCTGCTCGACATCATGACGCGCCGCTTCGTGATTCTCGGCGGGATCTTCCGTCCGACCGACACGCTGCTCCTCGCGCTTCTCATGATCAGCCTCTTCGTCGGGATCTTCCTCCTGACCGCGCTCTTCGGCCGTGTGTGGTGCGGTTGGGCGTGTCCGCAGACGGTGTACATGGAGTTCGTCTACCGCCCGATCGAGCGGTTCTTCCTCGGCAAGGCGTACGGCAACGCGAAGGCGTCGGTCGCGGGCTGGCGGCGCGTCGCGATGTATGCGGTGTTCCTCGTCGTGAGCGCTCACCTCGCGAACACGTTCCTCGCGTACTTCGTCGGCACCGATCGCCTCGTCGAGTGGACGTTCGGCTCTCCGTTTCAGCATCCGACCGCGTTCATCACGTTCGCGTTCGTGACCGGCCTGATGATGTTCGACTTCTGCTTCTACCGCGAGCAGCTCTGCACCCTCGTCTGTCCGTACGGCCGATTCCAGTCCGTCCTCCTCGACCGCGACTCGATCATCGTGGGGTACGACAAGGTGCGCGGCGAGCCGCGCATGAAGCGGAAGCCGAAGGACGCCGACGAGCGCGTCGCCCTCGACGATCGTCGCTCGGACTGCGTCGACTGCACGCTCTGCGTGCAGACGTGCCCGACCGGTATCGACATCCGCGACGGCCTTCAGCTCGAGTGCATCCACTGCGCCCAGTGCATCGATGCCTGCGACGCCGTGATGACGAAGCTCGGCCGGCCGACGGGCCTCATCCGCTACTCGTCGCAGAATCGGCTCGAGCGCACGCCGCGCAAGCGATTCCGGCTCCGCGTGATCGTGTACCCCACGATCCTCGCGCTCGCGATCAGCGCGTTCCTGGCGATCCTCCTCACCCGCAAGGATGCGATGGTCGTGCAGCTCCGCGCGGAGGGCACGCCCTACACGGTGGCCGCCGACGGCGGCGTCACGAACCTCCTCCGCGTGCGCGTCGACAACCGCACCTCCGACGTCCGGACGTATTCGATCGTCGGCGTCGACGGCACGCAACTGCGCGAGCCCGTCACGCTCGACGTGCAGCCGCACTCGAACGCCGTCGCCACGCTTCACATTCTCTCGCAGCCGAGCGACTTCTCGAACGGCCGCCGGTCCGTGGCGCTCCGCGTTGCGGACGGCAAGTCGTACGACGAGACGCAGTCCTTCTCGATCATCGGTCCATTCGCCAACGGCAAGAAGTAGCCATGAATCTCATTCGCGATCGTTGGATGTTCGTTCCCGTGTTGCTGCTCGGCGGTTCCGTCGTGACCGCGTTCCTCACCGTCACGCTCGCCGTGCGCGGGCATTCGCTGGGCGTCGAGCCCGACTACTACGAGCAGGGCAAGCACTGGAGCGAGGTGCAGGAGCAGCTCGCGGCGAACGAGAAGCTCGGGTGGGTCGTGTCGCCCGATCTCGGCCCGGGCGAGAACGGACATCCGCGCCTCAACCTCTCGATCAAGGACAAGCACGGGATTCCGATTCCGGTCGAGTCCGTGCACGTCCAGGCGATCCCGATCCGCAACGCGGACATGCGCGTGAGCTTCGACCTCGGCCGCGAGCGCGAAGGCCAATTCGCCGGCGACGTTCCGCTGAAGCTCGCGGGGCAGTGGGAGTTCCGGGTCGACGTCGAGCGCGGCGAGCAGCGCTACACCGACAGCTTCCGACGGACCATCGAATTCGCGAAGCGCACGAACTGAGCGGCACGCAGCGAGTCTGGCCATGACGCCCACGAATCCCGCGATCCTCCTCGCCGGCACCACGTTGCTGGCAAGCGTCCTCGGAAGCCTGCACTGCGCCGGCATGTGCGGGGCGCTCGTGGCCTTCACGGCCGGCTTCGGCGACGAGAAGCGCCCGTCCCTGGCTGCAACGCAGACCGCGTACCACGGTGGCCGCCTTCTCTCCTACGTCGCGCTCGGCGCCATCGCCGGCGCGCTCGGCGCCGCGCTCAACCTCGGCGGCGGACTCGTCGGCGTGCAGCGCATCGCGAGCCTCCTCGCGGGCCTGACGATCGCCCTCGTCGGCGCCGCCACGCTCTTCCGGATGTCCGGCGCGCGCATGCCGCGCATGCCCGTGCCCGGGTTCCTCCTCACGATCGTCCGCGGGGTCCATCGCCGCGCCTTCGATCTCTCGCCGTTGCGGCGCGCGCTCGTCATCGGCCTGGTGACGCCGCTTCTCCCGTGCGGCTGGCTCTATGCATTCGCGGCCGTCGCCGCCGGTGCGGGGGGCCCGCTCGCCGGCGCGCTCGTCATGGCTGCCTTCTGGATGGGCACCGTTCCCGCGCTCGCCGCCGTCGCCGCTGGGGTCCGCGTTGCAGCCGGCAGGCTCGGTCGCGCGCTTCCCATCATCGCCGGCACCGTCATGGTCGCGGCCGGCCTGCACGTCGCGCTCGTTCGCGGGCCGCTCGCGTCGCAGGTGGCGGCCTTCACGACGACCCGCATCGCCGACTCCTCGGATTCCGCGAGCGACGAAGAGACAGCGCTCGGGCGCGTCGACGCGGCCGAGAACGAGATTCCCGCGTGTTGCCGCGAGGACGAGGCCGCACGCGCCGCCGAAGAGGCGCGCGACGCGAAACCCTGATCGAGGACACGATGACCATCACCTCGGACGTCACGAACACGCGATCCGTCCCCGCGAAGCGGTGCGACTGCTCGCACTGCGGCCTGCCGGTTCCGCCCGGCCTCGTCGAGCAGGGACACGAGCAGCAGTTCTGCTGCGAAGGCTGCAAGGCCGTGTGGCACTCACTGCATGCGTGCGGACTCGAGCGCTACTACGACCTCGCCGCCCGCGACCATGAGGCGCGCGAGCGCCGTTCGGCCACGGTCACGAACCGGAAGTTCGGCCACTTCGACCAGCCGATCTTCCTCGAGAAGTACGCGCGGGCGATCACGCCCGAACGTTCGCACACGGAGCTCCGCATCGACGGCCTGCACTGCGGCGCGTGCGTGTGGCTCCTCGAATCGCTGCCGAAGATCACGCCGGGGCTCGTGGCGGTGCGCGTCGACCTGAGCCGCAACGCGGTGTTCGTCGACTGGGATCCCGCGGCGCTCGCCTTGAGCGAGGTTGCCCGACGCTTCGATCGCCTCGGCTACCAGTTGCTCGCCCCGCTCGATCCTGCGGCGCAGCGCAAGGAACGCGGCGTCGATCGCGCGTGGCTCGTGCGCATCGGCGTCGCCGCCGTCCTCGCGAGCAATTCGATGGCCGTCGCGTTCGCGCTCTACAGCGGCTACTTCGCGACGATGGCGCCGGCGTATCGGCTCTTCTTCCAGTGGATCTCGGTCGGCATCGCCATCCTCGCGCTCGTCGGTCCCGGGCGCGTCTTCTTCGCGAACGCCATCGCGGCCATCCGCACGCGGACGCCGCACATCGACATTCCCGTCGCGACCGGCATCTTCGGCGCCGTGGCGAGCGGGCTCGTCAACACGATCCTCGGCGAAGGCTCGATCTATTGCGAGTCGGCGACGATGCTCGTCTTCCTGCTCCTCGTTGGGCGCTTCGTGCAGTATCGGCAGCAACGTCGAGCGCGGCAGCAGGTCGAACTCATCACGTCGCTTGTGCCGTCGGTCGCGCGTCGCCGCGGAGCCGAAGGCTCGGTCGACGAGGTTCCGGTCGAGTCGCTCGCACCGGGGGATGTCGTGGACGTTCCGGCCGGGGAAGTGATCCCCTGCGACGGCACGCTCCTCGACGCTCCGGCGCGATTTGACCTGTCGCTTCTCACCGGCGAGTCGCGGCCGCAATCGATCGCCGACGGCGCCGACGTCTGGGCCGGCACGCGCACGGTCGACCGACCGGTCAGCGTGCTTGTCCGCGTTGCAGGCGCGCAGACGCGCGCCGGACGGCTTCTCGCGATGGTGACGGAAGCGGCGAGCCGGAGGCCGCCGATCGTCGAGCTCACCGATCGCATCGCGGGTTGGTTCCTCCTGGGGGTCCTCGTCGCCGCCGCGTTCACGCTCTGGTGGACCTGGCCGCTCGGGCACTCGGTCGCGATCGGTCGCACGGTCGCGCTTCTCGTCGTCACGTGTCCGTGCGCGCTCGGCCTCGCGACCCCGCTTGCGGTGGTCGCGGCCATCGGCAAGGCCGCGCGGGTCGGCGTGCTCGTCAAGGGCGGCGACGTCCTCGAGCGTCTCGCGACGCCCGGCACCGTCGTCCTCGACAAGACCGGCACGATCACCGAAGGCCGCATCGCCGTGACCGAGATCGACGGCGACCGCTTCGGCGCCGTTCTCGCCGCATGCGTCGAGCGGACGAGCGCCCATCCGATCGCGACCGCGATCGTGCAGCACGCGCTCGACGTTGCAGCCGAGGCGCTTCGCGCGCTTCCGGCCCCCGCGGACGTGCGCGAGGTCGCCGGCCGCGGCATCGAAGGCCGCGTCGAAGGCGACGCGCACGGGCCGATCGTGGTACGCGTCGGCAACGAGGGGTTCATTGCCGAAGCCTGCGGGCCCGCGCCGGCGTGGGCGTCGGCCGCCGCCGCGCGGATCCTCGGCCGGGGCGAGAGCCCCGTGTTCGTCGGCTGCAACGCGGAGTGGTCGTGCGTGATGGCGGTCGGCGACCCGATCCGTCCCGAGGCACGCGCCACGATCGACGAGCTGCGCGCGATGGGCTGGCGCGTCACGATGTGCTCGGGCGATCACGTCGCCGTCGCGCGAGCGGTGGCCCGCGCGGTCGGCCTGCGCGACGACGACGTTGCAGGCGGCGTCTCTCCGGAAGGCAAGGTCGCGTTCGTGCGCGATCGCGGCCTCGCGTCGCCCGTCGTCATGGTCGGCGACGGCGTGAACGATCTCGCGGCGATGGCGGCCGCGGACGTCGGCGTCGCCGTGCGCAACGGCGCCCAGTCGGCAATGCACGTCGCCGACGCCTGCCTGGCGCGGCCCGGACTCGCGCCGCTCGAGCGGCTGCTCGACGGTTCGCGTCGCACGCTGCGCGCCATTCGCGTCAACCTCGTCGTCAGCGTCGCGTACAACGTCGCAGGCGGAGCGTTGGCGTTCTTCGGACTCGTCAATCCCCTGGTGGCCGCGATCCTCATGCCGGTCTCAAGTCTGACCGTGCTCGCGATCGCGCTCGGCATGCCCCGGTTCGACGTGACGCCGCGCGTCGGCGCGGACGCAGGGCACTCGCGGAAGGATGGCCGCTGATGGAAGGGATCTTCATCGCACTCCCGGTCGCGCTCGTCGTGGCGGTCGCCGCCGTCCTCGCCTTCATCTGGGCGGCCAAGCGGGATCAGTTCGAGGATCTCGACACGCCGCCGAAGCGCATGCTGCTCGACGACGACGACACGCCCGTTCGCCGTTCGTGAAGACGATCCGAGCGTCAACCTGAAAGATTCTCCGACGTTCGTCGGTCCGGCGAATTCGTCACTTCTCGCCGTTCGCGCCGCCACGCGACGTGCGAACTTCGGTAGTCTGTCCTCGTGCGACCGGCGGTCCGTCAGAGAGGGGGCGGTTTGACCGCCTGTCGCATCGCGTTTACAGAACCTTCCGCGATCGTTGGCGGGAGTTAGTCAGAGCACGGCGCTTGCCTCATGGAGCAGTCGCCATTGGTGACGTCACCGTGACCTCGCAGTGCTCTCGCTGATCGGTCAGGCAGGTCAATGCGTGCTGGGGCGTCTCGTATGGGGGAGTAGTCGTTCGGGACTCCGCGCTCATGTTCAAGATCTACGTCGGCAATCTGGATTACAAGGTGAAGGTCGAGCAGCTCCGCGAGCTTTTCGCGGTGTACGCGCCGATCGAAGACCTCGTCATCCCCCTCGATCCCAAGACGAACCGAGCGAAGGGCTTCGGCATCGTCATGATTCGCGATCCGGAACTCGGCCGCGCCGCGGTCAAGGCGATGCAGGGCAAGCGGCTCATGGGCCGAACGCTCGTCGTCAATGAAGCGGTGAAGAAGAAGAAGTCGGGCGCCCCGGAACCCATCTCGAAGGCCGATCTCGTGCGCAACGGGCCGTTCGGTCCGCGCATGTATCGCGTGGGTGACCCGCGCGGTCGCGTGACCCGCAACCCGCGACGCTCCGCGACGGGCGGTTCGGGTCCGGCTCCGTCGAGCGGGGGGCCCGCAACGGGATCGGCCGCCAGCTCGCCGCAAGCGCCCGCCTCGGCGCCGACGCCCGCGCGTCCAGTCCCTCCGTCGGCAACGCCGAAGCCCGCCGCCGCGCCGCTTCGTCCGGCGGCTTCAGACTCGCGGCCCGTCGCCCGGCCTGCCGCCGCGCCGGTCGCTCGAACCGCATCCGCGGCCACCCCGGCGACCCCGGCACCCGCGCCCGCGACGCCCGCTCGCCCGAAGGCCACCAAGCTCGCGACGCCGAAGCGCCCCAGTGGCGACGGCAGTTCGCCGCCCCCAACTCCCGCGGCAGGGTGACGCGCCGCACGCGCGCTGCCCGCCTCGGATCCTGACCAACGAGCCGACGCGGCTCGCGGCGTCTTGCTGCGCGACTGCCTTCCGCACCTCTCCGGGCCTCGCTACACTCCGGGCCAACTCGCCCTCGCATCGCGCGAGGATCGAGCGAATGCCAGCGCGCTTCGCAGTGGCTGCCAATCTCGGGATTGTCTCGGGGATTGGCTCGGGATTGGCTCAGGTATGGTGAGGCATCGGCAGATGAACGTGCGACGGAGTCGTCTTCTGCTCGGGCCGGAAAGGACGACTTCGTGTTCAAGCTTTATGTTGGCAATCTGAGTTACCGCACGACTGATGCTGCCCTTCGTGAGGCCTTCAGCGCGTACGGCGAGGTGCTCGATGTGTTCATCGGCACCGATCGCGAAACCGGTCGCTCGCGCGGCTTCGGCTTCGTCACGATGGGAAGTAAGGAAGCAGGCGCGGCCGCGATCGCTGGCATGAACGGCAAGGACCTCGAAGGTCGCCCGCTCGTCGTGAACGAGGCGCAGCCGAAGGCTCCGCGCCCCGGTGGCGGCTTCGGTGGTGGTGGCGGCGGCGGCGGTGGCCCGCGCGACGGCGGCGGCTATGGTCGCGGCGGTGGTGGTGGCGGCGGCGGTGGCGGTGGTGGCGGCTTCGGCGGCAAGGGCGGCTTTGGTGGCAAGCCCGGCCGTGGCGATCGCGATCGCGGCTTCAAGGGTGATCGCAAGCGTCGCGACGACGACGGCTGGTGATTCCCTGCGTCCCCCGATCGGTGACCCCGATGGGCGACCCCGATGGGCGACCGCCGCGCGTAACAACCTTCGGCGTTTCAGCCGATGGTTCACCGCTCGACAACGTATGAACATGACCAAGCGGCGACCGACGTTCGGTCGCCGCTTTTCGTTCCAGTAAACTCGACACCGCATGCCGTTTCTTGAGATCAAGTCGCCGCAGGGCAACAAGCGGATCGAACTCGAGGACTCGCCGGTTTCGATCGGTCGACTTCCCGACAACACGATTCAGTCGGCGGACGACGGCCTCTCCCGCAACCACGCGATCATCGAGCGCTACGGCGAGGGCTGGCGGCTCCGCGATCTCGGGAGTCGCAACGGCACGAAGGTCAACGGCAACAGGGTCGCGGAAGCGAAGCTGAAACACGGTGACATCGTCAAGGCCGGCGCGCTCGAGATCCGCTACATCTCCCCTGAAGACGCGGCGACCCCGAAGCGGCAGACGCCCGACTACTCCGCCGTCGCGGAGATGGCCCGCAAGCGCGCGTACAACCAGCAGACGATCGACGTCGATCTCTCCGAGGTCGCCGCCGGCAACGTGCAGACCGACTACGAACGGAAGCTCCGCGAGATCATCGACTCGGCGCACGAGAAGCCGTTCAGCGAGCACGAGATCGCGCTCGTCGACTCGCGCGGCGTGACCGTGCACGGCGCGACGAGCTCGGGGGTCGAGGCCGGCCGCGACGAGGACGCGGGCGAGTCCATCCGCATCTTCCGGCTGCTCCTTCTCGCATGCTTCCGCTCGCGCGCGACGGACCTCCACATGGAGCAGCGCGTCGACCGCGCGGTCGTGCGCCTGCGCGTCGACGGCTTCATGGTGACCGCCGTCGAGCTCGCGCCGCAGATCTCGAAGCGTGTGTTAGGCGTGGTGAAGATCCTCTGCCAGATCGATACGACGCAGAAGGCGATCGTGCAGGACGGCCACTTCTCCGTGTCGGTGAAGGGGCGACGCGTCGACTATCGCGTGAGCCTCACGCCGAGCGTGCACGGCCAGAAGCTTGTCATCCGCGTGCTCGACAGCGCCAACGCGCCGAGCCGCCTGCACGAGCTCGGTCTCGTGCCCTGGATGTACGAGCGGCTGCGCCTCATCGCGACGAAAGACGCAGGCATGCTGCTCGCGTGCGGCCCGACCGGCTCGGGCAAGACGACCTCGCTCTACTCGTGCCTCCGCGAGATCGACGTCGAGCAGCGCAACGCGATCACGATCGAGGACCCGGTCGAGTATCACCTCGAGGGCTGCACGCAGATCCCGATCGACCACAAGCAGGGGCACACGTTCGCGACGATCCTGCGCAGCGTGCTGCGCCAGGATCCCGACGTGATCTTCGTCGGCGAGATCCGCGACATCGAGACGGCGAACGTCGCGATGCAGGCCGCGATGACCGGCCACCTCGTCTATTCGACGGTGCACTCGAAGGACTCGATCGGCGCGATCTTCCGACTGCTCGATCTCGGCGTCGAGTCGTACCTCGTCGCGAACGCCATCAACCTCATCATCGCGCAGCGCCTCATCCGGCTCCTCTGCGACAACTGCAAGAAGGGGATCGTGCCGACGCCGGCGCAGACGATGCGCATGGGGCGCTCGATCGAAGGCGTGGCGCGCATCTACTCGCCGCAGGCGTGCACGATGTGCCTCGGCACCGGATTCGTCGGTCGTCGCGCGCTCTTCGAACTGCTCGAGTTCAACGATCAGCTTCGCGACGTCGTCCTCAAGAAGCCGACGATCTCCGAGATCCGCAGCGTGCTCTCGCAGGGGCTCTTCATGAGCCTGCAGCAGTACGGCTACCAGCTCGTCGCGCAGGGCCTCACGTGCGTCGAGGAGATCGATCGTGTCGCAACCAGCGAATGACGGCGGCGTGAGCGATCCGTTCGCCACGTTCGGCATCGCGCGGTCCTTCTCGCTCGACGTTGCAGCCCTTCGGCCGCGACTCGTTCGCCTGCTCGCCGAGTGCCATCCCGATCGCGCGGGCACCGACCCCGTTCGCCAAGCCGAAGCGTCGCGACGCTCCGCCGAGATCAACGCGGCCTTCCGGACGCTGCAGTCCCCGTTGCTGCGCGCGGAAGCGCTTCTCGCGCTGGCCGGCTCGCGTCCGCTTCCGGGCGACGCGCTCGCGCCGGCCTTCCTGATGGAGATGATGGAGACGCGCGAGGCGCTCGACGAGGCGATCGCGGCGCGCGACGAGGCGCGGATCGCGGAGGTGCGGTCCGAGGCCGACGCCCGGCGCGTCGACCTGCTCGCGGCGCTCGCGGCGCGGCTCGACGCGCCGATCTCGACGCCCGCCGAAGCCCAGGCCGCACGACAGGATCTCGCGGCGTTGCGTTACGTCGAACGGATTCTCGAGCGGATAGCCGATCGATAGGGGACGCATGGAGTTCGGCCCCGCCGAAATAGCGCTTGCCTCGCTCGTGCCGCCGCTCATCATCGCGAGCGCGTTTTTCTCGTCGTCGGAGACCGCGCTCTTCGGCCTGAGCGCCGCGGACCGTGCGGCGCTGCGCAAGACGGCGCCGGCGACGGCACGCGCGGTGGACGGCCTCCTCTCGGACGAGCGCCAACTCCTCATCACTATCCTTCTCTCGAACATGACCGTGAACACGGTCTACTTCGTGATCTGCTCGGTCGTCCTCGCGAAGGCGTCGTTCGGCCCGCTCGCGAGCGTCCTCTACGGCGCCGCCACGCTCCTCATCGTCGTCCTCGGCGGCGAGGTCGTGCCCAAGCTTCTCGCCGACAGCCTGCGCCTTCGGGCGACGCAGCTCATCGCGCCGCCGCTGGCCCTCGTGCACCGCGCGATCCGACCGATCCGACGCTCGCTCGACCGACTCGTCGTTGCACCGCTCTCGCGGCTCACGTCGCCGGGCGAGGCGCCGCCGCGCCTCTCGGCCGAGGAGCTCGAGGCGCTGCTCGCCCAATCGGGCGTGGCCGGCGTGATCGATGCCGACGAGCAGCGCATCCTGCGCGGCGTGTTCGCGCTGCGATCGCTTCGCGTGCGCGACGTAATGACGCCGCGCGTCGACATGGCGTGGATCGACGCCTCCGCCACGCGCGGCGAAGTCGCCGAGCTTGCGGCGACGCGCCGGCTCACGCGCTTGCCGGTCATGGGGAAGGGCATCGACGACGTCGTCGGCTTCCTCCAGGTGAAACGCTATCTCCTCGACACCCGCGGCGCCGCGGCGCCGCTCCTCGACCACGTGCGCACTCCGCGTTTCGTGCCCGACCTCGCGACGGCGGAGCAGCTCCTCGAGTCGTGTCGCGCGTCGCGCTCCGATCTCGCGATCGTGGTCGACGAGTACGGCGGCACGGCCGGCGTCGTGGCGATGGAGGATTGTGTCGAGGAGGTCGTCGGCGACATCGTGAGCCCCGAAGAGGTGCCCGAGGCGCCGCCGACGCAGGTTGCGGCGGGCGCGTGGATCGTCGCCGGCGACATGAACCTGAAACGCTGGGCCGACGCGTTCGGCTCCGAGCTCGCGACGACGAGCGCGAGCACGCTCGGCGGACTGGTGCTCGAGCGCCTCGGACGTCCGGCCGTGAAGGGCGACGTCGTCACGCTCGCGAACCTGCGGCTCGAAGTGGAGGATGTCGTCGGCATGCGCGTGCGTCGCGTGCGCGTGCGGCTCGAGGAAGATCGCGGCGGGGAAGGGGAAGCGTCGTGACGCTCGAACTTCTCCTTTGGATCGGGCTCGCCCTGCTCGGCGTCGGCCTGAGCGCGCTCTTCTCGGGCATCGAGATCGGCGTGTACACGCTCAATCGGATCGGGCTCAGCGTGCGCGTCGGTCGGCGCGAGCGCTCCGCGTTGCTGCTCGACCGCGAGCTTCGTCGCCCCGATCGCGTCATCTCCACGTTGCTCGTCGGCAACAACATCGCGCACTACATCTCCGGCATCGGCATCGCGGCGGTGCTCGAGCTCTACGCGGTGGGCCCGCTCGCGGCGGTCGTCATCAACACCGCGTTGCTGCTTCCCCTCACGTTCATCCTCGGTGAAACGCTTCCGAAGGACCTCTTCCGGACCCATGCGAACCGTTGGACGTATGCGTTCGCCGCGTATCTCCGCGCGTGGCGATGGCTTCTCACCGCCACGCTCCTCGTGCCGACGGTCGTCGCGATCGGCGGGCTCGTGCGCCGCGTACTCGGCGGCGCCCCGCCGCGCGACCTCGACGAACCGCGCCAGCGCATCAACCGACTGATCAAGGAAGGCGTGCGCGGGGGCGTCCTGAGCGAGTCGCAGACCGGTCTCGCCGAGCGGGCGCTCACGCTCCGCGGTCGGACGGTCGAAGGGGAGATGACGCCCTGGGCGAAGGTGGCGACCGTGCCGCTCGAGGCCCGCGGCGACGAGCGCGCGGCCATCCTGCGGAGGGCGTTCGTGAGTCGCCTCCCCGTGGTCGACGCGACCGGGCGCGTGGTCGGAGTCCTGACCGCACTGGACGCGATCCTCCAGCCGACCGCCCTGACGTCGGCGCTCATGGCGAAGCCGATGTTCTTCAAGCCGGCCGAGTCGACGCTGACGGCGCTTCGCGCGATGCGCGGCCGGCGGGTCCGCCTGGCCCTCGTCGGCGACGCGACGACCGGCCGCGCGACCGGCGTCGTCGCCATCAAGGACCTGGTGGAGCCGGTAACGGGCCAGTTGGTCGGCTCCTGAGCGACACCCGCGACGTGGCCAGACCACTGCGCACCATCCCACCGCTTGGCAGCCGCTGGGCCTTCTGCTACCCTCTCCGATCCTTCGCGGGCACCGGCCGTTGCGTCGGCCTGTGCCTCGCTGCCTCGCGCGAGTAGCTCAGCTGGCTAGAGCACACCCCTGATAAGGGTGAGGTCGAAGGTTCGAGTCCTTTCTCGCGCACTGACGAGACCGGCACCCGGTGCTGGTCTCGTTCATTTTTGCCGCAGGCCCGACACACGGTCGGGCGCGGCGGGTCTTCCCGCGCGACGGGCCGGGGCGCCGCCCGCACGGCCGCCGCGGCGCATCGTGTATACATCCGGCCATGACCCGATTCACAGGCGGAAGCGCCACGCCACCGCCGTCGCCGACGGCACTTCTCGAGACCGCGCTCCGCGCGATCGCCGCATCCGACACCGCCACGGCGGAGCCGATCGCGCTCCGCGTGACGCAGGAAGCGCCGCAGGATCCTCGCGGGTGGTGGCTCCTCGGTCGCGTGCGCACGATGCAAGGTCGCCTGAAGGACGCCGACTCGTGCCTGTCGCGCGCGTGGTTCCTCCTTCCGCACGACGCCGAGATCGCGGCGGCGCGCGGGCACTTGCGTCTTCGCCAGGGTCGTCACGCCGAGGCTGCGGACTTCTTCAAGGACGCGCTCGACCGTCGACCCGACCATCCCGACGCCCGGTTCCTCCGCGCCGAGGCCCTTCGTCGAGACGGCAAGCCCACCGATGCGCTCGCCCTCGTGGCTGAGGCATCGACCGCTCTCGCGCTGCACATTCGGGCAAAGTGCAAGGCCGACCTCCGCGACGTTGCGGGAGCCCAACTCGACCTCCGCGACGCCATCGCCATGTCCCCGCCGCCGGGCCTGATGGCGCAGCTCCGCCAGCGCCTTGCCCAGGTGCTCGACGCGAACGGCCGCTACGCCGAATCGTTCGCCGAAACCGTCGCCTCGCGGTCTGTCGGCCGCGTCCCCTTCGATTCCGACCTCTTCGCCTCCCGTCTCCGCGCGATCCGCGACTTCTTCACGCCTGCAACGGTGAAGACGCTCGTGAAGCCGACGGTGCTCACGCGCCGCCCGATCTTCCTCGCTGGCCTCGCCCGCTCGGGCATCGCGATCCTCGATCGCCTCATCGGCGCGCATCCGCGCGCCGCCTCGGGACCGGAGTTCTCCGTGTTGCCGGGCCTCGTGCGCTCGTGGCAGGATCCGCTCTCCGCCGACAACTCGTATCCCGCCATCCTGCGCACGTTCGACGTGCGCCGCATCGACGGCGTCGTCAACTCGTACCTCGCGGCGAGCGACGAGTTTGCGGGGCAGGCCGATCGGCTCGTCGATCGCCACCTCTCGAACTGGATGCACCTCGGGCTCATCGCGATGGCGTTCCCCGAGGCCACGATCGTGCACATCGAGCGTGACCCGATGGACCTCGGGCTCGCCTGCTTCGAGCAGCTCACGAACGCCGGCATGCCGTGGAGCGGCGACCTCGAGTCGATCGGCCGCATGATCGCCGCGCAGCGCTGGATGATGGAGCACTGGAACGCGACCTACCCGGGCCGCATCGTGCACGTGCGTCTCGAGGACCTGCTCGCCGATCCGCGGGCGCAGCTCGGTCGCGTGCTCGACGCCGCCGGCCTTGGCTGGGACGACGCGTGCCTCGCCGCCGACGCGATCGGCGTCGACGGCGAACGCTCGACGATCGTGCCGTCGGCCAAGGGCTTCCGCGAGTTCCGCGATCCGTCGGTCGGCCGAGCCGCGCACTTCACGGCGGAGCTCGCCCCGCTCAAGGCCGCGATCGAGGACTGGGATCGCAAGCTGCGAAGCCGCTAGCAGCCCGTGGCGTTCGCAGCTCGGTCGACTTTCGCCACGGGCTGCTAACTGCGCACGAGTTCCCACGAGGCGGCGCCGACATTCTCGGCAAGCGTGTCGAGCGCGGTCGCGAGGACGCGCTTCCGCGTTGCAGCCGGCTCGCGCGCGACGTCCGCTTCCCACCACGGCCCGCGGATCGTGAGGACGCCGCGCTCGCGATCGAACTTCGGGTCGACGCGGCCCACGAAGCGGTCGCCGCGGAGTATCGGCAGCACGTAGTAGCCGTACGCCCGCTTCGCCGCGGGAACGAACGCCTCGAAGCGATACGTGAAGCCGAAGAGACGCTCGAGCCGCGCGCGGTCGCGCACGACCGGATCGAACGGGCAGAGGGCGGCGACGGCGCCGTCGTCAATCTCGCGCGCGAAGCGCCGCCACTCGGGGATCGCCACCGCACGCACCGGCGCGCCGCCGTTCGCGGGCGCGACGCGCACCTCGAGCAGTTCGCCGCGCCGCACCGCGGCGTCGGACCACGCCCGCGCGTCGGCGATCGAGATCGCGTTGAAGAACGCGGCGATCTCCTTGGGCGTCGCAACGCCGAGACGCGCCATCGCTTCGCGGCACGCCCAGTTGTGGTGCTCGGCCGCCGCGCTCGCGTCCGTCCCGGCTCGCTCCGGATGCACGCGCTCGGCGAGGTCATAGACCTTCTCGAATCCCTCGCGCCGCGCGATCGCAAGCGAGCCGATGCGCCAGAGGTGCTCGAGCGCCGCCTTCTCGGGATGCCACGTCCACCAGCCGCCCGCGCGGTGCGTCTCGGGCGGCTCGAAGTCGCGGGCGCGCAGCGGGCCTTCGGCGCGCACCCGTTCGAGCGTGCGTGCGAGGATCGCGTCGGGCTTGCCGCCGAAGCGCTCGTTCCACCAGGCGCGGCGCGACGCGGTCATCGCGTGTCGGCTGAAACGATGAGTCCAGTGCGGATACCACTCGATCGGGATCGCCGACGCGTCATGCGTCCAATGCTCGAAGAGCGAGCGCGAGCGTTCGAGGTTGTGCGCGAGATGCCGCGGCGCGTAGTCGCGCAGCCGCGTCGAGAGGATCAGGTGATGTGCGCGATCGAGCACGTTGATCGAGTCGATCTGCACATACCCCAGCGATCGCACCAGTGCGGCGACGGCGGCGGGCGAACTCGCTCGTCGTCGCACGCCGAGGTTCGCGAGCGCCAAGACGACGCGCCGAACGTCGTGTGCGGCAAGGGTTTCCGGGGCGGTCGGGTGGCGTCGCACGTCGCCATTCTGACCGAAGAAATCGCTATGCTGCGTGACTTTTCCCGACCCGCCGCGCGCTCGTGCGGCACCGGGATGCCTCGTCGTCTCGAACGCCTCTAACCAGAAGAACTCGACAACCATGCGTCGCGCCAAGATCAGCGTCATCGGAGCCGGAAACGTCGGTGCAACTTGTGCCCACTGGGCCGCCGCCAAGGAACTCGGAGACATCGTCCTTCTCGACATCCCCGACCGTGTCGGCGTCGCGAAGGGCAAGGCCCTCGACCTCCTCTGCTGCGGTCCGATGGAACGCTTCGACTCGAACGTCATCGGCACGAGCGACTACAAGGACACCGCCGACTCCGACGTCGTGATCGTCACCGCGGGCCTTCCGCGCAAGCCCGGCATGTCGCGCGACGACCTCATCCAGACGAACGTGCAGATCGTGCGTTCGGTCGCCGCCGAGGTCGCGAAGCACTCGCCGAACGCCGTGATGATCATCGTCAGCAATCCGCTCGACGCGATGGTCTACACCGCGTGGAAGGCCTCGGGCTTCCCGACGCACCGCATCCTCGGCCAAGCCGGCGCGCTCGACGTCGCCCGCTTCCGCACCTTCCTCGCGATGGAGCTCGGCTGCTCGATCGAGGACATCACCGCGCTTCTCCTCGGCGGCCACGGCGACGACATGGTGCCGCTTCCGCGTTTCACGAGCGTGCACGGCATCCCGATCAACCAGCTTCTCCCGAAGGAGAAGATCGACGCGTGCGTGCAGCGCGCGAAGGTCGGCGGCGGCGAGATCGTGAACCTCATGGGCACGAGCGCGTACTACGCCCCGGCCTCGGGCTCGGTGCAGATGGCTGAAGCCATCATCAAGGACAAGAAGCGCATCATTCCGTGCGCCGCGTACTGCGATAAGGAATACGGCGTCTCGACGGAGAAGGGCAAGGGCTACTTCGTCGGCGTGCCGGTCGTCCTCGGCAAGAACGGCATGGAGAAGGTCATCGAGATCCAGATGGACGCGGACGAGAAGAAGATGATGGACGAGTCCATCAGCCACGTGAAGGATCTCGTGGGCACGGTTCGCCGGATTTTTCCAGACCTCGCCTGACGGCGAGAGGGCACTCCCTCCTTCCCACCCGAGAACTCCACGTTGCAGCAGCCGCAGCCATCGACTCCGTTTCCGTTGACGCGCCACGAGAACCGCACCTTCGTGGCGCAGACGGTCTACGTCGCCGGCTGCCAGTTCATCAACTGCGTCTTCGAGAGCTGCACCATCGTCGTGACGAACGGTCCGTTCCTCACGCAGGGGGTGCAGTTCCGCCGCTGCAACTGGCGCATCGATGTTGACATCCTCTGGGGCGCGCCCGAGTCGCGTTCGAACCTGCGTCGCCTGCTCGACATGATCGACGGCGCGCCGGACGCGACCGGGCTGCCCCTGTAGGGTCGTCGTTCACGGACGCGCGTCGCGCCGTCTCACGCGGCGGCGCGGACCTTCGTCGCGAAGTCGCGCATCCGCGCGGCGATCGCGTCGAGGGGCGCGATGTCCATCGCGGCGCCGACCTCGATCGCGCGCTTCGGCATGCCGAAGACGACCGACGACGCCTCGTCCTGCGCGACCGTGTAGGCGCCGGCGCGACGCATCGAGAGCATGCCGTCGCAGCCGTCGTCGCCCATCCCGGTCAGCATCACGGCCATCGCGTCGCGACCGACCGTCTGCGCGACGCTCTCGAAGAGCACTTCGACGCTCGGCCGATGCCGCTTCACGTGCGGACCGTCGGTGACGCGGGCGACGAGGCGGCCGCCCTCGCGCACGACCTTCAGATGCCGTCCGCCCCTCGCGACGAGCGCGAGTCCGTTCGTGACGACGTCGCCGTCGGCGGCCTCGCGCACCTCGATCTGGGTGAGCCCGTTCAGTCGGTCCGCGAACGGCCGCGTGAACCCTTCGGGCATGTGCTGGGCGATCACGATGCCTGGCATGTCCGCCGGCAACGCGGTGAGGATCGTGCGGAGCGCCTCGGTGCCGCCGGTCGACGATCCGATGGCGATCACGCGCCGCGCGTCGGTGCGCGGTCCGCTCGGCCGGGCCGCGGGACGCGCCGGCGTCGCCAAACTCGGCGTTGCAGCCGCCGGGCGCTTCGCGCGGGCGGCGGCGCGCACGAGCTCGCGGAGTTGCTCCGAGAACGGACCCGACTGCATGCCCGTCGACGGCTTGCACACGACGTCGAACGCGCCGGCCTCGAGGCACTCGATCGACTTCGCCGTGCCGGTGCCCGTCTGCGAGGAGCAGATGATCACCGGCATCGGGCTGTACTTGTTCACGCGGCGCAGGAACGTGAGTCCGTCCATGCGCGGCATCTCGAGATCGAGGATGAGGACGTCCGGGCGCTTGGCGAGAATCTCGTCGCGCGCCGAAAGCGGATCCGCCGCCGTCGCGACGACCTCGATGTCGCCGTTGCGCGCCAGCTCGCGCGCGATCACCTGACGGGTGATTGCGGAGTCGTCGACGATGATGACGCGGACTGGAGCGGACATGCGGATCCTCGGTGGCGGATCGGGATTCGAGTCGGGGAGGGGCGTCAGGCGGCGAGCGAGCGCGCGGCGCGCAGCCAGTAGACCTCAAGCCGCTCCGACTCGGCGTCGAGCACGGCCGCGGCCGCGGCGCCGGTGACCGGCGGCAACGTGGAGTGGCTCGCCGGAAGCCCGAGCGCGAACGGGCAGCGGGCGCCGCCGAGTTCGCTGATGAGCGAGCCCGCGACGATGTTCGAGAGCTCGCGCAGCGCGTCGTCGGCGGCCGACGGATCGAGCGAGTCCGGACTCTCGCCGACGAGGCTCGCCGCGAGCGATCGCGCGAAGCCCTCGCTCGACGCGAGCACCACGGTCCCGCTCTCGGGTCCGCTGTAGGCGATCGTCACGAACTTCGTGGCCTTCGGAAGCGGCGGCGACGAGTCGTCGCTCGAGCTCGGCTGGGCCATCATGAAGCAGGTCCGCTCGAGCGCGGAGCACGTGAGGCGGATGACGGCGTCGACGGTCAGTTCGCGCATGGGTTCGCTCCGAGCAGCTTGACGAGAATCTGGCAGAGGTCTTCGGGCTGGAACGGCTTGCGCAGCGCCTCGGAGATGCCGAGGGCGCGCAGGCGGTCGAGTCGGTCCTGGTTGGATTCGGTGCTCACGATGACCACCTTCGTGTCGGCGAGCGCCGCGTTGGCGCGAAGTCGCCGCGCGAACTCCTCGCCGTCCATGACCGGCATGTTGAGGTCGAGAAGCACGAGGTCGATCCACTGCTTCTCAAGCACTTCGAGCGCCTTCGCGCCGTCGCCGGCGAAGAAGATCCGCTCTTCGGGAACGCCGGCGAGGCGGGCGACCTTGGCGATGGCGGATCGCAGGATCGGCGAGTCATCCACGATCAGGACGTTGCAGTTCATCGTGAGATCTCTAATGGGTCGGAGAGGTCGGTGGCAACGCGGCGTTAGGCCGCCGGCGACCAAAGCGTGGTTTCCTTGCCTTGGCTGCGGACGGTGACGCTGCCGTCCTTCAGGTGGAGCGTGAGCGTGCGGCTGTGACTGCCGCCGGTGTCGTCGGCGCGAAGCAGCACGTTCTGCTGCCAGAAGATCTTTCGAAGCATCGTTCGGTTTCTCGCGCCGATGCGGAAGTGGCCTTCTTCCGCGAGGATTTCCGCGCCGCCCGCCGCGCAGACGATCAGTCGCTTGCGGTCCGCGCCGAACCGGAGCGCGCGCTCGAAGAGGAGCACCACGCCGGTGTCGGCGAACATCGCGGGATTGGCCGCGGCCTTCTCGGGGCTCTGCGCCGCTTCCGGCAGCATGAGGTGCAGCATGCCGCCGACCTTGGTGATCGGGTCGTACAGCGTCACCCCGATGCAGGAGCCGAGCGCGTACGTGACGATCTGTTTCGACGGGTCCTTCGAGACCGCCATGTCGGCGACGCCGACGATGATGCGGTCGCCCGCATCAGGCAGCTTGCCGACGGTTGAAGGCGTCGATGCGCTGGGAAGTGTCACTTGAGGTACACGCTCGCGGCCGCGGGCCGCAGTGGGACATCGAGACCGGACAGGGTTTCCGCGCCGCCGACGGCGAGCACGCCGTTCGGCCGCAGGTATCCCGCGAGCCGACGCACGAGTCGCTCACGGGTTTCGCGATCGAAGTAGATCATCACGTTGCGAACGAAGACGACGTCGAACGGCCCCGCGAACGGCCACTCGTCCATGAGGTTGAGCTGTCGAATGGTGACGAGCTTTCGCACGGCGTCGCGCACCCGATACATCGTCAAGCCGTCGTCGCCGCGCACGCGCTCGAAGTACTTCTCGCGAAGCGCGGGATCCATCTGCGCGACCGTCGACTCTGCGTACACGCCGCGACGGGCCGCGGCGAGCGCCTTGTTCGAGAGGTCGGTCGCGAGGATGCGCACGTCCCAGTTCGCGATGTCCGGCACGAGCTCGAGCGCCTGGATGGCGAGCGAGTAGGGCTCGCAGCCCACGGAGCACGCGCAGCTCCAGAGGCGGACGCGCCGATTCGCGCAGGGGATCGTGCCGCGCAGGACCGGCGTCCACAGCTCGCGCTCGAGGAAGTGAAAGTGCTGCGGATCGCGGAAGAAGCTCGTGACGTTCGTCGACAGCGAGTCGAAGAAGACGAGCATGTCCTCCTCGTTCGCGTCGCGCTCGAGATGCTCGACGTAGTCCTCGATCGAGGCGAAGCGACCGGTCTTGCGAAGGAGGCTCGTCAGCCGGTTCGCGACAAGCGCGGTCTTGCGCTCCGTGAGATGGATGCCCCATCGCTTGCGGGCGATGTCGACGATCCGCTGGAACGTTTTCGGGGCGATGTCGAGCATGAAGTCTCGGCGCAGGACGTGAGGAGCTCTCGATCAGAACCCGGAGAAGTCGCGCGAGTCCGCCCCAGGCTCGTCGAACGAGTCGTGGCTCGGCGTTGCAGCCATCGGCTTGCGCATTCCGGCCTTCGACGGACGGGCCTTCGCCGAGCCTTGCGGACGCGACGGCTTCGAGCCGCTCTCCGTGGTGCGGAAGTGCTGCACGAGCTGATTGAGCGACGCGACCTGGGCGGCGGTCTCCTCGGCCGTGGCCGCGAGCTCCTCGCTGTTCGCGGCGCTCGACTGCGTCACCGTGTTGAGCTCGCCGACGCCGCCGGCGATCGCCTCGACGCCCTTCGCCTGCTCTTCCGACGAGCACGCGATCTGCGCGAGAATGCCGCTCACTTCCGCGGTGCTCAGCGTGATGCGGTCGAAGCTCTGCGCGACGCGATCCGCGAGCTGCGAGCCGCGCGTGGCGCGGACCGAGCTTTCCTCGATGATGCGCGACGTGCTGCGCGCCGCTTCGGCGGAGCGCTGCGCGAGGCTGCGGACCTCTTCCGCGACGACTGCGAAGCCCTTGCCCGCCTCGCCGGCGCGGGCCGCCTCGACGGCCGCGTTGAGGGCGAGGAGGTTCGTCTGGAACGCGATCTCGTCGATGAGCTTGATGATCTTCCCGATCTCCGAGCTCGACTCGCGGATCTGGCCCATGGCCTCGACCATCTCGTGGACCTGCGTCTGGCCTTCGGTCGCGCTCTTGCGGCTCTCCGTTGCGAGGTCGCTGGCGCGGACGGCGCTCGACGCCGAGTCGCGCGTCGCGCTCGTGATCTGCTTGATGCTCGCCGAGATCTGCTCGATCGCGGCGGCCTGACGACCGGCGCCTTCGGCGATCGACTGCGACGCGCTCGAGATGTGGCCGGCGCCGAGATCGATCTGGCG
Source organism: Phycisphaerae bacterium (assembly GCA_016795035.1). Taxonomy (GTDB): domain Bacteria; phylum Planctomycetota; class Phycisphaerae; order Phycisphaerales; family SM1A02; genus JAEUIT01. The sequence continues at coordinate 91,461 of JAEUIT010000031.1, read as the reverse complement.
CGTGCCGGACGCGACTTCGCCGACGATCTGGCGGAGGCGCTGGCACATCTGGTTCGACGCGTCGGCGAGCAGTGCGAACTCGTCTCCGCCGTTCGTGTCAAGATCCTTGCCGGTGAGATCGCCCTCGGCGATCGCCGTCGTGCGCGACGCGAGCTGCTTCACGTTCCGCGCGATGCGTCGGCTGATGCCCCATCCGATCGTGACCGCAGCGGCGACGCCGCTGAGCGTGAACGTGGCGATGATCCACAGCGCGGTCTGCGTGCGCGACCCGGCCTCGGCGGCGGCGGTGCGGCACTCGGCCTCGAAGCGGGTTCCGAGCTTCTCGAGCTCGCCGTCGACCGCGTCCATCGCCGCGATGACGGTAGTCGGTTCCGTGGCGCGGCGCATCGCGCCGATCGCAGCTTCGAGCTGCGTCAGGTCGGCGCGCGCGTCGGGCGCCCACTCGAGGCTGTAGGTCTGGAGCGACTTCAGGGTCTCGTCGATGCGCGGCCAGCCGTCGGCGTTGCGGGGGTCGCGTGACGCCACGTCGGCGCCGCGCGAGATGCCGTTGAGCGCGATGAGCGACGGCACGATGTTCTCGAGCTCGTAGCGCTCCTTCGCGCGGAGCGTGCAGAGATTCCACGAGGACACGAGTCCGGACGCGAGGCTGAGCGCCGCGAGCGTGCCGAAGCCGAGTGCGAGTTTGAGGCCGATGGTGAAGCGCATGAGTTGAGATTCCTGGTCTGTCAGGCGGCGGCGCGCATGGCGCCCGTGTCTTCGATGTGTTCGGTGAGGCCGGCGACGCAGCGCTTGTCGAGGACGTCGACGACGTTGAGCAGGAGGATCACGCGGTCGCGCACGCGGCCCATGCCTTCGATGTAGTCGAGCGGGACCGTGCAGCCGAACTCCGGCTTCGGCGACATCGCCGATGCGGGGATGTCCTGCACTTCGCGCACCGTGTCGACGATCACGCCGGTCAGCGATTGCTCGCCGGCGCCGTCGTTGGCGTCGACGATGATGATGCACGTCTCCTTCGTCGGTTCGATCTCGGGGAGGCCGAAGCGGCTGCGCAGGTCGATCACCGGGATGATGCGCCCACGAAGGTTCATCACGCCGCGCACGTAGCTCGGCGTCTGCGGCAACGTGGTGATCGGGATGAGCCCGATGATCTCGCGCACGCGAAGGATCGGAATTCCGTAGTGCTCCTCGCCGAGACAGAAGGTGAGGAACTTCTGCGCGTTGGTGTCGGTGAGTTCAACGTTGCCGTGAGTGGAGCTTGAGAGCGACATGAGAGTGATTCCATGCGCGCGGTCAGTCGGTGCCGCGCGCCTCGCAGATGACGCCGTTGACGTCGAGAATGAGTGCGACACGACCGTCGCCGAGGATGGCGCCGCCGCTCACGCCGCGCGAGCGCCAGCGATCCTCCCCGAGGCTCTTGATGACGACTTGCTGCTGCCCGAGGATCTCGTCGACGGCGAGGCACGCGCGGCGTCCGCCGGCGTCCACGGCCATGAGGATTCCCTCGGAGAGATCGCCGACGCCGTCGCCGATGCCGAAGAGCGAGTCGAGGCGATGCACGGGGAGCGTCTCGCCGCGATAGAGCGCGAGCTCGCCGCGTCCGAGGACGGACTTGATCTGTCCCGGCTCGGGACGGAACGTGCGCTCGATCGCGAGCGTGGGGATGACGAATCGCTCGCCCTTCGCGCGGACGACCATGCCGTCGATGATCGCGGTCGTGAGCGGCAGCTCGATGCGGAACGTCGTGCCCCTGCCGGGCGTCGACGCGATCTCGAGCTTGCCGTGCAGCGCCTCGATGTTGCGCTTCACGATGTCCATGCCGACGCCGCGCCCCGAGATGTCGGTGATGCGCTCGGCGGTCGAGAAGCCGGGAAGCATGATGTAGCCCCAGACTTCGCTGTCGGGGATCTCGTCGTGCTTGCGTTCGGGGGCGATGAGGCCGCGCTCGACGCACTTCTTGAGGATCTTCTCGCGCTGGAGCCCGCGGCCGTCGTCGGCGATCTCGATGCAGATGTGGCCGCCGGTGTGGTAGGCGCGGAGCACGAGCGTGCCGTTCGCAGGCTTGCCCTTCGCCACGCGCTCGTCGGGCATCTCGAGCCCGTGGTCGCACGCGTTGCGGACCATGTGCACGAGCGGGTCGGAGATGGCCGCGACGATCGTGCGGTCGAGCTCCGTGTCCTCGCCCTCGACGACAAGGTCGATGAGCTTGCCGGACTTGTTGTGCAGGTCGCGCACGATGCGCGCCATGCGCTGAAACGTGGACTTCAGCGTTTCCATCCGCAGGCACATCGCGACCGCATGCAGCTCGCGCACGATGCGGGCCATGTGGCTGATGTTCCGGTGCACGCGCTGCTCCGGGATGCGCTCGACGAGCGGATCCTGGATCACCATGAGCTGCGCGATCACGAGCTCGCCGACCAGGTCGAGCAGGCTGTCGAGCCGCTCGGTCGTGACCTTCACGGTCTGTTCGGTGCGGGCGACGGCGGCCATCGGATTCGCGGTGGGGGCCGCGCTTCCGCGGGCCGGCTCGGTGGGCGCGGCGGCCGGCGCGGGGGCGTCGGCCATGGGCGCGGCGCTCGGCGTTGCAGGCGCCGGGGCGACCGTAGGGCATTGGCCGCTCGCGGCGCTTCGCAACGCGGAGACGTTCGCGTCGAACGCGGCGCGCGAGGCCGTCCGGCCGCCGACCACCTGGTCGACGAGCTGCGCGAGCATGTCGCGCGCCCCGAGCACGACGTTCAGCGTTGCAGGCGTAAGCGGAAGCGCCCCGCTCCGCACGCGATCGAGGAGCGTCTCGGCGGCGTGCGTGAGGGTGACGATCGGTTCGAGGTTGAGGAAGCCGGCGACGCCCTTGACGGTGTGGAACGCGCGGAAGAGCGCGTTCATCTCGTCGCGATTGGTCGGATCCTTGTCGAGCGCGAGCATCGCCCGCTCGGCGGTCTCAAGATGGTCGCGCGCTTCGGTGACGAACTCGCCGAGCGTGGCGCGATCGGAGGGAAGGTCGATGACGACCGCTCCGCTCGCGACCGGGGCGACGGGCACCGGAGGCGCGGCGCTCGACGGAGCCGCCGTCGGCATCGCGGGAATCTCGGGCATCGACGCAAGGAGCGCCGGGTCGAGCGGCGGAAGGGGCGCCTGCGGATCCTCCTTCAGCACCGCACACGCGTCGTCGATCCACGCGAGGGCGCAGGTGAGGAGGTCCGCGAGATCGTCGAGGGCGACGTCACTCTCGGCGACGAGCGCGAGGCGCGACGCGAGCGTCGTCGCTTCGGCGAGGCCGGCGAGCATGCTCTCGTCGGCGAGCGTTCGGAACTGCGTGCCGACGAGCGATCGGATCGTGGCTTGGTTGGTGCCCGCGTCGAGCGGCCCGAGCGCGGGGAGAAGCGCCACGCGGACGGCGCGGCAGTGGTCGCGCCACGCGGTGACGATCTCCGCGGTGCGGCCCGTCGTGGACGTTGCGTCGGGCTCGAACGGCGAATGCAGGTCCTCGAGCGGCTCGCCGCAGTCGTGCATGCGCTGCGCGGTCTGCGCGAACTCGACCGCGGCGCCGAGCACCTTGAGCGCGCTCGAGACGTCCTCGATCTCGCGGAGCACCAACTTCTCGACGAGGTTCGCGGCCTGCGCGGACACGTCGTGCACGACGTCCAAGTGGACATCTGCTGCGTCCTCGGCAAGGGCGAGCAGAGCGTCCTGCAGGGCGACCAGCCCTACGAGGTCGTTTCCGTCGGCGAGTGCGACCCCTTTGGCGACGGCATCGATGGATGTCTGGAGACTCATGGGACGTGGGCGAGAACGGCGTCTCGAGAGACGAGGCGACGCTGCATCGGCTGGCCCCAGAGGCCGATTTCGCAAGGGAACGCGGGCGTCCTTCGGCCGCGCCGCCTGTGACGGTCGTGACGGGCCCGACGCGCGGACATTGCGCATGGCGGAACGTGCGTCCGTTACGATGCGGACGTTCGGCACGGACGACCGAATCTGCATGTCGCCGCAGTGACGCGTCGATAGACGATCGTTGCCGAGCGCTCTCCGCGGGCGACGTCTGCTCGACGCCCGCGATGCAGCCTTGCGCCGGAATGGACTCCGCCGTGACCTTCGATCCCGCCTCGCAGATTCCCGCGCCCGCGCCCACGACTCGGCCACTCTTCCAGTGGGACCGCCTGCTCGATCCGGGCTGGCCGTTCGTGCTCGCCGGACTCGCGCTCCTCGTTGCCGGCATCATCATTCCCGCGCAGCGCGAGCTCCACGACCTTCGCAACGAATGGCGCAAGGTCGAGGCCGAGGAGACCCGGATGTACGGCCGGCTCCAGGCGTACGACCAATTCCTCAGCGAACTCCGCAGCGGCGACCCGCAGCTCGTGCGTCGTCTCGCAAGCGCGCAGCTCAACCGCGTGCCCGAAGGCGAGGAGCCGCTCCTTCTCACGCCCGGCGTGAATCACACGGTCGCGCAGTGGATCGACGAGAGCGTGCCCACGCCCACGATCACGCCCGACCCGTATCCCGACACGCTCCTCAGTCGACTCGCCACCGGACCGAATCGCCTCTGGCTTCTCGCGTCGTCCGTCTTCCTTCTCTTCGTCGGACTCCTGCTCGCACCCGACAACGGGGGCCGACGGATGCCGAACGGTCGGCCGGCGCGCGACGACGACTTCCCTGCGTCGGACGGCGTCGCGCCTGGCGTGGCGACGGCGACGTGCGCCGCAAGCGGCGCCTCGATGCGCGAGCTGGTCGCTGGCCGTGTCGTCGAGATGGGCGAGGAAGGGATCCCGCCGACCGTCGATGTCGATCCTTCGGCCGCATCCGATCGCGGGGTGCTTGTCGTCGAAGAGACCGACGAGACCGAGGACGACGACATCATCGACGTCGAACTCGTGACGAGCGACGACGTGATCGCCCGCACCGACAGCCGCGCGGACGCGTGGCCCGAGGTGGTCGACGGCGACGACGCCGCGGAGGATCCGGTTGCGACCGTGGCACTCGAGATGCCTGCGGTCAGCGCCGACGCGTTTCACACCGCCCCGAGCGACGGCGGAGACACGCCCTCGCGCGAGGTGAGCGCGTATGACGATCTCGTCACCGGCCCCGACACCGAGCGCGTCGAGCCGGCTCGCCACGGCGCCGACTGACGCATCGCGATAGGCACTGCGCTTTGGCGCGATTTGGCGACCTCGCCGAATTCGCCGGTACGCTTCGCGCGCCGAGGGGGCCTTCGGCGGGGCTGTGATGACGGCGAGCGACGCGATCGGCGGAACGGCAGGAACGGGCAATACGACATGGGACTGGGAAGCCGAGCGGGAGGCGGCGGTGGCGCTATCCCTCTGCCACGGGCTCGGAGCCGTGGGCATCGGTCGGCTTCGGGCGGCGCACGGCACGGCCCACGCCGCGATCGGCGGCAACGCGGAGACGTGGGCGGCCGCGCTCGGCTGTTCGGTCGATCGCGCGGCGCGACTCCGGCAGCGTGTCGACCTCGGAGGCGCGCGTCGCGAGATCGACGCGGGCCGGGCGGTCGGGGCGGCGGTCGTCGCCGTCGGGGAGCCTGCGTATCCGACCTTGCTCGGTGCGGTTCCCGATCCGCCGCCATTCCTCTGGTGCCAAGGATCCCTCGACGCCAAGGACGCTTGGGCCGTGGCCGTGGTCGGCTCGCGTCGCGCGTCCGCCTACGGGCGCGATCAGGCGGCCCGGTTCGCCCGCGGCTTCGCCGAGCGCGGCCACACAGTCGTGAGCGGCGGCGCCCGCGGCATCGACGCCGAGGCGCATCGCGCGGCGCTCCGCACCGGCGGGCGGACGATCGCAGTGCTCGGGTCGGGTCTCGCGTGTCCCTACCCGCCGGAGCACGCGGGGCTCTTTCGCGAGATCGCCGACGGCCGCGGCGCGGTCCTCAGCGAGTTTCCGATGTCGATGCCGCCGCGTGCGGAACTCTTCCCGCGCCGCAATCGCATCGTGTCGGGCCTGTCGCTCGGGGTCCTCGTGATCGAGGCGCGGGCTCGCAGCGGCGCGGCGATCACCGCGCGCATCGCCGTCGAGGATCACGGTCGCGAAGCGATGGCGCTTCCGGGGCGCGTCGACAGTCCGACGAGCGAAGGCTGTCACCGCGCGATCCGCGAAGGGTGGGCCGGTCTCGTCACGTCGGTCGACGAGGCGATCGAGCAGTTGGGCTCGTCGCCGCAACTCGTCGCCGGCGCGCTTGCCGTCTCGGCGTTGCAGCCGGCGTCCCGAGAGCTCTCGGTCGTCGCCGTCTCCATCGGTCGCGCGCTCGCCGACGGCCCGGCCGATCGTGAGCGGCTTGTGGATCGGCTGGTGTCGGCGGACATCGACGTCGGCGCCGCGTTCGCGGAGCTCACGCTGCTCGAACTTCGCGGCCTCATTCTCAGGGGAAGCGACGGCCAATACGACCTTTGTGAATCCTTTCGCGAGGTTCTTCCGCCCACGCGAGGATCTGAGGAGACGTCGCGGCCATAGGTCGGCGGCTCATTTCGCGTGAAGGTCTCGTAAGGGTTGACGGCCAACCCGCCTGCGCGGCATCTCCCGCGGCGTGTCGCGCTGGAAACCCCTCGGCATGTTGCGAGAGAAGCCGCGCGGCCCGCAAGACCGACGCGGCAACTCCTAAGGATCGAGACTCGAGGCCCCGCACCCGCCGAGGGTTACGGCCTCGGCGCCGATGGGCGAACTCACACGTCGCATAGGCGTAACAGGCGGACCGCGAATGCAGGGATCGCGGGACTCGTCGGCAACGACGAGAGATTCGGACGGTACATTCAGCGTCGCGAGAGGAAGACGACGGAATCTGCGGCAAGACTTGGCGTTCAGCCGAAAACCGCAGGCGTCTCACGAGTTTTGGTGTCTCGCCGCCGCACGCGGCCTGAGGCTCACCAGACTTCACGAGCGCACGCAGAAGTTCTAGCAAGGACAACGTTGGAGGGGCGAGTCAGAGGTCGTTCGACATGCTGGGCTGCGCGGTGCAGCTCCTCGAACGGCGCACGGACGGTTCTCACTCTCCCCGGTCGGAGCCACGCATGGCGCGCATCGCCGTACTTTCAGACATCCATGGCAACGTGCACGCCCTTGAGGCCGTGCTCGCTGACGTGTCGCGCGAAGGAATCGGCGACGTGATCTGCCTCGGCGACGTGATCGGCTACGGTCCGCATCCGGAGCGCTGCCTTGAGCTGCTCTCGGGCCGGTGCCGCATCGCGGTGCGCGGCAATCACGAAGACGCGCTCTTCGACTCGACGATCTCCGAAGGCTTCAATCCGGTCGCGCGATTCGCGATCGAGTGGACGCGCCGTCGGCTTCGCCAAGAGCATCTCGACGCGATTCGCATGATGCGCTCCGTGCACGACCAGTCGCCCTACCTGATCTGCGTGCACGACTCGCCGGTGCCGCCATCGACGACCGGCTACGTCGGCGATCCGGCGACCGCGGCGCTCGCGTTCCGCGGCGTCGATGCCCGCGTCTGTCTCGTCGGACACACGCACGTGCCGATGGCATTCGCGACCGACAGCGACGACTGCGGCGACCGCCTGCACGGCACGGACGTCGAAGCGACGATCCTGCATGACGACGAGCCGTACGAACTGAAGCGAAGCGGCCGTCACATCCTGAACCCCGGCTCGGTCGGCCAGCCGCGCGACGGCGATCCCCGAGCGAGCTACGCGACGATCGACCTCAAGGACAATCTCTTCGAGGTTCGCCGCGTCGAATACAACATCGGCCTCGCCCAGCGCGAGATGCGTCGCGCCGGTCTCCCCGACCTTCTCGCGCATCGCCTCGCGGTCGGCGCCTGACGCCTCCGGTCGGGCCATTCGCTCTGTGACGGCCGTACCGGTCAGGCGATTGTGAAGTCGCCGCTCTGCGCAAGGTTCGGTCGATCGATCGTGACACGTAACCGATGCTGTCGTCGATGGAACGTCGACGCGGTCCAGATGCCACGATGGCGCCAGTCTTGGCGCGGCTCGTTCGCCTGCTCGCCGGTCTTTGCTTGACCGCGGCGGTGGCGATCGTGCTGCAGTCGTGCGTGTGGGCCGTGCTCGCCTTCACCGATGTCCGCACGCACGGGCTCACCGCGCTGACGCAACCGGAAAAGGTCGCGGAGGCGGAGATCGAGCGCGCGAACGCGATGCCGGTCGCCCCGTCGATCCGGCCGGTGACGGGCGGCGCGGGGCCGTCGGTGCCTGCAGTGGGGGAGGCCGACGAGGCCGCCGCCCCTGACGAGAGCACCGAGACGAAGCCCGCGTCGCGCACCACCGAACGCGTGCTCTCGGCGCTCAGCGGCGTCGCCAGCGTCGCCGGCGTGGGTGCGATGCTTCTCCTGCCGCTCGTCCTCGCCGTCGCTTTCGTCACGACGCTCGTTCGGGCCCCGAACGCGGCCGGCGCGACGCTCGGCGGCGTGTTGTGGTCGGCGGGGCTCGTCGGCTTCCTCTTGCCCTGGTCTTCGTGGTGGCCGCAGCTCGGTTGGGGCGGCCTCTTCCTCTCGTACAGCAGTCTCGTCGCCGAGGTCGAAGCGCTGCAAGGCGTGGCCGGACCGTTCGGCGTCGAGCCGTTGGTCGTCCATGTGGTGGTGCCCGCGCTCGCGGTCGCGATCCTCGTGGGCCTCGCGTGGCGCTGCGGCGAGGCGTTGCATGCCGAGCTTCTGGCCGCCGAGTCGCTCCTCGTCGACGCCGCGACCGATCGCGACGCGGCCGAGCGGTCCGCCCGGGGTGCGACGATCGCGATGGGCCGCACCGCGTCGAGCCTTTCGGCTGCAACGGGGAGTCCGTTGCCCGCTGTGGGCGGAACTAGCGACCAGGTGATCGACGACGGCTCCGACGCCCCGCCGCCGCGCCGCATGATCTGAGGACGTTCGCCGCACGAGGCGGCCGGTACGATGCGGCGCGTGACGACCTTCGTCGGCGAGTTCCGGATCATGGCCGACGCGCGGCGCATCTTCGCGGCGCTGACCGAATCGCGCGCGGTGCGCACGTGGTGGTCCGAGCATGCGAGCGTCGAGCCGCGCACCGGCGGCGCCTTCGCGCTCTGGGGCCGCTTCACGCCATGGATCGAAGACGAGGCGCTCGCCGACGGAACGTGCACGCGCGTCGAGGCCGGCCGCGCGATTGCGGTGCGCTGGTCGTGGCGCGGCGAGGCGAACGAGGCGTCGATCACGCTCACGGAACGCGACGGCGTGACGACGATCGCCGTGCGCCACGAGACGCGCGGAGATCTCGGCTTCGGCGACGAGGCGCCCTGGCTGCTCGCGGACTACTGGCTCACGGCGATGGGGAATCTCCGCGCCTACCTCGCGACCGGCGCCGCGCTCGTGCGGCCGGACTTCCGCGATCGGTCCGGTGACGTCGTGCTCACCGTCGAGCTCGATGCGCCGCCGCCCGCGGTGTGGCGAGCGCTCACGTCGGCGCCCGAACTCAATCGATGGATCGCCCGCGACGCGCGCGTCGTGCTGACGGTCGGCGGCGCGTACTCATATGGCTGGACGGCCGGGGCGAACAAGGAGCCGAGCGGCCCGGGCACGCTTCTCGATTTCGTGCCCGAGCGCATGCTCGACCATGACTGGTGGTACCCGCACGAAGCCGGCGCCAACGGCGAGCCGGAAGGGACGACGTCGGTGCGCTGGGAGCTGCACCCGGTCGAGGACGCGTGCACGCGGGTGATCCTGCGGCATCGCCGCCCGCCCTTCGACGATCCGCGCATCCGCGCCGCCTACCAGCTTGGCTGGGCGTCGTTTCTCGTCCTCCTCAAGGATCACGTCGAGGCGCCGCCGATCCCGCTGCGAGCGAGAGCGTGACGACGCCTCGACGCGAGGCGATCTCGTCGTTGCAGGTGTCTCCGCGTTTCAGCCGGTCCAGGCGCCGAGCAGGATGCTGAGGTCGGACGCGCCGATCTGGCCGTCGCCGTCGAGATCGCCGAAGCACGGCGCCGGGAAGGCGCATGAGCCCCACGCGCTCAGGAGAGACCCGAGGTCGAGCCCGTTGACGCTGCCGTCGCCGTCGAGGTCGGCGCTGATCGCCTGCGACGGGGCGGCGACGAGATCGACGACTTGATCGAAGCAGGTCATGTCGTTCATCGGCACGACGATCGAGATCGCGGGCCACTCGACCTCGACCGGCACCCATCCGCTGTCGAAGTGGACGGGCTCGTCGACGCCGACGATGAGTTCGAGCTCCAGACGCTGGAGATCGCCCTTCGCGCCGGCGATCGAATAGGTGCCGCCGCCGACGAGGGTCACGAAGGTCTCCGCGGTCGTCGCGACGAGGACGAGATTGCTCACGTCGTACGTCGTCACGCGCGACGGCTCGAGCGTCGGCGAGAGCTCGAACGAGCCCGTGAGACCGAACGCGGCAAGGGGACACATGCAGGGCGGAAAGCAGCCCTTGAGGAACGCCGACGTAGGGCCGACCTCATAGGTCACGGAATCGCCGAAGGCGCCAGACATGAATGCTGACGCAACGAGGGACGCGGACAGGAAACGGGCGCATGGACGCATACGAGTTCTCCGGTAAGGCGGACTGAACGGTGAACGGTGCGCCGGGTCGTGCATGAGCGTCGCAGGTCGTCTCGCCAGTGTCGAGGGCTGAGGCGCTTTTTGGGCGAACTCTCACTTTCCCGATCGTGAGTCGGCGCGACGCACGTATCTTGCGACCCGAGGGGCAGCCATCGGAGTGACGCATGCTCGACGCACTCGAAGCGTTTGTTAGTCGCGTAACGCAAGCCTCGAAACAACATCGCACGTGGAAGGGAACCGGCTCTCGACCGACGCATGGCCGCATCGCGGGCTCTGTCGTGTGCGCGCTGGTGGCCGCCGGGGCGGCGGTGTCCATCATTTCCCCGTTGCAGGCGGGCGCGCCGATCTGGCATCAGGCCACCGCAATGCCGTTCGGCTTCGCGGTCTTCGAGCCGAGCGCGAGTGCCGACGGCCGCTTCGTCGCGTTTCGCTCCGCCTTCAACTTCACCGGCGAGAACGCCGACGCCAACTTCGAGATCATGCTCTTCGATCGCGAGTTGGGCACCGTCGCGCAGCTCACCAACACGACCGCGTTCTACGGCAACTTCGAGCCCGGCGTCACGCCCGACGGGGATGCGGTGATATTCCGCTCGGCGTTCAACTTCACCGGCACGAACGCCGACGGGTCGTTCGAGGTCTTCGAGATCGACGTGGCGACCGGTGCCGTCTCGCAACTGACGTTCACTCCCGGCAACGCGATTCTCGCGGCGCCGCGGCTGAGCTCCGACGGCGCCTGCGTCGTCTATCAGACGAGCCAGGACGGAACGATGGACGTATGGCGCTACCGTCGCGCCGACGGCCAGACGATCGCGGTGACGAACTCCATGCTCGGCAAGTCGGCGACCGCGCCGGTCGTGAACGGCGACGGCACGCGCATCGCGTTCCTCAGCAACAACAACTTCGACGGCTCGAACCCCGACTCGAGCATCGAGGTCTGGCGCTGGACGCAAGGCTTTGGCTTCGAGCACGTGACGCAGACGACGCCGTCGGCGCAGAACGAGTTTCCCGGGATCGACGCGGGCGGCGAGCACGTGAGCTTCATCTCGCGCGCGAATCTTGCGGGCGAGAATCCAGCGTTCACGCGCGAGATCTTCGTGTGTGACCTGTCGCGCCGCGGCCGCATGACCTTCGCCCAGGCGACGCCCTCCGTGGTCGGCGGCAAGAACCTCGAGCCGGTGTTGAGCCCGGACGGAGCGTTCGTGGTCTTCGAGTCGGACCGTGATCCGATCGGCGAGAACCCCGACAAGAACCGCGAGCTCTTCCGCTACGACCTCGCGCTCGATGCGCTCACGCAAGTGACGATCTCGGAGTACGGCGCGCCGATCGCGCTCCTGAGCGACGCGGCTGCGAAGAACTACATCTGCGTCTCGGGCGACTCGCAGCACATCGCGTACCGCTCCGAGCACGAGCTCGATCCGGAAGCCGACGATCCCGCGCCCGACGCGAACCTCGAACTCTTCGTTGCAGCCATCACGCCGGCGCTCCTCGGCGATCTCGACGAGGACGGCGAAGTCGACGAGCTCGATCTCGGCATCTGTCTCGGCGAGTGGGGGACGCTCGGCTCCTTCGCCGATCTTGACGGCGACGGGTTCGTGGGTCCGACCGACGTCGCCATCCTGCTCGGCGCCTGGTCCTGACGCCGCCGCGGTCGTCACGGCGACCGTCGCATCAGCGTGCTCTTCCCGAAGAGACTCTCGACGAGGTCCACCGCGACCCGCGCGGTGCGATTGCGCTCGTCCAGCGCCGGATTGAGTTCGACGATGTCGAGGGAGGCGAGCCGTCCCGAGTCGGCGATCATCTCCATGCAGAGCTGCGCCTCGCGGTAGGACGGCCCGCCGGGCACGGTCGTGCCGACGCCGGGAGCGATCTCGGGGTCGAGGAAGTCGACGTCGAAACTCACGTGGAGGTGCGTGTTCGCGTCCATGGCGTCGAGCGCGCGGCGCATCGTCTCGCACATGCCCATCTCGTCGATGTAGCGCATGTCGAACACCTCGAGGTTCATGTCGTGGACGAATCGCTTCTCGCCGGCGTCGACGCAGCGGATGCCGATCTGCCGGACGGCCGACGCCGGGATCGCGGGCACGTGCCCGCTCATCTCGATGAGCGCCTTCGGGCCGTGCCCGCACAGGCACGCGACCGGCATGCCGTGCATGTTCCCGGTCGGCGTCAGGCGATTCGTGTTGAAGTCGGCGTGCGAGTCGAGCCACAGCACGCGCACCGGTCTGGCCAGCGCGCGGCAGTGCCGCGCGACCGCGCTGATCGAGCCGAGCGCGAGGCTGTGATCGCCGCCGAGGAGGATCGGAAGCTGCTGCGCGCGGAGCGCCTCCAACACGGCGTCATGCACCACCGAGTTCCATGCGACGACCTCCTCGAGGTGTCGGTATCCATCGACGGGCTCCCGCCATGGGTTCGACGGTCCGGCGAGATTGCCCTTGTCGACGACGCGAAGACCGTGCGTCGCGAGATGGGCGCCGATCTCGGCGACGCGGAGCGCTTCCGGTCCCATGCGTGCGCCGCGCGCGCTCGCGCCGACGTCGGCCGGCGCGCCGATCAGGGCGACGGTGATCTCGGGGGTCCGGCCTCGGGGCGGTGTCTCGGTTTCCATTGGGGAAAACAGCGTACGTGGCCGTCGCACCATGGCGTTCCCTGCGTGGAATGAGGAGGTTCCCGGCCGTTGGGTGATTTTTGGTCACGGCCGGAAAGTCCGTGGCAACCCACAGTGCCCGCCTGCCGCGAGCACTTCGGTGTGTGGTCCGGATCTCGCGGCGGGCGGGCCTTTGAGACGAAGGCCTGCAAGAGGGCACAGATCCGTCGACTGCGTCGAGGGTCGCACGGCACGTTGTTCGCCGTTTCCGACTCACGCGATTCCATTCGGTGTAGCCGCACTCGTTTGGTGATTGAGGCCGCGTGCAGCGACTCGCATGCGCCCGATGTAGCGCGGCTGTGCCCCCTTGCTAGACCTTCTCCAACCGCGAGCCGATCGGCGCCCGACGTACGGGCGAGCCGACTCGGATCGCCAACTCATCAAAGAGGTGCCAATGAGAGATGCAACGCGGAGTCGTTGGGAGTTTGTCGCTGCCTCGTGTTTCGCCGTCGCCTCGCTTGCGTCGAGCGCGCTCGGACACGGATCAATGGCATACCCGATCAGTCGCAGCTATCTCGGGTTCGTCGAGAACCCGCAATCGCCCGATTCGGCCGCGATCGCCGCGGCAATCGCCGTCGGCGGCACACAGCCCTTCTACGACTGGCACGAGGTCGTCAACTTCCATCCCGGCTCCGCCGAGTATCAGATGAACATCGATTACTCGCAGACGATTCCGGACGGCCAGCTCGCGAGCGGAGGCAATCCCAAGTACGCCGGCCTCGACCTGGTGCGCGACGACTGGCCTGCAACGCCGATGACGGCGGGAGCGCAGATGCTCCGGCTCTACGCGCCGACGCCGCACGACCCGAAGGTCCTGCACGCCTGGATCACGAAGCCGGAGTGGAACACGTCGATGCCGTTGACGTGGGACATGATGGAATCGATACCCCTCGGCCCGGTCGAGCTCGTCGACAGCGAGTATCGATTCACCGCGGCGATTCCGCCGCGCGTGGGGAAGCACTGTCTCTATGTGATCTGGCAGCGGCTCGATCCGGCGGGCGAGGGCTTCTATAGCCTGAGCGACGTCGACTTCGGCACCGGCGCCGGCTCGTGTCCAGCGGACCTCACCGGCGACGGCACGGTCGACGGCGCGGATCTCACGCAGGTGCTCGGCGCATGGGGAACGGCCGGTGCCGACATCGACGGCGACGGCACGACGAACGGCGCCGACCTTGCGGAAGCGTTGGCGGCGTGGGGCCCGTGCCCGGTCGTCTCGCAGCCCGACTGCGACGGCGACGGCATCAGCGACATCGAGGAGATCGTCGCGGGCGCCTCCGATTGCGACTTCAACCTGATCCCCGACGACTGCGACTTCGCCGCCGGCGGCGACGCGGACGGCAACGGCGTGCTCGACGCGTGCCAGATCGACGGACTTACCTATACATGGAGCGCGCCCGACGTGTGGAGCGGCGGCTTCATCGCTTATCTGAAGGTGACGAACGGATCCGACGCGATGATCCACGGTTGGGAGCTCGCGTTCGACACGCCAGGCTATTCCATCGCGAACCTGTGGGATGGCGTGCTCGTCGAGGAGACGGCGGAAGGGGCGATCGTCACCAACGCATTGTGGAACGACCACCTCGAACCGGGCGAGTCCGTCACCATCGGCTTCCAAGGACAAGGCACGCCCACGGCCCCCTCGACCGTCACGTTGAACGGCAACGTCGTCAGTCCGGCGGGATGAACGCAACGTGGTGATGGTCTCTCGTCCACGCGCAGTCCGTGGCGAGCGGTGTGAGGCCCGAATCGAACGGTCGGACGGAACGTGGCAACCTAGATGCGCCCCCATGTGGTGCGGACACGGCCGCATTGTTAGTCCACGGAGAGAGGAAGTTCCCGTCATCCGTTCGCGTCGACGTCTAGCACGCTCGTCACGGACTGCCACGGCAGCGCCGCCGCGTTGAGGAGGTTCCTCGGCGGTGCATCGTCCGGCGCACACCCTTCGCTCGTCGTTGCACGATGCGACATGCGGAGCGGTGTGCGCCGGCTTTTTGCTGCGCCGGAAGCGATGTCGGAAAGGCGCTCACTGTCCGAGATGGTCGAGCGCGGACTGCATGGGATCGCTCGAGATGCGAATGATCCCCTCGAACGGATGGTCGAGCTCCAGCACGAGGAAGATCGCGCATGCGACCGACATCGCGCAGACGAGCAGCGTGCAGAGCACCGTCGCGTTGGGCGGCGCGAACATGCCGAAACTCACGAACATCACCATGAGCCAGAGGACCAGCACGATGAGGAACGGGCTCGAGATCGACGAGCCCGACTGCTCGTACATGAGCCATCGCATCTGGCTGATCTCCGACGCGACGCGAAGCGCCTCCGCCTTCAGGAGCTGCTGCGTCTCGTCGGTCGGACGAAGCTCGTGCAGCTTGGCGTGAAGCGACTCGTCCTTCGCCGGGAGCGGCGCCAACTGCGAGTGCTCCGTCCCTTCCGGAGGCCAAATTCGGCTTATCGCGACGACCGTGACCTTGCGCAGCGTCTCTCTCGCCGCCGCGGAGTCGGGGCCGTAGTGCGCGAGCGTCCTATCGAGGAAGACGATCTTCGACGCGAGCGATATGACTTCGCTTCGCTCCGTGTCGTATGAGTTCTTCGCGGATGCGACGAGGAGACCGAGGACAAGCGCGGTCATCGTTCCGACGAGGCCAGTGCCTAATCTGACGATCTCCTTCGAGTCGGTGTTCAGGTGATGCTCGGGGAGCGTGCGGCGAAGCCACGTGCCGATGAGCGCGCCGCCGAAGACGCAGGCGAATGCGAGCAAGCTGATGGTGGGGGAAGTCATTTCGTTGCGAGGGCTGTCTGCGGGGGAGTCGGATCGAAAGGGCGCGACCGGCGCGGTGGTCGTGCCGCCGGGAGCGCGGAGGATACGGCCGAGGCCCGCGCGACCGCACGACTCGCGGCGCCAGCCGTACACTCCGCGCGGCACGCATGGCCCAACGGAAACGACTTCTCGATCCGATCGCGCGAAACTCCGAGATCCTCTTCGGACTGATCATGGCGCTGACCTTCACGGGATCGATCAGCGCGGCCACCGCCGGGCGCGACGAGGTGCGGACGATCTTGGTCGGCGCGATCGGCTGCAACATCGCATGGGGCATCGTCGATGCCGTCATGTATCTCGTGACGACGATCACGGAGCGGGGGCGCGACCTGCGGACCGCCCGCGCCGTCCGCGGCGCGGCCACCCCGGCCGACGCCCGGACGGTCATTGCCGACGCCCTTCCGCCCGTCGTCGCCGACGCATTGCCTCCGTCGGCGTTCGATGCCGTGCGGGACCACATCGCCGCGATGCCGGCCTTGCCTGACCATCCCCGTTGGCATGCCGATGACTTGCGCGGCGCCGTCGGTGTCTTCCTTCTCGTCGTCCTCTCCACGTTTCCGGTGGTGATTCCGTTCCTCATCTTTGATCGCACGTTCGTCGCGATGCGCGTCTCGAACGGCGTCGCCCTTCTTCTCCTCTTCGTGTGCGGCTATCAGCTCGGCCGCTACGCGGCGAATCGCCCGTGGCGCACGGGCCTCTCCATGGCGCTCGTCGGTGCGGCGCTCGTGGCTCTGACGATGGCGCTCGGCGGATAGCAAAGGACGCGTGCCTCGATGCTCACCTCACTGATAGTCGCGCTCGCCGTCGCCGCCGAACCGGAACGCGCCGCAGACCAATCGCTCTGGTCGCGGACGCAGCTCTCCGGCGACTGGTGGGGCTCGCGATCGGCGCTCGCGACGCACGGCATCACGCTCGACATGATGCTGACGAACATCGGACAGGGCGTCGCCTCCGGCGGGCTTCGCCGAGAGTTCGAGGTCGGCGGCAACTTCAACCTCGAGCTCAACGCGGATCTCGGCACGCTGGGCCTGATTCCGGGTGGTTCCGTGCTTGTGCACGGCGAGTCTCGATACGGCGAAACGGTGAACGCCGACACCGGCGCGCTGACGCCCGTGAACACGCGCGGCTACTTTCCGCAGACGACGCCTAGCGAAGAGACCGTCCCGTTCGCCGTCACCGAACTCTCCTACTCGCAGACGCTCTTCGAGATCGTCGACATCACGGTGGGAAAGATGATCGTGGTGGACGGCGATCCGCTTGAGTTTGCGGGCGGCCGTGGCGTCACGCAGTTTCTGAATAGCAATTTCATATATAACGCGGCGACGTCGCAGACTTCACCATACGCCACGCTCGGGATATCGCTCTCCGTACAGGCGACCTCGTGGCTCTCGGTCTCGGGCGCGCTCTACCAGACGACGGACAGCTCCACGACGAGCGGATTCGAGAACTTCGACAACGGTTGGACGTGGTGGGGACAGCTCTCGTCGACGTACACGCTTGGCGAGCTCCCGGGCGGAGTGAACCTCGGCGGCATGTATGCGTTCGACAACGAGTTCACGAGCCTGAACGGCACGATCGCGATCGTGCCGGGCGGCGTGCAGCTTGCCACGGTGAGCGACTCGTGGTGCCTCTTCGGCGGCGCGTGGCAGTACGTCTATGCCCCCAATCCGAAGGCGGCGACGGTCGACCCGTCCGACGACCTCGCGGATCTCGAAGGACTGGGCGTCTTCGCGCGTCTCGGCTTCGGCGATCCCGACGCGAACGTCGTCGACTGGTCGTTGAGCGTCGGTCTGGGCGGGCGCGGACTCATCCCCGGCCGCCCGAACGACACCTACGGCCTCGCCTATTACCTGACCCAGGCTCAGCGCTCGCAGCTCATCTCCGCGTTGCCGTTCAACGATTCGACGCAGGGGGTGGAGGCGTACTACGACCTCGTCGTGACGCCCGCGATAGACCTGACGTTCGACGTGCAGGTGATCGACGGAATCGTCCGGCGCGAGGATCCCGCGCTGGTTCTCGGGCTCCGCTTGAACGTGGCGTTTTGAGGCGCCCGCGATCGACGACACATTAGTTGTGGTCCGGTGCGATCGTCTCGTACGCTTCAGAAGTGGAGACTCAGGAATTCCCCACCACCGCGGTCACGTGGATCGTTGAGAAGCTCGGCGAAGGTCCTGACGGGCGAAGGGACGTACGCCAACATCTCATGCGCCGGTATATGCCGCCACTACGTGCCTACGCACTTCGGTCGTCGTTGAGGGCCATCGGAGACGTTGATGAGCTAGTGAACGGCTTCTTCGCATCAGCGTTTGGGCGTGACGACTACCTTGATCGGTGGCGGACGTCGGGACTTCGCATGCGACGATGGCTGATGAACGGTCTCTTGCTGCATGGCAAAAGCGTGCGACGAGACGCGGCCCGCGAGTCGCTCCGCGTGAGGTCACTTGACGAGCTGGGCCCTGAGCCAGAGATCACGCACGAACCCGATGCAGAGAAGGCCTTCGAGAGGGCGTGGGCGGAACGTCTAGTGTCTGAAGCATGCGCGCTTGTCGCCTCACGGCTCACGGAAGCCGGGCGAGGTCGTCGATTCGAGCTCTTTCGGCGGCACGTGATTCTTGGCGAACGAGGCGTCGACGCAGCGCGAGATCTGGGATTTCGTCCGGAAGAGTGTTCTGCACTCATCCGGGCAACCGTACAGCAGATTCGTTCCGCGCTTCGTGAGCTGTTGACTCAGGACGAAATCAACACGTCATCGATCGAGTCGGAAGTCCGTAGGATCAGAGATGCGTTGAAGGACTAATTCTCGCCCTCGCCTGTGCGGAACCTTCGGGTACATGGCACGCATGAAGCTCGAGCCAACAATTCACACGGAAGAAGACAATGTGCCGCGGCTCGATCATTCATCGATTCGTCGTCTCATCAGCGCAATAGATGACGCTGAGCAGAGTGAGGTTCGGAAGCGGCGGATTTGGAGAGCGTTCATCATGGCGACGAGCCTACTCGTCGCTCTCGCCATTGCTCTCATATGTTGGCTTCATTAGCGGAGTAAAGCCGGAGAACGAAGTTGGCCACGACTCATCGCCGTTCCAGACTGCGCAGATGCCGTTCTCGTCAAAAATGATAAGTGCATCGCGGTCGGCCACGAATGCCATCGCGACGGGCTTCGCCGCAAGTGTGTCGAGACTCAAGATGGGGCGTCCGGTTGATGCCTCAACAATCCAAAGTGTGCTTTGATCGGCCGCGGCAAGCAAATCCAGTCGCGGGTGAACCGCTATGCACCGCGCGGGTCCGCCCAGTATCTGTCGATACCACTTAGTACGCATCTGTATAAGGTCAATCATCCCCAAACGGCCGTCCGGATCACCTACGTAGAGCGTTGAATCGCGTTTGGTGGAGGCAGTCACGAGCGGAATCTCGGGACTCAGTTTGCCAGAGAAGGCGGACGAATCCCGTGTGGTGCACCAGCTAGTGAGCCGAGGAAATCCCTGTGCGGCTACAAGCCAAGTGTTCTCCTGACTCGAGTGCAGAGAATATATCGCGCTAATGCCGGACTCAGGCTGCTCGATCTTGGAGTGGTATTTCATAGGATCGAGCGTCAACGACTCGCCTGTGCCGCGGTTGATTACTCGAACGCGATTATCCCTCCATCCCGCAGCGATGCTCCCGAGGTCTTTGGAGATGCGAATAGCGGCATCGCCCCTCGAGCCAAAGATCTCCTCCGCTGGCACTTCGGGTGGTGGGAATCGCTCGATGCGATCGCTGGGCGAATCCCGCAACTCGACAGACCCGTCCGCATGCAGGGCTGCGACGACAACGCCTTGGTCGTATGGCCGGAGATCGATCGCGAGAGGAGGCGGATCCAGCAGCCAAGTGAGAAGGGGCGGTTGCGATAGCCGGCAGTCGACGACGCGATGCAGATTCAGCATGCCTGCGGAATCCTGAACCAGCAGGAGTCCTCCGGACTCGTCAAACGTGGCAGTCCGAACCGGAGCGGAAACCCGCGCAGAGTCAACGGGAATTGCGAGAGCTCCGGCGGCGCCGATAGCCAAGGTGGAACCGTCATTAAGAAGGGCCGCACACCAAAGCTCGGACGAGTGAACGGCAGTCCTTGAAAGCACCTGAAGATCGTCGCTTCTAAGGGTGACCATTGTCTCATTGGCGCAAAGCCCCAGGACCTCCTTTCCATCGGGCGTCTCGGCTATGTCGCGTAGCCCGCCGGAGATCACTCGGGTGACGGGGATCGCAGTCTTGTTCAAAGGAATCGAGAGAATCTCGCCTCCGTCCACGGCTGCCAGCAATCGGGAACCGTCTCGCGTCCAGATGACGTCGCGAACTCGTGGGTTCTGCATCGAGCCGTCGTCGGTCGATCGCACGACGGTCGGTAAGCCCCCATTCAGATCAACAACAGCAATGCCGCCAGCATACGTGCCCACTGCGACGAGGGACTCTCCGAGATTGAGTGAGATTGTCGAGATCTCCCCCGCGAAGGCGCTTGGGAGCGGAATGAACGTGGTGCTGATCCCCCCTGACGCGGGCCTGCGCAGGCCCGAGACGAGAGCGAGCGAATGGTCTTCTAGGGCGAAGACCAGCTTATCTCCCGAGCTGGTGAGGGCAACTGGGGCGCTCAGCCTTAACGTTGGTGACTGATAGAGAAGCTCGGAATGAGTTCGATCCCAAACTCGCACAATGACGGTCTCATCGTCGGCGTGGGAGAACGCAACGATTGCGCCGTCTTCGCTCGCGTCGACGAAAATGCACTCGGGATATGTGGACTGAGTCTTGTTCCGAAAGGGCGGAAGCATCTGAGATTCCGCGACTTTGAGAGAGTCGCGGCGGTCCGTTGGCTCAAGAATATGCAGAACCCCGCGAGCGATTGCGACAAGCTTCGTGTCGTCCGCGAATGACGCAAGGTTGTATAGATATGTGTCAGAGAGGGTCGCGGGGCGGATCGCTCCGCTGGCCCGGACCAGCGCTCGCCAGATCCATCCTCTGCCCTCCCCGCTTACTGACGCCAGCCGCTGTTGGGCGATCGCAATGGCACCGGAGTCAATTTCGTAAGCCGCCGCGACGAGCTTGGATTCATCGCTTGTGCGGATCGCCACATTCCGTTGCCATAGGAAGAGTAGAACGAGGGCGGAAATGATGAGGAGCGATGCAACTAGGCCGGCCGTAGCGAGCGGGTGCCTGCGAATCAGAATTTGCGCGTGATACGCCGCGGTCAATGGGCGAGCGGAAATCGGATCGCCTGCGAGGAGGCATCGCAGATCGGTTGCGAGAACCGATGCGGAGGCGTATCGAGAATCAGGGCTCTTCGCGAGGCATTTACTTACAATTGTGTCAAGATCGCGCGAGCAAGCCGGCAGCGCTTCCCGCAGCGAATCGGGCTCGATCTCGCAGACGATGCGGATGGCGTTCTTTAGTCCAACGCCCCTAAGGTCGTACGGCGGGCGGCCCGTGAGAGTCTCGAAGATCAAGAGGCCCAGTGCATAGACATCAGAGCGGGCGTCTACCAGCTCCGGATCATCTCCAAACTGCTCCGGACTCATGTATTGGGGAGTCCCTAGTAGCTGGCCGGTCTTAGTCGCAAAGGCACTCTCGCCTGCAGCGTCGTAGTCGGCGCGGGCAATTCCAAAATCAATCACTCGAGGAGCGCCGGTGCTATCGACCAGGACATTACTCGGCTTAATGTCTCGGTGCACCAATCCCCGAACATGCGCTTCACCGATGGCTTCGCACGCCACGGCAAGCATCTCGACCCGGCGCTTGATCGAAAGCGAGTCGTCGCGTGCAGCTTGCACAATTGTGCGCGCACCGTCGACGAACTCCATCACGAGATACGGGACACGTCTGTCTCTGGACTCATGCACCCCCGCGGAGTAGATCGTCGCGATTGAAGGGTGTCGTAAGCGCCCCAGGAGCCTGGCCTCTCGCCGAAATCGACTTTCCGCGTCGGCGGATGATGATGTGGCGCTCTCATGAAGGAACTTGACCGCCACGACCCGCGCGGGGTTTGACTGGACGGCTCGCCAGACGGACCCCATACCGCCGCGCCCGATCTCCGCCTCAAGCCGGCAGCCGCCGATCACCTCGCCCGCTGCGAGTCGTCTGCTTTCAAGCATTTTCTCATCCTACCGTCGAGATTCAGGCGCACGGATCCTCTGTCGTTGGCTTTCTCATCTGAGGCAGACCGGGAGCGGACACGGTGGGAGATCGATCGGCGATCGTCACTGGGTCACCGCTTCCGGTGTGCGCGCATGGCGTAAACGAGAGACTCGATGAGAAAGATCACTTCAACATTCCTCAGCGTTATTGGCATCTGCGCGTCTCTGGGACCTGTTGTACACGCGCGGGCGGCCGACCCGGTCGAGTGGCCGGCTGAGAAGGGGGGGAACGGCCACTGGTATCAGTTTGTATGGATCACGGGCACCGGTCCAGAGGGCGTTTGTTGGGCTGGTGCTGCGCAGTCTGCCGAGGCCGTGGGAGCCCATCTCTTGACGATCGGCTCTATCGCCGAGGCTGAGTTCGTCGTTAATGCATTCTGTCCCGGGGCCGGGACCGAGGGAGCCATCGGCAGCTTGGGATGGATTGGATATCAGGGTACGGATCAATGGATAGACGGCGAGTCAGTGGAGTATCTCGGCTGGGCGCCTGGCCAGCCCAGCGGAGACGGTCCGTACGCCACTCTTTCCTGTGATCTGGGCTGGAACGACATCGGCGGGCCCGGAGGATGCCATTTCTCTTCCGAGCTGCCGCTGGCGTTCTGGGTACAGGAATGGTCGGCTGACTGTAATGCCGACGGCATCATTGATTACAAGCAGATCGTGACGGGCCAGCTCGCTGATCTCGACGGGAACTATGTACCCGACTGCTGTGAGAACGGTACTGAGTGCAGGCCTTACTTGGTGGTGAAGGTTCCGGAGGACGTCTCGACAGTCCAGGAAGCCGTTGATCTAGTTGTTCCGAACGGAGAGGTTCAGGTCGCCCCAGGAATCTACGCTCCGGTTTCTCTGAACGGAAAGCCCCTTACCATTACTGGATCGGGGCCACTTGGAGCTGTCGTCATTGACGGCTCCGGAACGTCGCGCGTGGTGAATGCGGAGGGCGTGCTTGGGGGCGTGGTAACCCTCAAAAACATCGCGATCGTCAATGGGAAGATCAGCAGTAGCGAATCAGCGGGCGGTGCTGGGATCTTCGCCTCCGGCTCGACGGTCGTTCTTGATAACGTCATCGTGAAGGGCTGCAAGATTAGCTATGAGGGTGCGGGATTTCACGAGCTCGATGGGGCCGGCGTGTTTGCAGTGAACGGGGATGTGACCATTCGAAACTCGCACGTGGTAGACAACTCACTGGTGTGTCTTAACACAGGCGATCTCTATTCACTTGTTTCGGCCAGAGGCGGAGGTGTTGCAGTCGTCGATGGAAGCCTGACGATCGAGAGCAGCCTCTTCTCGGGAAACGTGGCTACCGCGTTCACGTCCGGAACCAGTTGGCACGATGTGCATGCGCTTGGTGGCGGTGTCTTCGCGGACGGAGCTGTCACAAGCATTTCTGATTGCACATTCGTCGACAATTCATGCGACGCTCGGAATGAAACGAGCGGCGTGGCGGCGGTCTTCTCGGCGGGAGGCGCTGTCTACTTGTCGCCTGCCGGCGGAGTTGCGTCCATCGCAGATTGCGGCTTTACCGAGAACAGAGTATTGCTCACATCGGTCTCTACGTACACGCCGTGGAGCTATAACCGCTGTGGTGGTGGAGCAGTTTGGAGCGGTACCGACGCCACGATCGCTCGATGTGCGATGTCCTCGAATGTTGCGGCGAACCTGGGCGGAGTTGGGTCCGTCATCGGTGCAGGCATTGCTGCACAGGCTGCCCCTTGTATTGTTTTAGAGTGTGACATCAACGGCAACGAAGTCATCGGCTCCGCTGACTGTCAGAAGATTGGCGGAGGAATCGCTCTATTCAAGTTGGGGCGCGAGCCGTATCCCCCGGCGGAACTGGTGGCAATCGACTCGATCATCTGTGGCAACACCGAACCACAGATAGGCGTGGTGGGTGACGCTGGGTCTGTCTCGCTCGCCGGATCGACGACTGTGGATAGCCTCTGTGCCGATCCGTGCCCTGCCGACGTCGTTCCGGACGGAGTGGTAGATGGTGTTGACGTTGCGGCTGTTCTCGGTGCGTGGGGTAGCACTGGTGGACCGTGGAATGCAGACGCAAGCGGCGACGGCGTGGTCGACGCAGCCGATCTAGCGCTGGTTCTTGGTGCATGGGGCGGCTGCTAGAAGTGACGTGAGAGGGGTCGAGCTATCACAGTTGAGGGGATTCGGGGCGGGCTAAGCACTGGGGCCCGCTCCCTCCCCTCAACGTCTGCATCACTCCCCTACTGAGTTCTTGTCGAGAGCGGGATAGTCTTCAGTTGTCGATGCGAAGTGCATGCGCCAATCGCAGCTCATCTCCGCGTTGCCGTTCAACGATTCGACGCAGGGGGTGGAGGCGTACTACGACCTCGTCGTGACGCCCGCGATAGACCTGACGTTCGACGTGCAGGTGATCGATGGGATCGTCCAGCGCGAGGACCCCGCGCTGGTTCTCGGGCTGCGCTTGAACGTGGCGTTTTGAGAGCCTCGGACCGCCGGTTCGAAGGGGTGGCAGGAGGCCGCCGGGCGTCGCCCGTGCGAGGGCCGGTCGCCGCGTCCACGTTGCAGCCGACCGCCGTTTGCTGCGATACTCCCCGGCATGGCGACGGAATCGACGGCTGCAACGACGAGAGCGACAAAGGCGCGGGCAGGGAGCCGCATCGAGCGCTTCGAGCGTCGCGTGGAGGCGTGGCGGGAACTCGACGCTCGCGACCCTCGCGCGGTGGAGCGGCGCGTGGTCTGGCTCCTTCGGGCCGCGGAGGCGCTCGCCCCTCTTGCGCTCATCGTCGGGCTCGGTCTCTGCGGCCTTGCGGCTTGGATAGTCGTCGAGGCCCTCCGCATGCGCGGAATGCCGCGGACGCCAGGACAGACCAGCGGCTCGGGGATGGTGAAGCTGGCAATCGCGGCCGGGGTCTTCGGCATCGCGATCCTTTGGCAGGTCGTGCGCGCGTGGATTCTCGCGCATCGCGTCGCCGACGGCGTGCGGGTCACCACACGCACGGCGCCGCAACTCTTCGAGCGCCTCTCGGGCATCGCGAGGAAGCTCTCGGCGCGCATGCCGGATCGGGTGCTGCTCGTCGACGAGCTAGCCGCGGCTACGATCGCCGTGCCGCGCATGATCCCGTTCACCCGGCCGCGGATCGTGTTGCTGCTCGGCGTGCCGCTGCTGGAACTTCTGTCGCCGCCGCAGTTCGACTCCGTCGTCGCGCATGAGCTTGCGCATCAGCGGCCCGGCGAATTCAAGACCTCGGGGCGGATCGGTGCGCTCGTCACGTTCTGGTCCTCCATCGCGGAGAAGAGCGAAGGTCGCGTCTTCCTGTTGCACTCGGTGATCGCATGGTTCGTCGAGCGGCTGAACGCGGCGACGCTCGCGGTCTCGCGGCGCATCGAGTTCGAGTGCGACGCGGCGGCGAGCGGCGTGGTGGGGCCGTCCGCCGCGTGCGCGGCGCTGTATCGGATCGCGGCGTATCACGAGCTGTTCGATCGATGGCAACGCGGCACGGTGCGGCACGCCGTCGACAACCCGACGTCGACCTATCGCGACGCGGTTCGAGCCCGGCTCGCGTGGTTCCAGGCGCCGCCCGCGGAGGACGCGCGGCGCCGCCTCGTGGTGAGCCTCCGAACGCCGGCCGACGACCTGTCGTCGCACCCATCGTTGCGCGAGCGCTGCGAAGCCATCCTCAAGACGACGCTCGATCCCGAGACGGTGGCGGTGCCGAGCGGGTCGCCGCCGGCGATGTCGCTCCTCTTCGGACAGGGGCCCGAGTCGAGTCCGGCGCTTGCGAGCGCGATCGACGCATCCGGAGCCCGGATGCTGGCGCTGGCCGAAGCGATTCGGCCCGCACGCGCGCGTCTCGCCGAGCTCGACGCGGAGATGGCCGCGCGGGCGCCGTCGCCCGAGCGGGACCCGTTGCTCGAGGGGACGATCGACGAGTGGCTTCAGCTGAGCACGATCGTGGAGCCGGAAGAGCAGTCGATCGAGCGGGCGCGACGGGCGACCGAGCTTCGCCCGACGTATGGCGACGCATGGGCGATCTACTCGGCGCTGCTGCTCGGCGAGGATCGTGAGGAAGGGATCGCCGCGGCGGCGGAGGCATCGCGCCTCGGGACGATGCACGCCACGAACGTCGCCGGCGCCATCGCGGCCTACTACGCGCGGCAGGGGCGAGTCGATCAGGCGCGCAATGCCGCGCGGCTTGCGCGCAGGAGCGCGGAGTCCGACCACGAGGTCGGCGAGACGATGCTCCGGGCGCCCAAGGCCGACGAGATCGTGGCCCACGATCTCCCCCCGAACGTCGTCTCCATGCTCTCGGAGGCCGTGCGCCCGGTGAAGGGAGTCGGCCGCGTGTGGTTGGCCGGGCGCGCCGTGCCTGGCATGCGCGGAGCGCTCACGTATCTCGTGATCGTCGAGCCGAAGTTCCTGTCGTTCCGCTACGACTCCGACGGCACCAAGGTGACCGGCGAGGTCCTTGCGAATTGCCATCGCGCGGTGGCGCTGCCGGCGCCGCTCGTCGGATTTCATTGGTCGCACATCAATCGTGCGGCGCGAGCGCACGTGAGCAAGGTCGGGCAGGCGCTGTAGTCGCCGCTCGGACGGGCAACGCCGACGCGCGAAGAGCCAGCCCAACGAAAAAGCCCCGGCCTTGCGGCCGGGGCTGTGAACGTTTCGTCGTTGCAGGTGCTTAGAAGCGGATCTTGTCCGTACCCATGGCGCCGTGGTCGTCCATGCCGCCGCGGGTGGGCTTGACGCGCTGGTTGTCACGCTCGTGGTCACGCGGCTCGTCGCCGGCCGAGCCCCACTGGGCACGCTTGAGCGACAGGCCGATCTTCCGATCGTCGGTGTCGACGCGGAGGATCTTGACGTCGACTTCCTGGCCAACCTTGACCACGTCCTGCGGGTTCTCGACCTTCTGGTCGGAGAGCTCGCTGATGTGGAGGAGACCTTCGAGGCCCTGCTCGAGCTCGACGAAGACACCGAAGTTGGTGATCTTCGTGATGTGACCCTTCACGATCATGCCCGGGCGGTAGGCCGACGGGATCGCTTCGATCCACGGGTCTTCCGCGAGCTGCTTGAGGCCGAGGCCGACGCGCTGCTTCTCTTGGTCGACATCGATGACGACGCAGCGGACCGTGTCGCCCTTCTTGAAGACCTCGTTCGGATGCGCGACCTTCTTCGTCCACGAGATGTCGCTGACGTGGAGAAGGCCGTCGATGCCCGGCTCGATCTCGATGAAGGCGCCGTAGTTCGCGAGGTTGCGAACCTTGCCCTCGATGATCGTTCCCGGCGGGTACTTCTCGGCGACGAGTTCCCAAGGATTGACCTCGGTCTGCTTCATGCCGAGCGAGATCTCGAGCTTGTCCTTGTTGATGTCGAGGACGACAACATCGACCTCGTCGCTCACCTGGACCACTTCGCTCGGGTGATTCACGCGGCGAGTCCACGACATCTCGCTGATGTGGACGAGGCCTTCGATGCCTTCCTCAAGCCGCACGAACGCGCCGTACGACATGAGGTTGACGACCGAACCGCGGACGCGGCAGCCGACCGGATACTTCCGCTCGATCTGCTCCCACGGCGACGTTTCCTTCTGCTTGAGGCCGAGCGAGATCTTCTCGCGCTCGCGCTCGATGTTGAGGATCTTGACTTCGATCTCATCGCCGATGCGAACGACTTCGCTCGGGTGATTGACGCGGCCCCACGACATGTCGGTGACGTGAAGAAGGCCGTCGATGCCGCCGAGATCGACGAACGCGCCGAAGTCGGCGATGTTCGTGACGGTGCCCTTGACGATGTCGCCTTCCTTGACGTTGTCGAGGAGGCGGCGCTTCGCTTCTTCGCGTTCCTCTTCGATCAGCTTGCGACGGCTGATGACGATGTTGCGGCGCTCTTCGTCGATCTTGAGGATGACGGCGCGAATCGACTTGCCGATGAAGTCGCCGATGTCGCCGGGGCGACGGACGTCGACCTGCGACGCGGGGAGGAAGACCGGGACGCCCATGTCGACGAGGAGGCCGCCCTTGATCTTCTTCAGGCAGCGACCTTCGATGACGTCGCCTTCCTTCTTGGTCTGAAGGATCTGTTCCCAGCCGCGAATGCGGTCGGCCTTGCGCTTCGAAAGGATGACGCCGCCGTCTTCGCCTTCGATCTGTTCGAGGAGCACTTCGACTTCGTCGCCGATGGCGACGTCACCGTCGAACTCGCCCTTTTCGACGAGCCCTTCGCTCTTCAAGCCGACCTCGATGACGACGAAGTCGCCCGCGAAGCCGACGACACGACCCTTGAGGATCGCGCCCTGCTCGAAATTCTTGATGTCTTCGGACTTGAGCAGCGAGTTCATGTCGCCCTTGGCGACGGTGTCGCCGAACGCGGCACGAAGCATCTGCTCGGCTGCGAGGTCGTCGACCTGCAGCTCCTCGATGAGATTGAAATCAACCATGTTGTGTGTGTCTTCGTCGCCCTTCGTTTGGCGCGCTGCGCTCACGTGAGCGGGCGTGTCCGCTCGCAGGTGCGGACAGGCGACGACAGTTCCTGCGAACAAAGGGTGCGATACCGCCCTCAGGACCGCCCTGAGCGTTCGACGCGGGACGGCGAGTATACGGGAAAGCCCACGGAAACAACCGTTCCTCGCGAATTCGGGGGATCGCCGTACGCGCGCGCCGCGCGCATGGGCGGCGGAGAGAAACGGCGTGTGCGGACCGCCGTCGAAAACGGCGATTCCCGCCATGGAAACGCGGTTCGGCGGGGAGTCGCGTCGTCCGTCGCCCTCGTGACCGGACCTATGGGTCGTCATGGTCGCGCGCATCCGCGTGGACGGCGTTTCACGCGGCGTGTGCCGATCCCGATCGCCTACGGGCAGTGGCGAACGCTCCGGACCTCGACGCCCGTGTCAACATCGAGCTGCAACGTGGTCTCGGGGGCGACATCGACGCAGCGGTCGATCACGAATGATGTATCGGACGCGGGGAGCGTCGCGAACGTCTGCGTCTCGCCATCCATGCGCAGGCGAACGCTGGCGCTCGCCGACCGCGCGAGCGCGTGCGGCTCGATGATGGCCCGGACGCGTACGCGTCGACTGGATTCCCGCTCGACCAGGATGCGCAGCGACCAGTCGTCGTACGAGAAGAGTGAGACCGACGCTTCCCGGAACTCGGTGGGTCGCTCGTCATAGGTGCCGTCCGGGCGCGTGTAGCGGCCGATCGCTGCGTTCCAGCGGGCGTCCACCGAGTCGAGTTCGCGAAGGAACGCGAGCGTGGCGTCTCTCGAGGCACTCGTGCACGGGTCCGTGACCGGGACCTGCGACAGGACATCGGGATCCACGCTTGCGAGCGCGAGGGCGAGCTGACGCGCGAGGTCAAGGGCGCGAGCGTGCCCACGGCCGGAGCGCGATCGAGCGCGGCGAAGGATTCGAGCTGCCGAAGCGCCTCGTCGGTGCCAAGCGCCCGAAGCTGCGCTCCGACGAACGCCGCGTAGGCGGGGTCATAGGGGGCCGACCGGAAGGGTGAACGGTCTGGGAAGGCGTCTAGCAGCGGAGCGATCGACGTCGCAGGCCCGGATGGCGGGGCCGGTGTCGGCGACTCGATGTCCGGCGGAGTGGCGCGTGTGACCCCGGCGGCGAAGGCGACAAGGACGGCGGAGGCGTAACGCGTGGTGGGCCGCATGGCACGAGTATCCGTCCGGTGGCCACGATCGAGCAATGGCGGACTGCGCGTCACTCGCGATCGTCGTGCGCCGCGATGGCCGGTCGCGGTTCGAGGGGCGGCTCAGGCTGCAGTTCGCGCTCCGCGTCACTCCGGCGCAGCGATCGTCGCATGGCCATGAAGCCAAGCACGCCGACCGTATTCACGATCACGCACACGAGGAAGACGAGCCAGACCATCTCGAGTCGCTTGAACCACTCGTAGAGCGCGAGGCTCGCGATCGGCGCGAGGAGTCCGCGGATGCCGTTGAGCGTCACGTGCACGGCCATGTACTGGCCGTCCTTGTGCGCGGGGGCAAAGTCGTGGTGCCCGAGATTCCACGCCAGAATGCCGCCGCCGAATCCGATCCCGAGGAGGACGGACGAGACGTAGAACAGCCAGAACGCGTGGCACATGCTTGCGAGCCACATGGCGACGCTGCCCGCGACAAAGCTCCACCCGTGAATCGCGCGGAACTCGATGATGTGGGTCCGGCCCATGAGCTTCGCCCAGAGCGGAATGGCGAACGGCATGACGACGAGCGGTATGACGGTCGTCACCATGATGCCCGCGTGGTAGTCGACGCGGAACTCGTCCGCCAAGACGAGCGCGAGCGGCGCGCTGAACATCAGGTTGCCGAACCCGAACACGAACATCCACCACATGAACCGGCGGTAGAGCGCGTCGTCGGCGAGCGTCTGGCCGACCTCGCGCATCGATCGCCCGAGCGCGCGAGCCATCGACCATGGCGCCAACGAGAACGCGGGGCCGGCGCGTCCGGCGAGTTCCGCTCGGGCGAGCCTCCGCTGTCCGCGCAGCCGAACCTGTCGGTAGATCGAGTTTCCGAGAAGCCCGTAGGCGGCGAGGAGCGGAAACAGCACGTGGAAGAGATTGGGGTTCCAGTCGAGCCACTCGCCGACGATCCAGCCGGCGATCGCAAGCATGAGGCTCTGGACGACCGCCATCTTTCCGGCGATGTTCGCGCGGCTCGCGTGCGGATAGTTGTTCCGCCAGACCGCCGTCCGGAGCGTGATCACGCCGGTCCAGCATGTACGAGCGATCACCGCGAGCGTCGTGATGAGGACGAGCCCGAAGAGATCGTGCGGAGCGAGCGCCATCGCCGCGACGAGAAGCGCCGTCGCCACCTGTAACGCGGAGATGAACGGGACTTTCGCGCGGCCTCGGGCCAGGGCGGCCCAGACGAAACTCGTCAGGTTGGCGAAGTTCGGTGCCGCCGTGAGAATCGTGACGGCGATGTTGAGGGTCCAGTCGCTGACGTCGGCGGCGCCCGTGAAACTCTTCTTCACGACGATGCTGATCGTGCCGCCTTCGATGGCGCCGAGCATCACCGGCAGGAAGAGCCACGAGACGAGCTCGCGCGCATAGGTCGCGCGGAGCATGGGCGGCAGGCGCTTCGGATGGAAGCCCGAGACGATCGAGCCCAGCAGACCGCCGAGCGCCCACGCTGGTCGCACGACAGGCTCAGAGAGCGGGGCGAGAATGGTCCGAAGGGGCGGCACGAAGGTCGTCGGCGTTCGTGAACAGGCGAGGCGTTCGAGGTGTTGCAGGAAAGAAAACGAACAACCCCGAGGCGAGCCTCGGGGTTGCGGTGCTTGTCGCGGTCGCGGTGCGACCGTGGTTCCGAGGAATGATCGTTATTGAGGGTTGCCGCTCGTCGGGATGATCGTGTACGGCGAGAGCATGCTCGGGCGGTCGAGGCCCCACACGCGGCCGAGATCCATCCAGAAGAGGCGCCAGTTCGTGTTCTCGGTGACGGCGACCGTTCGCTCGGCGTCGACGTTGCGCTGGGTCAGCGTGAGCATTTCCGGGGTCAGGTCGCTCTTGATCGCATTGAAGCTCACCGAGTCCTTCGGCTCCGAGTTGCATCCGACGGCGACGGCGGCGACCGCAGCCACAACGCCTGCACGGACGGCGAAGACGAGGGAGCGCGAGGAGACGGAGGCATTCGTTCGCATCGGGTACTTCCTGTGGTGAGCGAGAGGCAAGGCGGAAAGGCCAGACGACGGGTCACACGCGACCTCTGACGGGGGCACGGGCGCGACAGCGATCGCGGAAGATAACGGTGGCTCACGCGATGGTCAACGCGTGTCGGGGCGGCTCCGGGCCGTTCGCGGTTTTCACCGCGGACGCCATTTCCGCATCGCACCGGGACACGTACGGAAGTCTGCACAACGCGGTTGCCTCGGAGTGAGCGAGCGGTACAGTTCGTCCGCCTTCTTGTGGGCCCAAACTCTCGCTGGGTGCGTTTGACCTCGCAGCCCGGATGGAGCCATGGAAGGCGGTCAGCCGCATTCCTCGAACCTTGCTGAACCCCAAGGGATCGTTGATGCCGCGGAGCGGTCAGGCCTGCTGACGTTGCCCCAAAGCCTCGTCGGAGAGTGGAAGTACCGAGACCGTCGGCCGTCGAACCCACCTGTCATTGGGGTTCGAGCGAAGCACCTGGCCGGCTCGATTCACCGTTCGATTTCGGGCGGTCAGTCGAGCCTCGGGCAGCCCTGTGTTGCCCGTGCCTTCCATTCTTTGGGCCCTCACATTCGACGCTCGCAATGCCGCGCGCCCCGTCCGTCCTCGGCGGGGTCGCGATGACCCATCAGGGTCGCGAGCGCGCGGCGCGGCCTCACATCCCGAGGCGTTCCACGGTCGCGCGATAACTCTGCCACATGCGCTCGAGTGCGTCGGGCACGACGCGCACCTGGCCGACCGCCGCCATGAAGTTGGTGTCGCCGTTCCAGCGCGGCACCACGTGCGCGTGCACGTGCTCGGGCACGCCGGCACCGGCCGCGCGTCCCTCGTTGATGCCCATGTTGAGCCCCTGCGGATCAAGCGTCGCCTGCGCAAGATCCATCGCCCGCTCGATCAGCGACCAGAACGCGGCTCGACGGGTGGCGTCGTATTCGGCAAGCCGTGGCCGCGGCTCGCCCAGTGCAACGAGGAGATGCCCGTTCACGTACGGGAAGCGGTTGAGGAGGATCATCCCGAACTCGGATCGGTAGATGACGAGCGACTCGCGGTCCTGTGCCGGTGTCGCCCAATACCGAACGAAGAAGTTCGACGACCCTGCGGCCGCCGGGGTGGCTCCGGCCGCCGCCGCCTCCTTCCGCTCGAGGTCTTTCAGGTAGGCGATACGCCAGGGGGCCCAAAGTGCGTCATTCAACATCAGCGTTTCCTCGCGAGCGGCGCGGGGAATCATCGTACGACTCACGCAGATTTCGCACTCCGGGACCCGCCGCGCGCGAGATTCTTCGTAGTGAAGCGATGGCGGCTGCACGCGACGCCGCTCGCGAACCTTGCGATCGAGGTGTGGAATGGCGATCCGACGAACGGTGCTCTCTCCGGTCTTGCTCGCGTCCCTTTTCGTTCGGGCCGCATGCCATTGGCTTGCGCTGGCGTCGCTCGTGAGCCTAGGAAGCGCCGCCGGGGCCGATGAGCCGTTGCCGCTCATTCCGCCGTCCGGATGGATTCCGTTGCCGTATGGCGCGCCGAAAGCCGCCGCGGGCGACGCAGACGGGCTCGTCCTGACCGACGCCTCGTCCACGGTCGTCTTCACGCTCGACGGCGATCCGACGTCGGGCCCGTGGTCTTCGACGACATTTCCCGCGCCGCAGTCCTTCGCCCTGTGGGGACAGTCGCTCGCACGCGACCACGGGCGGATCGCCATCGGTGCGCCGCTTCGCGTCGTCAACGGTCTGCCGGTCGGAAGCGTCAACATCGCGGACCGCGACGCCAACGGACAATGGGTCGTGGCGGCGGAGCTGCTCGGCCCGGCCCCCGGAAGCCTCTTCGGAAGCTCCGTCGCGGTCGACGGCGACACGCTCGTCGTGGGCAGCCCGAACCTCGACGTCTCGGGCGTCCCGTCCGCGGGGCAGGTCACCGTCTATGAACGACGTTCGGGAACCTGGACGCCGATCCAGACGCTGACGTCCGACGTGCCCGCCGCGAACGAGCGCTTCGGCTCCGCGCTCGCGCTCGACGGCGACCGCGTGGTGATCGGCGGGACCGGATCGTCGCGGGCGGGCCCGGCCTCGTCGGGGGCGCTCTGGATCTTCGAGCGCGCTCGCGGGCGCGGAAGCGCTCCCTTCGCATGGACGGCGATCCTCACGAGCCCGTCCCCGCTCGCGGGCGACCAGTTGGGCGCATCGGTCGACGTCTTCGGCGACGTCGTGATCGGCGGCGCGCCGAGCGCCAACACCACGTCCGCCGGCGCCGGCGCGGCGGTCGTCGCAAGCTTTGACGGGCTCGCATGGGCGGCTCAGCGACTCCTTCCGCTCCCGTCGAAGCCATCGCAGGGATTCGGATTCAACGTTGCAGCCGGGGCCGGTCGCGTGATCGTCGGCGTGTTCGCCGTTGCAGGCGAGTCGGCGACGCGCACGGCCGAGTTCCGTCGATCGGGGAACGCCTGGTCCCGAACGGCCGAGTTCGACGCCAAGGCGCCGCTCACCCCGTACGGCCCGCGCGTCGCTTCGATGGCTGTCGGGTCGTCGAGCCAGCTTGCGGTCTTCCCCGTCGATCTCTCGTGCCCGTCGAGTCTCGAGAACAACGACTGCAACGGGAACTACCTCGCCGACGATTGCGAGATCGCGGCGGGCACGGCTCCCGACCTCGACGACGACGGCGTGCCCGACTCCTGCGCCATCGCCCGCATCGCGCTCGAGGTCGCGCCGTTCGTCGTCCCGGGCCCGTCGACCCCGTTCTTCGCGCATCTCGCCGCGACCGACGATCACGTTGCCATCAACCCATACTTTCTCGAGACGGAGGGATACGCCGCGGACTGCCCGCAATGGGGAACGTTCGTTCCGGGCGCAGAGCTGACCTCCACGTTTCAGCTTCCGGTGACCTGTGCCTCGTACGCGGGCGGGAAGCCGTACGCGATCCGCGACGGATGGGCCGCCATCGGCGGGCTGATGCCGGGTTCGATCGGAACCGTTTCGCTCTTCGACGTCCCCGCGTTCGGTGCGCCGAGCTTCACCTCGAGCTATTCGGCGTCGAGCGTCATGACGTGGTTCGGTTTCACCGTTGCAGCCACGGATGACGAGCTCTTCGTGCCGCGCCCGGTGGACGCTTTGGGCTCCTATCCGATCCGTCACTTCCGCCGCGACGACGCAGGTGACTGGTCGGAGACGTCGGCGCCCATCCTCCTTCCGGATCCCGCGCTCTCGACCGGCGTGGCCATCGCCGTGGGACCGGTCGCCGGCAGCAACGCGGAGCGCTGGCTCGCGGTGAGCGACCTCCTCGAGGCGACGCCCGAGTTCGAGACGGGGCGTGTCCGCCTGTTCCGCCTGATGCCCGACGACACCATCCTCGAGGACACCGAGCTGCGGCTGAAGGATGTCGCCGGCGCGGCGGGCGCCTTCGGCGTCCACCTCGCGCTCGTGGGCGATCGCCTCTTCACGACCTGGTCCTCGACGCAGGCCGAGATTCGCCGCGTGCTCGTCTATCGGCGCACCGCGCGCGGGGCGTGGTTGCCCGAAGCGGACCTGGAGGTGGCGGCGGACGGCGTGTTCGCCAAGTGGTCGCGCGACCTGTCGGTCCGCGGCAACGAGGTCGCCGTGGCTCGCGCCGCCGGCGGCGTGCAGATCTTCCGTCGCGAGGCGAACGGCGCCTGGGCCGAGGCTGCAACGGTGCGTTCGCCGCTCGACGCATGGTTCGTCGGCGGCGCGGTGGCGCTGCTCGACGATGGGCGCCTCGTCGCCATCGGAGCACGCAGCGGGTCGGCCGGCCCTCTTGCCGAAGCGTGGCTTCTCGATCCCGTGACCGACTGCAACGGGAACCGGGTCGACGACAGTGCGGAGATCGCGGCGGGGACAGAGCACGACGCGAACCTCAACGGCGTTCCGGATTCGTGCGAGAGGCCGGGTGATCTCGACGGCGACGGATCCGTGACGGCGCTCGACCTCGGCGTTCTCCTCGGCCGATTCGGGCAGGGACCGGGTCTCGGCGATCTCACCGACGACGGAGAGGTCGACGCCGCCGACATCGGCGCGCTCCTGGGCGACTGGGGTCGCTGAGCGTCACTGCCGGCGCCACGTTCGTCGCGGCGACGCGCCGGTTCCCTGCACCACGTCCGCCGGAAGCACGCGCTCGCCGGACCACCAGCGGAACGTCGTCGGACTCCCCGTTGCAGCCGCGCTTTGGTCGGACTGCGCCGGCACGAACGCGCGGGCGGCGATCTTCTCGACGCCACGAACGCGCACCGACCACCCCGCGCCATCGGCGGGCATGCGCCGAAGCGCGTCGACGTCCTCGCGCACCACTTCCGCGCGCCATCCGCCGCCGCGCGGACCGCCCGGCCACCACGCGTGCAGCGTCCGCCGCGAGACGTCGCCTTCGAGAAGGTCGATGGCAACGCCGAAGAGGATGCCGTCAAACGCGACATCGTTGGTGGCCTGAAGATCGAGGCGGAACGCGACCGGCCAATCGCCGCCGTCCCAGCGCACGACGCCCCGCGCCAACGTCGCGGCGATGGCCGCGTCGAGTTCCGGCGACGACACGGGCTCGAGCGCCCGCTCGATGGGCGGGAGAATCGCGGCCTTCGCGGTCAGCGTTCGCGGCGCGCTCCACTCGCCGGTCGGCTCGCCTGCGGCGTCCGTCGGACGCGTGCGGAACGTGACTTCGACCGCGCGCTCCGTCTCGCCGTCCTTCGCGGGCGCCAACTGCATGGAGATCGGGCGTCGCCGCGCCGACGCGTCGTACAGCCATCGCGTGGACTCGCCGCTCGCGGTGTCGACGACCGTGACCTCGGCGCGCGTGTTGAACGGCCACCAGTCGAGGAGGTGGAGGTCGGCCGGAATCGGCGACGCCCCCGTGAACGCGCGGCCGACGCGGAGCGTCGTGTCGGCCGGCAACTCGCGCATGCGCTGCGAGGCCAGCGCCTCCGGGGACTCCGGCGGCAGCTGGCCTGCAACGGAGAGAAACTGGAGCGCAAGGCGCGAGTAGCGCGCTTGCCACTCGGGCGAGGCGGGCGTCGCGTCGGAGTCGCCGGTCACGAGCCGGTCGATGACCGCATCGAGCGACTCGGGGTCGAGCTTCCCTCCGACGAGACGGTCCATCAGCTCCGCCTGAACGTCGGCGAGGGGACCTTGGGACGGCGGCACGTAAGGAAGGAGCGCGATCACGACCGAGTTCGGCAGGAGCGAGATCAGCCGATCCTCAGTTGCGCGGAAGCGGACGAACGCGGCGCCGATGACGAGCACCGAGAGCCAGAAGATCGCGCGTCGCCAGTGTCGGCGCGTGCGATAGAACGTCGCCTCGTCGGGCGCGACGTAGCCGCACTCCGAGCACGTGAGACTCGTCGTTGCAGCCAGATCGTGGTCGCAGCGGGGGCAGCGGCGACCCTTCGGCCGGTCGCCGAAGAGCGCATGCCACGTCAGTCCGATCAGTCCGAGCGCGATCGCGATGCCCACGATCCACGCGGTCCAGATCGACAGGTCAGGCATGCGTCAGAGGATCGAGGATTCGTCGCCCCGGATCAAGGCGGCAGTCGCCCAATGACGACCGACGCACGGTCAGCGGTACATCGCCCAACGCGCCAGCTCGAGCGGCGTCGGCGGCTTGCCCTGCATCAGCACGCCCACGCGGAAGATCCGCGCGCCGACCCACAGGAGGCCGAACATCGAGCCGAAGCCGATGACCATGCTGAGGGCGATCTGCCAGAAGGCGATCGGTTCCGGGCCGCCGAGTCGGAGCATCATCACGAACGGGATCGCCGGCGGGATGAAGCTCGTCACGGTCGCAAGCGTGCCGTTCGGGCTGTCCGTGATCGGCACGATGAGCACCATCGGCAGGATCAGGACGAGCATTGCCGGCGTGACCAGCGCCTGCGCCTCGCGAAGGTCGCTCACCGCGCTTCCGATCGCCGCCATGATGGTGGCGATCAGGAAGTAGGCCATGATGTAGTAGAGGACGAGATACACGATCAGCGACGGCTGAATGAGATCCGCAAGGGCGAGACCGGCGAGCAGCGAGAACGCCGCGCCGCCGTAGAGGACGAGGATCACCGTGCTCACCGCAGCCTGGCCGAGGATCTTGCCGGCAAGGAGCTGCATGGGGCTCACCGCGGAGAGCAGGACCTCCATGACTTTGTTCGACTTCTCCTCGATGGTGGTCGTGAGGAGGTACTGGCCGCTCGTGAACGTCGAGATCCAGAGCAGCATCATGAAGGCGATCGGCACCAGCATGCGCAGGTCGCCGCGGTCCTTCGCCACGCCGCCGCCGCGGGCGATGCGTTCGGTGTTGAGCGGCGGCCGCTGAAGCATCGTCTGCATCGACTCGTAGTCGCCGCCGGTGTTCGCGACCCGGGCGCGCACCGCAGCGTCGCGCACGATGCGCTCGTAGAGATCGGTGTGCTTCGGGCTCGAGTTCGTCTGCACGAGCATCTTGAGCGGCGTGTTGCCGTGGTCGGCCGAGAGGATCTTCGGGTCGATCTCGGCCATGCCTAACAGTTTGTTGTCGCGGACCTCTTCGCGGAGCGAATCGGCGGCCGCGGGATCGGAGACCCCCCGCACCGTGATCTCGACGACGCCCCGCGTGTCGGTGAGCGCCATCGCGGCGTTGGCGTCGCCTTCGCTCATGGCCTTCACGGCCGCACCGACGTTCGCGACTCCTTCGCGGCGCCGTTCGGCCTCGCGTCGGAATCCCTTCTCCGCCTCGGCGATGACGAGACCGCTCGGATCGATGATCGCGAACGTCCCCGTCAGCGGCGGCGGCTCGCGG
Source organism: Phycisphaerae bacterium (assembly GCA_016795035.1). Taxonomy (GTDB): domain Bacteria; phylum Planctomycetota; class Phycisphaerae; order Phycisphaerales; family SM1A02; genus JAEUIT01. The sequence continues at coordinate 52,975 of JAEUIT010000031.1, read as the reverse complement.
CTCACGAAGAGCGCGGAGAGCGCCATCACGCCCCAGATGAGGATCGGCAGGATCACGGCGCCGAACACGAACGCCTTCGTGAGCGCGGTGTGCTTGAACTCGCGCCACGCGACGCTCACGACCTTGCCGAAACCGCCGTGTCGCTCGGACGCATCAACCACGATTGACCTCCTGGCCCGACGTCGTCGGATCCGACAGCGGCGGCACCGTTCCTCCGCCGGCCGTGACGAGCTCGACGAACACATCTTCGAGACTGACTTGCTTGAGCGCGATCGACCGCACCGGCAACGCGCCCGCAATGGCGGCGATCACCGGCTGCGGATCGCCGTCGCGGGCGACGTGCACATGCCACTCGTCGCCGTTCTTCCCGTCGACTCGCTCGGTGAGCGCGACGTGCGGCATCGTTGCGGCGAGCGACTCGAGACGCGGCGCCTCGGCCCCCGAGAGGAGCTCGACCACCACCGTGCGCGGATCGAACTCGGCGCGCACTTCGTCGAGCGTGGCGTCGAGGAGTTTCTCGCCCCGATTGATGAGGACGACGCGATCGCAGAGACGCTCGGCGGTGTGCATCTGGTGCGTCGAGAAGATGATCGTTCGACCGTCCCCATGGAGCTCCTCGATGAGTCGCATGAGAAGCCGTGCGTTGACGGGATCGAGGCCCGAGAACGGCTCGTCGAGGATGAGGAGTTCGGGATCGTGCAGCACCGCAGCGATGAACTGCACTTTCTGTTGCATGCCCTTCGAGAGTTCCTGGCACCGCTTCTTCGCGACATTGGGCAGCTCGATCCGTGCGAGCCAGTCGTTCGCTCGCTTCGCCGCGGCCGCCGGCGTGAGTCCCTTGAGCTTCCCCATGTAGGTGAGGAACTCGAGCACCCGCATCGTGCGGTAGAGGCCGCGCTCCTCGGGGAGATAGCCGATGCGATCCTTGTTGCCGAGCGCCGATCCGCCGAAGACGCGCACCTGTCCCGAGTCGGGATAGATGATCGACATGATCATGCGGATCGACGTGCTCTTGCCCGCGCCGTTCGGGCCGAGGAATCCGCAGAGCGAGCCGCGGGGGACGGCGAGGCTCATCGCCTTGACGGCGTGAGTCGCGCCGAATCGTTTGTCGACCTTCTCGAGCACGATTGCGGCGCCGTCGCTCGCGGCCGGACGAATCATGGTCGAGATGCGGGCACTGGTGGCAGCCGTCATGGGACGCGGAGGATATCCGCGCACGCGCCTCGAAAATGAACGCGGCCGACGTTGTTCGTCGGCCGCTGAGCGAGTGCGTCAGGTTGCATTCTTTTCCGTCACTTTGACGGCTGTGTCCCTTGCGCCGGCGGCGTTGCCGTTCGTGCGGCCTTCTCGCGCTCGGCAATCAGCTCCTTCACCTTCGCCGGACGCTCGAACGTCGAGTCCTCGACCTTGTTGAACGCGAGGTCCGCAAACGTGGTCTGCACGACGAGCCCGTTGATGTCGGTGCGAAGCGAGCGGAAGACCTTCACGCCGTCGACCTCGGTCCAGTCGCCAAACGACTGCACTTGCGTCATCGGGTTCGGACCGGCGGTGTCGGTGATGCGGAACCCTTGGAGCAGGCCGCTGTCGATCGCGAAGAGGCCGATGATCTCCGGGCCGTCCTTCTCGCGCATCGAGACCGCGTAGCACTGGGTGCCGTTGAACTTCTCGGTGCCGACCGTCTTCACCGTCGAGAAGCGGCGATCGAGATCGCGCACGAGCGCTTGGAGATCGGCGCCGTTCCGAAACTGCTCGCGCAGCGCCGGGTCGAGCAAGACATAACTTCCGTCTCCGACCGACTTGGCCCACGCCTCCTCGCCGTCGCACGCAGTGACCATCTCGCCGATCGACGCGATCTGCTGGCGCATCCAGAGCTTGCCCGGCTTCTTCGTCGCGAACGCGAGCGTGATGTCGCCGTTGGGCGTGCTCGCGACGCCGGTGTAGCTCGCGGACGTGATCGCGTCGAGCTTCTCGCGGCCGCCGAGGGAACCGATGTGCTTCGCGAGGATCGTCTTCGCGTCGGGAAGGCCGGCGGTGTCGGCACTCGTCGTTGCAGGCGCGGGCGGCGCCGTGTCGGTCGGCTTCGCGTCCTGCGCGAGGCCGGCGGCGACGGCCGCGAAGAGAGACGACGCGAGGGCGAACGAGAGAAGGGGCACGGTGCGGAACGTGGGCATGTCTGGAGTCCTGGCAAGCGGGGTCACGAGCGAGGTGACCGCGTGCGACGAAGACGCGCTGTCGACGTCGGCTAATCCGGCTTCTTCGCGGGTTCGGGCTTCTTTTCGGGCTCGGGGCTCTTGCCGGATTCGGGCCTCTTCGCGGGCGCGGCTTCCTTCTGAATCGCCCGCACGGATGCGGGCGGCTCGAACAGCGCGTCGTCCAACGCGGCGAAGGAGACGTCCGACGTTTCGATCGTCATCGCGCGGTCATCGGCCGAGATCTCGACCTGGCGGGGGAGTTGGACCCGACCCTTGGGCGCGTCGTAGCTCGCGTACGCGCGGATCGTGGTGGTCGTCTTCACCGGCGATCCCGCGACGATCACCGTCCGATCGACGCCACGAAGGAGTCCGGTCGAGACCTCGAAGAAGGCGACGAGCGACGATCCGTCGTCGCCGGATGCGCGAACTTCCCAGCAGTCGACGTCGGAGCGCTTCGCGGTGCCGCGCGTCTCGCGCTTCGGGAATCCGTCAAAGAGCTTCGCCTCGCGATCGAGCGCGGCCTCGCGTTCGAGCTGCGTGCGCTCGATGCCGGTGAGGACGCGCGGGCCGCCGTCCTGATCGAGGCTCCATGCGGTCGTGCCGTCGAACCCTTGCGACACCGTTCCGAGGTCACCGAGATCGATCACGACCTTGAAGCGATTCGGCGCGGCGCGGCGCGCGACGTAGGTGCCGGTGATGGGCGTGCCCTGGAATCGAACGGTCGCATTGGTGGTGAGCGGGGCCGCCGCGGCCAGGGTCTCGGCGCCGCCGCAGGCTTCGAGATGGCGGGCCAGAAGGGCATCCGCGGTGGGGGCCGGGGCGGCTGTCGTCGGCGCGGCGACCGCGGGGGTCACCGGCGGGGATGCGGCGCCCTGCCCGAACGAAGGGGTGGCGATCGACGAGGCCGCAGCGAGAGTGACGGCGACGACGACGCGAGAGGGTGTGTGCATGGGAGAGTCCGAGGCGGCGACGGGCAGCGTGGCTACGTGGTGTACCGAGTGCGGCGACGACAGGGCGACGCTCGAGCGCCCGCGGCAGGCCCGGCATGATGCCACACATCGTTATGAGGACCTGAGCCCAGCCCCAGGCGGCGAGTCCAACCCGACTCCAACCTGCTCCCACCTGATGCACCTGATGCCACACATCATTATCGGGACCTGGAGGGGCGGTGGGGTCGCTCGCGCGCGGGCGACCTCGACCACGCCCCCCGATCTCCGTTCGCCCGGCGACCTCACGCTGGACATGCCACACATCGTTATGAGGACCTAAGGGGCGGAGCGGGCCGCGCCGCTCGCTCCACGTGCGCTGGAATCAAGCCCCGCTCATTTATCGGGACGTGCCGCGCTCGCCAGCTCACGCACCGAGGCGCAGCCAACCTCCACTCTCATCCATTCATCCGGATGAATGGTTGAGCGATTGCGACGACTCCCGTACAGTCCGCCCATGCCTTCCTTCCTGAGCGCGCTCGAGCGTCGCGTCCTCGTCTTCGACGGCGCGATGGGCACGTCGATCCACGCCTGTGCCGATTGCCGCGCCGAGGACTACCTCGGGCGCGACAACTGCACCGACATCCTCGTGCGGTCGCGGCCCGACGTCATCGAGCGCATCCACGAGTCATTCCTCGCCGCCGGCGCCGATTGCGTCGAGACCGACACCTTCGGCTCGAACAAGCTCGTTGCGGCGGAGTTCGACGACGAGATGGTCGGCTGGGTCTACGACCTCAACCGCCGCGGCGCCGAGATCGCGCGCCGCGCCTGCGATCGTTACTCGACGCCCGCACGTCCGCGTTTCGTCGTGGGCTCGATGGGACCGGGCACGAAGCTCATCACGCTTGGCAACACGACGTGGGAAGCGATGCTCGACAGCTACCGCGAGCAGGCCCGCGGCCTCATCGACGGCGGCGCCGACGCGCTCATCATCGAAACCTGCCAAGACCTGTTGCAGGTGAAGTGCGCGATCAACGCGTGCCTCGATGCCCTCGACGCCGCGCGCCGCTCGCCGAACGACGTCCCGATCCTCGTCTCCGTCACGATGGAGACGACCGGCACGATGCTCCTCGGCAGCGACATCACCGCGGTCGTGAACGCGCTCAAGCCGTTCCCCATCGCCTCGCTCGGCCTGAACTGCGCGACGGGGCCGACCGAGATGGCCGAACACCTCGCGTATCTCGCGAAGCACTGGGACCGTCCGGTCTCGGTCATCCCGAACGCGGGCCTTCCGATCCTCGTCGAAGGTCGCACCGAGTATCCGCTTCGGCCGAAGGCGTTCGGCGAGGCGATGCGCCGATTCCTCGACGAGTTCAAGGTCAACATCGTGGGCGGCTGCTGCGGCACCACCGCGGAGCACATCCGCGAACTCAGCGTTGCCGTGGCCGATCGCCCGCAGGCCGCCCGCAACGTGGAGCCGCAGAAGCCCGGCTGCTCGAGCCTGTATTCGTTCGTCGAGTTCGAGCAGGACAACTCGTTTCTCATCGTTGCCGAGCGCACCAACGCGAACGGCAGCCGCAAGTTCAAGCGGCTCCTCGACGAGGAGAATTGGGACGGACTCGTCTCGATGGCGAAGGAAGAGATGCGCGACGGCTCGCATCTCCTCGACGTCTGCGTCGATTTCGTCGGCCGGAGCGGCGTGAAGGACATGTCGGAAGTCGTGTCGCGCGTGGTGCGCCAAGTGAACGCGCCGCTCATGCTCGACTCGACGCAAGCCGACGTCATCGAAGCCGGACTCAAGCGGTCGGGCGGGCGCTGCATCGTCAACTCGATCAACCTCGAGGACGGTGAGAAGCGCTTCGACGAGATCTGCCCGCTCCTCAAGCGCTACGGCGCCGCGTGCGTGGCGCTCACGATCGACGAAGACCCCGTTGCAGGCATGGCGAAGAGCGCGGACCGCAAGCTCGCGATCGCGGAGCGCATGCACGGCCTCTACACGCGGAAGTGGGGGCTCGACGAGTGCGATCTCCTCTTCGACCCGCTCACCTTCACCATCGCGACCGGCAACGACGACGATCGCCGCCTCGGCCTCGAGACGCTCGAGGGCATCCGCCGCATCGCCGAGCGGTTCCCGAACTGCGGCATCATCCTCGGCCTCTCGAACATCTCGTTCGGCCTGAAGCCCGCGGCGCGCGCCGTCCTCAACTCGGTCTTCCTCGAGGAGGCGCGGCAACGCGGTCTCACGTCGGCGATCGTGCATGCGAGCAAGATCCTTCCGCGCACGAGGATCGCCGACGAGCACTGGGAAGCCGCGCGGTGGCTGATCTTCGATCGGCGCGGCGCGGCGCGGCCCGAGGGGACACCGGAGAACTTCGATCCGCTCCTTCACTTCATCTCGCTCTTCCCCGACGGCGAGGAAGCGGCTGCAACGACGAAGCGCGCGGATCTCACGCTCGAGGAGCGGCTCCAGGCGCACATCGTCGACGGCGAGGACAAGGACCTCGACCGCACCCTCGACGAGGCGCTCGCGAAGTACGAGCCGCTCGCGATCATCAACGACCACCTGCTCGCGGGCATGAAGGTCGTGGGCGACCTCTTCGGCTCGGGCAAGATGCAGTTGCCGTTCGTGCTGCAGAGCGCGACGGTGATGAAGAAGGCGGTCGCGCTCCTGCAGCCCCACATGCAGAAGACCGGCGCGACCGGCAAGGCGAAGGCAAAGGTCGTGCTCGCGACGGTGGCCGGCGACGTCCACGACATCGGCAAGAACCTCGTCGACATCATCCTGTCGAACAACGGCTACGAGGTGCACAACATCGGCATCAAGCAGTCGCTCCAGCAGATCCTCGACGCATGGCGCTCCACGAACGCCGACGTCATCGGGATGAGCGGACTGCTCGTGAAGAGCGTGACGGTGATGGAGCAGAACCTGCACGAGATGAACGCGCTCGGCGTGAACGTGCCGGTGATGCTCGGCGGCGCGGCGCTCACGCGTCACTACGCCGAAGCGCATCTGCGCGACATCTACCAAGGCCCGCTCTACTACGGACGCGACGCGTTCGAAGGCCTCGCGGTGTGCGACGCGCTCGCCGCCGGCCAGCTCGGTCGCATCGACGTCGAAGTCGAGGCGCGCCTCGCGAAGCGCGCCGAGGTCGACGCGAAGGCCGGGCAGCGGCTCGAGTCAAAGGGGAGCGCGGTCGGCGTGGCGCCGGAGCGCTCGGATGTCGCCGACGCGCCGGTTCCCGACGCGCCGTTCTACGGCAGCCGGCTCGTCGAGGCGATCGACCTGAACGACATCTATCCCTACGTGAACACGACCGCGCTCTTCCGCGGGCAGTGGGGCTTCAAGCGCGGCTCCATGTCGGACGAGGAATACGACCGCACGATGCGCGAGACGGTCGAGCCGACGTTCGAGCGCCTCAAGCGCATGTGCCGCGAGGAGCGCGTGCTTCGGCCCGCGGTCGTCTACGGCTTCTATCCCTGCAACAGTGACGGCAACGATCTCGTCATCTTCGACCCGCGCGACCGCGAGCGCGAGATCGAGCGCTTCTCGTTCCCGCGTCAGCCGTCGCGCGGGCGGCTCTGCATCAGCGACTTCTTCCGCCCGATCGCGAGCGGCGTGAAGGACGTCGTCGGCTTCCACTGCGTGACGATGGGCATCGAGGTGAGCCACCGCGCGAAGCAGCTCTTCGAGCGCAACGAGTACACCGAGTACCTCTACCTCCACGGCATGGGCGTCGAGTGCGCCGAGGCGCTCGCGGAGCTCTGGCACAAGCGCATCCGCGCGGAGCTTGGCATCGGCGGCGACGACTCGCCGATCGTGCGCGAGCTCTTCACGCAGAAGTACCGCGGAAGCCGCTACTCCTTCGGCTATCCGGCATGCCCCGACATGAGCGACCAGGAGAAGCTCTTCCGCCTGCTGCAGCCGGAACGCATCGGCTGCGTGCTCACCGAGAACTGGCAGATCGTGCCCGAGCAGTCGACGAGCGCGATCATCGTGCACCACCCCGAGGCGAAGTACTTCGCCGTCTGACGGCGCTGTCCGAAAACGGCGACGGCGCGCCGAGCGGATGGCTCCGCAGGCGCGCCGTCGCGTGAATCTCCGCGTTGCAGGCGTCAGCGGCGCGGCATCGTGTCAATCGCCTTCGTGAGCTGATTGAGCGCGCCGTCGAGCTGGATGCGCGTCGAGCCGAGGTTACGGATCGCCGACTCCTGCGAGCGGATGCCCGCGGCGGTCGGATTGGCCGTGACCGCGCTCGAGATCGCGTCGAGCTGCTCGAGCGTGCGGGTGCCGAGGTTGCGCAGGTTGACCATGTAGTCGCCGACGAGGCCGTAGCGCTCGCGGGCCTCGAGCACGGCAGGATCGCTGGTGACGGCGGTCGTCTGATCCGAGCCGAGGAAGTACTGGTTGAAGCCGATGCGCTGGAGTTCGTCGACCTGCTGGCGCATCGTCGCGACGTCGCCCTTCAGGCGGCTCAGGTTGCCGTTGAACGCGTTGATCGCGCCGCGCGGATCGCTGTCGGCCTGGAAGAGCATGTTGGTGGCGGCGTCGATCGTCTCGTTGATCCGCGGGCGGATCTGGTCGAGTTGGCTGCGGTACGACGCGATCGGCGAGCGGGCGGCCATGACGGCGCCGCGCGACGGCTCGGTCGAATCGCCGTTCGACTTGCAGCCGACGGTGGAGAAGGAGGCGGTGAGGATCGCGGCAACGGTGAGCGTCGCGGCGCCGGTGAGACGAGTGGTGGTGCGCATGGGCGTCCAGGTGTGGGTGATGAAACGCGGATCGGCGCGAGCCGCCGCGGCGGCGATGATACTGACGCCTTGTCGGTGCGACCGCCGCCGACGCCATTCCGGGAGAACATCGATGGGTGTGATCGTGATCTGCGTGTTTCGACCGAAACGAGGTCAGGCCAATCGTCTGCTCGCGATCATCCGCACCCATGTTCCGCTCCTGCGTCAACTGGGGTTGGCGACCTCGCGGCTCCCGATCGTCGGCCGAGCGAAGGACGGTTCGATCGTGGAGGTCTTCGAGTGGGTGTCCGAGGAGGCGATCGACGCGGCGCACGCGCATCCGAAGGTGCGCGCGCTCTGGGCGCGGTTCGAGCGGGCCTGCACGTGCTGTTCGGTTCGCGATCTCGCGGAGACCTCGTCGCCGTTTCCCGGATTCGAGCCCGTCGACCTCGGTCCCGCCGTCGGCGCGAGCGAGTGGATGGATCTCACCGTTGCAGCCGCCGAGACGACCCGCGACTTCTACCGGCGCGTGGTCGGCTTCGCCGTGAGCGACGTCTCGATGGGCGACTACGACGACTACTGCATGGTCGCGGGAGACGGGCGCACCGTGGCCGGCGTGTGCCACGCCGCCGGCCCGAACCGCGACGTTCCGTCCGGATGGTTGCCCTACTTCAACGTGGCAAGCCTCTCGAAGAGCCTGGCCGCGGCGAGGCGTTCCGGCGGTCGCGTGGTCGGAAAGGTCCGCGATCTCGGCAGCGGGCGCATGTGCATCGTGCGGGATCCGAGCGGGTCGCACGCCGCCCTCTTCGAGCACAGGCCCGCGAAACCCGCGTCGCGCCGTCGTCGCGTTTGACCGCCCTTCGCCGTCTCGCTACGTTCCTCGGCCCGCGCCGCGGCGCGTTTCCCGTACGCCACGACTTCCTGTAGGTGATCACGATGACCGGACCGTTCTCCAGCGATGCCTTCGAAGCCCGCCGCCTTGGACTCGAGGAGGAGTACTTCCGCTCGAAGGACCAGGCGCTCGTCGGAAAGCTGAAGACCGTCTTCAACTCCCAGATGTCGAAGGACGAGCTCCGCGAGGCGTCGGGCATCACCGACGACGCGGTGCTCGAGCGTCTCGCGCAGGCGAATCTCCGCGGCGAACTCCTCACCGCGTTCAAGCTCTATCCGCTCGTCGAGATCGCGTGGGCTGACGGCTCGGTCGACAGCTCCGAAGTGAGCGCGATCCTCGATGCCGCGGCGAAGTGCGGCGTGCCGAAGAACGGCCCGGCGTTCGAGCGGCTCCAGGAGTGGATCAAGCGCGGACCGACGCCCGACGGCCGCGCCGCGTGGCGCATGTATGCGAACGAGCTTCGCAAGACGCTGACGCCCGACGAGCTCGCGGCGTTCCGCAAGGACGTCCTCGGCTACGCCCGCTTCGTCGCCGAAGCGAGCGGCGGCCTTCTCGGAATCGCGTTCACGATCAGCCCGGCGGAAGATCGCGTCATCAACGAGATCGCGAAGCTTCTGTCGCACTGAGTTCGACGGGGGCCGTCTCGTCGTTGCCCGTCTTGTCGTTGCCCGTCTGGGCGTTGCTGACGCCGGGCGTCGCTGCGGCACGGGTGCGGAAGACCGAGAGCACGACCACGCCCGCCAAGATCAGGGTGCAGGCGAGATACTCCGTGAAGGTGAGCCGCTCGCGGTTGTAGACCGTGCCGATGATGAGCGCGACCACGGGATTCACGTACGCATACGTTCCGACCTTCGCGGCCGACACGTTCTGCAGCAGCCAGATGTACGCCGTGAACCCGCAGAGCGAGCCGAAGACGACGAGGTACGACCACGAGAGCCAGAACTTGGGCGTGAGCGCCGCGACGTCGACGGTCGACCACGATTCGAGCATCGGGCTCGTGGCAACGAGGAGAACGCCGCCCGCCAGCATCTGCATCGCGCACGCGGTGACGGGCGACGCGGCCCTCGGCGCCGTGCGCGAGTAGATCGATCCCGCGGCCCAGCCGATCGTCGCAACGATGTTGATGACGACGCCCCAGCTGTCGAGCGACGTCGTGTGCGACTGACCCGAGAGCTTGAGCGTCGCGATGCCTGCAACGCCGAGCGCGATGCCCAGGATCACCGCGTTCGACGGACGGCCCTTTCGCCGCTGCGCCCAATCGAAGAGGACGAGCCACATCGGCGTGATGGCGACGATGACGGCGCTGATGCACGTCGGTATGCGCTGCACCGCGTACGCCACGCCACCGTTGCCGATCAGCATCAGGCCGACGCCGACGATGAACGCCGCTCGCCAATTGCGCGGCGCGAGGTCGCCCGGGCGGAGCAGCCGAAGCGAGGCGCAGATCGTGAGGAGGAGCGTGCCCGCCGCCAGGAAGCGCCATCCGGCCATGAGGAGCGGCGGCATCTCCGCGCCGGCCTTCTGGATCGCGAAGTAGGTCGAACCCCAAATCGTGTAGAGCGTCGCGAAGGCGACGATGACTTTGAGGGCGTGCGTACGTGAGGACATTGCGGGAAACGGCCCCCTACGCGGGCGGTCGCGGCGTGTTCGTTCGCGTTGCGCGGCGGGCGCGAAATCGCGTCGGGCTCGTGGTGGGGGCGGCGATTCGGGCGGCGGAGTGTACCGTTCACGGCTCGAGACCTCCGATGCTCGCGAACCGACTGTCCAACCGATTCAAGCACGTCGCGAAGTGGGCGCGTCGCCAGGGAATCACCTGCTTTCGGCTCTACGAGCGTGACATTCCCGACTATCCGATGATCGTCGACTGGTATGACGGCGACGTCGTCGCGTGGTTCTATCACCGCACGAAGGATGACACGCTCGAGCGCGAGGTCGCGTACCGCAAGCACGCGGAGGCGGAGATCCTGCAGGGGCTCGCGATCCCGCGCGAGCGGCTCTTCGTGAAGTTCCGCGCGCGGCAGCGCGACGACGAAGGCAATCGCGACCAGTACGAGCGCTTCGACACGCGCGGCTACGTGAAGGTGGTCGACGAGTTCGGCCTCAAGTTCGAGGTGAACCTCTCGGACTACCTCGACACAGGGCTCTTCCTCGACCATCGCTTCACGCGAAAGATGGTGCGCGAGCGTTCGGACGGCGCCGCGGTGCTCAACCTCTTCTCGTACACCGGTGCGTTCACGGTGCACGCTCGCGCCGGCGGAGCGGCTGCAACGACGACCGTCGACATGTCGCGCACGTATCTCGCGTGGGCCGAGCGCAACCTCGCGCTGAACGGCTTCAGGCTCGATGCCGCGCACCAGCTCGTCCACGCCGACTGCCTGCAGTTTCTCGACGCCGGCCCCGAGGGCACGCGCCGCTACGACGTCATCGTCTGCGACCCGCCGACCTTCTCGAACTCGAAGCGAATGCGCGCCGACTCCTTCGCGATCGATCGCGACTGGCCCTGGCTTCTCGGCGCGCTCCGCGCGTTCCTCGCGCCCGGCGGCGTGATCTATTTCTCGACGAACTCGCGTGCCTTGAAATGGGACGACGCGCAGGTCCCAGCAGACCTCTACGCCCGCGACATCTCGTCACAGACGCTGCCGGAAGACTTCCGCAACGAGAAGATCCACCGCTGCTGGCGGATCGAGGAGCGCCGCGATCGCGCGGCGGTTTAGGCGCCGTCGGCGCGTCTCTCGAGCTGACCGGATGTACGGTTGAGCCACGCGATCAAGCCGATCCAGAGGAGCGCGAGCGGAATGCCGAGGATCGCAAGCGTCGCGGCGCTCGCGTCGCGCGACTTGAGCGCGAAGTCGGCCCAGCCCGCCACCATGTCGCCGAAGCGGTAGACGACGGTGTCGATGAAGTTCTTCGCCTTATAGCGCGACTCCGCCGGCACCATCGTGAAGAGGCTCTCGCGCGCCGGGCGCGCGAACGCGTAGTCGATGGCGCGGCGGCCGGCGACGACGCCGCCGAGGAGCGCAGTCGACGTGCCGAAGGAGAGCGACGCGAGCCCGACGAGCGTCGCGATCGGCAGCACGAACAGCGTGCGGAAGGAGCCCGCCGTCGCGAGGAGCGCGCGGGTGACGACGAGCTGGAGCGCGACCGTCGAGACCTGTGCGACGAGGTCGACCGTCGCGAAGAACTTGGTGCGCTCGTCGCTCGTCGCGAACTCGCGCTTCGCGACCGCCGCCTGCTCCAGGTAGAGAAACGTGGAGAGCATCGTGAAGAGCAGGAAGTAGCCCACGAGCCCGATGAGGAGTTTCGAGGAGAACGCGAGGCGCACGCCTGCGAGCACGCCGCCGCCCAGCGGTTGCGAACGGCGCTCGTTGCGCGGAAGGAATGTGGGTGACGCCAGGATCGCGACGCCGCTTGCGGTCACGCCGAGGAATCCTGCCGCGAGCGGGAGCAAGTTGTTCGTGCCGATGTGCTCCACGCCGAACGTGGTGATCGACGGGCCGGCGATCGCGCCGAGCGTCGCGCCGGCGGCGATGTAGCCGTAGAGCCGCTTCGCTTCGGGCGACGTGAAGAGATCCGCCATGAGGCTCCAGAAGACGCTCACGACGAAGAGGTTGACGACGCTCTGCCAGACATAGAACGCGCGGCCGACGTGTTCCGGCGCGACCTCGGCCGTGAGGAGCCCCCAGAAGACGAGAAGCGTTGCCGAGAAGAATCCGTACACGCCGATCAGGAGCGGCCGGCGCGGGAGCTTCGCGCTCGCCCAGCCGAACACCGGCGTCGCGAGAAGCATCACGACGAAGGTTGCGGTGAAGAGGACCGGCAGTGGTCCGGTGCCGTCGCGCACGCCGAGCGAGTCGCGCACCGGCCGCAACATGGAGAAGCTCGCGAGGATGCAGAAGGCGCAGATCGCGCTGAGGACGACGATCGCGAGGCGCGGCGGCGCGGGCGCGTCCTGCGTTGGTCTGGCGGCGTCTTCCATGCGGCGGTCGCGAGCGTACCGCGTCGGCGCGTTCGCGATGCACGCCGTGGGAAAGCGACGCGGCCGCGGCGCATCGCTGCGCCGCGGCCGCTGGTCGCACGATCTGGCGGACGTTCGCGACCTACGGGCAGGCGAAGCCCCAGGCGCCGAGCAGTTCGCCGAGGTCTGCGGCGTCGACGAGGCCGTCGCGATTCAGATCGGCGGCGCCCTCGGTGGTGCCCCACGCGCCGAGGACCGCGCCCACGTCGGCGCCGTCGACCGAGCCGTCGCCGGTGAGGTCGATGCCGCACGCAAGATACTTCTCCGCGTACGCGATCGCCGCGTCGTGATCCTCCTCCGCGAGGCCGTTGTTGAAGACGACCCAGAACGTCTCGCTCGGGGCGTAGAGCGGGTTCGATCCGGAGAAACTCATCGGCAGGAGATAGACGCCCGGCGCCGGTTCGCCGCCGTCGCTTCCGTTCAGGTAGTAGAAGAAGTGGTCGTGCATGAGCCCGCTGGGCTGCGCCGCGAAGTTGAAGCCGAGCACGGCGCCGTCGTCGGTGGTGACGCTCGAAGGCCCGAACTCGATCGTCATCGTGAGGTCGGACGTCTCCACGTTGCTGCCGGTCCACGCGAGAAGCGGGCCGGTCACGCTGAAGGAGAAGACGGCGCCGGCGGTTTCGTCAGACGGCAGCGACTGGAAGCCGGGTTCGGCGGCGGCGAACGGGAGCTTCGGGTCCTCGCCGAGATCGGCGGCGAAGACGCGCTCGTTCTCGGCGATCGGATCGCCCGGCGTGCCTTCGGTGATCGAGCCGGTGACGATCGCGCCGTCCACGATCCGGATCCAGATGTCGGCGTGCGGTTCCTTCGGCCCGTCGGCGGCGAGCGCCGACGCGAACGAGGCGGCGAGAACGATCGAGAGCGAAACGCCCGTGCGGGCGGAGAGGTTCTTGTGCATGGGAGAGTCTCTGAAGGTGTCGCGCCGGCGTGCGGCGCGGGTGGCTGCAACGTGGAAATTGCGAAGCGTGGCGATCAGGGGCAGGCGCCCCACGCGCCGAGGAGAATGCCGAGGTCCGCCGGGCCGACGACGCCGTCGCCGTCGAGATCCTGGGGTCCGGCGCCGTTCGACCAGGCGCCGAGGAGGACGCCGAGATCCGTCGGGCCGACGCTTCCGTCGCCGTCGAGATCGGCCGCGCAGGGCGAACCGAGGAACGCGTCCTCGATCCACGCCATCGCGGCCTCCTGCGCGCCGGGCGGCGCCTGGTAGTCGAAGACGAGCCAGAACATCTCCGACTCGAGGACCGCCGGATCGGTCGAGTAGAGCGTCATCGGCAACACGAAGATGCCGGACGCGAGCGTGCCGCCGCCGGTCGGCTGCAACGTGAAGTTGAAGTGGCGATGCCATCCCCCGTTCGACTGCACGGCTAGGTCGAACCCGGCGTTCGGCTGGTCGTCGATCGTCACCTGCAACGTGAGGAACTTCACGTTGAGCGCCTCCGCGCTCACCGGCTCGAGCGCGTCGCCGGTGAAACGGAAGAACCCCTGTGGCGCGTGGAATCCCACGCGCGTGCCGGGGGTGAACGTGGCGGGCGATGCGTCGAATCCGGGATTCGACGTGAAGGTCGGAAACCCGGAGTCGCCGAAGTCCGAGGGGAAGACGCGCACGTCCGGCACGAGCTGGCCGTCGGGGCCGATCGCGTTCGTCGTGATCTTCCACAGGTCTTCGCCCGCGGGGACGACCGACGGGTTGATGTCACCGGGATGCTGTGCATAGGTCGTGCCGGCGACGGCGAGCGTCGCCAGCGCGAGGACGAGGCCTCGCGTGTGTGATCGTGTGGTCATGAGTTCCTTCGTGAAACGAGGAGGCTGCGCCAGTCATTGACCGGCGGCTGCAACGTGGACCTGCGAGGAGAACGTGGCGCTGACCTCCGGGTTGAATCGGTTGGTCGACTCGTCGAGGTACACCTCGGAGAAGCGAAGCGTCTCCGTGTGTCCGTCGAGGAAGCTGTAGTTGCTCCGCGCGTCGCCGGTCTTCGGCAATCCGCCGGCGGCCGACGTTGCGACCATCGTGCTCGCGACCAGCGGCGACTGGTCGACGCCGCCCCATTCCTCCGCGTGCACGTGGTCGCTGCCGGCGTAGATGCCGGTTTCGGCCATGAGCAGCATGTGCACGGTCGCCGCCGGTCCCTTCACGGCCGACAGGCGGTCGTAGTAGCGCGGCGGGTCGTAGATCGCCGCGGTCGGCGAGAACTCGTGCACGAGGAAGTTGTTGAGCCCGTACGAGGTCGTGCGGAAGCGATCCGACGACGGCGCCACGGGCACGCCTTGGCCGCCCATCTCGAGCGACCAATGCGGACTTTCGTCGAGCGGACTCTTCACGGCGAAGGCGTGGTCGTAGTACGGCGCGAGCGTCGTGACGAACGACTTGTCTTCGCCCTGGTTCACGCCGCCGTGCGAAAGCCGGGCGTCGGCGAGAAAGCCGTTGAAGTCCTGGGCGTACGCCAACTGCGCCATCTGGAGGAGGCGGAGATTGGCAAGATCCGCCGTGACCTTGGCGGAACGGCGAAACGAGGAGAATGCGGGAAGGAGCGTTGCGAGGACCGCAACGATGATCCCGACGACGACGAGGAGCTCCACGAGCGTGAAGCCTCGACGCCGACCGGACGTGGTTGGCATGACGAGATCCGATGGTCGCGGCCGCCGGAAGGGCGGAGCATGCGCTCCGCACTGCGATGGGCCGCCGATGTCGTATGAAGCGTGCCGACGATGTCGGCGCGCGTGATCGACCGTAACGGTGAGATGGCGTTAGGCGATCGCGATCGGCGGCGGGCGCGCGGCGAGCGTCTTGAGCGGGCAGGGCGCGGGCGCGATCGCTTCGGCGACGTCCGCGATGGATTCAATCGAGGTGACGAAGACGATCGGCGCCGGAACGCAGGTCGGCGCGGAGCCGGCGATCGCCAAGATCACGCAGGTTCCGCAGTCGTCCGATTCCGGGACATCGCGCGACGGCGCGTCGCTCGGCTCGTCGTGCGAATGGTCGCAAGGAGTCGCGCGCTCCGCATGGCAGTGCGACGAGGGGTCGTGGCGGTCGCAGGCGGTGCCGCCATGGGCGTGCGACACGGCGTGCCCGACGTGCAGCGCACCGGAGCCGATCGACAGCGAAATCGCGGCCACGAGGGTCGCGGCGATCCACTGCAGAAGGGCTCGGGGGTTAGGGAGCATCAGATCGAGGGCGGGGCGGGTGCGCGGCCGGAGGGCCGAGAGTAGCGACTCTCTCGCGAGGACTCCAGCCGGAGATTCAGTCGAGCGTCCGGATTCGTTCGTCGCGCCCCATTCGATCGGTTGCGGGAAGCGCCGCAAACGTGACCAGCGCGCCGTTGGCGGCGTCGACGAGTGGAGCGTTCAGCTCCGTCCGTTCCCGGTCGAGCACCCGCAGGCAACGCAGGGATCCGTCGCCCATGCACGCGAATCGCTCGGTCTTGCCGCGGGAGCCGAGCGGTTCGCCGACGAGCCGTGCGATGGGCGTCACCGCGTCGGACTCGCGGTCGGAGTCCGCGCGTGGCGCAAACGCCATATAGGAGAGGAGCGTGCGATCGTCGCGACGGCGCGTGATGGCCTGCACCGCGGCCACGCGCGGCGACGGCTCGAGGCGCCGCGCGACGTGGCACCAGTCGCCCTCGCGCGCGAGCATCGGGCAGGGGAGTTGATGCGGACACGGCGCGACGACTCGCGCCTCGCCGCGCCGGCAGATCTCGTCGCGCAGCCGCTGTAGCGCCCGCGTGGTCGTGCGGAGCGCCGGCTCGATGATCAGGGTCGGCGCGACGCGCGCCCATCGCGCGACGGTGTCGGTCGTCGTGGCGTCGTGGCGGTCGTTCGCCCCGAGCGACTCGTTGAGCGCCGTCTGGCAAAGTACGAGATCTCCCTGTTGCGGCTCGACGTTGCAGGCGGCGTCGCAGCGGGTCGTGAGACGCACTGGAATCCCCGCTCGCTCGGCGAACGCGGCGACGATCGTGCCCCACGCCGGCAGGCCGCCGCGCGCGTGATCGATGCCCACGATCTCGAGCGGACCGGCGGGGCGTCTCTGCGTTGCAAGCCAGGCGAGCGCGCCGACGCTCGTCGCGCCGACGCCGCAGCCGACGTCGAGGATGCGCCGACACTCGGCGAACGCGGGATCGCGGAGCGCACAGGCGTCGAGCGCGAGGCCGACCTTGGGGGCGTCCGAGAGGAGGAAGTAGAGGATCTTCGCGGCCCGATGCCGGTCCGCGCCCTGCTCCGACGCCAGCACGCCGCGCTCGACCGTATAGAGGTCAGAGAGCTCCGTGACCCACGCGGCGACGGTGGCGACGTCGGCGCGCGGACAGACCTCGCCCGACCAGAGCCATTCCTCGAACGCTTCCATGACGCCGCGGTCACGCACTGTGACGGGGATTCTCGCGAGTTTCGCGACGCGGCGCATGCCCGACTTTGGAGTACGATCTCCGCCCGCTGCACCGCTAGCTCAGCTGGATAGAGCATCGCGCTTCGAACGCGAAGGTCGCAGGTTCGAATCCTGCGCGGTGCGTTGTTGAGAGGAGTGGGGATTACGGATCAAGGATCAAGGGTGGCGGATGGAGGCCGTGGCCTTCGTCTTCACCCTTGATCCTTCCTCCTCGATCCTTCATCCTTCCGTCTTTCATATCCTCCGCACCATGAGCGACACCGCCACAGCAGCGTCTCCGGTGACCACGTCCAGCATCATGGCCGGCAAGCGCGGCCTCATCGTCGGCATCGCCAACGATCACTCCTACGCGTATTACATCGCCGAGAGCCTCAAGAACCACGGCGCCGAATGCCTCTTCACGCACCTACCGGGCGAGAAGATGGAACGGCGCTGCCGCAAGGCGATCGAGCAGCTCGGGATCAATGACCCGTGGCTCGCCCCGATGGACGCGGGCAGCGACGCCGACCTCGATCAGGTCTTCGCCAAGCTGAAGGCCGACGTCGGCACCATCGACTTTGTCGTGCACTCGATCGCCTTCGCCGACAAGGACTGGCTCAAGGAAGGCGCCTTCACCGCCACGCCGCGGCAGGTCTTCACGCAGGCAATGGACATCAGCGCGTATACGCTCGCCGCGATGGCGAACCGCGCCGCACCGCTCATGCCGAACGGGGGCTCGATCCTCGCGCTCTCGTACTACGGCGCCGAGAAGGCCGTGCCGGGCTACAACGTGATGGGCGTCGCGAAGGCGGCGCTCGAAGCAACGACGAGATACCTCGCGATGGAGCTCGGACAGAAGGGCATCCGCGTGAACACGATCTCGGGCGGCCCGCTCCGCACGATGAGCGCGCTCGCGGTCGGCGGCTTCAGCGAGATCCTCGGCTGGGTCGAGAAGAAGTCGCCGCTTCGCCGCAACATCACCGGCAACGACGTGGGCGACACCTCCGTGTGGCTCCTCTCCGACATGTCGCGCGGCGTGACCGGCCAGAACGTCTACGTCGACGCGGGCTATTCGATCATGGGACTGTGAGGCGCGACCTGCGGCCGCGAGGATTCAGGATTCAGGATTGAGGATTCAGGGGAAGCGCCGAAAGCGCGGTGATTCAATGCCTTTCCCACTGACTCCTGACTCCTGACTCCTGACTCCTCCTCTTCCTATTCCGCTACCGGCACCAATCCCGCGCCCGGCCTCACGAGAATCGCCTTCGTGTACGCGACCTCGAAGCCGACGCGGCGCGCGGTGCGCTCGGTGGCGACGAACGGCCTCGCGCTGATCGTCGCGACGATCGCCCCCTTGTCGCGCGCGGCGCGCAGGCGCCAGGCGATGAGCGCTTCCTGAATGCCGCGGCGGCGGAAGTCCTTCTTCACCGACGTGCCGAAGAGCGCGCCGACCTGGCCGCCGCACTCCATCGTCGCGCCGCCCACGATCACGCCGTTCCAGCGGGCGACGATCGCCGTCGTCCGCGGATGCCGCGCCACGCGCCGTGAGGTCTCGAGAAACTCCTCGGGCAATTCGGTGGCGTCGCCCATGAAGCCGGCGAGGACGATGCGGGCGTAGGCGTCGATCAGCGCCTCGTCGTCATGCGCGACCGGTTCGATCGTGACCTCGCGCGGCGTCGGATGCGGCGGATCGAAGCGCTCGGTCTTCGAGAGCGGGCGCATGAAGACTTGCTCGAAGACGCGCACCACGAACCCGGCGTTCGCGAGGTGCCCGACGAGCGACGCGTCGGCGTAGGGCGCGAGCTCCACGCGCGGCTCGATGCCCTTCTCGACGTACCACGCGATCATCGTGTCGACCTCGTCGGCGGAGACGGGGCCGTGGAAGCCGGCGCCGATCACGGCGTTGGTCCACGCGCCCGGCGCGCTTCGCGCGGCGACGCCGCCGGCGAACGGGCGAGACTCGTCGGCGACCTTGGCGATGCCTGCGGCGATGCGCAGCTCCTCGAGACGTGCGACTTCATCGAGCGCGAGGAGGGGAGCGGGATGTGTGGTCATGCAGGGCTCAGGAGACGATCGTCGAAGATCCACGGACGCGGACTCTCGAGATCCTCGGTCGGAACTAACAGCTCTCGGATGCGGACGGCGAACTCGGCGATGCCGGCGCCGGTCGTGGCGCTCACCGCGATGTCGGAAGGGGGCGACGGCGGCGGATGGGACGCCGCGAGATCGGACTTCGTCAGGAGCCGAAGGTCGGGCACGCGGCCGACGTCGGGCCACGAGCCTCCGGGTTCCGCGGCTGCAACGACGAGATCGGCGCCGTCGATGATCGCCTTCGCGAGCGAGATGGCTTCCCGCTCGATCGGATCCTCGGTGTCGCGGAGGCCCGGCGTGTCGAACCAGTCGACGACGAGTCCGTCGAGGTTCACACGGGCGGCGACATAATCCCGGGTGGTGCCGGGCGCGTCGCTCGCGATCGCCACGGTGCGGCCGGCGAGCGCGTTCGAGAGCGTGCTCTTGCCGACGTTCGGCGATCCCACCACCACCACGCGCGGCGGCACCAAAAGCCGACGCAGGCGGGCGGAGCGAGGGCGATCGGCTTCGCTCGGCTGTTCGAGGCGCCACACCGTCGATTGCTCGAGAAGAAGCGGCACCGCGCGCGGGCTTGCGGCCCGCGTGAGCGCGGCGAGCGCGAACGCTTCGATGCGGTCGCCCGCTTCCGGGAAGACCTCCTGCGGATCGATCGCCGACGCGTCCTCGAGCCAGCCGATCTGGTGGGCGGCGAGCCAGTCGCGCAGCCGCTCGACGACCCGGGGTCCGCCGTGCGGACAGAGTTGCGCACGGTCCTCGGAGAGAAGCGCGACGACGCCGTCGTCGAAGTCGCCGAAGCGCCGGTGCGACACCGTTGCAGGCGCGGGCGTCGAGGTCGGGTAGAGGCGCGCGAGGCCGGCGCGCACGTCGCCGATCAGGTCGATCACCGCGATCGCGCCGGGGCCGCGCGGCGACGACAGGATCGCGAAGCAATCCGGGTCTGCGGCGAGGGTGTCGGCGGGATCGGTCATGCGTCAGTCGTTGGCGTCGTCGTCGGCGTGGGGAGCGCGCTCGTCGTCGGCGAGCGCGTGGCGCACGGCGACGGCCATGCCTTGGAGCGTGAGGTCGGGCACGATGCGATTCACCAACTCGTCGTTGCCGAAGAGCGCCTCGGCGTCGCCGCCCGTGGCGATGACGAGCGGAAACGCGCCGTAGCCTTGGGCATAGCGCTCGACGAGGCGCCACACCATGCCGCGCACGCCCTCGTACACGCCGCGCAACATCGCTTCGGTCGTGTTGCGTCCCCACGGCTCGTCGGATGGCGCGCGAAACTCGATGAGCGGCAACGCGTCGGTGTGCTCGTGCAGCGCGACGAGCTGCAGCCGCGTGCCGGGGCCGATGGCGCCGCCATGGAACGTGCCTTCGCCGTCGACGAAGTCCACCGTCACCGCCGTGCCGGCGTCGACGATCACGCACGCCTGCTTCAGGCGATCCCAGGCGGCCGCGGCGTTGAGGAGCCGATCCACGCCGACGATCGTCTCGGGATCGAGCGACTCGCCGATCGGCACGGGGATGTCGTCGCCGATGCGATAGACATCGACGCCGAACTGGTCTTCGAGCATCGACTGCAGAGGCTTCGCGACCTTCTCGTTCACGCTGGCGATCGCGATAGCGGCCTGCGCCTCGTCCTTCATCTCGCCCCAGACGCGCGTCACTTCGTTGACGATGCTTGCGAGATCGGTGTTCGGGAAGCGCAGGCTCTCGGCGAGGCGCTCATCCTCGAAGCGCCCGAGCTGAACGCGGGTGTTGCCGACTTGCAGGGCGAGAAGCGGTGGGGCTGGCATCGGGGACGGCTCTGCTCAACGGCGATTCGAAAGCGCCGGGTTCGGATGTGCCGACTCGGCGGCGGGGAGGGTGATGCCCGTCGCACGGGCAACGCCGTTGCGGAGAGCGTGAAACACGGCATGCGCGACGGGGCCGGCGCGACCGTCGCCGATCGGCTCGCCGTCGAGCGACGTGACGGCGCTCACGAAGCGCCGACTCGACGTGATCAGGATCTCGTCGGCGCCGCGCAACTCTTCGACCGTGATCGGACGAACGATCGCGCGCAGGGGGCGACCGGTGCCGGCGCGCGACTCGACGCCGGGCGCGAGTTCGAGGATGTCGGCGCGGGTGACGCCGTGGAGGATCGGCGGATCGTCGTCGACCGGCGGCGTCACGAGCTCCTCGCCGCGCACGACGAAGACGTTGGTGTACGCGCCTTCGGACACGATCCCGTCGCGATGGAGGATCGCCTCGCTCGCGCCGTGCTCGTCGGCGTCGATGAGCGACAGGATGTTGCCCATCAGGCTGATGGTCTTGATCTGGCAGAGCGCCCAGCGAAGGTCCTCGCGCACGACGGCGCGCACCGTCTGCGGCTCGGCAAAGCGCTCGATCGGTTCGCACGCCGACGCGCACGCGAACACGGTCGGCGCGAGCCCGGCCTGCGGGATGTGGGCGCGCGACGGCCCGGCGCCGCGCGTCACTTGGAGATAGACCGACGCGTCGTCGAGGTTGTTCGCGTCGAGAAGCTCGTCGCAGATCCTCGGCAGCGTGTTCGCGTCGAAGCCGACGATCCGCGCGAGCCCGAGGCTTCGATGGAGCCGTGCAACGTGGAGATCCATCGCCACGCCGTGGCGGCGCGAGCGCGCGCCGGGCGCGCAGCGGAAGAAGCGGATGAGTTCATACACGCCGTCGCCGAACAGGAATCCACGGTCAAAGACGCTCACCGACGCAGAGCGTTCGTCGACGAGCCGGCCGTTGAGCCAGACGGTTGGCGACGCGGTCGTCGCGGTCATGGCGCGAGTATAGAGGACGGCGGGTTTTTCCTGTCGCGTCAGCGCTTCGGCTTCGCCGCCGCCACGAACGCGCGGACGCGCTCGGGATCGAGCTCGTTGCTCCAGACGCCATCGCGTTTCAGGTCGCTTCCCACGATGACGGCGTCGGCGCGGGAGAGGAGCGTCGAGACGCTGCCCGCCGTCGCCCCGCTGCCGACGACGATCGGGAGCCCGCAGCCTCGGCGGGCGGCGTCGATGTCGCCAAGCGCGGTGGGCTGGCCGGTCGCGGGGCCGGTCATGACGATGGCGTCGGCGCCGAAGAATTCGGCCGCTGCGGCGTTTTCGGCGATGGTCACGTCGGACGTGATCGCGTGCGACGAGTGCTTCTTCTTGATGTCCGCGATGATCGCGACGCGCTCCGCCCCGATCGTGCGGCGGTAGCGGAGGAGGGGGCCGGCCGACGCGGTGGGCATCAGCCCTTCGTCGGCGACCGAGGCGAATACGAACCCCTCGGCGCGGATGAAGTCGAGGTTCGCGGCGAGCGCGACGGCGAGCGCCTCGTGATTCGCGCCGGCCAGGATCTGGAGGCCGAGCGCGACGCTCACGGCGCTGCGCACCTCTCGCGCGACGGTGGTCATGCACGCCACGGTCTCGGGGCCCACATTCCGGTTGAGGTACGGCACGTCGTGCATGTTCTCGAGGATGAGCGCGTCGAAGCCGGCGTCGACGAGCGCGCGGGACTCCTCGACCGCGCGGCGTGCGATCGCGTCGATCGTGAGGGACGCACGCGGCGAGCCCGGCAACGCGAGCACGTGCACCATGCCGATGATCGCGCGCGGCGCGCGGAAGAGGGCGGCGGCGCGTTGCGAGTGGACGGTGGACGGGCGCGGCGTCGGAACGTTGACGTTCATGGGCCGCGAGTCTACTTCTCTCGCCGCCGCTACGCTGCGTGCGACCTATGCGAACCCTGCGAACGGCTTCGGTGGAAGAGCGGACGGACAGCGGCGTGCGACTCGTGCGGCTCCGCGTCGGCGACGCGCACGCGGACATCGCGCCGGACCTCGGCGCGGCGATCGTCTCGTGGTCGTGCCTCGGCCGCGAACGGCTCGCGTTGCCGCTGCCCCTCGCGGAGTTCGCGAAGGTCGCGAAGACCGGCGGCGTTCCGCTCCTCTATCCTTGGGCGAATCGGCTGCGCCGCGACACCTACGAATGGAACGGCACGCACGGCGACGTCTCGTCGATGCCCGGCCTCAAGCGCGACGGCAACGGACTTCCGATTCACGGCTCGCTCCTTCGCTTCGCCGACTGGGACATCGTGAGCGCCGAGCCCGGCCGCCGTAGCGCCGCGTTCGTGGCGCAGCTCTCCTGGACCGAGGAGCATCCGGCATTCTCCGCGTTTCCGTTCGACCACGATCTCGTGGTCCTCTACGAGCTCGGCGAGCGCTCGCTCGACGTGGATGTCCTCGTTGCAGCCCAGGTCGACATGCCGGTCGCCTTCGGCTGGCATCCGTATCTCGCGGCGCCGGAGGGCTCGGCTCGCACGCTCGAACTGCCGGCGCGCGAGCGGGTGGCGCTCGACGCGTCGATGCTCCCGGTGCGCACGGCGCACGGCCTCGCGGTCGAATCCGCCGTGGCAACCTCGCGCGAAACGATCGGCGGCCGCGACATCGACGAGCTCTACCGCGTGCATGCCCACGCGACGGCGCGCGTCGGCGACACGGCGCTTGTCCTTCGCGGCGGCTACCGCTTCCTTCAGGTGTACGCGCCGCGCGGCGCCGCGTTCGCGTGCGTCGAGCCGATGGTCGCGCCCGCCGCCGCGCTCAACGATGCGGCCGACCTTCCGCACGTCGCGGCGGGCGACACCTTCGAGGCGTCCTTCTCGCTTCTCGCGGAGGCCTCGCGCCGTGGCTCGTGATCTCACCGACCGGATTCTCATCGTCACGGGCTCGAGCTCCGGCATCGGCCGCGCGACGGCGCTCGAGGCGGCGAAGGCCGGCATGCACGTCGTCCTGACCGCGCGACGCGAGGACCGGCTGCGCGACGTGGCGAAGGCGATCGAGGCGCTCGGGCGCAAGGCGCTCTGCGTTGCAGGCGACGCCGCCGACGCGGGCTTCTCGGCCCGTCTGCTCGACGAGACCGAACGGACGTTCGGCCGCTTCGACGTCGTCTTCTCGAATGCCGGCTACGGCCTCGAGCGCCGCGCGGTCGAGATCGGCAACGACGAGATGCGTCGGCTCTTCGAGGTGAACTACTTCGCGTCGGTCGATCTCGTCCGGCTCGCCGCCGAGCGGCTCGTCGCGCGGAAGCAACGCGGACATCTCCTGATGTGCAGCTCGTGCGTCGCGCGGTTCTCGCTGCCCGGCTACGGCGTGTACGCGGCGTCGAAGGCGGCGCAGGCGCTCTACTGCCAAGGGCTTCGCCACGAGTTGCGCCCGTTCGGGATCGACGTCTCGAGCGTGCATCCCGTCACGACCGCGACCGAGTTTTTCGACGTTGCATCGACCGTCGGCAAGGCGGCGCCGGGCGAGCCGACGGGAAAGGTCGCGGATCACGCACCGAAGATGTTCGTGCAGCCTCCCGAGCGAGTCGCACGGGCCGTGATCCGTTGCCTGCGCCGGCCGTGCCCCGAAGTCTGGACCTCGTTCTCCGCTCGGTTCGCCGCGGGACTCTTCACCGTCTTTCCGCGCGTGGGCGATCTCTTTCTCCGGCCCTATCTTCGGTATCTGCCGCCGGCGGAGGCTCCGCCGCGTCGGTGACGCGCTTGGGAGCTCCTGGCGCGTCGCCGCTGGCGTTGTCGCGCCGGTGGCGCGGCCGTATCCTCAACGCCCTTTCGCCGAACTTCGGAGAGTCCGAAGGCGTGCGGCGATCGCTTTCGCATTTCCTCGCTTTTCGGAGCGTCTCCAATGGCCATTCGCGTCGGCATCAACGGCTTCGGTCGCATCGGTCGCCTCGTCTATCGCATCGGCATGGAACAGGGCGGATTCGAGTTCGTGGGCGTGAACGACCTCGTGCCCGCCGACAACCTCGCGTACCTCGTGCGGCATGACTCCTCGCACGGTCGCTTCTCGAAGGACGTGCGCGTCGACGGCGAGAGCCTCGTGTGCGGCTCGTCGACGACGAAGTGCACGGCGATCAAGGACCCCGCGCAGCTGCCGTGGAAGGATCTCGGCTGCCAGTACGTGCTCGAGGCGACCGGCCTCTTCACCGCGGGCGACGACGCGAAGAAGCACATCGCCGCGGGCGCGAAGCGCGTGCTCATCTCGGCGCCGACCAAGTCCGACGACGTGCCGACCTTCGTCTACAAGGTCAATCACGAGAAGTACGACCCGGCGACGCACACCGTCCTCTCGAACGCGAGCTGCACGACGAACTGCCTCGCGCCGATCGTGAAGGTGATCCTCGACGAGTTCGGTCTCGACGAGGGCCTGATGACGACGGTGCACGCGGTCACCGCGACGCAACCCACGCAGGACGGCCCGAGCAAGAAGGACTGGCGCGGCGGCCGCAACGCGTACATGAACATCATCCCGAGCTCGACCGGCGCCGCGAAGGCCGTCGCGCTCTGCCTGCCGCAGACGAAGGGCAAGCTCACCGGCATGTCGTTCCGCGTGCCGACCGCGAATGTCTCGTGCGTCGACCTCACGTTCCGCCCGTCGAAGTCGACTTCGCTCGAGGCGATCAACGCCGCGATGAAGAAGGCCTCGGAGACGAACCTCAAGGGCGTGCTCGGCTACACCGAGGAAGAAGTCGTCTCGAGCGACTTCATGAGCGATCCGCGTAGCTCGATCTTCGACGCGTCGGCGGGCATCCAGCTCAACGATCGCTTCTTCAAGGTCGTGAGCTGGTACGACAACGAGTACGGCTACGCGAGCCGCTGCGTCGACATGCTTCGCATGATGGCCGACAAGGACGGAATCAAGTAAGGGCTGCAACGCGGAGTGATCCCGCATCGAAACACCGCCGCCCGCGCCGATCTCGGCGCGGGCGGCGGTCGTTTGGGGTGCGTGCGACCGATCAGTGACTCGGCGTTGCAGCCGCCGGCTTCGATTCGGCCTCGAGCGACGACTTGAGCGCCGCGATGTCGGCGCTCGAGAGCTTCGCATTCGAGCGCGTGAGCATCTCGACAAACCAGCCGATCTCGCCGGGCTGCGCAGGGAATCCGACGTTGCCGCTCGGGGCGTTCGAGTTGACGAGTGCGGCGCCGCTCGCGTCGACGATCTCGAACCAGGGAACGCCGCCGTTTTTCCCCTTCGCGTGCTTCGTCAGGAGCTCCTGTCCGCCGGTCATGCGGTCGGTGTCGATCTTCACGTCGACGAACGCCTTCGCGAGGATCGCGTGGACGTCGGGCTTCGCCATCCAGTTCTCGAGGCGATGGCACCAGCCGCACCACGGCGCGCCGAAGTGGAGGAAGACGAGCTTGCCCTCGGACGATGCCTTCGCGAGGCCCGCGGCGAGCACGTCGTCGGCCTTCGCCGGCGGCGCCTGGTTCTTCGTGAGGAAGTCGAGGACCTTCGCGCGGTCGTGGCCGCGCGGCTCCGTCCCCTTGGGCAACTCGAGCGAGCCGGTCTCCTGGTTCGCGACGACGACGCCGGAGGAGTCGAGCACGGTGAGGTAGGGGAGGCCGTTCTTCGCGAGGTCGGCGTTGAAGCGCTTCGCGAGGTCGGCATTCTTGTCCATGCGGCCGACGTCGACATAGACCACGACGTACTCGTCGCGCAGCTTCTTCGCGATCTCCTTGTCGCTCGCGAAGGTGCCGTGCAGCAGCTTGCACCATCCGCACCAGTTGGCGCCCCATTGGAGGAGGACGCGGCTATGGTCGCGCGTGGCGGCGGCGAGCGCGGCGTCGATGGCGGCGTGGGCGTCGGCGTTCTCGTCGTAGACGGGCTTCGCCGCGTCGGTCGGGGCTTTCTGCGTTGCAGGCGCGGCGGCCGGCGGCGACGTCGGCGCGGGCGGATCGCCGGCGAGAACGGCAAGGAGGGCGGGGAACGCGGCGAGCGCGAAGTGGAGCGGCATGCGTGAGTCCTCGATGAAGGCGAGCGGAACCCCGGGCGAGATCTATGCGCCGCGTGACGACCATGACGATGAACGTCGCGAGGGCGTGCGAGCCGAGCCCCGGGGAGGTCCTGCGTGATGTCGACGGTACCGCCTTCGGAGTCTCCGGAGGCACTCGATGCGTTTCGCCGCTTCTGTCAGCGCACGGGATGGGTGCGCCGACTACGGACGGCGAGTGGCGTGGCGATCGTGTTCCTCGTGGGCGCCGCCATGATGGGCGCCTGGCGACCCCGCGTAATCACCTTGTTCGACCGGGTGTCGTTCGGTGCCGTGGCGGGGTGCGTGACGCTCGGCGTACATCGCGACCTGCCGGAGGACTGGCCGTCGCGAGTCTCGCGGCCGATCGTGCCGCTGGGCGGGTTCGGCGAGGGGGTGCTCGGGGTGTTCGAGTATCCGGTGCTCGCGGACGGAAGCGCGTGGCGTCCGTACCACTCGGCCGGGTGGCGGGCGCACCACGTGATCGTTCCGATCTGGCAGCCGCTTGCGTTGGCCATGCTCGGCTTTGGTTGGTCGCTCGGCTACCTCCGAGGGTCGCGGTGGCGCGATCCGCGCCTTTGCCTCGGGTGCGGGCATCGGGTCCGGGTCGTGGCAGGGGTGACGGAGTGTCCGGAGTGTGGGCTGCGGCAGACGACGGCGGAGGGGCCGCGCGAACCGCTGGCGCCAACGGGTTCCGCCTGACGCCGCGCGACCCCAAAGCCTGCACATGCCACACATCGTTATCGGGACGTCCGGGCCCGGGGGAGGCGGTGTGCGAGAGCCAGCTGCGGCGCGGCACTCAGCTGGGAGTGCCCGACTACCCGCTGCCCGCCGCTTCGAGCGGATGCCACACACCATTATGCGGACGTCGGCGGGGTCGCCGGCGTCGTCGCGGGGCCGGGGGCACCCCCGGTCGCGCATCCCCGCACATGCCACATATCGTTATCCGGACCGCCTCCGCGGGCGGGCTCGCCGAGGCATCGTCGCGCAACTCCCGCGCACATGCCAGGCACCATTATGCGGACCAGCCCACAAGCCAAGCCTCCCGCGCCCGACTCCCGAGCTCATTCTGCGTTGGCGCGAATCCGGACCTTCCATCGGTCGAACCACGGCCGCCCAAACTGACCGATGGTCTCGGCGGCGCGGTCCTTCGCGAGTCGGCTCACTCCTCCCGACTCACGGGTGGAGCGCTCCGAACCTCGGTCCTCCTGCGCTCACCCCTTACCCACACCGATGGACGTCCCCCCGATTCTCTTCCCGTTCGCCGAGTACTGGTGGCTCTACCTGGGCTTCACCGTGTTCGTCTTGGCCGCCCTCGCCCTCGACCTTGGCGTCTTCCACCGTGATGCCCACGAGGTCGGCTTCAAGGAAGCCACCTTCTGGAGCGTCGTGTGGGTCGCCCTCGCGCTCCTATTCAACCTCGGCTTCTGGTTCTACACCGGCTGGCGGATCCCACAACTCGATCCGACGTTCGTCCACGCCGCCGGCTACGCCAGCGCCGAGGTGGCCTCACGCGACCTCTCACTCCAATTCCTGACGGGCTACATCGTTGAGAAGAGCCTGTCGATCGACAACATCTTCGTCATCGCGATGATCTTCACGTACTTCGCGATCCCCGCGAAGTACCAGCACCGCGTCCTCTTCTACGGCATCATCGGCGCGCTCATCTTCCGCGCCGTCTTCATCGGCCTCGGCTCCTGGCTGATGGCGATCAAGTGGGTCGTGTGGATCGCTGGCGCCTTCCTGATTTTCACCGGCATCAAGATGCTCTTTGCCCCCGAGAAGGGGCTCGAGCCTGAGAAGAACCCGGTGATGCGGCTCCTCCGGAAGATGGTGCCGATCACGAACCAGTACTTCGGGCAGAAGTTCTTCAAGCGCATCCCCGACGGCCCGGGCGGCATCGTCCACGCGACGCCGCTCTTCGTGGCCCTCGTCTTCGTCGAGATCACCGACGTCATTTTCGCGATCGACAGCGTGCCCGCGATCTTCGCGCTCACCCGCGAGCCGCTCATCGTCTTCACGTCGAACATCTTCGCGATCCTCGGCCTTCGCGCCCTCTACTTCCTCCTCGCCGGCCTCGCGGACAAGTTCCACTTCCTGAAGTACGGCCTCGGTGTCGTGCTCGTCTTCGTCGGCATGAAGATGGTCTGGCTCAATGAGCTGTACGGCGGGAAGTTCCCCATCGGCATGTCGCTCGGCATCATCGGTGGCCTGATCGCCGCCTCGGTGATCGCCTCGATCTGCTTCCCGAAGAAGTCCTCGGCCGCCGCTCCGACGTCGCCGCCCGAAGGCGCCTGACGCCGCCGCGGCGGGCAGCTTCGCGGACGATCCGCCACGCCTCCCGTGCGTGGAATCGTCCGCGGAGGGTGGTTTGGCGGGTACCGACGCGTGCCTCGGGCCGTCCATGTGGCATGCTGTGGGCAGATCCCCTCCGCCTCGTTTCGGCTGAGAGATCGCCCCGCATGCCGCCGGAATCGGACGTGAACGCCGCCAGCCAGAACACGCGCCACCAGCGGGCCGGGGAGTTATTCCTCGACCTTGTCCGCATGGACCCGTCGCTGCGCGCGGCATATCTCGACTCGCACTGCGGCAGCGACGCCGACCTGCGACGCGACGTCGAGTCGCTCCTCGCCCACGCGATCGGCGATGCCCAGGCGATCCGCACCGGCGCGCTCGACGTCGGTGCCGTCTTCGACGCCATCTCGAGCCGCGACGACTCCGCCATCGGCACGGGCCTCGGCGCCGCGCTCTCGTCGGTTGCCCGCTACCGCATCGTGCGCGTCCTCGGCGAGGGCGGCATGGGCACCGTGTATTTGGCCGAGCAGGACAAGCCGCGGCGCACGGTCGCGCTCAAGGTGATGCGGGCGAGCGTCTCGAACGCAGAGCGCCTGCGCAAGCGATTCAGCCTTGAAGCGGAAATCCTCGGTCGGCTCGAAGATCCGGGCATCGCGCGCATCTACGACGCCGGCACGGCCACGGTCACGACGCCGGAAGGCACCGTCACGGTGCCGTACTTCGCGATGGAGTTCGTCGACGGCGTGCCCATCAGCGACTACGTCACCGCGCAGTCGTTAGGCATGCGCGATCGGCTGCGCCTCGTCGCGAAGGTCGCGCACGCGCTCGGCGCGGCGCACCGCCTCGGCATCGTGCACAGGGACATCAAGCCGGGCAACGTGCTCGTCGATCGAAGCGGCCAGCCGAAGGTCCTCGACTTCGGCGTTGCCCGCGCGAGCGATGCCGAGGTGGCCGTGACGACGGTGCGCACCGACGTCGGCCAGCTCATCGGCACGCTCGCGTACATGAGTCCCGAGCAGGTCGAGGGCGACCCCACGAAGATCACCGTGCGAAGCGACGTCTACGCGCTCGGCGCGATGACGTACGAATTGCTTACGGGCAAGGCGCTCGTCGACGCGAAGGGCAAGACGGTCGCCGAAGTCGCGCGCATCATTCGCGACGAGGAGCCGACGAAACTCTCGTCGGTCGATCGCGTCTTCCGCGGCGACCTCGACACGATCGTCACGAAGGCGATCGAGAAGGATCCCGATCGCCGCTACCCCGACGCCTTCGCGTTCGCCGCCGACGTCGACCGCTATCTCGCCGACGAGCCGATCATCGCGCGACCGCCGACCACGATGTACCAGCTTCGCAAGTTCGCGAAGCGCAACCGTGTCCTCGTTGCAGGCGTGCTCGCGACGTTCGTCGCGCTCGTGATCGGTCTCGTGGGCACCACGATCGGATTCCTGAAGGCACGCGACCAGGCGCGCATCGCCGACGAGCAGACCCTCATCGCGAAGGAGCAGGCGCGGATAGCGAGCGAGCAGGCGCGGATCGCGGAGCGACGCTTCGGCGAAGTACGTTCGCTCGCGAACAAGTTCATCTACGACGTCCATGATCGCATCGTCGATCTTCCGGGCTCGACCGAAGCCCGGAAGTCGATCGTCGAGACGGCGCTCATCTACCTCGACAATCTTGCGAAGGAGCGCGGCGACGACCAGAAGCTCGCGATCGACCTGTCGGAGGCGTACCTCAAGGTCGGTGCCGCGCAGGGCTACGGGTCCCGGGCGAATCTTGGTGATCGCACCGCGGCGCGGCAGAGCTTCCTCAAGGCGCTCGACATTCGGAAGGAACTTGTCGACCGAAAGCCGGACGACGAAGAGGCGCTTCGTTCGTATGCGCGCGTCTTGAACCAGGTCGCGAACCTCGACATCGCGGACACAAAGTTCGACGACGCCGCCAAGAAGCTCGGTGAGGGCAAGGCGATTCGCGAGAAGCTCCTCGCGCGGAAGCCAGACGACCCCGCGAGCTTGCGCGAAGTGGCCGTCAGCGAACAGTGGATCGGCAACCTCCACCGCGAGCGAGCCAATACGGCGAGTCGTGGGGACGACAGCGCCACCAGCAACGCGGAGTTGGAGTTGGCGCTCGCCGCCTACACACGATACGCGGACTTGATGGCGAAGGTCGCGACGAGCGATCCGAAGTCGCGCCGCGACGTGACCGTCGGCCACGAGAAGATCGGCGACGCACTGAGTGACCTCAAGCGCAGCGACGAGGCCATCGCGCAATACAAGAAGTCGCTGGAGCTCCGCGAGCAGCTGGCGAAGGAGAATCCCGACAGTCGAGAGTCGCAGCGCGACTACAACGTCGCGCTCGGCAAGGTCGGCGCGCGTCTCCTCGCGCTCGGCAAGGCGGAGGACGCCGCGCCCTTCATTCTTCGCTCGTACGAGCGCATCGCCGCGGCGGTCGACGCGGACAAGACCGATGTCCTCGCGAAGACCGACCTGGCGGTGACTGAGTCGCGCGTGGCGGAACTGGCAATCGGTCGATTCGACCAGGCCAAGGCCGAGGGCCGCACGGCCGATCCGAAGCTCCTCGACCAAGCCGACGAAGCGATCAAGCGGTCGATCGGCATCCTCGAGGCGCTCGACAAGGAAGGCAAGCTCGACGCCGTGCGGCGCGGATGGATCCCCGAACTCGCGAAGAGTTACGACGAGACGAAGAAGCGCCGCGAATCGACGGGGTCGTGACCGGGGCCCGCTGGTAGAGTGCAACGCGGAGTTGGTCGGACCGCGGCCGACTCGCGGGATCTCGTCGCGCCATGTATTCCGGCTACGCATTCACGCTCGCGGCGGCGCTGATGGCGATCGGCGGCGTCGGCCTCGTGCTGGCGCTCGTCGGGCGTCGATCGCTGCGTCGGCCGTCATGCGCGGCCTGCGGCGCCGACGCGCGCGGGCAGGCGTGGTCCGACGCGCCGCGTTGCTCCGCCTGCAACGCGGACCTCCATGTTGCAGGCGCTCTGCGCCTTCGCGGCCGCGACCGGAGCTGGCGCTGGATCGTCGCCTGGCTGGTCGTGATAGGCCTGGGCGGCGGGTTGCGGTACGCGGACCGAACGATCAACGAGCCGTTCGGCCGCTGGGACATCGCGGTGATTCCGACGTGGTGGGACATTCGGCAACTCGCGTCGGGCGACGTGGAGAGCTCGGACGCCGCCGCATGGCGACTCGCGGATCGTGTGTGGTCGGACCGCGTTTCGGATGAGGAACTCGAGTCCATCGTTGAGGCTGTTGTCGCACGCATTGACCCGCGACGAACACCGGCACTCACGGCGGCAGTCGATGAGCTCCTCGTCGCGGTGATCGACGACCCGCGCGCTCGCGGCGAGTGGCTTGAGAGATTTCGTCCCTACTTCGACGGCGTGCAGCTTTCGTTCAACGGCGGCGTGTCCAGCCTCACGGTCAAGCGCCAGTGGGCTTTCGGATTCGTCTCGTGCGTCCTGATCGACGAGGTGCGATCGGGGAACGCCGTCGCGACGTTCCGTCCGGAGCGAACCGAGGCGCCACTCGCTCCAAACCGTGACAAGATCGAAGCGGATCGTTTCGGCAACCGCGTGTTGGGGTCCATCGAGTGGCCTCATGGCCCTCCAACGGCGCCGATCGAGGTTCGATGGCGCGCGGTCTATGTTCCCGCTAAGATCGCGCGGGCGATCGATCGAGACGAGATCGCACTCTCGGAGAGCGACCCCAAGAAGTGGGGCGTGACATCGCTGGTGGTCGAGGGAATGACCACATTCCGAAGTGACGGCGGGCCACTCGTCGCCAACACGACAGCCGCACCGCCGTCCGCGGGCCGCCCGTACTCGTCCATGAACGCGATACTCGTGGACCTGCGCCCTTGGGCGGTTCCGACTCTCGTCGCCGTCTGCCTGCTCGCGTTTGTTGCGATCGCATGCGTCCGATCGCGACCGAGCCGATGGAGCCGACTCGCCGTTCCCGCCTGTCAGCGTTGCAGCTCGGCGCTGGCGCCGTTCGAACGTTCGGCAACCGCCGTCTGCTCCGAGTGCGGACGACGGCTTCGCTTCGATCTCGCGAGATTCGCCGGGTGTCCATCGCGATGGCCGCAGTACCTCGGGCTCGTGACGCTCGCGATTGCCATGGTCTCGGCGATGCTCGGCGTCGCTTGGGGGTTCCGCGGCCATCTCCTTTGGCTTGCGTTGCGGCCGTCCGATTGGCCCGTGGACTCCAATGGCCTCGCAGCCTTTCGCGTGGCGCTCGCGCATGGGGATCTTGCGCCGGAGTTCATGGAGCAGGTCTCCTGGAAGATCGAGGACGATCGAAGCTTCGCACTGGAGCTGGTAGCGATCCTCCACGAACTAGATCCGCTCGTGTTGCTGCGTTCAGAGGAGCTATTCCATGCCTGTATGGACTTGATGGCGATTGGCGTGTCGGGCGCTCCCGACGTTTCGTTCGGCGTCACGCGACCCATCGAGGAGTTCGAGTATCTGTCGTCAGGCATCAAAGGACAGCACGTCCTCGTGTTCGAGCATTCTCTTCTCTGGCGGATCGAATCTCTCGAGCTGGACGGTCAAGCGATCACGCCTGTGAACGGGGAGTACTCGTGGACGTGGCCCGACGAGCGCGACTCAGCCGAGATCGTCATTCGTTGGTTTGCTGCGACAGCCATGAAGAGGACTCCCACCATGTCGCGGCGAATCTCCGTACGGCTCGCGGAGGAGGAAGTGCCTATCGATCCCGTCGCAATGATCCCCCTGACGGATCCGAAGGACTCGCCCTTTCTCTCACCGCCCAGCGTCGCCATGCTCCTCGTCGGGGAGCGTGCACTCGTGCGAGTCACGGCCGGAGGGGAGTGGTCATGTTTCGACAGTCGGATTCAGGGGACTTGGACGATCGAAGCCGACGGGCGCGAGTTTGCGTTGGGCGGCTCGCCACCGATTAGTGGCTTCTTCTCCGGTCAACCCGGGCCACATGTGGTCGAGGCCCTCCTCGGTCCGTTCGTCAGGTGGCCGCCCGAAGAGATCACGCTGCGTTTCCATCCAAGGCCATTCCAGCCCGGCACTCGTCATTGGGCTGTCGAGGAACGCACGGTCCTGAGACGTCAGCCTTCCACAGATATGCGCATCGACCTTCTTGATCGCGGCTTCGGGTGGGGCCCGCTGAAGGGTCCCCGCGCCATCCACTACGCCCCGGGACCCGACCAGTGATCGCCAACCCCTGGCTCCTCAACGTTGCAGCCGGCGCGTGTGCGATCGCCGCGTTTGCGCTCGTCGTCGCGCTCGTCGGGTTCGTCGATCGATCGCGGCCGCGCTGTCGTCGTTGCCGGCGCGACGTGCGGCCGTTCGCATGGCGCGAGCCGCCGGTCTGCGACTGCGGCGAGGATCTCGCGCGCCCCGCCGCGGTTCGCGCGCGGCGCCGACGTCCGAAGGCGCTTCTCGTCGTTGCAGCCGTCACATGCGTCGCGGCTGTGGCGGTGGTCGCGTTGGCGTTCGGTCGTGCGCGGGAGAAAGGCCAGTGGCGCGATCTCGTACCCTCGCCGATCTTCGCGCGCTGGCTCGCCCGCGATCCGTCACCCGAGAACCTTGAGTCGCTCGTGGAGCGCCTTGACCGTGGCATGGCGGCGGACGAGGCA
The DNA here is from genome assembly GCA_016795035.1 of Phycisphaerae bacterium. Lineage (GTDB taxonomy): Bacteria > Planctomycetota > Phycisphaerae > Phycisphaerales > SM1A02 > JAEUIT01. The sequence continues at coordinate 18,073 of JAEUIT010000031.1, read as the reverse complement.
AGCACATACATCGAGGCGCTGGCGAGCGCGAAACCGATGAGTCTCGCCGAGCCGCTCCGCGCGATCTTGGTCAGCGCCTCGGCCGCTCCGCTCTCGGAGGCGGCCGTTGCGGTCGCCTTGTCTGACACGTCGTTCGGATTCGATGCGCAGCCCGAGCCCGAGGATGGGTCGCGCCTTCGATCGCTCACAGTTCTCGCCAATGTCGCGCAGGGAAGCCCGATTCGGACCTTCCTCAAAGTGGATTCCGTCGTCGTCAACGGCGTCGGTCGTCCAATCCGCATGCGGACGCACCGTGGGGACGAGCTCACGTCGTGGGCGCTGCTCACCTCATCGATCACCATCGAGATCGATGTCGAGGGCGTTGCATCGGACCCGTCCACGTTGCAGGTCGAAATTCACGGCGAGGCGGCCTTCGCCACGACGGTACCTCCGGTCAACCTCGGCTTCGTCGGCCCTCCAGGTCCCGTCACGATCGAACTTGATCCCGCAGCGTTCCAGGCCTTCCGTGGTCCGCTTCGAGTCGCCGCTTCGCCGATTGCGATCGTTGCTCCGCCCGCTCCGACGCGACCCTCGCTTCCTCTCATGCGAACGGTCGAGCACGACGTGCGCGGACTCACCGCGCTCTTCGCGGGCACGTGCCTCGGCATGATCGTCGGCGGCGGCCTCGCCGCCGCGGCGATCCTCTTCGCGCTTGGCGCCGGGCGCGGCTGGCAGGGGCTCGCACGACCGACGTGTCGGCGCTGCGGCTTCGGATTCGAAGCGACTCCCGGCGCACTGCCATCCGCGTGCTCCGAGTGCGGCATCGATCCGTCGCGCGTCGGCAACGCGGTCTTCACCCGCTCGAAGCCCTCGACGCTGAGCCGCGCCGTGACGGTCCCGGTTACGGCGATCGGAGGACTCGTGCTCGCGGTCGGATTCGGCGTCATGGCCGGGCGCGCGGCGACGGGCCGTCTCGTCGGAGCCGAAGGAAGCGGCGACCGGTTCCTGCGCGAGGTGACGGCGGTCTTCGAGCGCCACACCGACGACGTGGAGTCGCTCGGATCGCAGCTCGGTCGGGAGCTGCAGATCGCCTACGAACACTTCCGCCGCGAAGACGTCCTCACGGCGATTCGCCTCGCGAACGAGGCGCGCGACCGCGCCGCGGAGGATGGTGTCGCGTGGCCGCGTGACGTCGCCGACGAGGCGGTCCTCGCGGGGCTTCTCCTACGCGCGCAACCGCTTCAACTCGTCGACGAGCCCGAGGTCCGCGCGCTCGCGCTCGACCTATCGAAGGGTTCGCAGGTGTCCATTCCGTCGCGCGTCGCGGTCGGCGCCCCGTTCACCATCACGGTGTTAGGCATGAGTCCCGTCTGGCCCGAGGTGACCGTCGAGGGGCCAGGTCTCGCCAATCCGTTGCGTTCGACGACGGGTCGCACGCAGCACCCGGGCTTCGCGGCGCCCGGGATCTACGAACTCGCTATCACGGTCGAGCCCGTCATCACGTCGTTGCAGCGCGAGCGGACGTCGCTCGCTCCGCCGATCACGAGCGTCCACCGAATCGAGGCCGTCGCCCCCGGAATCCCTGTCGACCAGCCCACGACTGATCCGGCTCGCGATCCCTTCGCCCACGACTCGCTCGCGATCGATGTGTGGCTGTACGAGCGGCTCGGCGAGCGCATGGTCACCGTGATAGTCCGTGCGTTTCCGGAGGCGGCACTCATGGGCGATTGGGAACTCGCGATCGGCGATGCGCGCTTGCGCCTTCCCGCCGAGTACGTCCTGCCGACGACGTACTTCGGGCCGTATCCGTTTCCCGCTGGCGCGCCGTCCGACCGAGCGACGTTGCGCTTCCTCCCGAAACCTTGGCCGAACCCGCCGATTGTCGGCGAACGCACCGAAGGGCCACGCTGGGCCGCGGAATCGACGATCGACTTGCCGCTCACCTCGCGAACTCGCAGCTTCGGCGGCGAACGATTCACGTATCGCTTCCGCCGTAACGCGGAGTCAGTGACTAGCCAACCACCAGCGGCACCATGACCAGGCAGACGAGGAGCGTGAGGATCAGCATCGGCACGCCGGTCTTCACGTAGTCGATGAACCGATAGCCGCCGGGGCCGGCGACGAGCGTGACGACAGGCGACGCGATGGGCGTGTGGAACGCGGCGGAGCACGCGATCGCGACCGTCATCGCCATGACTTGCGGCGGCGCGCCGGTGCGCGTGGCGACGTCGATCGCGAGCGGCGCCATCACGACGGCGGTCGCGGTGTTCGAGAGGAACGAGCCTAACAACGCGGTGGCAACGAAGAGCGCCGTCTGGAGCACCGGCTGCGGCGCGGAGCCGAGCGCGGCGGCCATGCCTTCGGCCGCCTTGCCCATGAGGCCGGTCGTCTGCAACGCTTCGGCAAGCGGCAGGAGACCGGCGATCAGGACGACGGTGCGCCAGCTCACGGCGCGATAGGCCTCGTCGACCGTCAGCGAGCGTCCCGCGATCATGGCCAGCGCGGCCGTGAGCGCGGCGATCACCGGCGGCACGAGATTCGTCGCCATCGCGACGACCATCGCGAGAAGGACGAGAAGCGCGACCCAGGCGCGCCGCGCGTCGGCGGGCGGACCGCCGGCCTCGAACGGGATGTTCACGATGACGAGATCGTGCGACGCCTCGCGAAGTCGCGCGATCCGGTCCCACGCGCCTGCAACGAGGAGCGTGTCGCCCGAAGCGAGCGGCTTCGTCGAGACGCGCCCGCCGAGCGGCTTGCCGACGCGGCGGATCGCGACGACGTGCAGCTCGTACGACGCGTAGAACTTGAGATCGGCGACCGACTTCCCGACGAGCGTCGACTCTGGCGCGATGACGAGTTCGGCGATGCCCACGCCGCGGCGCCAGCGGTCGAAGTCGGCCTCGTCGGGCGGGACGGGGGCGAGAACGCCGTCGGCGACGGCGCGAAGATAGGCGTCGGTGCTGCACTCGAGCGCGGCGTAATCGCCGGGCAGGAGCATCGAGTCGGCGCGGGCGGAGAAGACGGTGTCGACGAGGCCGTCGCGGCGGCGGATCGCGAGCACCGTGATGCCGCGCTCGGCCTGCAGCGTGAGGTCGCCGAGCCGGCGGCGCATGATCGCCGATCCGTCGGGCACGGCTGCAACGTGGAGCTGTCCCTTGAGCCCGAAACGATCGGCGAGCGCGTCGAGCGAGGTCGTCGGATCTTCGGGAGTGCGGCCGTCCGGGAGCAGTCGTCGACCGCCGAGCGTCATCCACGCGATGCCGAGAATGAGCGCCGTCACGCCGATCGGCGTGAAGTCGAACATCGAGAAGGGCGTGAGGTCCGCCTGGATGAGCTGCGCGTTGACGACGAGGTTCGGCGTCGTCGCGATCAGGGTCATCATGCCGGAGATCAGGCCGCCGTACGCAAGCGGCATCAGGACGCCGCTCGGCGAGTGCCGCGAGGCTCCGGCAAGCCGCAGCGCGACCGGCATGAGAAGCGCGACGGTCGCCGTCGAGCTCATCACGCTGCCGATGAGTCCCGCGACGAGCATCAGAAGGACGATCTGGCGCGTCTCGCTGCGACCGCCGATCTTGAGAAGGCGGTCGGAGATGGTGTCGGCGAGTCCGCTTCGCGCGATGCCTTCTCCCACGATGAAGAGCGCGGCGACGAGCACGACGACCGGATCGCCGAAGCCCGCCAGCGCCCGGTCGGGCGCGAGCACCCCGCCGATCACGAGCGTCACGACGACGAGGATCGCGACGAGGTCGGAACGGATCTTGCCGCTCGCGAAGAGGGCGCCTGCAACGCAGAGGGTGGTGAGCGTGAGGGCGGCGTCGAACGACATGTGCAGGGGGTGGCGGCGGGCAGGAGACGATTTTCACCGGGCCCAGGAAATCCTGAATCCGAGGTCGGTGATGGAGACTCTGTGCGAATGACGACGCCGAGGACCGCCGTGTGGGGCGGTCCGCCGGAACGGCGACGCATCATCCACGAGACCATCCGAGGCCGCCATGCTGTCCAAGATTCTCCCCGTCAACGAGCACCCGATCGAGCGTGCGTTCCGCGTGCTCCTGGGCCTCGCGCTCCTTTCCATCGTGTTCGTGGGCCCGAAAACCCTGTGGGGCCTCATCGGGATCGTGCCGATCCTCACCGGGCTCGTCGGCAGCTGCCCGCTGTACACGGTCCTCGGCGTGCGGACCTGCAAGGTCGCCGCGAAGTCCTGAGATTGCTACCGCCCGGCCAGCTCGCGCGAGAGCCAGGCTCGCGCGATCATCCAGTCGTCGGCGACCGTCGACCGGACGACGCCTAACACGTGCGCGGTCTCCTCGATGGAGAGGCCGCCGAAGAACCGAAGCTCGACCACCTTTGCCTGTCGCGGGTGAAGTTGGCCGAGCTTCTCGAGCGCCTCCTCGAGGGCGAGGAGGTCGACGTCGTTGCGCCCCTCGGCGGACTTGAGGTCGTCGTGGAGGCTGGTGCGGTGGCGGTCGCCGCCGCGCTTCTCGGCGTTCACGCGCCGCGCATGGTCGACCAGCACATGCCGGATCGTCTGCGCCGCGACGGCCATGAAGTGGGCCCGACCCTTCCAGTCGGCCTTTGTCTGGTCGACGAGGCGGATGTACGCCTCGTGGACGAGCGCGGTCGGCTGCAACGTGTGGTCGGCCCGCTCGCGGCGCATCCAGTGCGAGGCGAGCGCGCGCAATTCGTCGTAGACGAGCGGAAGCAGCCGGTTCGCGGCGCCCGCCTCACCGCGGTTGATTGCGTCTAGGATGGCTGTCGCTTCGGTATGCGGCTCGGCCATGCCGCGATCGTACCGAAGGACCACGTGCCGTCGCGCGCGTTGTCGTGGGCAGCAGTCGAATCGGAGGATCCCATGCTGGCGTCGAATAGGGCGATCGCAGGCGTTGTGGCGTTGTGGGTCGCGGTTATCGCCGCGACGGTCGCGTGCGTCAGTCCGGCCCACGCAGGTTCCGCCGACACGATGGACCTCGGGTTCGAGACCGAACGGCTCGGACCCCGCGAGGCCGAGGCCGCTTGGATCGTGACCACGCCCGGCTGGTTCGCCGAGCGCGCGGCCGACGCGAAGCGGAAGGGGACCGTCGGCGCCGTCATCCGCAGCGAGCACGGCGCGCGGGGCACCGGCATTCTCGCGCGGACGCTCGATGCCACGCCATTCCGCGGCAAGCGCGTGGCGTATCGCGCCGACGTGAAGGTCGAGGGCGCTGGGCGGGTGCAGGCATGGATGCGCGTGGACCGCCCCAACAACCAGGCGGGCGCCTTCGACAACATGCACGACCGTCCGCTCCTTCTGGGCGACTGGAGGCGCGTAGAAATCGAACTCGACGTTGCAGCCGACGCGACCACGATCGCGCTCGGATTCCTCGTCGGCCCGGAGACGGCGGCCTTCATCGACGACGTGACGCTCGAGACCGTCGGCGACGCGGTGGGGACGCAGCCGCCCTCGGCGCCCGGGCCGCTCGAGGGGCGGGCGCTCGAGAACGTGCGCGCGGCGTCGAAACTCCTCGGCTACCTGCGGTTCTTCCATCCGAGCGACCAGGTTCGCGGCGTCAAGGATTGGGGGCGCGTCGCGATCGCGACGCTCGAAGCCGCCGAACCTGCGACCGACGCGACGGACCTCGCGGCCCGCCTCGCGGCCGTCACCGCGCCGCTCGCGCCGACCGTGCGCGTCTGGGTCACCGGCGCGGATGCGCCGGAGCCGCCTGCAACGATGAGCGGCGCGACGAAGGTCGTGGCGTGGAAGCACACTGGCGCCGGCCTCGTCTCGAACGCCGCGGGCAACATCTACCGCAGCGAGATCGTGACCACGCCGCTCGCGGGGGACGCGAGCTTCCCGAACGCGTTCGTCGACGTCGCGCTCGACGGAGGCGTGACCGCGCGCATCCCCCTCCTCGTCTTCGCCGACGAGAAGGGGACGCTTCCGAACGGCGCGACGCCGGCCGAATTCTCCGGCGCCAACCCGTTGCCGACGCTCACGGCGCTCAACCGCTCGACGCGCCTCGCCTCGGTTGCCCTCGCATGGGCCGTGTTCCAGCACTTCTATCCGTACTTCGACGTCGTCGACTGCGACTGGGACAGGGCGCTGACCGAGGCCCTCCAAGCGGCCGCCCTCGACGCCGACGAGGCGGCGTTCCTCGAAACGCTGCAGGTCCTCGTTGCAGCCCTTCACGACGGACACGGCAACGTCTACCGCCAAGGGGGATCGATCGGCGCGCTGCCGCTCGCGTTGACCTGGGCGGGCGACGACCTCGTCGTCGTCGGTTCGTGCGGCGACGCGGACGGCGCCGTGAACGTCGGAGACCGCATCGTGTCGATCGGCGGCCGAACGCCGGCGGAGTGCCATGCCCGGGCGGCGCGCCGCATCTCGCACGCGACTGACGGCTGGGCTCGCGCGCTGTCGCCGGCGCTCATCGTGCGCGACGTTCAAGGCGACGCGCCGGTTCCGATCGCGCTGCGCCGCCCTGACGGCACCGAGTACTCGCTCGCGCTCGCGCCGACGGAGCGCTGTGCCGCGATGGATCGGCGTCCGCCGCGACCTGCGGACGGCACCGAGCTCGCGCCCGGCATCGTGTACTTCAACCTCGACGGGGCGGAGTCCTCCGCGTTGCAGGCGGCAATGCCGAAGCTCCTCGCGGCGAAGGGCATCGTCTTCGACATGCGCGGGTATCCCGCGCAGGCCGCGTACGAGGTCTTGGAGCGACTTCTTCGCGCTCCCGGCACGAGCGCCCGCTGGATGGTCCCGATCGTCACGCGGCCCGATCGCGCCGGCGTGACGTGGACGACCTCGTCGTGGCGCATGGCGCCGAAGACGCCCGCCTTGCCGTCGAGCAACGTCGTCTTCCTGACCGACGGCCGTGCGATCTCCTATGCGGAATCGATCATGGGCATCGTCGAGGCGTACAAACTCGGCGAGATCGTGGGTGACACGACGGCGGGCACGAACGGCAACGTGAATCCGTTCGAGGTGCCCGGCGGCTATCACATCTCCTGGACCGGCATGAAGGTCCTGAAGCACGACGGAAGCCGGCATCACGGCGTGGGCATCGCGCCGACCGTGAAGGTCGTGCCGACGGCCGCGGGCATCGCCGCGGGGCGCGACGAGGTGCTCGAGAAGGGGGTCGAGATCGCGGCCGCGAAAGTCGGCGCGACGAAGTAGGCCGGCGCGTCAGCAGCCCCAAGCGCCGAGCAGGATGCCGATGTCGCCGGCGCCGACCGCCCCGTCGCCGTCGAGGTCCGCGTTGCAGGCGCCTTCGCCCTTCGGGCACGAACCGAAGGCGCCGAGGAGGACGCCGAGGTCGAGCGCGTCGACGCAGCCGTCCTTCGTCAGGTCTTCGGGGGCATAGAGCGCCGCGTCGACGTGCGCGAGGACCGTCCGCAACGTGGTCTCCGCCGCGCCCCGCGCGACGCTCCACGGAACCTGCGCGCCCACGTGGACATGCCCGGCGGCGACGCATCGCGACGGGTCCGCGGGATCCGCGTGGAGCGACTGGTACCAGACCCCGTGGTACGCGATGAACTCGGAGAGGAAGCCGCCTCCGTCCTGCGTGTAGCACACGTAGGGGTTCAGCGAGGGCTGTTCGGCCGCGACCGCGGCCACGATCGCCTCGACCGGCAACGTGGAGCTGCGGAGAAACCCGATCGGCACGGAGGCGTCGGGCGGATTCGGCGTCGGCTTGAGCGGCGCGACGTAGTCGTTGAACCAGTTCACGCGGTTGTACTGGTTCATCTCGAGCTCCCAGCTCAGGTCGTTGAAGCCGCGGCTGAACGTGATGATGGCGACCGGCTGGAGCGATTGGGCGATGGCCCAGAAGTCGAGCGACGTGTCCTGATAGTCCACCTCGAGGTCGCCGGTGCCTTTGCCGCAGTTCGTGCAGTTCGACGGCACGAACTCCGGGAAGTGCGCGTAGACGTCGTAGCCGCGGCCCTCCCAATCGGCGCCGATCCAGCCTTCCGGATTCTGCACGGGGTTCGGCGAGAAGCGCCGCACTGCCTCGTTGCTCGGAGGCCAGTAGCCGGTCAGGAGAATGGCAGGACGCTCGCCCGCGAGCGCGTCCGGCCCGCAGGCCGCCGCGAGCCCGGCCGCGACCCAGATCGCCATCCGATTCTGCCTGCAACGGTGAGTTACTTCGGTCCGCCCCATGTGATCTGTTTGGCGCTCACGACGGTTCCACCCTTCACGACGACATCCCACGGCGGCGTGATGACGTAGGCGCCCACCTCCGCCGGCAGTGTGACCTGCAACGCGGACGTAGGCAACGTGTCGACGAAGAGTTTGCCGGTATAGGCCTTCGGCGTCGGGAGCTGCACCAGCACGTAGGTCGGCGCTGCGGCCGGATTCTCGGCTTGCGCGGCCGCCAGTTCCTTCAGATGCCCCGCGCAGTGGTTGCAGGAGAGGTAGTAGATGATGATCGTCGCGTCGGCCGGAAACTTCGACGTGTCGGTCCAGCGGCCGAGTTCGGTGTCGGCGAGCTTCTTGTTGATCCAGGTGATCGGCCGGAGGATCACCTGCGGCGGGATCACGGCGGGAAGCGACCAACTCGGCGTTGCAGGCCCATTCGAAGGCCCGGTCGTGGGAACACGCGAAGGCGCGGGCGTGCCTCCGAGCGGCGTCGCGTTGGAGGTCGCGGCCGTCGGCTTCATCACCGCCAGGCGCGAGTCGGCGACGAAGGCCGAGACTCCCCCGGCCACGACGCCCACGCACGCGGCGATCGCCGCAAGCCTCGTCCATGCCCGCTCGAAGCGGAGGAGTCGGGCTCGGAACGCGGTGACGGCGATGCCGACGAGGAGCGCCGCATCGATCGAGAGGACGAGCCACGCCGGGATCGGCATGCTTCCGCCGAAGCAGCCGCAGCTCTCGGCGCCGGCGCGCAGGTGTCCGACGAGGAGCGTGACGAAGACCGCGAGGAGTCCGAGCGCGGGGAGCCAGCCCACGCGCGGCGCGACGATCGCGAGCGCCGCGACCACGCACTCGACGGCCACCGCCACGACGATCACGAGAATCGGGTCGAGGTCGGACGCGAGAATCGGCGCGGGGAGATCGCCGGGATTGCCTGCGAAGGTCTTCGCCAATGCGCCCGCAAGAATCCACAGGCCCGCGAGCCGAACGAGCGGCAACGCGGAGCGGGTGGCATGCGGCGGATCGGCGGTCGGCGCGCGGGAGTCCACGGTTTCACGCTACCACAACCGGTGCGGCGGTCAGGCGGTCGCCATCACGGGGCGATCGAGCGCCTCGCGCAGCGGATCGAGGAGCGAGCCGAAGCGCGCGGCGCGGCCGATCGACTTGTCGTTGATCGGCCGCGAGGCCTGATCGGTGCCGAGCGTGGGCGGGGGAGCGAGCTGGCCGTCGCGGCGCTTGTGCGGCGTGAGGCATGCGTCGTCCCACGGAAGGCCGAGGAAACTGATGATGCGCCGCGACTCCGCTTCGGGGTTGCGCACGAGGTTCTCGTACTCGACGTCGAGGAATGCGATCGGCGCATTCTCCTTCCAGTACTGCATCAGCTCTTCCGCGCCGCGCAGCGCGAGGCCGATCCAATCGAGCCGCGTGCTCCACGGGATCGCGCCGGGCTCCAGCCGCTCGAAGCAGGAGATGCCGGTGTCCATGAGGTTGCGATGGATGTGGATGACGCGCGCGTCGGGGAACGCCATCGCGATGAGGCCGACGTACACCCAGTTCTGCAGGTGCTTGTCGGCGATGCGCAGCGCCGTCGGGCCGAACGGGTCCGTCTCGAGAAGATAGCGCTTGGCGATGCGATCGAAGTCGGCCGCGCCCAGGCGCGACGCGACGCGCGGCCATGCGGCCGCGGGATCGGGCGACTGCCACTCGGCGACTTGGGCGCGAAGCGCGCGTGTCTCTCCGGCGCCGCCGCACGACGGGTGCGCGGCGATGAGGCGATCGAGAAGCGTCGTGCCCGAGCGCGGCATCGCGGCGACGAACACCGGACGATCGGTCCGCACGCTCGGCTTGGGCGCGGAGTGCATGCGCTCGCGCGAAAAGATGTCGCGAATGAGCGGAAGGCCCGCGCGGAATCCCGCCTCGTTGAACATCGGCGGATAGAGCCCGTTCGCCTTGCTGTAGGCGTCGAAGGCCTTCTCGTACTCGCCGAGATCCTCGTAGGCCTCGCCGAGCGTGTGCAGGACCGCATAGCGAACGCCCATCTGAAGATTGTTAGGCCCGTAGGGCTCGCCCATGCGCGAGAGAAACGGTTCGAGCGCGCGCACGGCCTCGTCAGGCTTGTCAAGGTCGATGCACGCGAGCGCGTACTCCGACGCGACGCCCGGGATCGTGGCCTTCGATCGCAGGGCGTCGAATGCCTCCTGAGGCCGTCCGAGCCGTCGCACCGACGAGCCGTGATAGATCGTGGCGTCGGTGCCGAACATCGGGTCACCTCGAAGCGATGCGGCCACCTCGGCACATGACTCGAAGCGGCCCATGCGCCAGTCGACCTTCGCGCGGGCGATCATGATGCGAGGCAGCCCGGGCGCGAGGGTCTCGGCCCGCTGCAACGCGGAGTCGGCCTCGTCGAGCTTCGCCTGGGCGTCGAGCGCATGCGCGAGGATGAGCCATCCGTCGGCGTTCTTCGGCTGTGCCGCGACCACGGACCTTGCGAGCGACTCCGCGAGTTGGGGGCGCTTCGACCGGAACGCTTGCAGCGACTGCCGCAGTAATTCATCTGGGGGCAACTGGCTCACTCCCGTAAAGTAGAGTCTCGCGGGGCTTCGTGCGCCCTCGCCGGCGTGGCGACGCCGGAGCCCGACGACATTGTCCATGCGAGGTCCGTGCGTGCCGACCAGCCTCTCTCGATGGATGAACGCGACGCTGGCGGCGATCGTGACCTTGGCGACGTCGGTCTGCGCCCTCGCCGCCGACGGGCCGCTGGCTGCGGACGACATCGCCGACCTCGACGCGTACTGCACGAAAGGCGATAAGGACGCGCGGGCGCGCCTCGTGGCGCGCTTCGACCAGTCGGTCGACGCCGCGTTGGCGGCGCTCGAGGCGAGCGACAAGGCGGAGACGCCGAAGGAACGATCGCGCGCGACGAAGAAGCCGTCGCGCGGGGATCTCCCGACCACGACCGGCGAAGCAGCGCTCGCCTCGGCGGCGACGGCATGGCGCTTCCTCGCGCTGATGGACGCGTTGCCCGAAGGCGAGCGGGCCGACGCGTGGCGCGCGCTTTCGTCGGTGCCTCCGCTCCTCGTCGCGCTCACGCACACCTACCAGGCGCCGGGCGATGACCTCGGCAACGTGGTGCGCCTCGCGGCGCGCCTCGCCTCGGAGGATCCGGCGAACGCCGCGAAGTACCCCGAACTCGGTGCCGCGCTTTGCGTCGTGCACGACAAGGGGCCGCCTCGGATCACGGTCAACGAGAATCGTCCGCGCGCGCCCGAGCCATCGGCCGTGTGGCGGCACTTCGTCACGAACGCCTCGAAGACGCGCTTCGGACTCCACGTTGCACCGGAGCTCCTCGTCTTCGTCGTCGATCCCTGCGCCAGCGTCGCCGAGCTCGACTGGGCGGTCGACACGTTCGCGAACGTTCCGCGCGTCGGCTCGCTCTACTCGAAGGTCGAGTACGACTACGGCGTGCTTCAGGGGCGGCCGAAGAAGTCGAATCAGGCCGGCTGGAACCTGCCCAACATCCTGAAGCATGGCGGCATCTGCGCGGATCAGGCGTACTTCGCGGCGACCGTCGCGAAGGCGCTCGGCATTCCCGCCACGTACACCGTCGGCGAGGATCTCGCGGCGGCGCATGCATGGATCGGCTTCGCGCACACCGACGGAAAGCGCGTGGGATGGGATGTCGAAGGGCGCTACGACTCGTATCGCGGGTGCGAGGGGCGCGTCGTCGATCCGCAGACCGGGCGATCGCTGCCTGACGCGGTGATGCCGATGCTCGTGCAATGGGGGCTCGAGCCCGCGGCCGATCGCATGCGCGCGTGCGTGCTGCGCACCGTCGACGAACGGCTTGCGGAGCGCGTCCAGGCTGGCGCGAAGGGACGTGACGAGGGTGCGGCCGACACGTTTGAGGCTCTGCGCGAGCGCCGCGAGACGGTGCTCCGCTCGGCGCTGCGCCACACGCCCACCGACGTGCGCGCGTGGCAGCGTGTGCAGAAGTTCGGCGCCGATCGCGCGGTCGACGAGAAGGAGATGCGCCTGTGGCTCGACGCGATCGTCGAGCTGTGCGGCCGTTCGTACCCCGAGATGGTGCTCGAGGTCGCGCGGCCGCTCATTCGGTCGGTGTCGCCGGTCGAGAAGCAGCACGCGCTCTGGCTGCGGCTCGCCGAGGTTCTCGCGGCGCGCCAGGACCTGATGGCCCGCGCGCTCCTCGAGGACGGGCAGATGTGGCGCGCGGCGAAGAAGCCGATCAAGGCGGGCCAGGCGTTCGAGGAGATCATCAATCGTTGCCCCGGCAGCGGCCCGACGTACGAGCAGGCGCTCTCCGTTGCAGCCGGCATGCTGCGCGAGGCGAAGGACACGCGCCGGCTGGTGGCGCTCTACGAGAAGGGATTCGGGCGGCTCGAGCCACCGAAGGACTTCCCGGGAATCTTCGGTCGCACCAGCACCTGGTACTCGGTGGGCGAGACCTATGCGCGGGTGCTCCAGGAGGCGGGTCGCGGGCCGGAGGCGGCCAAGCTTCTCGCGGACCTGAATCGCTACGTGTCGCAGCGGGGAAACTGACGACCGCGATCGTGCACATTCGGCGGGCGCGGCGGCGATCGATGTCGCTAACTCTCCTGAGGCACTGCCGCGTCGGACGTGGCCGTGCCCTGAAACGGAGAAACCTATGCGCTTTCCCTGCTACATCGCACTTGCCGCGATGCCGGCATTCGTCGTCACCTCGCTCGCCTCGGCTGCCGTCACGCAGATTCCCGTGGTCAACCCGAGCTTCGAGTCGCCCGCGATGTCCGCCTGCACGTGGGGCTCTGTGGCCACCGGATGGACGGGCGGGTTGGTCTGGCACTGTGGCGTCGAAGACCAGTGCTTCTTCGACTCGTTCCCGACCGGACCCACGGACGGACTTCAGATCGGATTCTCGAACGGCATCAACTCGCCCATCGTCCAGACGTTGGCCGAAACGCTCGTCGCGAACGAGACGTACACGCTTCGCGTGGACATCGGCATGCGAAACGACTTCTGGCACGTCGAGGAGTACGCCGTGCGCCTGCTCGCCGGCACCACGCTTCTCGCGGAGGATCCCGGACTTCTCTATCCCGCGCCGGGGCAGTGGGAGACGTCGATCGTGCAATTCACGGTGCCGCCGAATCACCCGGCCATCGGACAGCCGCTCGCGATCCAGCTTGTTCTCATCGAGGGCATTCAGGCGGATTTCGACAACGTGAGCCTCACGAAGGGCGAGTCTCCGGCCGGCATCCTCGGCGACATCAACAACGACGGCACGGTCGATGCCGCCGATCTCGGCCTCCTGCTCGGCGGCTGGGGCGCGTGCTCGAACTGCGCGGCGTGCGCCGCCGACCTCAACGGCGACTGCAACGTGGACGCGTCCGATCTCGCGATCGTGCTTGGAAACTGGAGCGCCTGACGCGAGCGCGGATCAACGAAAAAGAGACCGGAGCGACGAGTCGCTCCGGTCTCTCTGTTTCAGCATGCGAGTCTGCGTTGCAGGTCGCGGGGCGTCGGTCGCGCCGAAGCGAGCGTTAGTTGCCCTCTTCCTCGGCGAAGAGCTGGTGGCCCGCTTCCTCGGCGGCGTGGACGCGGCCGAACGCGGCCTTCGCGTCGGCGCTCTTGCCGGCGAGGATGGCACTCTCGAGGGCGAGCGCTTCCGTGATCGCCGTGATCATGTGCTGGCGGAACGAGGTCTGGAACGCAGCCTTGTCGTCGCCGAACTTGGCCTTCGCGGCCTTCGACATCGGGGTCGACCCGCCCATGCCCTTCGCGTTCACAAGCGCGACGGTGAGCGTCTGCACCTGCTCAAGGTCGCTCGCGCGGCTCGAGGCGTCGAACGCGGAATCCTTGAGGCTCCGCATCGCGCGGTTCGCTTGCTTCATCGCGCCTTCGAGCGACATGGGCTGGCCACCGCCGCCACGACGGCCTTCGCGACCGCCTTCGCCGGGGGGGCCGCCGGGGCCGCGCTCGCCGCCTGGGCCTTGTCGCGGCTGGTTCTGCGCAAAGACCACGATCTCGGTGCGCTCGAGGAATCCGTCGCCGTTCGTATCCGCCACTTCGAAGATCCGGTCTGCGCGGCCGCCGAGTTCGTCCTTCGAGAGCTTGCCGTCGCCGTTGGCGTCGGCCGCCATCATGCGGTCGACGAGCTGGGAACCGTCGCGCGGGGCGTTCGCGGGCGGTCCACCCTGGCCGGGTGGGGGCGGCGCGGGCGGAGTCGCCGGGGGCGTCGTCTGGGCGAGAGCCAGCGCGGCGGTGACGAACGCGAGCGCTGCGATACCGGTGTGACGAAGACGAAGCATGAAATGAATTCCTTGACGAGCTGGCGAGGGGGTCGAGGAAGCGCCCACGCGGCGCTGCGCACGAGTCCCACGTCTACGAGCCCCATTCCGACGCCGGAGCGCACCCCGGTCGGGGCCGCATTGTGCCGCAATTGCGAAGCGGGGACGAGGCATCGCCAAAGTCGTGCGAGGCGGGGAGATGCGGCGGGGTGCGCAGTGGTCTGTCCAGTGCGCTCGCGCTGGGCGTCGAACCACGGACGGAAGCTCCGGGGGGACGTCACCTTCCGACCCTTGCTGTCAGAGGCGACTGCGGGCAAGAGTGAAGCGCGTCACTCTGAGCTTCGGCGACCCGCGTTGCATTCCCCCGCCATGTCCCGGGCGTGATCGTGTCGCGCACGGTCACGTCTGCGGCGGGCGCCGATGCGAACAGGGCTCTGGTCGTTGGTGGTTCATGAGCACACTCCCCACGCGCCGAGGAGGACGCCGAGATCGGCGGCGTCGACTGTGCCGCTCTGGTCAAGGTCGGCGGCGCACGAACCGCATGCGCCCCAGGCGCCGAGCAGGATGCCGAGGTCGGCGGCGTCGACGGTGCCCGAGCCGTTCAGGTCGGCGGGGCAGGGCGGGGAGGCGGTGGTCGTCGCGGTCAGCCGGATCGCATAGCGCCCGATCTCGAGGTCGTCGAACACGTTCATGTAGCGCCAACCGGTCTCGCGGTAGTAGGGCGAGAGGCCGCGATCGGGCGGACCGAGCTGCGCGGTTTCCATCACGCCCGCGTCGCCGGCGTTGAACACCGTGCAGCCGAGGACGTACGTGCCGCCCGCCGCCAGCGTGAGGTCGTACGGGCTCAGGTCGATCGTCGCGAGGAAGATCGGCCCATTGAAGATGTGTGTCCCGAAAGGCTCGAACGAGACCTGCGTGCCGGGGATGATCAACGTGGCGATGTCGCCGTTGTACATCGCGGTCGTCGACCCCGGCAGACCGACGATCGCGGCGTCGAACGACGACCAGAGCATGACGCGGAGCGTCCATGTTGTAGGGGCGGCGCCGGGGAGACCGGCATAGGCCACCTGCAACGAGGAGAGCGTGACCGAGTCGGTCGGCGCGCCCTCGACGGAGAATTCGACCGTCCCGGCGTAGCCTTCGAACGGAACCGAGTTGACCGCGATCGGCCAGCGCCCGTTGACGAGGGCATTCGGCGCACCGCTTGCCGGCGTAAGGCGGTCGAGGAGCGTCACTGAGTCGGCACCCGCCGCTGGCGACGTCGCAAGCAGGGCAGTCAGCGGCGCAGTGACCGCCGCGATCAGGATGACACTATTGGGTCTGCGCATGGACGGGCACTCCTATCAGCCTGACCAGTTCCGGCTCGGTCGGTAGCCCGACGAGGAGATGCCAACCGATCGCCGCCGGGGAGACTACGACAGAGAGTAGGCGGAAATGGTCGCCTCGAATTCGCACGTCCTCGAAACGTCGCCGTGAACTGTGGTCGTGCGCGTGAGCGAGGCTCGCGATCACTCGGTCGCGCTGCCGGGATGCGCGACCGCGTCGCGCAGCTCGGCGAGCGCGGCGCGGAGGGGCTCGGTCAGCGTCAGCCGCGCCGCCGCGCGCTCGGTGTTCGCGGCATGCCGGCGGTAGTCGTCGTACTTCCGCGTCACCAGGCCGTAGGTGCGGATATCGGCGGCGGTCTGCGTGGCGTCGCTCGCGAGCCAATCGGCGTACACGTCGGGCTTGAGGCGCTCGGCAGGCATCTCAAGAAGCAGCATGACGCAGCCGTGGCGGTAGACCGCGTAGTCGCAGGTGAGCGTTCCCTGCAGCTCGCTCTCGAAGTTCGGATGCTGGAGCGCGCGCTCGATCCAGATCGCGCGGAGCGAGGCGTTCGCTTCGTCGGGCAGGCCGGCGACGAGCGTCCAGAGCGGGGCGTCCGGGGCGAACTTCGAGAGGTCTTCGAGCAGGCGGCTCTCGGGGGTCATCGCCTCGCGGCGACCGCGTTCGGCGGCTTCCTTGGCGAGCGCCTCGGACCGCCACGCCTCGCGCTCGAGCGAGACGTGGACATAGCGCTGCAGTCCGAGGATCGCGACGACGAGCCCGACCGCCGGCGCCGCGCCTGCGACGAGCCCGAAGGTCCGGAATCCGTCGCTACGGAGTTTCTCCGGCTCGGTCCACGCGGTCACGACGAGGAACAGCATGAAGAGCGCGGGCAGAAGGACGCCTGCAACGTTGAGTGTGGCGGCGTTCGCCCACGGATGCTTCTCGCACCAGCCGATGAGCGCGCCGAGCACGGCGCCGCCGACGAGCGCGGCGCAGAGGCCGAGGAGGAAGGCGCCGAGCCCGCGCGAGCCGACCAGCCAGTCCAAGGAGCCGTGCCCGCCGGCGAGCGCGCCGCCGATCGTGAGCGCGAGCGCCGAGGCCGCGGCGAGCGCGAACGGCACGATGAGTCCCATCGCATCGCTGCCCTGCGGCGGGCGTGCGGTGTAGAAGCCGGAACAGACCGCGGTCAGGAGCGCCGCGAGCGCGGCGATCGCCGTTGCAGCCGTGATGCCGAGCGGAAGGAGAACGCTCATCGATAGAGATCCTCGATCTTCTGCGGCTTCTCGAAGGCGGGATTGAGCGGGTTGGTCGGCAGGAGGCGGCCGAAGACGTGCGGCGTCAGCGCGCCGAGCCGCTCGATCCGATCCTCGCCGCATGCGAAGGCGAGAAGGTCGGCGTCGGCCGCGACGGACGCGCGCACCTGCAGCGGGCCGAACGGGGCGTCGGCGCACGCGGCGGCGAGCGCCTTCCGCACCGACTGCACGGCGGTCGAATCGCCCCAGCTCGTCTCGTCGGCCCGCATCGCGGCAAGCGTCGCGTCGCCGGCGTAGTAGAGCGTGACGGCGAGCGAGTCCGCACCAAGCGCGGTGGCGTGGTCGAACGCCTTGGTGAAGATCGCATGATCCTCGTCGCTCGAGAAGCGACTCCGCGTTGCAGCCACCATGCGGTCGCAGGCCTCGAGCATCGGTTGCCGCTGCGCGTCGGTGAGCTTCGGCCAGCCGAGGGCCATGCGTCGCGCGAGCCGGGCCGCCACGGCGACCTGCGCCCACAAGGGCAACTCATGGATGCGGGAGAAGTCGAGGTAGGAGCTGGGGCCGGCGCCGGAGGTCGTCATCGACGGCCTCCCGCGGGCGCGGCCCGCCACCGTGCGGGAGTGTTCGCCATGAAAAAACGTCTCGGGGACTGGCCCAAAGACCAGTCCCCGAGAGCGTACGTGATCACTTCTATCGATGCAGTCGACGCGTTACGGGCATGCGCCCCAAGCGCCGAGGAGGATGCCGAGATCGGCGGGATCGGTGGTGCCGTCGCCGTTGAGGTCGCCGGCGGGAAGGCCCCATGCGCCGAGCAACGTGGAGACGTCGGCGCCATCGACGCTGCCGCTGTTGTTGAGGTCACCCACGCAGACCGGTTCGGCGGGAAGCACCGACGACCAAGTCGTGCCCACGCGGATCTCGTCGGTCGTGAAGCCCGTGCCGTTGTCGATCGACAGCGTCGTCGGCAAGGTCTGCACGGCGTTCACGGAGAGGACAGCCGCAGGACCACCGGGTTCCGCCTGTCCGACCGTCGGATTCACGAAGAGGCGATAGGTGATGCCCGAGCCCGCGTTCTTCGAGATCTTGACGACGACGAGCGTGGTTTCGCCGGTGACGAGCGGGTAGTTCGAGACGTCGCCGAG
>JAEUIT010000024.1 GCA_016795035.1 Phycisphaerae bacterium | reverse complement strand
CGAGCGCTTCGGCACCACATAGGGCTCGATGCGCACGAAACGAAGCTTCATGGTCGCGGCGCTATTTCCCTTGAGGGACGCCGTCGCCGGCGCCTCTGGCCGCACGCGCCAAGCGTCATTCTCGTCGATGTCGACGCGCACACGGAGCTCATCGACCGCGCCGAGGACGAGCGCCGGCCCGCCGCCCGCCGCGACGTACTCGCCGGGTCGCACGTCCACCCGCAACACGGTCGCGTCGAGCGGCGCGCGGATCGAGCGTCGCTCGACCTCGACCCGTGCCGCGTCCACGCGTCGCTCCGCGGCCGTCACCGCGGCTTCCGCCACGTCGAGATCGCGCTGCCACGCGCCGGCTTCGAGAAGCGCCAGCGCCGCCTTCGCCGCATCGACATCGGCGGCCCGACTTTCGACGAGGTAGCGGCGCCGCTCGATCTCGCCGGGTGCGATGGCGTCGCGGGCGTCGACGCGCTCGACGAGCGCGAGGAGGCTCGTCGCCTCGCGCCACGACGCTTCGGCCGCCGCCACGCGCGCCTGCGCCGCCGGGACGTCCTCCGCACGCGGCAGGCCGCGCAGGCGATCACGTGTCGCCTGCGCCGACGTCCACTCGGCGGTTCGTGCGGCGAGTTCGGCCTCCGCAGCGCGGGTGTCGAGGCGGAAGAGGAGGTCGCCGCGGGCGACGCGATCGCCGGCGACGACGGGAACCTCGGTGGCGACGCCCGCGATCTCCGTGCCGATCGAGACAAACTCGCTCGCGGGCTCGACGAGCGCGGCGCCGGCGATCGCGCGGGCGAACTCGCTGCGCGCCGGCTGGTCGAACGGGCCTTGGCCCGACGGCGCTTGGCCGTTCGCGTAGACGGCGATCACGGCGCCGGCGATCCCGAGCGCGGCGACGAACGGAAGGATGGCGTGGAAGGAGAGGCGTGGCATGGGTCACTCGCGAAGTGTCAGTGGGCGTCAGTCGGGTCGGCGCTCGCGCCGTTCGAGGCTCGCGCGGCGCGTTCGACGATGCGGCCGTCGTCCATGTGCAGCGCGAGATCGGCGTAGCGGCGAATGCGGTCGTCGTGCGTGACGACGAGCACCGCCCGCCCTTCCCGCACGGCGATCGAACGGAGAAGCTCGACGACCTTCTCGCCGGTGGCGTGGTCGAGCGCGCTCGTCGGCTCGTCGCACACGATGAGGCGCGGCTCGTGCAGGAGCGCCCTCGCGATGGCCACGCGCTGCTGCTGGCCGCCCGAGAGCTCGCGCGGCCGGGCGTCGGCGCGGTCGCCGAGGCCAAGCTCCTCGAGGAGCGGTCGTGCCCTGCGCGTCGCGGCGTTCCAGTCGACGCCGCGGATCATCAGCGACACCGCGGCATTCTCGACGGCGGTGAGCGACGGGAGCAGGTTGTACTGCTGGAAGACGAATCCGACGTCGCGCGAGCGCCACTCGGTGCGCGCCGCGTCCGAAAGCTGGAAGGGGGCGGTGCCGAAGATCTCCACGTTGCCGGCGGTCATGTCGAGGATGCCCGCGAGGACGGAGATGAGCGTCGTCTTTCCGCAGCCGGACGGCCCGAAGAGCATGGCGAGCGTGCCGGGCGGGACGTCGAGGTCGACGCCGCGCAGGGCGTGCACCGCGGTGTCGCCGCGCCCGTACTCCTTCGTGACGCCGACGCAGCGGATGGCGGGGACGCGTGCGCTCATGACTTGAACACCGATGCGGGTTCGAGGCGCATGACCCGGCGCACGCCGAGCAGGCCGGCGACGAGGCAGCTCGTGACGAGCGCGACGAGACCGAGCGCGAGCGTCGCGAACGTGATCTCGAACGCAAGGCCGGCGCCGCTGAACGCGTATCCGCTCGCGGCCGCGAGGCCGGCGCCGATGCCGTAGCCGACGAGGCCGACGACGAGCACCTGCACCGCGATCATCCGGGCGATGCGCCGGTTCGGCACGCCCATCGCCTTGAGCGCGGCGAAGAAGCGCTGGTTCTCGAGGACGAAGGAGTAGAGCGTCTGTGCCGCGACGAGAGTGCCGATCACGAAGCCGAGGGCGATCGTGATGCCGAAGTTGATGAGGATGCCGGTCTGCCGCAGGACATACTCGCGGGTGCGGTCGACGAAGCCGTCGGTCGTGAGCGCGCGGAAGCCGGTCACCTGGTGGATGCGCGCGGCGAGGTCCTTCGGGTCGACGCCCTCCTTCGCGCGCACCAGGACGAAGGCCGTCTGCCGCCGCTCCGGCGGCGCGATCGCGAGCGCGCGCGACACCGTCGTGTAGATCACGGGATCCCAGAAGAAGTCGGGCGCCGCGTCGAACGTGCCTGCAACGCGGAGTTCGTGGTCGTTGATCGAGATCGTGTCGCCGACCGCGAGAGGGCGAGGGGCGCCGGTCGCGGGATCGCGCTCGATGCGGAGCGCGCCGTCGAGGTGCGCGCGGGGGACGAGGATGGCGCGATCTTGGCGCAGCGCTGCGAGCTCCTCGCGGCTTGCCCCGCGCGGTCCGCCGGCCAGACTGGCGTCGTCGATGCCGATCAGGCGCACGGTCACGAGTCGGCCGTCGGGCGTGCGGGCGCGGAGGTACTGCTTGAAGAGCGGGACCGCCCACGCGACGCCGTCGATACTTCGGATGCGCAGGGTCGAACTCTCGAGGAGCGGCTTGATGTCCTCCGACATCTCGACCTGGTCGTCCATGACCCACAAGTCGTGGCTCCCGTCGCCGCCGCCGGTGTCGGTGATCCAGGATCCGGTTCGTCCGGCGTACCCGGTGAAGATCGAGGCCTGCTGCACGACGAGGAGCGACGCGAACACGAGCCCGGCGACGAGGCTGATGTGCTTGAGCCGATCCCCGACCAGCATGCGGTAGGCGAGTCGGTCGAGAGGATGGAACGAGGGGGACGACACGGACGAGGGGCGTTGCGGCCGGACGGCGGGCGAATGTGTGCAGCGTACACTTTGATGTGGACAGCGTCCACACCTTCCGCCATACTCATGGCCATGGGCGGTCACACTTTTGCCAAACGACGCAAGCCGGCCAGCCGCTACCACCACGGCGACCTTCGCCGCGCGCTCGTGCACGAGGCCCTCGGTCTTTTGCGGAAGCGATCGGCCGGGGAACTGTCGTTGCGCGAAGTCGCGCGGCTTGCGGGCGTCACGGCGAACGCGCCGTATCGCCATTTCGACGACAAGCAGGCGCTCCTCGCCGCGGTCGCGGAAGAGGGGTTCGCCATCCTGCGCGACGCGTGTGTCGCCGCGAAGGGGAAGGGCGAGGCGCGGCTCTCGGCGATGTCGAAGGCCTATCTCGCGTTCGCGCGCGCGGAGCCGAATCTCTACCGCGTCATGTTCGGCAACGACCTGCGCGAGTGGGAGGCGTACGAGTCGCTGTGCGTCGCGGCCGACGCCGCGTTCGCGGTGCTCGTCCAGGCGGTCGCCGAGGCGTATCGACTCGACCTCGGGCGGGCGACGACCGAAGCGATCGTCACCTGGGCCACGGTGCACGGCTATGCGATGCTCGAGATGGACGGCGCGCTGCACGGCGGTCCGATGAAGAAGCTGCCCTCACCGTTGCAGCTCACGCGACGGCCGCGCGCGGACTGATCGCGCGACGCGGCTATCTCGCCGGCGTCGAAGCGCCATCCGCGACCTCGGGCGGCGGCAGCGGCGCGCCGACCGGCAATCTCGGCGTTGCACGCGCGCCGGCTTCGTGGCCCTCGCGCACGAAGTCGCTCACGCCCATCGCATGCGAGCGGAGAAGCGCGATCGTCTCGGGATCGGTGCTCCACTCCACGATCTTCACGCCCTTCTCGGTCATCGTGAGTTCGAGCGTCACGAGGTCATGCCGCCGAAAGAGCTCCTCGAAGACCTCGTCCCACACGCGCACTTGCGCACCGGCCTTCATGCGATTCTGCATCGCGACGGCGTGATTCCGGATGCGCGCGGCGACGACGGGATCGTCGCTCTCGGTCGTCGCCTCGACGATCCCGCGCTCGCCCTCTTGGCGATGCACGACGGTGCGGCGGATCTTCGCGTGGTCGGTGAGGAGCTGCTGCCAGACGTCGCGGTCCTCGGCCACCGTGTTCACCTTCGCCATGGCGTCGTTCGGCGCGCGCGTCGAGCCCGGCGGCGTGGCCGCAGCCGGTGCGGCGGTCGGCGCGGACGAACAGGCCGTCAGCGAGGCTGCAACGAGGAGAAGGGGAAGGGCGTGCGCTCGGGGGGTCATGGAACGCGGAAGATATGCAACGGCGGCGTGCGGGCGAAAGGCCCGTGAGGGCATCGAGGGCTTTCGTTGGGCGTCGCTCGGCGGGGCTGGCGCGACCTCACTCCCCGAGCGTACGGTCAGCGTCCGTGATCGGGCGGTGCATCATGAGCGCGTCGACCGCGCCGAGCGTGGGATGTCGGTACGCGCCCGGCGAGCGGCCAATGATCGCGAAGCCGAGCCGTTGCCAGAGTTCGACGGCGCGCACGTTCGTACTGACGACGAAGTTGAATTGCACCGCCCGAAATCCCCGCTCGGCCGCGCGGCGGATCGAGTGGCGACACATCGCGCTCGCGAGGCCGAGGCCCCACGAGTCCGGCCGCACCATGTACCCCGCGTTGCCGACGTGGTCGCCGGGCCCGAGCTGCGCGGGGCGCAGGAAGTAGGTGCCGCGCACCTCGCCGCCGATCTCGGCGACGTGGACCTCGTGCGCGGGGGCGTTCCAGTAGGCCAGCGCGTCGGCCTTCGACCAGTCGCGCGGCAGGGCCCACGTCTCGCCGGCCCGGATCGTCGGCTCGAGGATGCGCCAGAGAAGGTCGGCGTCGCGGGCGTCGGCGCGGCGAATCGTCATGCGTCACTCCATCCGGAAGGACTTCAGGCTGCCATTCCGCATCTCGTCGCGCACGTTCTCCGTTGCAGGCGCGAACGTGTTGAGGTCGCGCCGCTGGTAGAGCAACGTGGAGTCGGGATCGTCGTCGAGCCGGGCGACGAGCATCGCGAGCGCCTCCATCGGCGCGGGGCCGCCCGAGGTTTCGCTCCACGCGCCGAGCGCGTCGATCGCGGTCCATGCCGTGTGCTCGGCGACTCCGCGTTGCACCTCCGGCTTCGTGAAGCGCTTCGCCGCCGCCTCGCGCTCGGCCATGTACGGCGCGTCGGTGTCGATCACGAGGAGGCGCCGGCCGCCCGAGAGGCTCATCCGCATGAACGCCGCCTTCTTCGCCGGCGCGGCGGCGACTTCCGACTCCTCGATCTCGCCGAGGAGTTCGGTCACGACGTCGCGGATGCGCTCCTCGCTCCAGCGGCTCGGGGCGCTGCGGTAGAGGACGATCGAGCGGAGCGGCTCGCCCTTGCGGCGCATCGCCATGCGGCGCCGCGCCCGTACGACGCCCAGTGCGATCGCAACGAGGAGGATCGCGACCACGAGAAGGTCGACGGAGGTGAGCGCGAGGAGCGGCATCGGGGACGGGAAGTATGCCCGAAGTCCCTTGTCGGCGGAGACGCGCCGGTACCATCGGCCCGTGCGCGTCTCGTACCACCCCGGCTACGTCGTCGAGCTGCCTGAAGGCCATCCGTTCCCGATGCGGAAGTTCTCCGAGCTTGCCCGCATCGTGGTCGACGACGGCATCGTCGCCCCGCACGACGTCGTTCCGCCCGAGGAGGCCGCGTGGGAGACGCTCGCGCTCGTCCACACGGAGCGCTACCTCACGGCGCTGCGCGACGGCACGCTCGCTCCGGGCGAGATCCGGCGGCTCGGGCTTCCGTGGTCGCCCGCGCTCGTGCGCCGTTCGCGCCTGGCGACGCAGGGCTCGATCAACGCGTCGCTCTTCGCGCTCGAGGACGGCATCGGCGGCAATCTCGCGGGCGGCACGCATCACGCGCACCCCGACGGCGGCGAGGGATTCTGCGTGATCAACGACGTCGCCGTCGCCGTGCGCGAGCTGCAACGACGAGGGGCGATCCGCCGCGCGCTCCTCATCGACCTCGACGTGCACCACGGCAACGGCAACGCCGGCTACTTCGCGGGCGATCCCGACGTCTTCACGTTCTCGATGCACGGCGCCCGCAACTTCCCGCTGAAGAAACCGCCGTCGAGCCTGGACGTGCCGCTCGACGACCACGTCGGCGACGTCGAGTATCTCGCGCTCCTCGAGCGTTGGCTGCCGGTCGCGATCGAGCGGGCGCGGCCGGATCTCGTCTACTACCTCGCCGGCGTCGACGTCGTGATCGGCGATCGCTACGGTCGGCTCGCGCTCACGCGCGACGGGCTGCGTCGGCGCGACCGCCTGGTCGCCGAGACCGTGCGCGCCGCCGGCCTGCCGATGGCGCTCGTCCTCGCGGGCGGCTATGCGAAGACGCCGGAGCTCACCGCCGAGCTGCACAGCGAAGCGTTCCGTGCCGCCGTCGCCGTCACTCGCGCCCGCGGCGCAGACGTTCGCGCATGCGAAGCTGCGCGGCCTCGGTGAGCATGCGTCCGGCCCAGCGGTAGACGTTGAACTCGGTGACGATCGCGCGCATCGCACGCATGCGCGACTGCTGCTCGCGCCACGGCATCGTGAGCGCGGTCGCCAGCGCGTCGGCGGCCTCGTCGAGGTGATAGGGGTTCACGATGAGCGCCTCGGTCAGCTCGCGGCTCGCGCCCGTGAAGCTCGAGAGGACGAGCACGCCGCGCTCGTCGTTTCTGGCGGCGATGAACTCCTTCGCGACGAGATTCATGCCGTCGTGCAGGCTCGACACGTAGCACACGTCGGCGGCGCGGTAGTAGCGGAAGACGGTCGCGGGCTCGTGGTGGGCGCGGAGGAAGAGAATCGGTTGGTAGAGGCCCGCGCCGAATCGCTTGTTGATGCGCTCCGCGGTCGCCGCGACCGTCTCGTTGAGCTGGCGATAGCGCTCGATCACGGTGCGGCTCGGCGCGCCGAGCTGGATGAAGCGGAAGCGGCCGAGGAAATTGGGATGGCGCTCGAGCATGCGCTCGACCGCGAGCAATCGCTCCTCGATGCCCTTCGTGTAGTCGATGCGGTCGACGCCGACGCCGAGGAGCGCGTCGTCCGGGAGCGCGAGCTCGTCGAGGACCGAGCGTCGGCACTCGGCCGCCGACGGCAGCGCGTCGGCCCAGCGGTTCGGCCACTCGATCGAGATGGGATACGGGCGCACGAGCGCCGAGCGCCCTTGCTGGATGACGGCGAAGTGCTCGCGGTCGACGCGCGATTCGAGGTAACGGTCCGCGGCGTCGAGGAAGTTGTTGCAGAAGAGCTGCGTGTGGAAGCCGACGATGCTCGAGCCGAGCAGGCCTTCGAGAATCTGCGTCGCCCACGGGCAGATGCCGAAGCGCTCCGCGTTCGGCCACGGGATGTGCCAGAAGGCGATGATCGTCGCCTTCGGCAGGCGCTCGCGGATCATGCGCGGCGCGAGCGCGAAGTGATAGTCCTGCACGAAGACGATCGGGTCGTCGCCGCCGCCGTCCCGGAGCGCCTCGTCGCACACGGTGTCGGCGAACTTCTGGTTCACCGACTGGTACCGCTCCCAGTCCTCCTTGCGGAAGGTCGGGCGCGCGTCGGCGATGTGGCAGAGCGGCCAAAGCCCCTCGTTCGAGAAGCCGTAGTAGTAGCCCTCCTCGTCGTCCTTCGTGAGCCACACGCGGCGGATCTCGTACGACTCCTCGCCCGGCGGCACGCGCACGCGATCGTGGGCGTCGACGGTGTCGCGGTCGGCGCTGCCCGAGCCGTGCGCGACCCACACGCCGCTACAGGCGCGCATCACCGGCTCCATCGCGGTGACGAGGCCGCTCGCCGGGTGCAACACGGAGATGACGCCGTCGGCGCTGCGGTTATGCACGTACGGCTCGCGGTTCGCGAGCATGATGACGCGCTCGCCGTGCAGGTGCTGCGTGAGCGTGTGCTTGAGCCGTTGCGGCGTCCATGCGCCGCCTTCCGCGTCGAGGGCGCGCTCGGCCGAGATCCGCTCGATGAGCTCGCGCACGTCGCGCATGATCGGCTGGAACTCGCTCCGGCTCGTGCCGCCGCGGATGAAGCGCACGACCTGCTTCGTCCAGCCGCGCCACGCCAGCCGCGCGGCCACGAGCGTGGTCAGCGAGGCGCAGATCGCGAGGAGCGCGAAGGCCGCGAGAATCAGCGTCTGCGCCCGCGCCTCGCGCCGCGCGATGAACGTCAGGTCGTGGATGAGGATGACGCAGCCGAGCGGCTTGCCGGCATCGGCGATGCGGATCGCGCTCACGTGCGCCGGGCCGGTCGGGAGCTGCATCTCCATGCCGACCGCGCTGAACTCGGGGTCTTGGCCGAGCGCCGAGCGCTCGTCCACGCGGGCGGCGAAGTCGACGCACGAGACCGCGTCGGGATAGTCGTCGGTGGCGGCGATCAGCGTGCCGTCCACGTTGCAGGCGGCGGCCGCGAGGATGCGCTCGTCGTGCGTGATGTCGTCGAGGATCGCGCGCACGAGCTGCCGGTCGCCGGCGTCGGGCTCGACGGGCCAGTTGCGCACGAGCGACGTTCGGGCGCCGTTCACCGCGAGCATCGCCCGCAGCGCGATGTCCTTCTCGAACCAGGCTTGCGTCGTGTCGTTGACGATGCGCGACATGCCCCACGCCAGGAGCGCGAGGAGGGCGACCAACAGCACGATGAATCGAACGAGTGGCTTCATGCGCTCCGTGACGGGGGAGATGTCGCCGCGCGCGGGCGCGGTGCGAGAGAAGGGGCGAAGATAGGGGGGAAACGGGGATGCCGGCGACCGTGCATTCGCCCGAGTTGACTTCCGTGATCTTCGCACGAAGATCGGGTCTTGACGCGCCACTGCGCCCAAGTTGCAACGAGGAGTCGGAGAAGAAATGACCTATGGATGAGACCCCATACGCCGCGCACGATGACGCGCGCGCGAGCGCGCTCGATCACGCGATCGCCGCGGTCGCGTGCGTCCCGACGCTACTCGTCGTTGCAGACTTCGACGGCACGATCGCGCCGATCGCACCGCGCCCCGACGACGTGCAGCCCGATCGCGACGCGCTCGTCGCGCTGCGCACGCTTGCGACGCTCGCGTCGACGCACGTGGCCGTCCTCTCGGGTCGTGCGCTCGGCGATCTCGCGGCGCGGCTCGGCGCGCTCGACGGCGTCCTTCTCGTCGGAAGCCACGGCAGCGAGTTCGAGGCCGATTTCGCGGGCCAGCTCGACGAGCGGCAACGGGC
Organism: Phycisphaerae bacterium; assembly: GCA_016795035.1. GTDB lineage: Bacteria > Planctomycetota > Phycisphaerae > Phycisphaerales > SM1A02 > JAEUIT01. Next base: position 13,806 of record JAEUIT010000024.1, on the reverse strand, counting down.
GCTGCGCGGCGAGCTGCGCGCGGTGGCGCGCGACGTCGCCGACGGGCACGACGGCGTCCACGTCGAGGAGAAGCCCGCGGGCGTCGCGCTCCACGTGCGCCTTGCGAGCGAGGAGCGCGGCGCGAGCGCGGTGCGGGCGTTGCGCGAGCGGATCGGCGGACTCGACGGCGTGTACGTGAAGGACGGGAAGAAGGTCATCGAGCTCAGCGTGGTTCCAATGCAGAAGGGCATCGCGCTCGGCCGCATCCGGCAGCGCGTCGGCGCGAGCGCGGTCGTCTTCCTCGGCGACGACCGCACCGACGAGGACGCGTTCGACGTGCTGCGCGGCCCCGACGTCTCGGTGAAGGTCGGCGAGGGCGAGACGGCCGCGGCGTTTCGCGTGGCCGATCCGCGCGGGGCGGCGCGCACGCTCGCGCGGCTCGCCACGGCGCGCGAGCGCTGGCTTCGCGCGGGCTCGTGCGTGCCGATCGAGCGGCTCTCGATCCTGAGCGACCAGCGCACCGCCGCGCTCGTCGATCCGAACGGCTCGATCGTCTGGTGCTGCCTGCCGCGCATCGACGGGCCGGCGCTCTTCGCGGCGCTCCTCGGCGGTCCGAACGCGGGGCGCTTCTCGGTGCGCCCCGTCGACGAGCGCGGGCCGGCGCGGCAACGCTACCTCGGCGACTCCTTCCTGCTCGAAAGCGCGTGGGACACGCTGCGCGTCACCGATTGCCTCGACTGCTCGGCGGGCCGCGCCTTCCTGCGCGCGGGGCGCACCGACATGCTCCGCCGGATTGAAGGAAGCGCCGGCACGGAGATCGAGATCGAGTTCGCGCCGCGCCTCGACTTCGGCCGGCACCCGACGCGCCTGCGCCCGATCGACGACGGATTGACGATCGAAGGGGCGCTCGATCCGGTCGTCCTCCGGGCGCCGGGCGTCCGCTTCGAGATCGTCTCCGAAGGGACGCACGAGACCGCCCGCGCGCGGCACCGCCTCGACGGCACGCCGCTCGTGCTCGAGCTTCGCTACGGCGTGTCGACCGCGCAGGAGCTCGTCGTGCCGAGCCCGCAGCGGTTCGACGCGACGCAGCGATTCTGGGAGCTATGGGCGAAGACGCTCGCGGTTCCGACGACCCTATCGGCGACGCACGCGGAATCGATTCGGCGAAGCGCGCTCGTCCTCAAGGCGCTCTGCTACGGCCCGAGCGGGGGCCTCGCTGCGGCTGCAACGACGAGTTTGCCCGAGGCCCTCGGCGGCGTGCGCAACTGGGACTATCGCTTTGCATGGCTGCGCGACGCGGCGATCTCGTCGATCGCGCTCGCGCGGCTCGGCTCGCCCGGCATCGGCACGAAGTTCCTCGACTGGGTGCTCGCGCTCATCGACCGCGACGGGCCGCCGGAGTCGTTCCGTCCGGTGTACACGGTGACCGGCAACCATCTCCACGCCGAAGCGGAGATCGCCGAGCTTGCGGGCTACGCGGGCAGCCGGCCGGTGCGCGTCGGCAACGCCGCGGGCCTGCAGCTCCAGCTCGACGTCTTCGGCCCGCTCCTTGAACTCGTCGCCACCCTCGCGGCCGGCGGCCTCGCGCTCTCGGCCGACCACTGGCGGCTCACCGAGTCGATCGTGCACGCGGTCGAATCGCGGTGGACGGAGCCCGATCACGGCATCTGGGAGATTCGCGGTCCGCTGCGCCATCACGTGCACTCGCGCACGATGTGCTGGATGGCGGTCGACCGCGGCATCGCGATCGCGCGGGCGTTCGCGGCCAAGCCGCCTCCCTCCTGGATCGCGCTCCGCGACGCGATCGCGCACGATGTCCTCGCGAACGGATATTCGACGGAAGCGGGCTCCTTCGTCGCGTCGTACGGATCGCTCGACATCGACGCGGCCGCGCTCCACGTCGGGCTCTCCGGGCTCGTCGCCGGCAACGACGAGCGCTTCGTGCGCACCGTCGACCGCGTCGAGCGCGAACTGCGCGAAGGTCCGACCGTCTTCCGCTACCGCTACGACGACGGCCTGCCCGGCACCGAAGGCGGCTTCCACTTCTGCACCACGTGGCTCATCGAGGCGCTCGTCCTCATCGGCCGGCGCGAGCGGGCGCAGGAACTCTTCGACGCCTACGTCGCGCTTGCCGGACCGACCGGACTCATGCCCGAGGAGTACGACCCGCTCACGCGGCAGTCGCTCGGCAATCACCCGCAGGCGTACTCGCATGCGGGGCTGATCACGGCGGCGCTGGCGCTCCACAGCTAATCGCACCAATCACCGCGCGCTGCATGTCCGCATCTGTCTCCGTCTCTGTCTCGGCTCTCTTCTCGTCGCTCTCCACCTGTCTCTGTGGTCACTAGACTCCGACCGCTCGCTTCTCTCTCGCACCCGACTGGAGAGTCAAGACAAGAGACGTCCCGCTCACTCGCGCGGCTCGCCCTCCGGCCTCAGGTAATCGTTCGTGAGTTTCCACACGCCGACGCCGTCCGGTTCGAGCGGGCGGCCGTTTGCGGCGCCCGGACCCTTCCGATCGCGCAGCACCAGGATCAGGTCGGAGAGCGCCGCCGGATGCTGGAACGCGTAGGCGTGGGTCGTGAAGCCGCTCACGTCGCAGTTGATCATCTCGACGCACGGCAGCGACGCCACGAACGCGCGCGACTCCGGCTTGAACTGGTCCGACTTGAGCGAGCCGAGTCGGCTCGTCGAGCCGAAGAGCCAGCGCGCCCAGCCGAGCGCCTCGTCCTCGTTCGAGAAGTAGATGACGATCTTCTTCGCGACGTCGAGCATGTTCTCGTTGATGAACCGCTGTCGGAAGACGTCGACGTCGAGGTCGGGCGCGGCGAGGACGAGCGTCTCGAGCTTGAGGATGTCGGAGACGGTGATCGTCGGGCGCGGATGCTGGTTGTCGAACGCGGCGCTCAACGCCGGATCGAGAATCGCAAGCGGCGTGCGGCCGGTGATGCCGCGCACTTCGGCGTTCAGTTCGCGGAGCGCGGTCGTCGCGACGTCGGTGCCGCGGCTATGCGAGATGATGTGCACGCGCTCGATCTCGGGGCAGAGCGCGAGGCGACGCAGCGTCATCTTGAGGTGGGGGATCGTGAACTCGCCCGACTCGCGGTCGTAGGCGTAGCCGAAGGGGCCGCCGTAGCCGCCCGGCCAGGAATAGACGATCGGCACGCCCTGGCGGCCGCCGAAGTGCCACGCTTGCGCGAGGCGCATGAGCGCGTAGTCGAGCGTGTTGTTGAAGCCGTGGACGAAGACGACGACTTCCTTCCGGCTCGTCCGCGCGAGGAGCGGACGGAGCATCGCGTAGAACGCCTCGTTGTCCTTCGCGACGGTCTCCTCCGCGTCGGCGCGATAGACGAGTTCGCCATCGCGCACCTCGTGCGTCTGGTCGAAGCTCGCGAACGTGCCCATCTGCTCGACGCGCTCGACCGTGAGCTCGTAGTTGCGGTCGCGCTCGCCGGTCACGCTGAGATCGCGGAACTCCTCCCACGTGAGCGCGGGATCGACGCCGACGGTCGCCAAGCCGTAGTGCACGCGGAGGTCACGGCCGTAGCCATAGTGCACGCGCGACGTGCCTTGGCCCTTCTCCGGGATGCGGTCGGTGATGTAGACGACCTCCATGCCCGGCGTCTTGAGCGCCGGGTCGATGCTGTCGTAGACCTGGCGGGCCGCCGGCGTCTGCATCACGTACGGCGTCGTGATCAGGTGTTCGGTGCAGCCGCCCAGAAGGCCGAGCGCGGCGATCGCGGCGAGCGCGACGAGGTGGAAGGGGATCCGTCGGCGCATCTCGCCCGCACGTTGCCGTCGCATGATGGTCAGCCTCCGTCCGAAGGAATTCGTCGTTGCCATTCCGCGTTGCAGGTGCGTCCGCACGCGCGCGGGGTGAAGGAGTTCGGTCAGTTCTTCCAGGCGTCCGCAAGGGCCGCCGACGGGCTCGGCGCGGCGGCGCGCTTCGTGGCGTCGATCGCGTCCGTGTCGACCTCGAGCGTCGACTCGGCGAGGTCGACCGCGGGCTCGGGCGTCTCGCGCTCGGCGCGCTCGGTCGCGGCCTTCGAGAGACGGCCGTCCGAGCCGACTTCCTCGAACTTCACCGCGACCCGCTTGCTCACGCCGCGCTGCGGCATGGTCACGCCGTAGAGCATGTCGCAGCTCTGCATCGTGCGCTTGTGGTGCGTGATCACGATGAAGTGGCTGCGGTCGAGGAATTGCTTGAGCGCCGCGCAGAAGCGCTCGACGTTCGCCTCGTCGAGCGCGGCGTCGACTTCGTCGAGGACGCAGAACGGGCTCGGCTTCGACTGGAAGATCGCCATGAGGAGCGCGACGGCCGTCATCGTCTTCTCGCCGCCCGAGAGCTGGTTGATGACGCGCGGCTCCTTTCCGGGCGGCTTCGCCCGGATCTCGACGCCCGACTCGAGCCAATCGATCTCGCCGGCGCGCGGGCCGGCGTCCATCGGCAGGAGGAAGAGGTCGGCGCTGCCGCCGCCGAAGAGCCGGCGGAACATGCCGTCGTGACCGGCGAAATTCTCGCGCACGGTCTTGAAGGTCTCCTCGAAGCGGCTGCGGCTCACGTCGTCGAGCTTCTCGATGAGCGTCTCGAGCTGCGCCTTCGCCTGGTCGATGTCGGCAAGCTGCGCGACGAGCTCGTTGTTCTTCGTCTCGAGCTGTCCGAGCTCCTCGATCGCGTCGACGTTCACGTTGCCGAGGCGCTTGATCTCGTCGCGGAGTTCGCCGAGCTCCTTCTCGGTGACGTCGCGGTCGATCGGCTGGAAGCCCTCGACATCGCGCGTCCCGCGATACTCGCCGTAGCGCGCGGGCAGATCGATCTCGACGTCGCGGAGCGTGTTCTCCTCGAGGTTCTCGCGCTTGATCTCGACCTCGCGGCGCGAGAGTTCGACCGCGTGCCAATTGCGTTCGAGGACCGCCGCGGCGCTGCGCGAACTCGCGAGCTCCCCGGCGATGCGCTCGACGTCGGTCGACGCGGCGCGCATCGCGGCGGTGACTTCCTCGAAGCGCGGCGCGAGGCTCTCGCGCTCGGTCTCCGCCACGGTCGCCTCGTCGGTGGCCGTCACGATCGCGGCCTCGAGCCGCTCGATCTGGGCAAGGCGACGGTCGTACTGCTCGCGGACCGCCTGCGATTCGCGCTGCGACTGGTCGAGGTTCGATTGCAGGCCGCGGCGCTCGCGGCGCGCGGCCTCGAGATGGCCGTTCGCCTCGCCGAGCCGGGCGCGGGCGGCGCCGAAGGCGTCGGACGCGGCGTTCACCGCGGCCGTCGACTTCTCCGCCATCGCGCGGGCCTCGTCGGACTTGCGGCGCTCCTCGGCGATGAGCCGATCGAGCGATTCGAGCCGCTCCGCCACGGCCGCGCGGTCGCGCTCGCTGACGTTCGCGCGCTCGGCGAGCTCCGCCTCCTCGCCGTCGATCGCCGACCACTCGCTCTCGATGCGGCGAATGAGCTGGTCGAGGCGCTCGGACTGGTACGTCGCGTCGATATGGCTGCGCCGCGATTCCTGGAGCGCCTCGCCGAGTTCGCGCAGGCGCACCCGCTGATGGCCGGACTCGCTCGCGACCTGCGACGCCTCGAGTTCGAGCGCCGTGATCTTGATCGAGAGGGTTGAGAGCGACGCGACGAGTTCGACGAGTTCCGCTCGTCGTTGCAGGACGCCCGCGTAGCCCGCACCGCCGTCGCCGGTTTCGGCCGGATGGACGACGAGCGTGCGATCGGGTTCGAGCACTTCGCCCGAGCGCGCGACGACGCGGCAGCCCGCGAGCGCCGCGCCGGGCGCCGTCAGGCGCAGGCCGTCGGCGAGCGTGTCGACGACGAACGTCTCGCCGAGGAGACGCTCGAGGACGGGCCGAGCGGCGGCGTCGGAGCGGACGTACTCGAGGATCGGCGTGGCGCCCGCGACCGGCGGGATCGCCCGCGGCACGACCGGAAGGTCGATCGGGATGAAGGCCGCGCGGCCCTCGTGGGCCCGGATGTCGGCGAGACGCGCCTCGACCGCGCCGAGCGAGTCGACGAGGAGCAGCTCAAGCTTCTCGCCGAGCGCGGCTTCGACGAGGTCGGCGTGCGCGCGGTCGGTCTCGATGAGGTCGGCGAAGAGTCCGCGGACCGCGGGGTAGCGCTCGCGCGATTCGAGGATCGACTTCACCGCGTCGCCGAGGCCTTCGCGTTTCTTCTGGAGGTCTTCGAGGACGCGACGGCGGCTCTCGAGTCCGGTGCGCTCGTCGCGAAGTCGGGCGAGCGTGGTGGCGAGCGTGGCGTGACGGTCGCCGAGCTGCGCGGCGACGCGCGTGGCGTCGTCGAGCTCGCGTTGCAGGCGACGGATCTCGTCGTCGGCGACCTGCGCGCGGATCGACGCGGCGCAGCGGGCGACGCGATGCGTGTCGAGCTCGCGCGCGAAGGGATCGCGCCGCGCCGTCAGCTTCGCCTTCTGTTCCGACAACGAGTGGAGCCGCGCCTCGAGGCTCGCGGCGCGGCCGGCGAGCTGCGAGCGCTCGCGTTCCATCGCGGAGAGCGTGTCGCGCAGGCGGTCGGCGCTCGTGCGCGCGTCGAGCGCCGCGGCGCTCGCGCGGGCGCGCTCTTCGCTCGCGCTTGCGACCGCGCGTTCGGCGTCGGCGGCGGCTTCGGAGCACGCGGCGATCGCCTGCTCGCTCTCGGCGATGCGGGCCGAGAGGCTCGCGATGTTCGCGTCGAGTTCGGCGAGGCGTCGTGATTCACTCGCGACCGATTGGCGCACGTCGGCGAGCGATCGCTCCGAGAATTCGAGCCGCTGCCGCGCCTGCGTCGCGGCGCCCGTGAGTTCGAGGCGCCGCTGCTCGAGGGCGTAGTGCTGCTTCTGGACGTCGGCGCGGGCGATTTCCGCGGTGTTCTTCGCCTCTTCGAGGTCCATTACCGACGCCTGCGCGGCGTTCCGATGGTGGGAGAGGGCGTCGAGCTCGCTGGTCAGGCCATGCAGGCGCTCGACGAGCTCGTGATAGAGGTCGAACGCGAGCGCCGAGCGGAGTTCGCGGCGTCGGGCGTCGAGCACTTGCCAGCGCTGCGCCTTCTCGGCCTGGCCGCGCACGATGCGCAGGCGGCGCTCCGTGCTCGCGAGCTGCTCGCGCAGGACGACGAGATTCTTCTCCGCGTGCTCGAGCTTGCGCGCGGCCTCGACCTTGCGGGCGCGGAACTTCGCGACGCCTGCCGCCTCTTCAAGGATCTGGCGTCGCTCCTGCGGGTTCGCGAGAAGCATCGCATCGACCTTGCCTTGCTCGATGATCGAGTAGGCGTCGTTGCCGATGCCGGTGTCGAGGAAGAGTTCGCGGATGTCGCGAAGGCGAACCTTCTTGCCGTTGATGAGGTACTCGCTGCGACCGTCGGCGTAGAGACGCCGCGTGACGTCGACCATGTCGGCGTCGATCGGAAGTCGCCGATGCGTGACCTGCGAGCGCTTCACGATCGAGGCTTCGTGGTCGCCCAAGGAGAGCGAGGCCGAGAGCGAGGTCGGGGCGTTCGCGTTCGCGGGCGCTTCGCTGTCCTCGGTGTCGAAGTCGATGCCGCCGGTCGCCTTCGCGCGCTCGGCGCGGACGATCTCTTCACCGACGACGGGGTTCTCGAAGGAGAGCGTGACCGCGGCCATGCCCGACGGCTTGCGCGCCGCGCTTCCGGCGAAGATGACGTCGAGCATCGCGCCGCCGCGGAGCGACTTCGCGCTCCGCTCGCCGAGCACCCACTTGATGGCGTCGACGACGTTGGATTTTCCGCAACCGTTCGGACCGACAATGCCGATGATGGGCAAATCGAATCGGAACTCGGTCGGGTCGGCGAAACTCTTGAAGCCGCTCAAGGTGAGCTTGGCGAGACGCATCCGTCAGACCTCCTGTCTTTCGCCTGCCGACGACCGTCAGATCATCCGCGCGGACTGCCGACGCTGACCCCTTCGCGCACACACGTCGCATGCACCGACCTGTCGCGGGGACGTTCGCGAATCGAACGACGCACAACGTGCGTGAGGGACGCACGCGGCGACGACGGGACGATGTGGCGACTCCTTGCTCGGGAGTCTCAACGCGGCACAGTATCGCGTTGAAGCCCCGCGCGTTCAATCGAGGTCTGGCCGCTTGAGCCGCCGACGGCGGCGTCGGGCTCGATGTTCGCGAGGTCGCTCGTCGTGTCTTCCTCGGCGGCGGGGCCGGCATCGCTGCCGCTTTCGACCGTGTCGCCGAGGTCGTCGAATTCCGGACGTTCGAGCACTTCGTCGTCCTTCTGGCTGCGGATGATCGCGGCCAGGATGCGGTCCTGTTCCGCCTTGAAGTCGACCTTCACGCCGCCGCGGCGCCAGAGGAGGTGGAGCGCGCCGATCGTCTCGGCGTAGGTCAGGCCGAGGCCGGGGGCGGGCTCTTCGATCGTGGTGGCGTGGCCCAGGAAGGTCACGAACTCGGTGAGGTTCGCCTTCGCCTGCTTGATCTCGGCGGGCTGGTCCGGGCCCGGACGCCAGAAGACCTGGAGTTCGGTGTCGGCCGGCGAATCGGCCTTGATCATGAGGCGGTTCGACCACGCGACGAAGGTGAGCGGCCGCTCGACCTCGAGATCCTTGCCGAAGAGAACGATCGTCGGCTGGCCGGTCTGCGTGATGTAGATCATCGGTCGGTCGCTCGGCACGACGACCAAGTCGAACTTCCCGTCGACCGAGGTCCGCTCGATGATCGGGTCGTTTCGCTTGACGAGCGTGTCGAAGGCACCGAGGCGGATGTCGACGTCGGGATCGTTCAGGAGGGGCCGGAGGCCGATGTCGATCGTCGGGTTCGTGCGGAAGCGGCCCAAGAGTTCGATCGCGGTGAGGCGATTCTTCGCCTCGCCCTTCTTCGCCATCTCGATCAGCGGTTCGACCGCGAGGGCGTCGTCGAGCGACGCGCCGGCGACGAGTGCCGCCATCCGGACCTCTTCCTCGCCCGAGGTGTAGAGGTCTTGGATCATCGGGATCGCCTTCTTGCCAATCGCCCGCCAGCGCCAGCTCGCGGCCTCGGCCATGCCGGGCGACGCGAGGAGCGCTCGGCGCACGTAGGTGGCGGTCATCTCGGGGGCTTCGATCAGGAGCGGCGTGTGCTGGACGAGCTGCACGAACTCTTCCGGCCGATCCTCGAAGGACGGCGGAACGGTGATGTCGATGGCGTCGCCGGAGCGGCCGCGGGCCGTATTTTCCTTCTGCGACGGCTCCTTCGGGTAGAGGCTATTGATCGACGACTGGATCGTCTCGGCGCGGCTGTGGCTCGTCGTCGCCAGGCGAAGGCGAAGGAGCATGTCCTTCGTCACTTCGCCGCCGTCCAAGATGCGGCCCGAAAGGCGGTTGACGGTGTCCCGCTTCGTGGCGGCGTTTGGTTCGACGAACGGGTTGATGAAGATGTCGCCGTTCGCCGTCGCCAGCGCGCGGCCCTGCCGGTTGCCGGTCAGGAGGGGGCCAGGGCGGAGTTCGGTCGTCCAGAGGCGGCCACCTTCGAGGCTCGACGTGCCGGAGCCCGGGACCGCGAAGACGCGGACGTCGAAGTTCGTGCCCTTCGTCGCGCCGGGAGGAATGACGCCTTCGACGATGACGACCGCGCAGTTGTCCGAGTTGAGCATCTCTTCCGGCGAGGTCTCGCCGTAGCCCATCGCCGCGTTGCCGACGCCGCGGGCCGCCATCTCCCGCAGCATGTGGGCGCGGACGTCGGCCGGCATGAGTCGGCTGCCGGTGCCCTTCAAGCCGACGACGAGGCCGTAGCCGCGCACGACGGTCGGCGAGAAGCCGGTCACGAGCGTTTCGCTCGCGACGGTCCCGCGCATGATCGGGTCGACGTCGAGCTCGAAATTCCGCTGCGACAACTTCTCGAGGTTCGGCTTCGGATCGGCTCGCTCGACGAACTCGCCGCACCCCGTGAGGGAGAGGACCGTGGCTGTCACAGAGAGTGCGACGAGCGCCCGCACGCGTCCGGACGAGCGACGCGAGAGGAGGCTGCGCAGGCGCCGAGCGACGGTCGAGGCCAGAGTCGAGAAGGGGAGAAGTGCGGTCATCGTGTGCGTACTCGATACGCTCAAAAAAGTCGGGCGGCTTTTAGAGATTCGCGGAAGCGCGGGGAAGGGCAGGATACCGAAAGGCGTCGGACGCCCGCCGCGGCGCCGGATCCCTCGTCCCGAGTACGGGCCGGACGTGGGGCCCTCTCGAGGTCGTCCTCAGCCAAGGCGATCTTGCGATGGTTGCCGAAGCGATGCAACGGAGACGAGGTATACGGCGTTCACAGGCCGTCGCAGTTGTGTCGGCGACGCGACGGCCCGCGGGGGGGCCAGAGCAAGGCGCAAAGTGGGCCATGATGGGCCATGATGGGCGTCTTGGGGATGGTCGGTCGAATGGCAGAGCGTGGTGGTGCCGCCTCCTCGCGGCACCCGAGGCACGAGAGACATGCAAGCGAAAGGAGAGCGAACGTGAAGAACGAAGTCGTTGAGACTCGGAGCGGTGCTCGGATCGATCATCGCGGGGCGTGGACCGGCACTCGCTGGTCCGTCGGGTCGGTCCTTGTGACCGCCGTCCTCGCTGCGGGTCTTGTGGGTGGGGTGGCGGCACAGTCGCCGAGCGCCCCCGACGTCGAGACGCGAACGCCGGCGACCTCGCCTGAGCGCGGCGCCTTCGACCTGCGATTCGCGGGTGGAAGCGGCACCGCGTTCATCCAGGCGGTTACAGCCGCGAGCGGCTACTCGAACATCGTCGTGAGTGACCGAAAGGCGCTTGCGGCGCTCGACGTTCCGGCCGTCACCTTGGAGGACGTCACGCTGTCGACGGCAATGTCGGTGCTCGCGGCGCTTCGCTTCCGCACCGCCGACGGCCTTCCGCGCGTCGTCGAAGTGGTGTGGGTCCCCGCCGGGGTCACGACCGACGCGGCCTCGTCGAAGGGGGGCGCGCCGACGCCTCGTGCGGCGAGCGGCGCGTGTGTAGTGCGCGTCTCGGACGCGCCGTCGACGACCTCGCCCGACGCAACGATCATCGACCTCCGTCGCCGCGGGATCCAGTCGCCCGAGGAGACCCGCACGACGATCGACGCGATGACACAGTTGGTCACCGGCGGCAACGCCTCGCCGACCTTCCGCATCATGGAGCACGAGGGCAGTGGACTCGTCGCCATCTATGGCACGCCGGGCGAGCGGCAATTGGCGGAACAGGTCATCTCCCTGATCGGCACGCGGGCGCGAGGAGTGGACGCACAGGCTGCCGCGCCCGAGCTTGCGGTCAACGTTGCAGCCACCACGGCGCCAGCCATGAGTGCCGAGGCGGCGCAAAAGCTGATCGACGAGCTTCCCGACCTGACGAAGGTCGACTTGGCGACCTTGTCGAAGGCGGAACTCCAGAGCTTCCTTGGCAAGCTCTCGAAGGCGCGACAGGTGCCAAACCTTTCGGAAGTACAGAAAGAGCGAATGAGGAAGGACTTCAACGCGGTTCTCGCCGCGGTGAAGGCCCGCTAGTACCGCGTCCAGCAACGACCGCAACGCTCTACGTTGCAGCCTCACGGAATCGCCAATGATGACGACTCCCGCGAGCGGCGCGACCGCTCGCGGGAGTCGCTGTTTGTGGAGTCGTCCTCTTGTCCGCCGTTCCCCTGCGGCGATCCCTGCGGCGAGCCTGCAACGTGGACCGCCATGAGGTTGGCAACGGGAGTCAGGTCGCTCGAGTGGCTCCGACTCGTGCCGGGTGCGAGGCGTGCGCGTGTCGGGCGAGGCCCATAACGGGCGTCTCGGCGACCGCGGCGACCGGCGCGGGAGTCGGCGGCGGGTTTGGCCGAGAAGAGCCACTCGCCCCTATGCCCGCCACCTCCGTTTCACCATCACGGCCGCGTAGCGGCTCCTTCGTGATGCCCGCGTTGCTCGCGGCCACGCTTCTCCTCCTGTGCGCCGCCGGGTGGTCGGTGATCGTCCTCCAGCAGCGGCTCTTCGTGCAGCACGACCGCGAACTCGAGGTGCGCGAACTCACCGGCACCATTCGGCACTTGGACGAGGTGTTGACGATGTCCGCGCGCATGGCCGCCGCGACCGGCGACGTGCGCTGGGAAGGGCGCTATCGCGAACACGAGCCCGCGCTCGACGCCGCGATCAAGGCGCTGATCGCGATCGCGCCTGTCGCCTTCGCGACCGACCTCGGCCACGAGACCGACGCCGCGAACCAGAAGCTCGTCGCGATGGAGAATCGCGCGTTCGAGTTCGTGCGCGCGGGCGACCTCGCTGCGGCGCGGCACGAACTCTTCAGCCAGGACTACGAGAACGAGAAGCGCATCTACGCGGCGGGCATGGATCGCGCGGAGGAGGCGCTGCGCCGTTTCGTGATGTCGCAGAATGGCTCCCTGCGCACGCAGTTCTTCGTCCTCGCGATCGCGTTCGCGACGGCGGTCGTGGTGACGCTCGGCACCTGGATCTATGCGGCACGGCTGCGCGCCGGCATGGTGGAGCGGCTCGCCGCCCAGCGGATCGTGGCGATGGAAGCCGCGACGCAGGCGAAGAGCGAGTTCCTCGCCAACATGAGCCACGAGATCCGCACGCCGATGACGGCGATCCTCGGCTACTCCGACCTCCTCAACGATCCGCAGCAGTCCGCCGAGGAGCGGGCGACGTGCGTACAGGTCATCCGTCGGAACGGCGACCATCTCCTCACGATCATCAACGACATCCTCGACCTCTCGAAGCTCGAGGCGGGGAAGATGCACGTCGAGCGGCTTCCGTCCTCTCCGTTGCAGGTCGCAAGCGAAGTCGTGGCCGCGCTCAGCGTGCGGGCCGCGGCGAAGGGGATCGGGCTGTCGTTCGAACCCGTCTTCCCGTTGCCGCCGACGATCGACTCCGATCCGATTCGCCTGCGCCAAGTCCTGCTGAACCTCGTCGGCAACGCGATCAAGTTCACCGAGAAGGGTTCCGTGACGGTCCGGCTGTCGTACGACGCGACGAACGAATGCCGCGGCGTCCTTCGCTGCGACGTGCGCGATTCGGGCATCGGCATGACCTCCGCGCAGCTCGCGGCGCTCTTCCGTCCGTTCACGCAGGCCGACAGCTCGATGACGCGCCGCTTCGGCGGCACCGGCCTCGGCCTGAGCATCTCGAAGCGGCTCGTCGAACTCCTCGGCGGCCGCATCCTCGTGACGAGCGAGCCGGGCGTCGGGAGTACCTTCACCGTGGCGCTTGCGATCGAATCCACGAATGGCGCGCCGATCGTGGTGACGGATCGGGCGTTGCCGGAGGCGCGGCCCGCGGAACCGCCGACGGCCGGCGTGACCGCGCTTGCGGGGCGCATCCTCCTTGCGGAGGACGGCCCTGACACGCAGCGCTTGCTCGGGTTCCACCTCCGCCGCGCCGGCGCCGAGGTCGTGATCGCGTCGAACGGCCGCGCGGCCGCGGACCTCGCGCTCGAATCCGGTGCGGGGTTCGACCTGATCCTGATGGACATGCAGATGCCCGAGCTCGACGGCTACGCCGCGACCGCGCTCCTTCGCTCGAAGCGCTACCAAGGCCCGATCATCGCGCTCACCGCGCACGCGATGCAGGGCGACCGCGACCAGTGCATCGCGGCCGGGTGCACCGACTACCTGACGAAGCCGATCGACCGCGAACGCCTGCTGCGCGTCTGCGCGGACTACCTGCCCCGACGCGCGGCGTGAGCGATGCGGCGCTGCGCACTCGTTCGCGCACTGGTCTGGTCAGTGCGCGATCTGTCTCTGTCTCCGTCTCGGCTCACTTCTTGTTTCTGCTCACTCGTCTCGTCTCGATCTCTGCTCACTGCCATCGCTTCTCGTCAGGAGACCAGCGACGAGAAGTCAGAGTCCGAGACGAGACGAGAGAACCGAGACCA
>JAEUIT010000013.1 GCA_016795035.1 Phycisphaerae bacterium | reverse complement strand
AGCGGCGGAGCGGTTTGGCACCTCGATGTCGGCTCATCACATCCTGGGGCTGAAGGCGGTCCCAAGGGTTAGGCTGTTCGCCTATTAAAGTGGTACGCGAGCTGGGTTCAGACCGGCGTGAGCCAGGTCGGTCCCTATCTGTCGTGGGCGCTGCAATACTGCGAGGAAACATTTTTAGTACGAGAGGATTGGAATGGACGTACCCCTGGTGTGCCAGTTGGACCGCTCGGTCCACAGCTGGGTAGCTAAGTACGGCAGGGATAACCGCTGAAAGCATCTAAGCGGGAAGCCCCCCTCAAGATAAGTATTGCTTGTCGCAAGACGTGAGACCCCCGGAAGACTACCGGGTTGATAGGCCGGACGTGTACGCAGAGAGATCTGCTTAGCGAACCGGTACTAACGGTCAAAGACTTGGTCCCTCCTATCACGGTCCTTCGCCGGCAGTTGCCAGCGAAGTCCGCGAGGAGGTCCGCTCAAGAAGTTCTCGTTCGGTCTCCGAACGAAGCTCGTCAGAACTTGGTGGCGATTGGGCCTTACGGCCTTGAGTCGCGACGCTTCTCTCATGACATTCCTCCCCGCGTACGCGAGAGCGTCCGCGAGGATTTGTCGGTGAAGATAGACAAGGGGTCACACCTGTTCCCATCCCGAACACAGAAGTTAAGCCCTTGTCGCCGATGATACTGTTCAGCGGGAAAGTAGGTTATCGCCGACTTATGAGCCCCGGTCGTTCTCGACCGGGGCTCACTCTTTTTTGGCGTTCGTTGGCGGGCCAGCTCAGAGCGTCGCGTTCCGCTGATGGTCGAAAGGCCGCGACGAATGTGGGTCGGTGCCGACCGCTTCCGCCAGGGCGCCCCACTGATCACGAGAAGCCTTTGGTTCGCCGCAGCGTCTCATCGCGGCACCAACGACCGAGCTGCATCGGTCGCGGTTGATTTGCCTATCCAAAGTGTGGGACAGCGCACGGGCAAGAGAGGCCAAGGTGGAACGCCTCTCTATCGCGGGCAGTTCCTCAAGGCGCCGTTGTATTCGCCCGTTGGCATCTCGAGACGCCCGGGCGGCGTGCGCGGCGACTGAGTCGCTCCGAGCTTCCTCTCCGGCGTCACACTTGAGTGGTCCCGGCGGTCGACGACTCGTGCGCTCGGCATGCCGCTCGGCTCAGCCGTTCAAGGCGGGGCGTGCATGCTCCTGCGTCCACTTGTGGGTCCACGACGTGCTCGGGAGTATCCGTCGCGGCCGTTCTCGCCGGGCGAGCTCGACCCTGGCGCCTCACCCAGCGTCAGTCGCGATCGATGTGCACTGCGTGACAGGTCTTCGCACCCGACAGCGTCGCTGACCGGCCGCACAGCGACCCGACCGCCGAGCGACAGGGCCGGGGCGACGAGCTCCGCGACGCCTCGCAGTCCCGCCTCGCTCACATGAGAGGCTTGAGGCCCTGCATCGCGCGGAGGAGCATGATCTGCCCGAGGTGGTAGGCGTCGTGAGCCACCAGGCCACCGAAGACGTCCGGATCGACGGCCGGATCGCGAAGCGCGTCTTCGATGAGGCGCTGACTCCGTTCCACGCGCTCGACGGCCCCGCGCCAGAGCTCCGGCGAGGCGTGCGCAGCGTCGCCGGGCGTCTCGAAGTTCTTCGTCGCGATCTCGGCCTGCGTCGGCACCGTCGCGCCTCGAGCTGAGGCCGTCAGATACTCGCGCCAGAAAGCGACGTGACTTGCGTGGGCCCAGATTGAATGTCGTTGCGGCCCGGGGCGCCAGAGCGCGTTTGCTGGCGTCAGGTGGGCGAGGACATCTCGCCACGGCACGTACCCGTGGCCCTTACTCCAGGAGTCGCTCCACAGGGTCAGCATCGTGCTTCGGTCGAGTGGCATGCGAGCACCGTACCCTACGGGTCGCATGGCGTCTCCGCAGTCACCGACCTCGGGCGACCCTCCACGGATCTGCGGCGTTCGTGTCGACGACCTCCTCGTGGGCATCGTCGCGGTCGTCCTGGTGCTGAGCGGGCTTCGACCGTTCGACCGTCTCACGTGGTGGCTTGAGGTCTCGTGGGTTCTCGCGGGTCTTGCGATCTATCCCTTCGTGCGACGTCGGTCGCGCCCCACGCTTCTTCTCCTTTCGCTCCTCGCGGTGCACGCCCTTCTCTTGATCTACGGCGGCGCGTACACGTACGCGCGCGTCCCGTTGGGCGAGTGGATGCGCGACTGGTTCGGCTTCGACCGGAACCACTACGACCGCATCGGTCATCTCGCCCAGGGGTTCATCCCGGCGATCCTCGTGCGCGAGATCCTGATTCGCTGCCGCGTCGTCCGCGGACGCGCGTGGCTCTACGTGCTCGTCGTCAGCGTGTGCGTGGCCTTCAGTGCAGTCTTCGAGCTGATCGAGATGACGGCCGCGCTATTGCTCGGCGACGGGTCGATCGACTACTTGGCGACCCAAGGCGACGTGTGGGACGCGCAGAAGGACATCCTCTGCGCTCTCATCGGCGCGAACGCCGCCCTCCTCCTTCTCGCTCGGGCGCACGATCGCGCGATCAATAGACTTCGAGCATGCAGCGATGGGTCGGGCGAACCCGCCGCTTGATCTGGTCCGGGGTCCAATCGTGCGGGGAGATCCCTGCGAGCTCCTCGTGCACGGTGAGATATCCGTCGCCGAGGCCATGCTTCGCGAGCATGTGGAAGATGCCGACCTGCATGCCCGCGAGCCCGCACACGTAGATGAGCGTTCGTGGCGAGCCGAGGAACTCGCGGAATCGTCCGAAGTCGCGCTCGACGCCGCGCTCGAGATGCTGATGGACGTACTCGCCCCGGGCCGGGTTTCCCTGCTCGTCGAGACGCGACTCGCGGCTGATGACCGTCGTGTAGCGGAAGTTCGGATGCGCTGCCGCCAGCCCGCGGAAGAGGTCGTCGTACAGGAGATCCGTGGTGTACGGCGAGCCCATCAGCAGCTCGATGCGGCTCGTGCACGGCTTCCACCGCGCGGCTGCGGGCGAGTGCGCCGGCGGTCCCTGCAGTAGCTCCATGAGGAAGCCGCGGAACGGGGCGATGCCGGTCCCTGTCGCGAGGAAGAGGTAGTCGTGATCGTTCGGGTTCTTCGGCAAGCAGAAGCGCTTCCCGTTCGGTCCCGAGACCTGCACCGCGTCGCCCACCTTTCGGTCGCAGAGCCAGTTGCTGCACACGCCGGTGAAGAGGCCGTGGTCGCTCGGGTCATCCGAGGGCTTCTGCGGCTCGCGCTCCGCGATCAGTCGCTTGGGCGTGGTGGCGATCACGTTGCCGTGACCATCCTCGCCCCACGTCGGGCTTGCGAGCGAATAGAGGCGAACCTTGTGCGGCTTCCCGAAGGCGTCGACGCCATCGGGAATCACGCCGAAACTCTGCCCGGCCTGGAACGATCCCGCCAGCGGCGTCCCCGAGACGTCAATCGCGACGTGGCGCACGAAGCTCGCCGACTTCGCCTTCATGCACAGGCGTGACTCGACGATTCGGCCGGTGACCGGTGCCGTCGGGAGGACGAGATGCATCTTCGCCTCGACGAGGTCGGGCGAGCCCGCAAGGGGGTGCCCGGCGGGTGTCGAAGCGGAAGGCGACGTGACGGGATCGGCGGCATTCATCGGAGCGGACCCAAGCGACGCTCCACGTGCGACGTCGGCACTATGCGCATCGCGGCGACCGCAAGCGCGGCCAGGCGTGGAGCGGGGCAAGAGTGTACGGCAAGAAAACCAAGACCCGCCTCCCTCGGAGCCCGCGAAGCGGGGCGAGGAGAAGCGGGTAGGTCCGACTGCGCGCCGTTGTCGGGAACGGCGGGTCGCGCTCCTGGCGCGGCCCGCCGTCTGGGCCTGGCCGCGTTCGATCAATCGAACGCGTTGCTCACCGTCGGCAGCTCCACGGTCTCGAGCTTCAAGTTCGTGGTGATCTTGAAGTTCGACTGGGTGCGGTGGCGCTCGGCGAAGAAGAAGTCCAGCTTGTAGGTCTTCCCGTCCTCGAGCCCCAGGCGATTCAGGTCGACGGCCTGTTCGACCGCACCGTGGATACCACCCAGGTCAATGACCATCTTGCCGTCGATGTAGACCCACACGTCGTCGTCACCGCGGAACGTGAAGACTTGGTTCTCCGCCGCCCAGTAGGTGAACTCGGTGTGGAGTTCGAAGGTGAAGTGGAAGTTGCGGTTCGGGCTGCCGCCAGGATTTCCGAACAGCTGATTCTCGATCGGGAAGAACCCGCCGAGCGTCTTGTAGTAGGGGTCGGTCTGGCTGTCGAAGACGTACGAGCCGTTCGATTGCTTCGTCAGCGTCAGGTCGACCGCCTTTGACATGTTCACGCCGAGGGTGTCGTTCCACCACTGGTTGAACGATTCGGAGCTCGTGATACCGCCGGTTGAAATCACCGACTCGGTCGCACCGGCCACGTCGCCCTTACTCGCGTCGAAGAGGCGGTAGCAGATCTGCTTCCCGGCCGAGTTCTTCCACTGCGAGGTGACCTTCGCGCCACCGCCGACGAAGACGGGCTTGCCGTCGGAGCCGAGGTCGGGGGCGACATTCTTGATGTAGTGCGCGAACCCGCGGCTCGGGGTGATTTCAAAGTCGGCATGGCCGCCCGGCTTACCCTTCTCCTTGAAATCTCGGACGATGCCCGTCAGCACCAGCGTCTCGGGCGCACCGACGGCTTGCTCGGGTGCCGGCGACGCGTTGGTCGGGGCGAGAAAGGCGGAACCTGCGGCCAGCGCCGCGGCGGCAGACATCGACACGACTCGGGTGCGGCTCAACATCGCAGACTCCTTCGCCCACTTGGGCGCGAACCGGGCCGATCACGAGAGCGCGTTCACTCGAACGCAATCGATGAACGTGATCGACTACAGCCGACAGTACGATTCCCACCCCGGCAGGCAACATGGCTGCATCGGTTGGCGAGCGAACCGCGTGAAGCTGTGACGTCTGTGCGGGTTCGGGAGAGAGATCGCATTTCTCTGCGGCGTTTCGGCGCAGAGAACCGATCCATGTAGGCTTTCGGAGAGCGCGATCGCGAACTCCGACACGGCGCGGGCGCGAGGCCCCGCCCGTGCCAAGCCATCGAGCGTCGGACTTCGAAATCGGGCATAGGCGACATGGACTACTTCAGGATCCAAGGCGGACGTCGGCTGGCTGGTCGGGTTGCGGTCGAGGGCTCGAAGAACTCCGCGTTGCCGCTGATCGCCGCATCGCTCCTGACGAGCGAGACGGTGACCCTGCGCAACGTGCCCGCGCTTTCCGACATCTCGAACATGCTGCGGCTCCTCAAGGAGCTCGGCGTCGACGTCCAGGGTGAGCACGGCACGGTTCGCCTCGCGAGCGCCGACGAGAACCAGATCCACGCCCGCTACGACATCGTTCGCACCATGCGTGCGTCGATCTGCGTCCTCGGCCCCATGCTCGCGCGGCGCAAGAAGGCGATCGTCGCGATGCCCGGCGGCTGCGCGTTCGGTTCGCGTCCTGTCGACCTGCACCTCCGCGGCATGCAGGCGCTCGGCGCGAAGATCGAGCTCCAGGGCGGTGACATCGTCGTGAGCGCGCCCCGCCTCAAGGGCAACACGATCTTCCTCGGCGGGCCCTTCGGTTCGACGGTGCTCGGCACCGCGAACGTCATGAGCGCCGCCACGCTCGCCGAAGGCCGCACCACGATCGAGTGCGCCGCCTGCGAGCCCGAGATCGTCGACCTCGCCAACCTTCTCAACGCGATGGGCGCGAAGATCCGCGGCGCCGGCTCCCCGCGCATCGTCATCGATGGCGTCGACGAACTCGGCGGCGCCGATCACGTCGTGATCCCCGATCGCATCGTCGCCGGCACCTACGCCGTCGCGGCCGCGATCACGAATGGCGACGTCGTCCTCGAGGACTTCCCGTACGACTGCCTGCTTGCGGCGATCGATCGCTTCAACGAGATCGGCGTCCATGTCGAGCGTCTCGACGAGTCCGAAGACCCGATGCGCTGCACCGTCCGCGTGACGAGCGAGCGCCGCCTGCGTCCGACCACGATCACCACGCAGCCGCACCCCGGGTTCCCGACGGACCTTCAGGCGCAGTTCATGACGCTCCTCTGCCTCGCCGAGGGCAACTCGATCATCACCGAGAAGATCTACCCCGAGCGCTTCATGCACGTCGCCGAACTCGGCCGCATGGGCGCGAAGATCTATCGCCAGGGACCGACCGTCATGGTCATCGGCGGCACGCCGCTGCGCGGCGCCCCCGTCATGGCGAGCGATCTCCGCGCGAGCGCGTCGATGGTGCTCGCTGGCCTCGCCGCCGATCGCGAGACGATCGTGAGCCGCATCTATCACCTCGACCGCGGCTACTCGCGCATGGAGGAGACGCTCAATCTCCTCGGCGCGAAGATCGAGCGATTCCGTCCGGAGCCGGCCGAGGAGAAGCGTCTCGCCGAAGCGCTTGCGGGCGCGGGCGAAGGCTGATCGCGCCGACCGGAACACCGACGAGATCGACGCCTACAGCGACCGCGGCGCCGGCAGAAGCGTGTTCGCCAGGAGCAATCCTGCGACGATCGCGCCGGTTGTCGTCAGCGCGCCCGAGGCCACGCCCACGCCTGCAACGACGTCCTGTTCCATGAGCGACTGGAGCCCGCGGAACGCCATCGTTCCCGGCACAAGCACGAGAAGCCCCGGAAGCGACGCCAGCGCCGCGGGCACCGGGCGCACGCGCGACACCACGTTGCCGGTGAGCGCGACGAGCGCCGCGCCCAAGCAGGCGCCGAGCTCGGGGCCGGCGATCGACTGCCCCAGCACGCCGCCGGCATAACCGACGAGCACGCTGAGCGCGACCCAGTGGAAGTCGCGTCGTCGCGCTTGGAAGAGCATGGCGATGGAGACGGCCGCCGACGCCAATGCGATCGGGAGCGTCCATGCGGAGGAGGTCGGTGCGGGCGCCGTGACCGGCGGCAGCAACGTGGTGAGCCGGTCCCCGATCGCCGCGCCAAAGCCGAGCGACACGAGCGACATGAGCGCGCCGAGGAGTCGCGCCGTGCCCGAGACGAGATGACGCCACGCCAGCTCGTTCATCGCGGTCATCAGCGTCAAGCCGGGCAGCAGCACGATGAGGCTCGCAAGCGCGACGATCGACGTGTCGCACGCGATGAGCTGCGCCAGGAGTCCGGCGGCCGCGACCGCCGTGGCGGCGCTGACGAAATCCGCGAGCGGAAGCCGCGCCCGCGACGAGCCGGCGATCATCGCCGCGGCGCCGGTGACAGTTCCGACGAGCGCGGCGGCCGCCATCTCGGTCCATCCGCCGCCCATGAGCCGCGCGGCGCCGAACGACGCACCGCCGATCGCGAACGGCAGGAGCCAAGTCGGCGCGCCAGTCCGCCGATCGCCGATCGCGCGAATCTCGCGGATCGCCGCCGCGGGCCCGAGCTCTCCCGCGTAGAGGCGATTGAGGAGCGTCAGCATCTCGGCGAGGTGCCCAAGATCGGGCGCGCCGGGCTCGACGCGCAGCATGACGCTCCGTTGGTCCGCGCCCACGCCGATCGTCAGCGTGATCATCGTCGGGACGCAGAAGACGGCCACGTCCTGTCCGAGCGATCGGCCGACGTCGACCAGGATGCCCTCGAGCCGATGCGACGGCGTGCCGTAGCGATGGAGGCTGCGCGCGATCTCGATCAGGAGATCGAGCGCGTCGTGTTCCGCAATGCGAGATGCGGCAGGGGCTGAAGGGGAGACGGGAGGCAACGAGGAGACCTAGGCGGATTCCGAGTGCGGGCGCGAGAGTTCGTAGAGCGCGATGCCGGCTGCAACGCCGACATTGAGCGAGCGTGCCTCGCCGTCGGGCTCGGCGACGGGAATGGCCCCGACGATATCGCACCGCGCGAGCGTCTCGGCGGAGATGCCGTGCGCCTCGCTTCCGACGACGAGCGCGATCGGGCCGCGCACACGGATCGTCGAGAGGGGAACCGCGCGGGGCGCGAGTTCAAGTCCGACGACCGTCACGCCGCCCGTCCGCAGGCGATCGAGGGCGTCACGGAGATCGCGCGAGAATCCCCACGGCACCTCGAAGACGCGACCCATCGAGAATCGGATGGTCTTTCGGAGGAGGGGATCGGCGCAGCGCTCGTCGAGGACGAGCCCCGACCAACCGAGACAGGCCGCGCTTCGCACGATCGAGCCGAGGTTGTCGACGTGATCGACCCCCTCCGCGACCACGAGTCGGGGCAACGAGCCGGCGCACGCGCGGGCGATGAGGTCCGCGGCGTCCGGCGGGCGCCAGCCTCGCCGCCCGATCGCGAGCGCGCCGCCGTGCAGTCGGTACCCCGCGATCGTCGTCATCGTGTCGTCGTCGGCGAGAAACACCGCGTCGATCTCCCGGTGTCGCGCCACGTCATCCGCGATGGCGGCGAACGAGCGGCGGGTGAGAAGGAGCGACTCGCACTCGAACGTCTGCGCGCGGAGAAACCGCCGCACGCAGCGCTCGCTCTCGACGAGAAACCGTCGGTCGCGTCCCCGGAGATCGCGGTCGCGCACGTCGTCGTAGCGACCGAGCGTCTCGCGAAGGTCCGTGCGGTCGGGCGGAAGGAGCGACGCCAACTCCACGTTGCAGGAGGCGCGTGCGGACAGTTCGACGACGTTCATGGCGACGTGTCGAGACGGAATCGAGCCTTCCAGATCGCGTCCTCCAGCGACGAGATCGACTCGAACTGCTTGCGCATCCGCTCGAGCATCTCGGCCGTCTGGCTTCCCGTCGTCTCGCCGACTCGCAGGATCTCCTCGATCGACTCGCGGGCCCGCTTCGCGGTTTCGGCGTTTCGGAGGAGCTCGCGGGTCAGGTCGTCCAGGCGATCGCGCTTCGCCTCGGCGGCGGATTCGTTCGGAAAGATGACGCGCCACGGCGCCGCCATCGCTTCGCTATAGGTCTTGCTGAAGAGGTTGCCCGCGATCGTGACATCCGCGAGGATCGGGCCGAGGTCGAAGAGCCCGACTATCTCGTCGATGCGCGAGCGGATGCGGCCGAAGGCGCCGGTCGCGCGGGTCCACTCGGAACGGGCGCGGTCGAGCGTCGGGCCAAGCGAGTCGGCGTCCGCGCGCATGAGGTTCCACGCCTCGGTGAGACGCTGGAACGACGCCTTCGTGCGCGGGAAGAGCGCGCCTTCCTCGTTCATCTCCTGATACTGCGCGAACTCGCCCCGAAGCGCCTTCGCTTCCTCGGCGAGCGCGTTGAAGCCGTCGCCAAGCTTGCGATACCGCTCGATCAGCTCGCGGGCGCGATCCGCCGTCTTCGACCACGAGGCGCTCATCTCGTCGCGCACCGCCTCGAACTCGTCGCGCACGGCGGCGAATCGCTTCGGCGCGTCGTCGCGCAGCGTGCCCCATTCCTCCGGCACGCCCGCCGCTCGCTCCGCGATCGCGCGGAGACGAGTGCCCATCTCGCCGGTGAAGATCGAGTCGACCTCGGTCGCTTGCACGAGCTCGAGCTTCGAGCCCTCGTCGAGCGGATTGCGGGTGACGCCGGGATTGCCGACATTCTGAAAGTCGATCAGGGCCTTCTGCGAGATCGGATTCATGCGCAGGACCGGCTTCGCCTGCGGGTAGATGGGAGGATTGCGACGGATCTCGATGCTGATCGTCGCCCCGGGCTGGCCGGTCACCGTCGTGTCGCCGATCATCGCGACCACGCGTCCGCGATCGAGGCCGCCGACGAGGACCGGCGCGCCGACCGCAAGTCCGGTCAGGTCGACGGTGGGTGCAACGGAGAGTTCGTAGCGGACGCGACGTTCGCCGAGCTGATGCGGCGCGATCATGATTCCGACGCTCAGCACGACCAGGGTGACGAGCGTCGCGATGCCGGCGCGGAGGTCGCTACGGCCGAGCGTCGCCATCTCACGGATCCTTCGTCAAGACGCCGAAGAGTTGACGCTGCGCCGCCTCGTAGCGTTCGAGCGAACCGATGAGCGCCGACTGGAGGCGCTCGCGCAGTCCTGGATCGTTGTTGAGGAATTCGGGCTTGAGGCGAAGCACCGAGTCGATGCTCTCGACCGTCGACTTGAGGTCGCCGGTCGCGAGCACGAACGAGCGTGTGGCCTCGTACAGCTGCTCGTGCGCGAGCACGTCGGTCGACGGCTTGTAGAGCAGTCGCCAGGGGCTTCGCCGCACTTCGATCGTCGCGAGCTTCAGCTGCTGGGCCGCGGAACGCAGGTCGCCCAGGAAGCTCCGGATGTCCGGCATGCGTTCGGCGATCTCCGTGTCGACGCGATCGAGGGCGTCGGCGAACTCGCTGATCGCCCGTTCGCCCTCATTGAGGACACGCGACACTTGAGGCAACGTGGTGTTTCGGATCTCGTCGATCGTCTCGCGCGCGGACCCCGACGCCGCCTCGAGGTTCGAGATCGTGGTGTCGATCTTCGGCCGGTTCGTCGACAGCATGCTCTGGGCGTCGGCCACGAAGGTCTTCGCGCCGGCGGTGCCTTCCTCGAGGTTCTTCGCGGCACCGGTCGCGTAGTCGAGCGTCTCGTCGACCTTCGACCGCCAACGGCCGTAATCGGTGCGGAGCGAGACGAGCGTGTCGCGCGCGGCATCGAGCGCCGGCACGATCTTGCTGTCGTAGTCGGCCGGGACCCTGTCGAGCACCTCGGTGAAGTGCTCGGTCTTCGCGATGATCGAGACGATCTGCTCGGCGGCGGCGTCGCCGACGATCGCCGTCAGCATGCCGGGGGCATCGATCGCCGCGATGATCCCCTCGGGCGGCACGCGCTTCGTCGGCGCGGAATCGCCGGTCTCGGAGCGAGCCGAGGGCGTGCCGATCGTCACGAAGTTGATCCACGCGGTGTTGCCGAGGAGCGGGGCCACGCGGAGGACTTTGGCGTTGTCGTACAGCGTGATCGATGATGCGATCGCGATCTCGACGAGGATGGCATCGTCGGGGCCGCCCTCGAGCTTGGGGACGATCGCGGTGACTTCTCCGCGTTTCAGCCCGCCGATCCGGACTTCGCTTCCGGGACTCAGGCCGGCAACGCCGGCTGCCACGGTGAAACGGATCTGGTACTTCGTCCGCTCTTCAAAAGACAGCTTCTGAAGGGTGAGAAAGACCGCCGCGCCGATGGCGAGGCTGACCGCGACGAAGAGTCCGGCGCGAACGTTGTTTCGACTGCGCTCCGTTGCGGCCGACATGGTGAACGGATCGTACAGGCATTCGGCAATCTTCACGTTGCGGGCTTGAGCCCCGAACCGCGACCCTTACACTTCGATCGCCATGCGGAACCCTCGCGCCGTCGCGCTCTCTGGACTCGGTCTTGCGCTCCTGATCGTCGGTCTTGCGACCGTGAACGCCGATCCGCCCGCCGCACCGAACGCGCCCGCGACCGAGCCGCACAAGGCCGGTGGCCCGTTGACGCTGCCCGCACTCGACGAACTGGCGCCCAAGGACTATCCGGGCCTGCACAACGTCGTCTCGTATGGCAAGGATTTCGTGAGCGGCAGCGTTCCGGAGGGGGACGAGGGCTTCGACTCGCTGAAGTCACTCGGCATCGTCACGATCATCTCGGTCGATGGCGCCGAGCCGGACCTCGCGAAGGCAAAGGCCCGCGGCATGCGCTACGTGCATCTGCCGATCGGCTACAACGGATTCGACGACACCCGGAAGGCCGAGCTCGTACGAGCGGTGCGCGACTTACCGAAGCCGATCTACATGCACTGCCATCATGGAAAGCACCGCTCGGCCGGCGCGGCGGGGACGGTGGCGGTGTCGCTCGGATGGCTCCCGAACGACGTCGCGATCGCGCGCATGAAGGTCTCGGGCACGGCGCCCAACTACACCGGGCTCTATTCCTGCACGCAGAAGGCGGCAGTGATGCAGGCGGCAGCGATCGACGCGGCGAGCGATGCGTTCCCCGAGGTGTCGCGCACGAGCGGCATGGTGAAGTCGATGGTCGAGATCGATGAGGTCGTCGAGCATCTCAAGCTGATCGAGAAGGCCGGGTGGAAAGCGCCGGCCGATCATCCGGACCTTGTTCCGGCGGCGGAAGCGGGGCGGCTCGCCGACCTCCTTCGGAATCTCGGAGCGGACGCCGATACGAAGGCCAAGCCGGCCGATTTCGCGACGCTCCTCGGAAAGAACGCGGCCGAAGCGCAGGCGCTCGAGGACCTGCTCGTCGCGGCGTCGCCGACCGCACCGCTCGACGTCGCGAAGGCGGCGGCGGCGTTCAAGACCGTGAACGCCTCGTGCAAGGAGTGCCACAAGGCGCACCGGGACTGAGGCGGGTACGGGGGGCGTCGGTTCGTGGGCCCTTCGCTCGACCGACTCTCATCCCTGAATGGGCCCTGAATGGGCCACTCCCATTTATCGGGACGTGACGGGATTGGCGGGCGGGTAGGCGTAGGAAGAAGGTGTCGAGGGGCCGGAGCTAGCCGAGAGCCGTCGGGGCGCCTGTCTCGCGCGCGGCCGCTCACTCAGGCCACTCCCAATTATCGGGACGTCTGATGTGGCCCCGCCTATTTATCGGGACGTGGTGTGCCGGGGCCGATCGTGGGCGGCCCCAGATCCCGCCACGATCCCCATCGTCCCTCTTGGCGATGCGAATTGTCGCTATAGAATCACCGATACACAGATCCGTGAATCGGTCGAGAAGGCCGATTCCCTCGCAGCCCTCGGAGCCCTCGATGTCCGCCCACTGCCAGCCGTCGTCGATCCCGTCCGCCTCCCGAACCGTCGGCGCGACCATCACGGCCGCAGATGTCGACTCCATGCTCGAGCGCTACGGCTACTCCGACGAGGCCCGCGACATCGTGCGCCGCGAAGATCTCCTCCCGACCGGTCTCCTGAGCCGCCTCCACCTCACCTATCCGCAGCACAGCGGCCTCCTCGAGCGTGACCCGTTCCTCTTCCCGGGCCGCGCCGAGTACGAGGGCCTGCGCGGCTTCCGCAAGGTCGTCGCGATCCTCGCCGAGCACGGCATCCAACTCGATCACCTCCTCGAGCGCGAGCTCTTCATCGAGGTCTATCGCTTCAAGGCGACGAGCCACGCGCTCAACGCGATCAACTGGCGTGCGTTCGAGCACGACTCGATCTACCACTTGATCTTCCCGCAGCCGGGCATGATGCCGACCGACCTCGTCGAGAAGTACGGCGCGACGCCCGAAGGCGACGCCCGGACCGCGATCGCCGACTCCTACAAGGAAGCGACGAATCCGCACGACGGTCACCAGCTCCTCAACAAGCCCTGGATCGAGCGCGACGACGGCAGCCTCGACATCGTCGAGGGCAGCCAGCACAAGTATCCGCAGTGCGCGCTCGTCTTCGACAAGACGACGCAGGCGTGCTACGCGTTCTGCACGTACTGCTTCCGTCACGCGCAGCTGCGCCGCGACGACGACATGTTCCTCCAAGACGACGTTGCACAGGTCCACGACTACGTGCGCCGTCATCCCGAGATCACGGACCTCCTCATCACCGGCGGCGATGCCGGCTACATGCCCTACGAGCGACTGCGTTCGTACGTGATGCCCATCGTCGAGGATCCCTCGCTTCTCCACGTGCGCACGATCCGCATCGCCTCGCGCGCGCTCACCTACCAGCCGGAAATGATCCTCACGAAGAAGTACGAGAGGATGCTCGGCCTCTTCGACGAACTCCATCGCAACGGAATCCAGGTCTCGTGGATGGCGCACTTCTCGACGCCGCGCGAACTGCTGAATCCCAGCACGATCGCCGCGATTCGCAGGCTCCAGGCGCACGGCGTGGTCGTGCGAAGCCAAAGCCCGATCATGAACCACATCAGCCTCTTCCAGGATGAGGACGGGAAGACGGACATCGCGCGTTCGGCGCAGAACTGGATCGACCTCGCGAACATCCTCGCGACATTGTTAGTCCGCTTCCACTCGATGTACTGCGCGCGGCCGACGGGCGAACACCACTACTTCGCCGCGCCGCTCGCCGACATCGAGAAGGTGTCGAACCTCGTCTTCCGCTCGCTGAGCTCGCTCAATCGCCCGTCGCGCTACATCTCGATGACGACGTCCGCCGGCAAGATCTCGCTCCTCGGCGAGACCGCGGTCGGTGGACGCAAGGCGCTCGCGCTCAAGTTCAACGAGGCGCGCAACATGGCGTGGATGGACAAGGTGTTCCTCGCCGTCTACGACGAGACGGAGACGCGGGTCGATCGTCTCGTGCCGCTCGACGGCGGGGACTTCTTCTTCGCGAAGGAGCTTGCGGAGATCGAGCGTCGGCTGGAGCTCACGCTCGAGGGCAAGGCGCTCTCGCAGGGATGCTGCGGCGGGACCGGCGCCTGCAACGGAGAAGGCTGCGGATCCTCGCGCTGCAACGGGGAGTCGCATCACGGCCGCGCCGCGGGCGGTTCCTGCTGCAACGGTCCATGCAGCGACTCGTGCAACTGACCAGGACGCGAGCGCTCCGATGATCGACAAGCGCATCCATTCCGCCGCCGAGGCGGTCGCCGACATCCGCGACGGCGCGACCGTCATGATCGGCGGCTTCGGCGAGGCCGGAAGTCCGATCGAGCTGATCCACGCGCTCGTCGATCGCGGCGTGCGCGGCCTCACCGTCATCAGCAACAACACCGGCAGCGGACACGTCGGTCTCGCGGCCCTCATCGAGCACGGGCAGGTGTCGAAGGTGATCTGCTCGTACCCGCGGAGCGCGACGTCGACGGTCTTCCCCGAGCGTTACCGCAACGGGGAGATCGAACTCGAGCTCGTGCCGCAGGGCACGCTCGCCGAGCGCATCCGCGCCGGCGGCGCCGGCGTTCCCGCGTTCTACACGCCGACCGCCGTGGGCACGCTGCTCGCCGAAGGCAAGGAGACGCGCTCGTTCGGCGGCCGCGACTTCGTGATGGAGTACGGGCTCGAAGCCGACTTCGCGCTTGTGCGAGCCGACCGCGCCGACCGCTACGGCAACCTCGTCTACTCGAAGACCGCGCGGAACTTCGGGCCGATCATGTGCATGGCATCGCGCGTCGCGATCGCGCAGGTCCGCGAGGTCGTCCAGGCCGGCGAGCTCGATCCAGAAGCGATCGTGACGCCCGGCATCTTCGTGCAGCGCGTGGTCGAAGTTCGCACGCCCGCGCAGGAGTCGATCCTCGTTCGCGACGGAGCACGCTATCCATGACGCAGGCCCCCGCACGCCCCTGCGCCGAGAGCGCGCCGCACCTCGGGTGGTCGCGCGACGAGATGGCGCAACTCGTCGCATGCGACATCGCCGACGGCTCGTACGTCAACCTGGGCATCGGGATTCCGGAGCTCGTCGCGGCGCACGTGCCGCGTGGCCACGAACTCGTGTTTCACACCGAGAACGGCCTGCTCGGCGTGGGGCCGCCGCCTGACGACGCGCACGCCGATCCCGAACTCATCAACGCCGGCAAGAAGCCGATCACCGCGTTGCCGGGCGCTGCGTACTTCCATCACGCCGACAGCTTCGCGATGATCCGCGGCGGCCATCTCGACGTTTCGGTCCTCGGCGCGATGCAGGTCTCCATGCGCGGCGACCTCGCGAACTGGATGACGAACGAGAAGGACGCGATCCCCGCGGTCGGCGGCGCGATGGACCTCGTCGCGGGCGTGAAGACCGTGATCGTCCTCACCGAGCACACGACGAAGACTGGCGAACCGAAGCTCGTCGAGAGCTGCACCTATCCGTTGACGGGCGTGGGCGTCGTCGACCGCGTGTACACGAACCTCGCCGTGATCGACGTCACCGCGAACGGCTTCGTCGTGCGCGCGATCGCGCCGGGCATCACGTTCGAAGACCTCGCACGAAAGACCGGAGCGCCGCTCGTCGACGGGCGCGGCGAGAGGAGCATCCTCCCATGACCGACTCGAGCAGAAGCCGCGCGCTCTACGAGCGCGCGCTCCGCGTCCTTCCCGGCGGCGTGAGCCGCAACTCCGTGTTGCGACGCCCGCATCCGATCTACGTCGCGCGCGGCGAAGGCTGCAACGTGGTCGACGTCGACGGCGTGCGCCGCATCGACTTCAACAACAACATGGCCTCGCTCATCCATGGCCACGCGCATCCGGCGATCGTCGCGGCGGTCACCGAGCAGCTGCGGCTCGGCACCGCGTTCGCGATGGCGACCGAAGCCGAGGTCGCATATGCGGAGCATCTGACGTCGCGGGCGCCGAGCTTCGAACGCGTCCGCTTCGTGAACTCGGGCAGCGAAGCGGTTCTCTGTTGCCTCAAGGCGGCACGTGCCTTCACCGGACGCGCGAAGATCGCGAAGGTCGAAGGCACGTACCACGGCGTCTACGACTACGCCGAAGTCAGTCAGACCGCGTCTCCGCAGACGTGGGGCAGCGAGGATCACCCGGCGAGCGTCCCGGTCTGTCGCGGCACCCCGCGCGGCGTCCTCGACGACGTCGTGGTCATTCCCTTCAACGACGCCGCGCGCGCCCGCGCCATCCTCGACGAACACGCCGAGTCGATCGCGTGCGTGCTTGTCGATCCCTTGCCGCACCGCGTCGGCATGCTGCCCGCCGACAGCGACTACATCGACGCGCTCCGGGACTGGACCACCGCGAGCGGCGCGCTCCTCGTCTTCGACGAAGTCATCACGTTCCGCAGCGAGTACGGCGGCGCCCAGCAGTGGTATCGCGCGCGGCCCGACCTCACCGCGCTCGGCAAGATCATCGGCGGCGGATTCCCGGTAGGCGCGATCGCCGGCCGCGCCGAGGTCATGGACGTCTTCAATCCGCTCGCGACGAAGGTGCTCTTTCCCCACTCGGGCACGTTCTCTGCGAACCCGAACACGATGGTCGCAGGCCACACCGCGTTGCAGCTCTACGACCGCGCGGCGGTGGCGCACGTCAACGCGCTCGGCGACCGCGCGCGGCGCGGCATCGCGGAGGCGATCCGCAACGCGGAGATCCCCGCATGCGTGACGGGCGGCGGCTCGCTCTTCCGCGTGCACCTGAAGCCCGAGTCGCCGCACGACTATCGAAGCGCGTATCCCACGGCCGCGGAAACGGCCGCGAAGGACGCGCTCGTGACATACGCGCTCGAGCATGGGCTGCTCCTCATCGAAACCTGCTCGGGCACGATCTCGACGCCGATGACCGAACGCGAGATCGACCGACTCGTCGAGACGCTCGCGGCCGGCTTCCGCGCGATTCGGCCGCTCCTCGAACCGACGGCGGCCGCTCGATGACCCGCGCGGCGTTCGTGTGCGACGCGGTGCGCACGCCGATCGGCCGCTACGGTGGCGCGCTGGCGCGCATCCGCGCCGACGATTTCGCGGCGATCCCGCTCGCAGCACTCGTCGCTCGGAACCCCGGCGTGGACTGGACCGCGCTCGACGACGTCGTCTACGGCTGCGCGAACCAGGCGGGCGAAGACAACCGCAACGTCGCGCGGATGGCGCTGCTCCTCGCCGGGCTCCCGGCCATCGTCACCGGCGTCACGGTCAATCGGCTCTGCGGATCGGGACTCGAGGCGGTCGCGCAGGCCGGGCGGATGATCGCCCTCGGCGACGCCGACCTCGTCGTTGCAGGCGGCGTCGAGCAGATGTCGCGGGCGCCGTTCGTGATGGCGAAGGCCACCGAGGCATTCGGCCGCAACGCGGAGATCTTCGACACGACGCTCGGCTGGCGTTTTCCGAATCCGCGCATGCGCGATCGCTACGGCGTCGACTCGATGGCGGAGACCGCGGAGGTCGTCGCGGCCGAGGTCGGCGTGACACGCGAGGATCAGGATCGCTTCGCGCTCGCGAGTCAGACGAAGGCCGCGGCGGCAGGGGCGAACGGCTCGCTTGGCCGCGAGATCGTCCCGGTGACGCCGCCAGGGACGGGCAAGGAGGCTCCCGCGCCGATCGCCTCCGACGAGCATCCGCGCGCCACCACGCTCGAGCGCCTCGCCTCGCTCGCCCCGATCGTGCGGCCGGGCGGCACCGTGACCGCGGGCAACGCCTCGGGCATCAACGACGGCGCGGCCGCGCTCCTTCTCGCGTCGGAACGTGCGGTCGCTCGCTACGGCCTCACGCCGCTCGCGCGTATCGAAGCCGTCGCGACGGCGGGGGTGGAGCCGCGAGTGATGGGCTTGGGCCCCGTGCCTGCAACGCAGAAATTGCTCGCCCGTCAGGCGC
Source organism: Phycisphaerae bacterium (assembly GCA_016795035.1). Taxonomy (GTDB): domain Bacteria; phylum Planctomycetota; class Phycisphaerae; order Phycisphaerales; family SM1A02; genus JAEUIT01. The sequence continues at coordinate 72,184 of JAEUIT010000013.1, read as the reverse complement.
TCTCCCTTGGCGACGTCGGCGTCATCGAACTCAACGAGGCGTTCGCTGCGCAGGCCGTCGCGTGCCTGCGCCGACTGGGCGTCGCGTCCGACGATCCGCGCGTCAACCGCCTCGGCGGAGCGATTGCGCTTGGTCACCCGCTCGGCATGAGCGGCGCGCGCATCGTCGGAAGCGCGGCGCGGCAACTCGCATCGGGCGACGCGACGCGGGCCCTGTGCACGATGTGCATCGGCGTGGGGCAGGGGATCGCGATGACGCTGGTGCGGGTGTGAGGGGGAGGGGGGGCAGGATTCAGGAGTCAGGAGTCAGGAGTCAGGAGTCAGGGGAAAGAGACACTCGCGCTGTGCCTTCGTGCTGGCCGAGGCACGCGAGTCCTCGGCGTTGGCGATCATGGTCATGAGTCGGCTCGAGGCTTCGTGAAAGTGCACGCGCTCCGGCTTTTATCTGTGTCGGAGCTTCATACCGGACGAGCCGTTGTGTTGGTATCCGTGAGGTCTGAATAGCGGTTAATCGTTGGGCGACTTCGACTCCTTGGCGCTTGTAAAGGCGCGACTATCCGGCGTGCCGAATCGCTCTTTGAAGCGCCTGCTCAATGCTCATCGGGTGCAGCGACATCGGTTTCGGGGCGGGGGCTGCTTGGACCGCCCCTTGGGCGTGGTCATCTAGCTGCGGCTCACTTACACCCAACAGCGAGCGGCGTATGAAGGTAAGCTTTGCGACCGCGAAGCGTCACCGTGGTGCTTGATGATGAGTGGCGCGCGTTTCAGTCTGAGGACAAACCGCGTCGCGGAGATGGAGTGTCGCGCATGAGGGTCTGGCAAACCACCAAGACTACGTTCAAGGTGAGTGACTTCGTTGGATGGTATCGCTCGGGCCAGTTGACGCTGAATCCGGATTTCCAAAGACGCTCCGTCTGGCGCCCGCACCAGAAGTCCTACCTGATCGACACGATTCTCCGCGGCCTGCCCGTTCCCATGCTCTTTCTTCGCGACCTTGCTGCCGACCTTAACACGTTTGAGGTCAAGCGGGAAGTGGTGGACGGCCAGCAGCGTTTGCGAACCGTCATCGCTTTTGTCGCTCCAAACCTACTCGCCGACAAGGAGCCGCGAGATGACTTCAAGATCCTTCGATCTCACAATGCCGACCTTTCTGGGAAGCGGTTTGAGGATTTGCCCAAAGAGAACAAAAGCCAACTCTTGAACTACGAGTTCAGCGTGAACGTCCTTCCCTCGGACACAGACGACCGCGAAGTGAAGCAGATTTTTGTACGAATGAACTCGTCCGGATACAAGCTTAATCAGCAGGAGCTTCGAAACGCGCGATTCTTCGGGCCGTTTAAGACGCTCGCGGACTCTCTCGCGACATCTCAGTTCACTAGATGGAAGGACTGGGGCATATTCACGACGGACCAGATCGCAAGGATGGATGAAATTGCACTGACCAGCGAGCTGATGATGTTGATGATGCACGGAGTCAAGGGCCAGAGTGCCACAGCTATCGAGGCTGCCTACCAAGACAACGACACCGATGACTCAATGAGCGAGGCGCCTGAGATCGAGCGTCGTTTTCTGAGGGTGTTTGAGTTGATTGAGCAGGAGTTTCGCGGCGATATCGTGAAATTCAGAAGGCGGTCGATTTTCTACGGGCTGTTCGCTGCGGTGTACGACCTAGCCTATGGGCTTGGGTCTGCCTTGAAGCCGACGAAGTCGCGATCCATTCCTGCAAAGGGATTCAGTCAGATTCGTGAAGCAGCAACTCGGATTTTCACACGCGAAGCGCCCACCCCGGTGCTGGACGCAACGACGCGGCGCGTCGGTCACTCCAAAGAGCGAAAGACGCTCATCGCTTACTTACGCGGTTCGTGATGGCTGCATCGACGCTTGAGAGATTCCACGCACGACTGCGCGGTATCGAGCACACGCGCAAGCGGACTCACGCGCTTATGTCGGCGAAGACTATCACACGGCGAGACACGCATTCGATGTACGAGGCACTGTTCATTCGTGCTGTAGTTGGCTTCGAAGCGTTCTGCGAGGAACTTTTTGAGCAAATCATGAAGCAGCGTCTTCGGTATCCGAAGAGCCATGCGGCGCCGCTGGTTCAATGCACTTCGTGGATAGTCATGGACACGCTGATTCGTGGAGGCAGGAACTATGCCGACTGGCTGCCGTACGAAAGGACCATCGAACGCGCTGACGCGTTCCTTTTGAACGGCAGCCCATTCAAGAAGTTGAACAAGACACAGGTCGACACACTTTCGCGCATCCACGTGATTCGTAACGCCATCGTGCATCCCAGTGCGCACGCTCGCAAACGATTCGAGACCATCGCTGGCGTCGCCCTGTCGTCCGGTGAGAGGACACCGGCTGGATATCTCTGCGGGTTCAACGCACCAGATCAAACTCGGCTAGAGGCCTACACCGGCGAGTTGGGGATATTCGCACAAACACTCTTTGGAAAGCCAAAACCCTAGCGCGCCTCGCGGCAGAGATTGGGCGGCACGCGGCCGCCACTCTCGTTCCGTGTATATCCGTCGCGGGAGGCGCTGCAGCGATTCCGCGACGAGCTTCGCGCGATCATCGGTCCGAATCAGTGTTTCAAGCCGATCGGCGTGGTCGTGGACGAGGTGAATTGGTACTTGCGCGTGGCCCGGGTATTTGGCTCGCTTCCCCCCCCAACTCGGCGCAGTCGGCCGTGCGGCAGAGGGTATAGCTCTCGCTGTGCCGGCACCTTGGACGCCGGAGCCAGCGCTCCTTTCGGCCGTCGAAGGGCATGGGCTGGGACGAGTTCCTGTACGCGCGCCTAGACGTGCTGCGTCGCTGACCGCACCTGATGCTCCCTGTCGAGAGCTGGATGATGAGCTCGTCGGGGAAGCCGGGTGCGGGGAACCCACCCGTCGGGCTTTACGAGCGGGATGGTTGCGTGCACGAATGCGGCCACCCTACTCCACTGGTTCCCCTTCTGCCTGCAACGCGGAAGAGGAAGGAACCACAGATGAACACAGATGAGCACGGACACGAAGGAGCGAGAGGCGCCGTCCATGCTTCCGCCCACTGACTCCTGACTCCCGACTCCTGACTCCTCGATCCTGGCTCCCGCGCTCATCCCGCCACTAACTTCTCGTTCGTCTCGAACCGGCCGAGCGCCGCGAGGAGTTGCTCGATCTGCACCGGCGGCGGCACGCTCAGGAGTCGGCGCCGCAACGCGGTCATCGTCTTTAGCTCACGCTCGGAGAGGAGGAGATGCTCCTTGCGCGTGCCGCTCGCGGCGAGGTTGATCGCGGGGAAGAGCCGGCGCTCGGCGATCTGGCGATCGAGGATCAGCTCCATGTTGCCGGTGCCCTTGAACTCCTCGAAGATCACCTGATCGGCCCGCGAGCCGGTGTCGACGAGGCACGTCGCGATGATCGTCAGCGAGCCGCCTTCCTCCGCACGGCGCGCCGCGCCGAAGAGCTGCTTCGGCACTTCAAGCGCCCGCGAGTCGAGGCCGCCCGACATCGTCTTGCCGCCGGAGCCGTACTTGCGGCTGTTGTTGAAGGCGCGGCCGAGCCGCGTCAGCGAGTCGAGAAGCACCACCACGTTGCGGCCCGCCTCGACCATGCGCTTCGCACGCTCGATCGCGAGGATGCCGAGCGCGAGATGGCGATCGAGATCCTGGTCATTGCTCGAGGCCAGCACCTGCGCCGGCACGTTCCGCTTGAAGTCGGTGACCTCCTCCGGTCGCTCGTCGATCAGGAGGGCGATGAGTGCGACGTCGGGATGGTTGTGCTTGATGCCGAACGCGATGTTCTGGAGGAGGATCGTCTTTCCGGCCTTCGGCGGCGCCACGATGAGGCCGCGCGTGCCGAAGCCGATCGGGCAGAAGAGGTCGATGAGCCGACACGACGGCGGGCAGCCCTTGTATTCGAGCGTGAGGCGCGGCGCGGGATCGAGCGGCGTGAGGTCGGCGAACGCCTTGCGCGCCGCGTACGCCTCGGGCGTGAGCCCCTCGATCGTGATGACGCGCTCGAGGACGGGCTTCCCCTGGACGGTCGCGGCCTCGCCTTCGATCGCTTGGGCGTGGCGCAGCGAGAGTCGGTCGACGATCGCACGCGGAACGAACGGATCGGCGGGCGACTCGATGAGTCCGTCGCCGAACTGCCGCAGCCGCGCGTCGGCGTTCGTGGTGGCTTTCGCGGCGGCGCCGCTCGTGAGATCGAGGATTCCGCGCACCGGCGTGAGTGCGGTCGGGGCCGTCACGGGAATGGGCGTCGCACCGGGCGCCGTCGGTTTCGCGTCGTCACGTCGGCCTCCGCGTCCGCGGCGCCCGCGACGCCGGCCTCGACCGGGCGGCCGATCGTGCGGCTGGCGCGCGCCGCGATTGCCGGCGTTGGGCTCGCCGTCGGAAGGCGCGGGTTGCTGCGGGTCGGACGACATGACAGGAGAGGCGATACGCGCGAACGAACCAGAAGCACCGTTGCGGCGTGGCAAGCGGCGGAGCCCGTGCGTGCGCGTCGAGACGCGCGGAGGTTTTCACTCGCGACGCTGCGGCGACTGGGGGGCGGCAAGAGCCGGAAGGGGAGGAACGCGCGGGACGCACGCGAGTGCGTCGAGGTGATCCTCAGGAGTCGCGTTGCAGCAGGAAGGCGGAAACGCCCTTCGAGACGGGGAAAGTAGACCAGTTGGCCCCACGAGTGTCAACTTTCGCGGCCGACTGGCGCGGTCCCGGCATTCGCCATGCATGCGGCGAGTCGGGCGGCGACGCGTGCGTTGTTGAGGAGCGCCGCGACGTTCGCGTCGACCGAGCGACCGCCCGTCGCGTGCGCGAGCGACGCGAGGAGATGCGGCGTCACGTCGGCCGCTGACACGCGTGCGGCGTGCGCCTCGCGGACCAATCGAGCGATCGTCGATTCGAGCTCGTCGACGCCGAGCGCCCAGCGTTCCGGCGGCGGATTCGCAAGAAGGACGCCGCCGGCGCCGGGCAGCGACGACCAGTGGGCGAGCGCGATGCGAGCCGCCTGGTCGATCGACGCGACTTCGCGTTGCACCGCGAGCGGCGCCGCGCCTCCCGAGAGAAAGCGGGGGAACCAGCGCGTGGTTAGTCCGAGGACCGGCACGCCGAGCGAGTCGAGGGCTTCGACCGTGGCCGGAAGGTCGAGGATCGACTTGGCCCCCGCGCTCACGACGCACGCCGGGGTGCGAGCGAGCGCGAGCAGGTCGGCGGAAACGTCGGGCCGTTCGGTCCAGCCGCGATGGACGCCGCCGATGCCGCCGGTCGCGAAGACGCGCAGCGGCGTCGGCGCCTGGCGGTTGGCCATCGCCATCGCCGCGAGCGTGCCCGCGACGGTCGTGCCGCCGTCCTCGCCCGCGATCGCGGCCGCGGCGAGGTCGCGGGTCGAGAGCTTCACCGGCGTCTCTGCGTTGCCCAGGGCGGCGAGCTCGTCGTCGTCGAGCCCGATCACGAGTTCGCCCTTCCGCATGCCCACGGTCGCGGGCACGGCGCCGCCGAGCGCGACGACCTGCGCCATCGCACGCGCGAGCTCGAGGTTCGCGGGGCCGCGCGCGTCCCACGGCCGCGCGCCGTCGAGGAATTCGGCACAGCACGGTGGCGCCTGCAACGGAGAGCGCGGAAGCCCGTGCGTGAGGACCGCGGTCTCGAGCGCGACGACGGGAACGCCGTCACGGAGCGCCGCCATCACCGCGTTGCCGATGCGCACGCGGACCATCGGTCAGCGTCCGCGCGTCGTTCGGATGCGGCCGCCCATGCGCTTGTTGGGCAGCGCGATCGGCACGAGCCCGTCGGGATAGGCCGACGGGTCCGCGCCCTTCGCGGCCTCTTCGGGCGGCGGCGGCGTGAAGCGATTGCGCTGCGACGCGAGCTCGGTGCGCTTCCGCTCGTTCGCCTCTCGTCGTTGCAGCACTTCGGTCGGGATCGGCCCGGGCTGGAAGTCCGGGTATTCCTTGCGGGGAATCTCGATGTTCGCGAGCTGCTCGATGTTCGAGAGGAGCTGGCCCTGATCGGGGCAGACGAACGCCCACGCCACGCCGTCGCGGCCGGCGCGGGCGGTGCGGCCGACGCGGTGGATGTAGACCTCGGGATCTTCGGGAAGGTCGTAGTTGATGACGTGCGAGATGTCCTCGACGTCGAGGCCGCGGCTCGCGAGATCGCTCGCGACGAGCACGCGCAGTTCACCTGCGCGCAGGCGGTCCATGACCTTGTCGCGCTTCGCCTGCACGAGGTCGCCGTGCATCGCGAACGCGTCGATTCCCTTCTCCTTCAGGTACTTCGCGACGTCGTCCACGGTGCGCTTCATGCGGCAGAAGACGACCGTGAGCGCCGGCTCCTCGTGCTTCAGGAGATGGACGAGCAGGCGCCGCTTGTCCCACGGCTCGACGGGCAGGTAGCTCTGGTTGACCTGTTCGACCGTGAGGCTCTTCGCCACGCTCACGATCTTCTCCGGCGACTTCATGTACGAGCGCGCGAGGCGCTCGATCTCCGGCGAGATCGTGGCCGAGACGAAGATCGTCTGCGGACCGCGCTTGAGCGCGGTGAGGATCTTGCGGATGTCGTCGCGGAATCCGATGTCGAGCATCCGGTCGACCTCGTCGAGGATCGCGAACCGAATGCGGTCGTAGGGGAGAATGCCGCGCTCGTTCAGGTCCATCACGCGGCCGGGCGTGCCGACGATGATCGCCGGGCGCTCGCCCGCCTTCGGGTCGAGCTTCGTGAGCTGCTTCCGGATCGGCTGGCCGCCGTAAACCGCGACGACGCCGACCTTCGCGAAGGAGCCGAGTTCTCGCAACTCTTCGGCGACCTGCACTGCGAGCTCGCGCGTCGGCACGAGGACGAGCGCGGAGAACGCCTCGTCGGGCCGAAGCATGTGAAGCAGGGGAAGGCCGAACGCAGCCGTCTTGCCGCTGCCGGTCTTCGCCTGTCCGAGGACGTCGCGTCCGGAAAGTGCGACCGGGATGAGCGACGCCTGGATGTGCGTGGGATGGACGAAGCCTCGCGCTTCGATGCCCTCAAGCAGTTCAGGCCTGAGTCCGAGATCGCGGAAGGTCTTTGAGACGTCGAAAACTTCGAGCATGTGGAGGGTGAAGGGCCGCCATGGGAGCGGCGTAAGGCGCACGGGGAGTCGGCCGCGAGACCAGTCAGGTCGGCCTTCAATCCGCCGGTGAAACGTCGTCGGTTTCCGGCCCTCCGAATCGTCATCCTACGGGTGGCTCGCCGCCGATACAAATGGAGCGGTCGTCGCCATAATGCGCCGGCCCGCATGCGTATGCACGAGCCGAGCGTTCTTGAAGTCAACCTCTCCGCCATCGACCAGAATGTCGCGGCGATCCGACGTCTCGTCGGACCGGACTGTCGGCTCTGCCCGATCGTGAAGGCCGACGCCTACGGGCTCGGTGCCGCGCGCGTGGCCCGCCGCCTCGCGACCGCCGGTGCCGAGATGGTCGCCGTCTACTCGCTGCCGCAGGCGGCGGAATTGGGATTGGCGGACCTTCCGGTGCCGGTTCTCGTCCTCATGCCGATTGCGGAGATGCGCCGCGGCGACGAGACCGCCCGCATGCTCCTCTCGGGCCGGCTGCACCTCACGGTCCACGATCTCCACCAGCTTGAGGCGATCGAGGCGATCGCCGAGGGCTTCGCCACGCGGATTCCGGTGCATGTCGAAGTCGACACCGGCATGTCGCGCGGCGGGGCGCTTCCCCGCGACGCCGCGGCGCTCATCGAGCGCGTGGCGACCGGTCGCCACTGCCAGCTCAAGGGCATCTTCACGCACTTCGCGAACTCGCGCGTCGACCGCGACGCGACCGACGCCCAGATCGCCCGCTTCGACGACCTCCTTCGCGCGACGTCGGCCCTCATTCCCGCCGACTGCATGATCCACGTGGCGAGCACCTACGCGCTCTTCCGCTCGGCCCGCTACCACCGGTCCATGGTGCGCTTCGGCCTTGCGTGGGCGGGCTACGGACTTGAAGAGCTCGAAGGCGCGGAACTCGAGCTCGGCACCGACTTCCTTCGGCCGTGCCTTCGTTGGCGGAGCCGAATCGTGCAGGTCAAGCGCATCGAGACCGGCACGCCGGTCGGATACGGCTCGCGTTGGATCGCGAAGCGCCCGTCGACGATCGGCCTCATCCCGGTCGGCTATGCGGACGGTTTTCCGGTGATGCGCGGCCCGACTCCGGGCACCGAAGACGCGCCGCAGCGACTGGCGATCCTTCGCGAGACGCCGCGCGGCATCGAGCGCGAGTACGCGAGCGTCGTCGGCACGGTGAACATGGACCAGATCACGGTCGATCTCACCGACTGCGAACTCCTGAACCAGCCGAACGGCGGCGTGGGCCTCACCGTCGAACTCGTGACGCCAGACGCCTCCGCGCCGAATCACCTTCCGCGCCTCGCGCAGCGTTCGGGCATGATCCCGCACGAGATGCTGTGCCGCATCCACCCGCGCATTCCGCGGCTGTATGTCGTCGACGGCGCCGTCTCCGGCGCCGAGGGCGTGTCGCCGATCGCGACGGCCGCGCCTGTGGCTGCAACGGAGAGCGCCCGCTCGGGCGGCGTCGCCGCGGCGGGCTGAGCGCCTCCGGCGAAGGACGCGACGAAAAAGACGTGGCCGCCCGCGATGCGGACGGCCACGTGTCTTCACTCGTCGTTGCAGGTGTCTCGGGCGATCACTTCACGACCGTCAGCGCCGGCGGCGCCCACGTGCCTTCGCCCGGCGGAAGGATCGACGGCGCCTTCTCCTTCGGCCAGTAGAGGCGCATCACGAGATAGATCGGGCCGTTCGGGGCCGGCAGCCAGTTCGACTCCTTGTCGGCGCCGGGCGACTCGTGCTGGATGTAGAGCGTGAGCGAGCCGTCGGCGTTCTTCTTGAGCGACGACAGCATCGGCGAGTTGACCAAGTACCGGTTGATCGGGTTCTTGATCAGGAGCTGCGTCTTGCCGTCGTACATCGTGACCGACCAGAACGCGTTCACCGGCGGCAACTGGCCGGCCGGGAAGGTGAGCGCGTACTTCGCCTTGCTGCCGTCGAGCAGTTCGCCGTTCGCGGTCCAGCGCGTCATCGGATAGACGGCCTCGATCGCGGTGTTGCCGTAGATGCCGGCTTCGGCGGCGGCGGCGCGAAGCAGCCAGTCACCGTTGTAGAACTCGCGGTCGCCGAACGCGGAGCCGACCTGCCATCCGTTGATGCGCTTGCCGATGCGCGCGGCGCGGGCCTTCACCTTCTGCTCGCCCGACTGCATGCCCGCGATGATCGCCCTGCGCTCGTCGGGCGTGAACGTCATGGCGGCGTGGCCCTTGCCCGCCTCCTTCGTGCCGATGCCGAGCGACGCGAGCTTCGCGCGAATCGGCATCTCGTCCGGGGTCGCCGGCGCGAATTGGAGCGAGAAGTCGAGGTACTCGAAGAACTTCTCCTTCGCGAGCTCCTTCGTGATCGTGGGGAAGGTGATCGCCGGCGCCGCGGGCGGCGCGGGCTGCTTCAGGAAGGTCGAGAGGGGCTGGGCGTCGTAGCCTGCCTGCACCTTCTCGACGTTCGGCATGTCCGCGGCGTCGAAGAGCTGCGTGCGGAAGATCAGAAGCGAGAACTGCGTTCCCGAGCGGAACACCTTGCTGATGCCCGCCGGCGTTTCGCCCTTCCAGTCCGGACCGGCGATGAGGTACTTCCCGGCCTTGCTGCCGGTGGCGCGGCTGCCGATGTAGCCGTAGTTGTAGGTGTTGCCGTCGACGAGCTGCACCGAGTAGTAGCGGGCGGGATCGACGTCGGGGACGGAGACCACCATCGGCTCGGCGCGAAGGTCGAGCCAGAGCATCGAGTAGGGGGTGTCGCTGTTGGGGGTGACGATCGCCGTGTCCTCATAGGTGAAGACGCGGTGCTCGTTCGAGATCGTGTTGAAGGGGCCCTTGTACTGGCCGGAGTTCTTGTCGACGCAGAACTCGTACATGACGCCGTAGTTCGTGACGATCGGCAGCCCGTAGATGAACGCGTCCTCAGCGAGTTGGCGAAGCTCGTCGCTGCTCGGCCGCTCGGCGGCGCTGGTCGCCGGCACATGGGGCTCGGACGACGTGGAGGTGTGGTTGGCGCACGCGACGAGAAGGCTGGAAGCGAGGGTGAGGACGGTGAGCGGTCGAGTCATGAACATTCCTTAATGAGGCGAACGGGCGGGGATCGTACGAGAGACGGTCCTTGCCGACATCCACCCAATTGGAACGTGCAATCCGCGCCCTGCGGCCGCTTCACGCTGGCCCATGTCGCGTCGGCGTGGCCACCCCGGTCGAGATCACTCGGGCCAGGCCCCGAGGAGTATCGAGAGGTCCATCGGGCCGACGACGCCGTCGCCGTCGAGGTCGTACGCCGAGGTCCCCCACGCGCCGAGGAGGAGCGCCAGATCGTTCGGGCCGGAGACTCCGTCCCCATCGAGGTCGCCCGGGACCGGGACGGGCAGATCGACGACGAAGACGTCGCGGAAGCCCGAGGGATCTCCGGGGATGACGTTCGTGGCTGCGGTCACGAAAACGCCGCGCGTGCCGCCCGCGTTCCGGCCGACGGTCGGGGCGAGCGTCGCGTTGAAGTCGCCCAGCGGGCCGGTCGAGAGCCGCGACACCGTACCGGTCTCGAGGTCCTTCGCGAAGAGCATCGACAGGCCGACGCCGGGCGTGCCGGGGACGAGGTTCGTCGAGGTCGTCGTGAAGACGACGCGCGTCGCGTCGGCGTCGGCGGCGAAGGCGAAGACGGGCGAGTCGGCGTAGGTGCCGTCCGCCGTCGTCGACATCCCCACGGTGACGCCGGTGTCGAGATCGCGGCGGTAGACCTGCGCCTGCGGCGGGTTCGGATCCTCGGTGAGCTGGGTGAGGCCGGTCGACAGGAAGGTGAGGAAGCGGCCGTCCTGCGACAGCTGCGCGGCGAGCACATGGATCTGCGGCGTGCTGTCGGAGAGGCCGGGCGTCGCGAGTTCGACCGTGCCGTTCGCGCGGTCATACCGGTACGCGAGCGTCCATCCGCCCGACGAACGGAGGAACGCCGCGTAGGCGCCGTCCGGCGACAGGTCGCCGACCTTCGATGCAACGTTGAGTTGTGCGCCGCCGATCGACACGCTCACGCGCGTCGTCACGCCGAGCACGAGGTCGCGCAGGAAGACGTCCTGCGTGCCGTTCGTGTCGCCGGGGACGAGGTTCGACGCCAAGCTCTCGAAGAGCACATAGCGGCCGTCGTCGGAGATGCGCGGCTCGAACGAGCTGCCGTTGGGCGGGCCGCCGTCCGTCGACACGTCGGGCGACAGGTACTGGTTGCTGTCGCGGTCGAGGACGAAGATGCGATTGAAGTTGGGAGCGGCGCCGTTGCCGCTGTAGGCCACGAAGCGGCCGTCGGGCGTGACGACCGCGCCATACTCCGCCGTTCCGAGGCCGAGCGTTGCGGTGGTGCTCACGAGCTGCGCCAGCGGCTGATTGAGCGAGCGGAGTACGACGTTCCACGTGTTTGCGGCGACCACGCCCGGCGCGACGTTCGTCGCCGACGTCGAGAAGGCCACAAGGGTGCCGTCGGCGGAGATGCAACGCGGACGGACGCCGTCGACCGTCTCGAAGGGGATGGTCGGCGACGCGCCGCTGTCCGCGTTGCCCCATGCCGTCGGCGTGCCGCTCGCGAGGAGGATGCTCGGCGCGACCGGCTGCGTGACGCTGACCGCGACCGTGGCGGAGGACGTGCCGTACTTCACCGTTGCGATCCCGTCGCCCGGCGCCACGCCGATGAACGTGCGCGGTCCGGTGCGTTGCACGATCGGGGGCTCGAAGGTCCACGTGACTTGGTCGCTCGCGTCGGTCGTGAGGCCGCCCGCAGTGACGATCGTCGGCACCGTGATCGTCTGGCCGACGGCAACGCTGAGCGACGACGGCAGGTCGAACGACTGGATGGCGTCGATGACCCGGGCGCGAAGGCCGGTCGCGTCGACGTAGAGGAGCGGCTGGTGCCCGAAGAAGGTCGGAAGGATCAGTGACTTCGGCGCGAATTCGACGGACGGCGACGCGATGAGCTGGACGTCGGTGCCGACCGACGGCTGCCACGACGACGGCACCATCTCGAGCGTGCCCTTGAAGAGCACGCTCGTGGCGCTGCACTGCACGGTCCCCGAGAGCATCGTGATGCGGAATCGCGCGGCGCTGCCGACGGAGAGGGGTCCCGTCGACAGCGAACTCGTGGTGTCGAGATCGATCACCGGCGCATTCGAGTTCGAGCCGACGCCCTCCACACTGAGCGGACCCTGGATCGTCACGCTACTCCCAAACACCGACGTCACCGACGCGCGGCCGTTGAGCGGCGAGAACAGCGCGTCGACGACGACCGAGCCGCCGATCTCCGCGCCGATCTTGAGCGGCGAACCTGCCTTCGTCACGACGCCCGGGAGCGTGAGGGTCGAGCCGGCCCCGCTCGCGACGCATTCACTGAGCGAGGTGGTCGTCCCGGGCACGAACGACTCGAGCACCGCGATGTCGGAGCCACCGGTGGCGCGCAGTTGCAGCGAGGCGCTCGCGCCGGTCAGCGTGTCGATGACGAGCGACGCGCCGTTCGTCGCGGTCATCGACGGCGAACCCGTCGCGAAGTTCGCCGCGCCGATCGCAATCTCGCTGCCGGCGCCGCTCGCGGTGAATGCGGTCTGGCCCGAGCCGACGAACGAGACGCTGTCGAGCGCGACGACGCCCGAGGCGAGCGTCTGCGAGAGCGTGAAGCCCTGTTCGACCGCCGCATGCACGACCGCGCCATTCTCGAGGACGAGCTTCGACGTCGTGTTGGCGCCTTGCGACACGATCACCTTGCCCGGGCCTTCGATCGTGCCGGCGACCGTGAGCGTCGCGGAGCCAGCCGTGCCGGGCGTCGGGATCGAGCCTGCAACGCGGAGATTGCCGCCGCCGAGCGACAGCGTGGAGCCGGCGCCCACGACCATCGACGCCGCGCCGCCATTCTGCCCAAGCTGCAACGTGGAGCCGCCGAGGTCGTACGTTCCGCCGTTGACGACGAGGAGTTCGCCCGCGCCGCCGTCGGCGATGACCGCGGTGGATGCGGCGCCCGACGATTCGAGCGCGCCGCCGTCGACCTTCAGTGAACTGGCGACGCTCGAGCCGGTCGTGCCGCGCACGGCGAGCGAACCGTAGGTCGCGCTCGATCCGTCGCGAACCGTGAGCGATGTCGTCGTGGGGCTGGCCGGCGTCTGGGCGAGCGTGATTTGGCCCGCGACGAGGTCGGCGTCGTCGAGCGTGAGCGCGATCGGTGTGGCCGCCGATTGCACGAGCACTTGCCCGGCCGTGAGGCTTCGATCGGGCCCCGTCAGCGTGAAGATGGGGGATTGGTTGAGGATCGAAAGCTGCCCAAGCTCGATCGGGAGTGACGACGTGACCACGAACGGGACGCCGCTCGCCACCGCGCCGAAGCTGGCGCTGTCGCCGGGGGCGGGCACGCCGTTCGACCACGCGCGCGACGACCAGAAGTCGCCTCCGCGCACCGCGGTCCAGTCGGTGAGACCCGCATGCGCGCCGCTCGCAAGGCCGACCGTCGCCACCACGGCCCATGCGGGCCGACCGCGGGGGAGTCGGCGGCACAAGTGCGGGAACGGTGAGCTTGGTGACGTCGAATGCATGAGTCCCCTTCGTCCTAGAGACAGATCTCGTGATGGAGGTCGCGCGACTATCTGTTGCGATTCCATACGTAGTTCGCGCAACGATCGCGGAGTTTTTCGTACCACTTCCTGGCGCCAAGCGCCGTGCGCTCGGCGTGCGTCCTGCGCGCCGTCGGACTCCGGGAGCCCACCTATGTCAAGACGACTCGTCGCGGCCGCCGCCGCACGTCCTCTCGCGTGGACGATCCTCGTTGCCGGAGCGCTTGGCTCCGCGGCGCAGGCCACGACCGACCTTCCCGATCCCGATCCGAACCCCTATGCGTCGATCGGCTCCGCAGCAGCGCTCACGCCGACGCACGCCCTCGCCGGCGCCGACACCCGCCGTTGGCTCGGGCCGGACCGCTTCTCCTATTCGATCGGCGCGGTGCTCGCATGGGCGCGTGACGTCGCCGGCAATCCCACCGGGGAGCCGATCGCGATCGTTCCCGCGAACGGCGTTCGCGGCGAACGGTTCGGCGCGTCGCTCGCGCAGGGGCCGTCCTTTCTCGTGGTCGGATCGCCTGGCTACAAGTCAGGCTCTCTCGCGCTCTCCGGTCGAGTGCGTCTCCTCGACGACGCCTTTGTCCCCGTCGTGACGATCGACCCGCCGACGCCGCGACTCTCGCTCGGGTTCGGCACGTCGGTCGCGACAAACGGCGATCGCGTCGTCATCGGCGCGCCGGGCTGGCGCGATGCTTCAGGCGTGCCGTTCGTCGGTGCCGCCTTCGTGTACGTCGAGACGAAATCCGGCTGGACCGTCGAGCGGCTCGTCACGGCGCCGCCACCCGCGAACACGCGCTTCGGCAGCGCGGTCGCGATCGCGGGCGACACGCTGGTGGTCGGCGCTCCCGGCGGCGGCAGCGGCACGACGGGTCTCGATCATGGTCGCGTGTGGCTCACGGACTTGGTCGGCGACGCGCCGCTCGTCGAAGTCGTCGCGCCGATCGCCGAGATCAATGACCGCTTCGGCGCCGCGCTCGCCGCGCAGGGCGACATCGTGCTCGTCGGTGCGCCGGGATGCGCATGCGGCGTCGGCCGCGCGTTCGTCGGACAACTCGGTCCGAAGGGCTGGACCACGCTCGCGACGCTCGAGCCGCCCGACGAGCCGGGATGGAGCGGCTTCGGCGGGAGCGTCTCGATCTCGGGCGCGCGGATCGTCGTCGGCACGGGCGGCATCTCGGAGGTCGACGGCGTCTATGGACACCGCCTCGCGGTCTTCCGCCGCACCGGAAACACCTGGTCGCTCGAGACCGCGATCGAGGAGCCGGAAGGCGATCCGAGCCTCGGCGTTGCAGCCGTCGATGCGGCGGGCGTCTTCGGTGCGGTGCCGTTCGGCGGGCCGACATTGGGCGGCGCGATGCGCTACGACGAGCTCGAGCGCCTCGCGGACCTGAACGGCGACGGCGTCGTGAATCCGATCGACCTCGGAATCCTTCTCGGCGCCTGGGGCCCGACGGACGGCGTCGAGCCTGCGGACCTCAACGGCAACGGCAACGTGGGACCGGAAGACCTCGGCACGCTTCTCGGAGGATGGACTCGATGAACGCCACACACTCGCGCACCCGACTCGGCTTCACGCTCGTCGAGACGATCGTCGGACTCTCCGTTGCAGCCGTCTTCGTCGCCTGTGCCGTGCCCGTGATCGCACGCACCGGCTCGCTCTCGGGCGAAGCTCGGTCGCTCTCGAACCTGCGGCTCCTGCACGAGGCGCACACGGCGTACGCCAACAGCTTCAACCAGCGGCAGTTCACCGCCGTGCCCGACGACGCCGGCGCCTACGGCGGAAACTGCCAGACGATCGTTTCGCAGTTCTGCCCTCCGCAGCAAATCCTCGGAGTAGGTCCGACGGGGGCCGTGTGGGGCTTCTATCTGGGGAGCGGCCAATGCGCGCAGTACCCGGGATCCTGCTCGGGCAACTGGTCCACGTACAAGCCGATGGAGTGGACCGGCGTGAGCGCCGGCTTCGGATCGTTCCGCCTCGGCAACGTCGCCGCGTTCAATGGCTACGTCGAAGGGCGCTTCTACTCCGACACGTTCTATGCGCCCAACGACGAGCTCCCCTACAACGAGAGCGCGTCGTTTCGGGATCGGGGCATCGACTTCGACTCTGACGGCGCCAGCATCCGTTACACGTCGTACTGCCTGAGTCCGGCAGCGATGTGGCATCCGGATGTCCTGAGTTCGGCGAACGGCGGCTTCCGTGATCCGAACACCTTCGCCGCCGGCTACGCGTCGCCGTCGGTCACGCAATGCCTCTATCCCGATTTGAAGACGCGCCTCATCGAGCACAACTGGTGCGACGGCCCGCCTGGGTCCACGGCGTCGGCCTCTGTTGCCGGCTCGAACGCCGTGTCGTATCCCTTCAACGCGAGCGCCGCCGTGTCGCCGCAATCGCTCTTCTTCGACGGCAGTGTGCGCCGTCTCTCAAACCAACAGGCGATCGCCGACGACGAGGCGCTCTTCGAGTCGTCGGGGAAGCAGCTTTGGAGCCGTACGACACCCCTCGGCCCTCAGGGATATCTGCCGCAACTCGGCCTCGACAACGGGCCGCGCACCAGCCACACGATCCTCACGATCGACGGCATCCTCGGCCGCGACATCCTCACGACGAAGTGACGCGACGGCTGCAACGTGGTCTCATGGAATCTCCGGCTCGACGACGTGCGCCAAGGCGTTCAGCGACTCCTGCCAGCCGAGGTAGCAGAACTCGGTCGGGATCGCGGCGGGGATATTCTCCTGCACGATCGAGAGCTCGGTGCCGCAGAGCACCTTCCGGAACGTGATCGTGATCGCCATCGCGCCGGGGAGGTTGGGATCCTCGAAGCGATCGTCGTAGCGAAGCTTCTCGTTGGGCACGATCTCGAGATACGTGCCGCCGAAGGCGTGCGACTGGCCCGTGTTGAAGTTCGTGAACGACATGCGATAGGTCCCGCCGACGCGCGGATCGATCGAGTGCACCTCGCCGACAAATCCGTGCGGCGGAAGCCACTTGCACATCGCCCTCGGATCGAGAAAGGCGCGAAAGACGCGCTCGGGCGGCGCGCGGAAGACGCGATGCAGTCGAACGGTGTGTTGGTCGCCGTGGTTACTCTGGGTGGTCATGCGCGGCGTGATACCACGCGGCAAGGGCGCGAAGGTTCGCAGGGAAATGCGCACGCACCGAAAGCGGAGCTGCAACAGCCCCTCGCACGTCATGACTCAGAAGCGGCGCCCGCTCAGCCAGAACGCCACGAGCGCGATCCAGCCGAGGAACCCTCCGACCACGAGCAACGTGCCTTCGACAGGGCTTTGCAGCGAGAGTATCGGCTGCGCCACCTCCGGCCCGATTCGCCCCGACGTACTCGAAGGAACGAGTACGAAGCGGTAGGCAGCCCACAGCGCCACGCACGCGACGGCAAGCACCAGACTCACGGAGGCAACGCGGCGCATCTCTGCGTTGCAGGGTAGCGTGGGCGGCGACACGCTTCCAGCGCGCCCCACTCACGAGAGCACAAGGTGCAGGCGTCGCTCCGCGATTCCGATCCGCAAGCGCTGGCCGAAGTCGAACGCCAGAAAGTCGCGCTCGATCCCGTCGCCGAAGATGACGCCTCCGTCGTTCATCTCCGACGTGAGTTGCAGCGCGCGATCCCGGTCGCAGATGCCGCGCGTGATCGACGTTCCCGTCGAGCGGCTTGGAAACGCCTCGCGGACGAAGAAGGCGAGCTTGTCTTCGGACGGCGTGGGCAGGGACAGAGGCTGGGCACGCGAGATGTTGATCGACCGTGCCCAGCCGGTCGATCCGGTGCCGCTCGCGACGATCAGGCCGGACGACGACTGGCGCTCCTCATGACCCTTCCACGTGATCCGATACCGGGCCGACTGGTGGGAGCGGTGACCGACGAAGATCTCGTTGAGCGCGAGGAGCGCTTGGCCGTCGTCGAGCGTGGCTTCGACCATCGTTCGGCGTTGCAGCTCGAGATGGTGGCCACGCGCGAGGGCGGCAATGAGCGCGATCGCGTCGTCCGGCGTGAACCGAACCAGCACGCCGTCATAGCGGTCGGGCAGGGGATTCACGCCGAGGACCGGCTGCGCCTCGACGTACTTCGCGATGTTCGCCACGAGTCCGTCCTGGCCGACGGCAACGACGAGATCCTCGGGCTCGAAGAGGAAGCGGTTCAGGTCTTCGCGACGGACGCTCGCGCGGCGCCACCGCGACGGAATCGCGCCGAGGACGCGCTCCGTCGCGGCGTGGATGCGATCGTGGTCACGCTCGACGGCCTCCAACGTCTGCCCTCGCGACTTCAGGAAGAACTCCGCCTGGCCTCGCGTGGCATGTCGGGCGAGCAGAAGCTCGAAGTCGGTGCTGCGCCGGACGAGCACCGCGCGCGGCAGGAGCGTGCTCACACCGCCTCCTTCGCGGTCTCGAGCCGTCGCGTGCTCGTCTCGACAAGGTTCGTCAGCAGCGTCCCGAGCAGGTCGGGCGTGAGGTTGAGGTGCTCAATGCGTTGCAGCTTGCCGGCGAGTTCCTGCGCCGCGAGCCCAAGGAGGCGATCGGCCGGGAAGTCGCGGTAGATCGCCATGCGTTCACGCTCGGCGGCGACGCGCGCGTCCTCGACTGCGCGAATGCTCGCGGCGCGGGCCGTCGATTCGATCGAGACGCGCGCCGCGGCGCCTTCCGCGGCGATGCGCGCGGCGTCGTTCTCATCGGTGATGCGGCGTCGCTCGTTCTCGCCGCGCTGCGCGATGAACTGCTCCTCGCGTCGGGCGAGCTCGATCTTGTTCTGGAGCTCGTTCTCCTGGATCGCCCGCTCCTTCTCGACGGCGAGCGCGCGGCGCTGAAAGGTCGCCTCGTCGGCCTTCTGCTGAATCGCTTCCCGGACGCGCACCTGCAAGGCCCGTTCGACGTCGGCCTCGGGCCGCACCGCTCCGACACGCACCGCAACGACCTCGAGCCCGATGGCCGCGAGGCCATCGTCGTTGCGGAGCCCCTCGTCGACGAGCTCGCGCAGCGCGTCCGTGCCGCCTTCGAGAATCGTCGCGAGGTCGGTGCGGACGAGAAATCCCATCGCGAGCTGTTGGCAGAGTTCCGTGAAGAGCGCGGAGAGCTTCTCGAGCGGCTCATGGCGATGCACGCCGGTGTCGAGATCGATCGTGAAGTCGACGCGCCCCGCGACGAGGTTCGGGTCGCGCACGCGGAAAATCACCGTGCCCTGCACGACGACCTCCTGAAAGTCGCGCGACCGTCCATGGACGAGGAACGGAATCTCGCGGTCGTCGACCGGCACCTCCGCAAGGCTTGCGTTCATCGGCTGAAACCAGAACGAGAGGCCGCGCCCCGATGCGACGAGGCGACCCTTGCGGAAGCGAAGGATCTGCTGGCTCGGCTCGGAGCGAAGGTGTCGTACGAAGGGGAACCGGCGAATCTCGGCCATGGTGCATTCCTTTCGTGAGGATGGTGCGGGCGGGCGAGCGCGATCAGATCGCGGCTCGCTCGCGGAATTCGTAGAGTTCGGCGGGGCGGTGTCCGACTTCGTCCTCGAGAGTCCCGGTCGCGTGCAGCTGTCCGCTCGCGAGCATGCGGCGACGAAACGCGTCCTTGTTGACGGCGCGTCCGAGGATCGTCTCGTGGACTTCCTGGAGGCGTCGCAACGTGAAGCGCTTCGGCAGGAGTTGGAAGCCGATGGGCGTGTAGTCGAGTTTTCCGCGGATCCGACGCACGGCGGTGGCGAGGATCTCCTCGTGGTCGAACGCAAGCGGAAGCGGCGACCTATTGGGGCCGACGGCCTGCACCGGACCGCCCACGATGCCGTCCCATGCGACGCGGACATCGGCGACGACGCGGTTGGCGTCCGAGCTCGCGAGCGCGGCGCCGCGCACGATCGCCTCGTCGACCAGCGCGTAGTAGGCGACCGAGATGACGCGCATGCGCGGGTCACGCTTCACGTGGCCAAAGGTGTAGAGCTGCTCCAGGAAGATCCGCTTGAGGCCGGCCTTCGTCTCTAGGACGCGGGCGGCTGCAACGTCGAGCGACTCGGCCATTCCCACGAATCCGCCGGGAAGGCTCCACGCGCCGCGCGCCGGCTGCTCGGTGCGGCGAATCAGAAGCGTGCGGAGCGCACCTTCGGACACGGTGAGAAGGACGACGTCGACGGCCACGCTGGGCCGTTCGTAGTCGTCCGGGCGGTACGACTCGAGGAAGGCGCGGTCGTCGGCGGCGAGTGAGGGATTGGGGCGGCGGCGTGGTGACATGGCTTCGATGCATAAAGCATATATGCAAAGTGCATCGAAGGCAAGTGGTCGATGGGCACGGGAGCGAAAGACGCCGCTACCGCCGTTTGGCCGTTCAGTACGGGGGGAGGAGTCGGCGGAGGCCGTGGAGCACCACGACGCCGAGGAACGCGGCGTTTCGGAGCGGGACCAAGGGCCAGGCGAAGCTCGGAACGGGCTCCGGCTCGGCGTTTCGGGCCGCCTCCGTGGCGGCGGCAGCGAGCGCCCGCATCCATGCCAGGCTGCGCGGGGCGGTCCAGAGGGCGGCGAGCCAGTCGTCCGGAACGCCGTCGGGACCGGACTGGGCGCCGACGATTCCGCCGGCGATCGCCGCGGTCGAGTCGGTGTCGCCGCCGCAACGGACGCACGCCATCACCGCGTTGCGGACGTCGCGCGGATGCGAGAGCGCGGCGTGCACGGCCACGGGCACTGTGTGCACGATGAACCCTGAGACGCCGCGCGCCATGCCGTGCCGCGCCGCGAAGGCGAGCGTCGGTTCGTGTGCCTCCACGCTACGGAAGGCGTCGTCGAGCAGGCGTGCGAAGGCGTCATCTTGAGGACGCCGGTACTCGGCGAGGTCGCGAGCGAGCTCGCTGGCGTCCAAGGCGCCGGAGGCCGCAAGGCGCGCGGCGGCTGCAACGACGAGCGCGCCGTCGAGCGCACGCTCGTCGCGGTGCGTCGTGCGGCTCGAGGCGTCGACAAGGCGAGCGAGTCGGTCGCGGTCGGTGATCGTCGCGCCGAGGATCGCGGCCCGCATCGCCGCTCCGTTGCCCGCCGAGTGCACGCCGCTCGTGTGCGGCGACGCGCCGAGCCAGAGCTTGAGGCACGCGCGTGCCGTCGCGAGCCCGACGCCGGCGGGGAGCGCGGCGAACCACCAGCGGAGTTGCCGGCCGAGTTCGCGCGTGAAGCGATCGACATCGCCGCCAGAACGGGCAAGCGCGGCCGCGGTCAGGCACGCGTGCTCACAGTCGTCGGACACCATGCCACGGCCCCACACAAGCCGCAGGCGATCCGGCTCGCCGAGAAGCGCGGCCGCGCGCGCCGGCGTGAGTCCCTCATACGGCAGTCCGACGGCGTCGCCGACGGCGGCGCCGAGGAGCGAGCCCGTCGTCGCCGCGGCACTCCGCGTTGCAGCCGTCGCACTCATCCCTTCGCGACCCGCGCATAGGCCTCGCGCATCGGATCGAGGAGGGCGCCGAAGCGCTCGGCGCGGCCGATCGAGGAGTCGTACACGGGTCGCTTCACCTGGTCGGCCGAGAAGGTCGGCGGCGGCTCCTGCGCGCCGGGGCGCGACTTCCGCTCGTGCTGACGGAGGCACGCGTCGTCCCACGGAAGGCCGAGCGCCTCGATCACCGGCGGAAGGACGCGCGCCGGCTCGCGCGCGAGCTCCTCGTAGCGGACCTCGAGAATCCGTCCGGGGAAGACGCGATGCCAGTGGGCCATGAGCCGTTCGTTCAGGGCGAGCGCTTCGCCGATATGCACGATCGAGGCGGACCACGGAAGCGACTGCGGATGGAGCCGCTCGAAGCAACTGATGCCGGTGTCGAAGGGGTCGCGGCGGATGTGCACGATCGTCGCCTTCGGGAATGCGAGCGCGATCAGGCCGACGAACAGCCAGTTGCGCAGGTGCTTGTCGGCGATCCGCTCGATGCCGGGTCCCGCGAAGACCTCGGTCTGCGTGAGGTACGCCTGCGCGGTCGCGTCGAGCTGCGCGGGGCCGAGGGCGGCGATCGTCTCGGGCCATCGCGGCGTCGGCGGGGCGGCGGTCATCCACGCGTCGACCTGGCGACGGAGCGCGTCGGTCTCGCCGGCGCCGGCGCCCTTCGCGTGCGACGCGATCATCTTCTCGAGGAGCGTCGTGCCCGAGCGCGGCATGCCGGCGATGAAGACCGGGCGCCGTGATTCGCTCGTGCCCCGCGCGAGCGATGCGACGCGCGCGTCGGAGAAGACGTCCATCAGGCGTCGGACTTCGTCGTGCAACGCGGAGATGTCGTAGCGGAGCGGCACGACCGCGCGGGCGCCCTTGAACGACGCGAACGCGCCCGCGTAATCGCCGCGGCGCTCGAGGATCTGGCCGAGGTGCTGATGGGCCTGGTAGGTCGCCGCGGCGTTCTGCCCCGAGGCGATGACCGCCTTGAGCGACGGTTCCGCGGCAGCGTCGTCGCGCAAGGCGACGTGCGCGAGCGCGGCGGCGAAGTGCGTGTCGGCGGAGGTCGGCGTGCCGATCGCGGCGAGCGCCTTCTTCGGTTCACCGAGGTCGACGAACGAGCTCGCGAGCGCGCAGCGGATGCCCACGTGGCTCGGTGCGATCGAGCGTGCCGTCTCGAGGAGCGGGATCGCCTCGGCGACGCGGCCTTGGCGAATGCGGAGGATCGCGAGCGAGAAGAGCACCTCGGGATCGCGCGGGGCGAGCCGCTGGGCCGTGCGAAGCGCCTCCTCGGCTTCGGGCCAGCGCGCTTGCCGCGTGCGGATGCGGCTCAGGAGCACCCACACCTGCGGCGTCTTCGAGGCCGTCTTCAGGAGCTCCTGGCAGAGCGATTCCGCGGTGCGTATGTCGCCGCCGTTGAAGGCCGTCGCGGCGCGCTGAAACGTGGAGGTCGGGAACGAAGTCATCGCGGATCGATCTCGGGAGCCGAGCCGCAGACTGTACCCGTCGCGAGGACCGCGCGTGATGCGTGCCGCGAACGACAGCGCGCCGGCCACCCGACGAATCGGAGTGGCCGGCGCGCGTTGCAATCGTCACTCGTCGTTTCAGCTCGTCCAGGCGCCGAGGATCGCGCCGAGGTCCGCGCCGTCGACCACGCCGGAGGAGTCGAAGTCCGCCTCGCACGCGCCGCGTCGCGGGCACGGGCCCCACGCGCCGAGCAGGATGCCGAGGTCGGCGCCGTCGACGTCGCCGTCATGATCGAGATCGCCGAAGACCTCCTTCGGATCGCCGACGTCGCCGTGCGGCGTGTGGATCCAAAGATAGGTCATGGCGAGCGTGTTGCCGCTGTCGCAGTCGAACTCGTTGCCGTTGCCGTCGCCGATGACCGCCGCGAACTGCTGCTGCGCTTCGGTCGGATTCGTGATCGCGCGATACATCCAGATGAGATCGGCGTACGGCACGCCCCAGTTGGTGCCGTCGAATCCGTAGTCGGTGACGAGACGCTGATAGTTGATCTCTGCGTACGGCTTGTTCGCGGCGAGATACTCCGCGCCGCCGCCGAAGGGGAGCCAGTTGATGATGTGGAGATACTTATGCCCGCGGCTGAAGCCCGCGTACTGGCAGATCGTGTCGTACACGTTCGCGAGCGTGCCGTGCGTCACGGGGTTCGTGCCGTCGACCTGCGAGTTCTCCTGGAACCAGTAGCGACGAGCCGTGTCGGTCTCCGAGCAGTACATGAACGCGGCACGCGCGGCCATGTTCGTGTCCTGGATCTCGGTCGCCCAGAGAAGAAGCCCGTACCACGCGTTGACCGCTTCCGAGCTCGATTCCTGATTGATGCCTGCCGAGTACTGTTGGCCGCCGGCGGCGTTGCCGTGCCCGGCGTACGGATCAAAGTAGTTGAACGCGGCGAACGAGGTCGGAACGCCGCCCACGGTCTGCGAATCGTTGTAGTCCGCGGCGAGGTCACGCGCGAGGAGATTGACGAAGTCCTTGTACGTGTCGCGCCACGCGGGATCGACGCTCGCGAGCACGCCGGCGGCGCGCAGGAAGTAGCCGTAGTGGAAGTGGTGGTCGTTCAGGAACGCGTTGCTGCCGAAGCCAGCGGGGAAGCCGATCATCGTGCCCCACGTCTGGTCGTACCAGAAGAGTCCCGGGCCTTCTTGCACCGAGCTCGGAATCGGCTTGAGCCCGCCGCCCGGCGCGTTCGCCGTGAACCAGCCGGAGAGCGCGCTGCAGAGGTTGTCCTTCCAGCACGACGCCGACGCATGGTTGAACTCGTTGGCGATGAGCACATTGTTGGCGGCGCGCGCCATGTGCTTGCCCCAGTTGTACGTGTCAATGCCGAGAGGCAGCCCGTACTTGCTGAAGTCGTTGTCAAGATAGAGATTCAGCTTCGCGAGGTCGCCGGTGAAGGCGCTCGCGGGCGGAATCACCGGCGGCACGGCCGGCAACGTATAGGCAATCTGGAACGAGCGGCCCTTGCCGAGATACATCTGTCCCGCGTCTTCCGGCGGCGGAAGCTGCGTGAAGCCGCCGCGCGGCTCGATGCCAGGACGTGCGTAGCCCTTCACGCTCGAATAGGTTGCCGCGCGACCGACGGCGTCGAGGACGCCCGTCGATGCGAGGTGGGCCTTCTGATGCGGGAAGAGGCAGAAGAGCGTGTCTTGCGTGGGCGGCGCGGCTTGTCCGGTGCGAATGTCGACGAGCGTCTCGAACGCGAAGGTGCCGGTGACGTTGCCGTCGCCGCCGCCCGTGTTGTACGCGCAGGTGAGGCGCGTCGCCGTACGGCTCGTCTCGTTCGACGGCCGGTAGTGCGCGTGGGCGAGCATGAACTGCACGGCGTCGAGGCGCGTCCACTGGTTGGCGGCGATCAGCGCGTCGACGTTTGCCGGCAGAGCTGCAACGATGACGAAGCGCTTGTCCGTCGCGCCAAGTCCTTCGTTGTAGAAGAGGACCGTGTCATGGACCACGTTCTCGTCCTGGAAGTTCTGCCACCTCCAATAGGAGTTGTCGGGTCCGATGATCGCGTAGGCGCGTCCATTGACCGAAGCGACGGCGACGTTCGGCAACGTCGCGGCGCCTTGCGTCGAACCGGTCTTGTCGTTCACCGAGGTCGCGAAGTTGCTGGCGTTCGTCCAAACTTGATAAGGCGACGACGTCGGCTGTCCAAAGATCTGATCGGACGCATCGACGAACTGGGCCGTGGGCACGGGATGCGAACCCGACGCTGTGGTGAGCGGATACTCGACCCACACGAACGGCGAACCGCGCGCGGCGGTGGTGACGATCGTCTTGTCGTTCTGGCCGTTCGAGGCGTCGTACATCTCGAACGTGTTGCTCCACGTGCTGAAGCCGTTCACGCGCACGAGCGGGTCGGCGGGATACGCAAATGAGCCGCCGCCGGTGTCGGCGAGACCAACGGTCACCTCCGGCTTGAAGACCGGCGGCTGCTCCGCCTGGAACCCGGGGCAGGGGATGACGGGCTGGCCCTTCTGTGGCGGATCGGTGGCGCAGGCGTCGGTGTTGTCGCGCGCCTCGGGATACGGCTGCACGAGCTCGACGCCATACGCCCACGGCTTGATGTTGAAGGGGAGCGGGTTGACGACGGCGCCCGACGGCAGATGCACGGGTGCACCGTTCGGATCCTGGGCCGGCGCATATTTGAAGATCTGCGAGAACCACCAGTCGCCGATCGGATACGGCGCCGTCACCGGAATTCCGGGAGGCGTCGGGCCGGGCGACACGGTGCCGCTCTGTCCGCCGGGCAACGTGGTGGTGATGCTCGGCGTGCCGCTGGGATTGCAGGCGCTTTGCCACGCTGGCGGATCGCACGTGAAATCGCGGGCGTGACCCGACGCGGCCAGCGTCAGGGTCACCAGACAGAACGACGCGGTGAGAGTGCGCGCAGGCGCACGATGCAATGACATCTCGCAACCTCTCCTAAGCAATAGTGTGAAGGGAAACGGTCCGGACGGAGGGAAACCGCAACGCGAAGATACCGACGCAGCGCGAAGAGCGCCGCGTCGAATTCAGTGAAATGAATGAGATCAACCGGTCCACGCACCGAGCAAGATTCCGAGATCCGCGCCGTCGACGGCGCCGGACCCGTTGAGGTCGGCGGCACACGGGCCCCGCGCCGCGCACGGACCCCACGCGCCGAGCAGGATGCCGAGGTCGGCGCCATTCACCGCACCGTCGCCGGAGAGATCCGCCGACGGCGACGGAGCCGCGAAACCGCTGACGCGAAGCACGTTCGCGCTCTCGCCTTCGATTGAGATGAGGAGGTCGTTCGTGACCGTGTCGATCGAAAGACCTGAGACATCGGCGACGCCATCCACGAAGACGCGCGCGCTCGACGCGATCGGATCGCCGTTCGTGTCGACGTCGTACGCGGTGATGCGTCCGGCCGTGCGCTCGGCGACGAGCACCGACGGCGCGCGGAACTGCGCGCTTCCGATCGGGACATACGCAATGCCGGCGGCGCCGCCTGCGAGCGCGACCGTGGTCGACGAGAGCGCGACGTCGAACGTGCCGTTGCCGTCAGGCGTGACCGACGCGTCGTACCAGACGTTCGCCGTCGACGACGTGAGCTTGAGTCGTCCCGCGCCGGGATGTCCGTTCGGCACGAAGCGAAGGCCGCCAGTCGAGGCTGCAACGCCGAGTGGCGTGAGGTCGATGAGCTTCGTCGGTCCGACCGCGTCGGACGGAATCTGGCCAAGTCGGTTGTCGGGCGCCGTCACGTAGAAGGCGACGTCGCCGTGCACGTCGAGCCCGGCGTCGATACCGCCGGAGACGCCCTCCGCACTCTGGAAGTACGACGCGCGACCGCTGAACCCTTCGACGTGGCCAGCGCCATTCCGCGTGACCACGGCAACGTAGAGCGCGCCGTCGGTCGTGCCCGCGTCGCCGCCGATCGCGAGGATCGAGGTGTCCCCGGGAAGAATCAGCAGCCCGCCGAGGCTCGTGGGCACGCCGCCAGGACTGCCGAGACTCGTGATCGCGTAGGAGCGGGCGAAGCCCGGGCCGATCGATTGCGCGGACGCATGACGCGCATGGAGTGAAGCACCCAGAATGGCTGCAACGACGAGCGAACGAAACAGCGCGGTCGGCATCGGTCTCCTCAGGGAATCGACGTGGCGGAAACCCGCATTCTGGCGACGCGCCCCCACGGGCGGAAGCCTGAGGGCCGAAATCGGCGGGGGCAGCCCACCCCGCAGAGGCCGGAATCGGGCCCGCGGGCGACTCGTCCCCCGGGACGCCCGATTTTCTCAGTCCTCCCCTAAAGGGCCCGCGCAGGGCCCGCGGCGGCCGTCGGCGCCGCCGGTTTCGAGTCGACCGACTCCGTACGATCGCGGCCTCGTGCGTACGGTCTCCGTTGCAGCTTGCGCCGCCTGTCTCGCCGTGATCTCCGCGGCGCCGGGTTTGGCGGCACCGCCGTGGGGCGGTGCGTCGCCGATCGCGCTGGGCCGCACGATCTCCGCCTCGGCCCCGTTGCCGGCCTCGGCCTTCGGTCGCTCCATCGCGATCGTCGGCGACGCGATCGGGGTCGGGTGCGTGACGACCGGTCCGCTCGGCGCCTCGAGCGAAGGCTGGGTCGAGATCTGGACGCGGCACGACGATCTCGGCGTTGCAGGCTGGGTGCCGGTGCAGCGTCTCGCGCCGTTCGGAAGGCCGCTCGGGGAAGCCGGAGGCGACGGCGCCTTCGGGGCAGCGGTCGTCGGCGACGACGAGTGGCTCTTCGTCGCGCAGCCCTACGCGGCCGTCCGCGATGCGCTCGACGCAGGCGTGGTCCATGCGTTCCGACGCGACTCGGGCGGTTCATGGCAGTTCGTCGAGGCGCTCGGCGTTGCCGCGCCGCTCGCCGACCGCCGCTTCGGGCGCGCGCTCGCGTTCGACGGCGCGACGCTCGCGATCGGCAGCGCCGGCGCCGTTCAACTCGTACCCGTCACCTCCGCGGGCGTGGGGGCCGCGATCACGCTCGCGCCGCCTGCGATCGACGGGGTCGTCCTCGGCGACTGGGGCACGGCCGTCGCGATCGACGGCGAGCGTCTCCGCGTTGCAGGCACCGGAGCGTCCGACGCCGGCGTCGTGACCGCCTTCGACGTCGCGACCGCGACGCCGCCATCGTTCGAGGGCTTCGTCGAGACGCCGAACGGCCTTGCGCCCGGCGACCGCTTCGGTGCGGCGCTCGCCGTGAGCGGCCATCGTCTCGCCGTTGCAGCTCCAGGTTCCGACAAGGGCGGCGACGACGCGGGCACGGTCTTCGTCTACGACCGGGCCGCCGCGTCGTGGGCGTTCCAGACCGAGATCCTCGGCACGCAGTCCGGCGAGGCGCTCGGTGCCGTGGCGTTCGACGGCGACGTCGTCGCGATCGGTTCGCCGACGCTCGACGACCCTGGCACCGCGGCCGTCGACGGCGGCGCGTGGCTCTACCGCGTGTCGGGCCGCATTCCGGAACTCCTCGCGCAGGCCGCGCCGACCGACCTCGGCGCGCTCGACAGCCGCGCGGGCGGCGCGGTCGCGCTCGCCAACGGCCGATGGGCGCACTCCCTCGTGCGCGGGCCCTCGTCGTTCGCCATCGGCGGCGTGCGCGTGGCGGACGTCACCGACATCGGTGCGGATTGCGACGGCGACGGCATCGCGGACGGTGCGAACGTCACGGTCCTCGGGGCGCCCGACTGCGACGCGAACCTTGTCCCCGACGAGTGCGACCTCGCGACGCACGACTGCGACGGCAACGCGGAGATCGACGCGTGCGAGACCGCGCTCGTGCGGAGCGCCGTCACCGAGGCCGTGCCGGGGACCGCCGGCTGGGGTCTCGTCGGCGCGCCCGAGATCGCGGTCCTCTTCCTCGTGGCGCTCGAGGTGCCGTCGGAAAGTGACGGCATCCTTCGCGGCGTGGACGCCGACTGGTACGCGCCCACGTCGACGCAGCCTGCGTTCGTCGCCGTCTACGACGATCCCGACCAGGACGGAGATCCGTCCGATGCGACGCTTCGCGCGATCGTCGGGATCTCGCCCGCCGCCGGCTACGGCATCGATCGCGTGCGCCTCGCGCCGCTCGCGCTCGGCCCTTCGGGCACGCGCTACTTCGTCGGCCTCGGCGTGAAGGGCGTGACGTCGGCTGCAACGTCGAGTTTCGTGCGGTCGGTCGGCGCCGCGCCGGGAACGCCGAGAACCTACACGGTCGTCGGCAACGCGGAGTCGATCGACGTGGAGACGCCGGGGTCGTCGCCGACCTTGGCCCCCTTGGCCGGTGGGGCCGCCAACGTGTGGTGCGCCGGGCTCTTTCGTGCGGCGATCGACGCCAACGTGAACGGCGTCCCGGATGCCTGCGAGTGCAACGGCGATCTCGACGGCAACGGCACGATCGGCCCGCCCGACCTCGCGATCCTGCTGGGCGCGTGGGGATTCCCCGGCGCGGACCTCGACGGCGACGCGACCGTCGGGCCGAACGATCTCGCGATCCTCCTCGGTGCGTGGGGACCGTGCTGAGTACGCTCGTGGCGTGACCTCGGCGAACGACTCCTGCGACGCGCTCGTGATCGGTGCCGGCCCGGCCGGAAGCGCCGCGGCGATCGGGCTCGCGCGCCGCGGGTGGCGCGTCACGCTCGTCGATCGCGCCGAACGAGGCCGTGCGAAGTGCTGCGGACACTGCATCCATCCGCACGGCGTCGCGCGGCTCGTCGAACTCCTCGGCACCGACGCCGTGGCGTCGCTCGTGAACGCGCACGGCTCGACGACGCGGCGCGGCCTCGTCCTCCGGGTCGACGGCAACGGGGAATCGCGCGTCGCCGAGCAGGCCTTCGCAGGCGAGGGCGTGGCGATCGACCGGCGCGCGCTCGACGCCGCGCTCCTCGATCGCGCGGCCGGCGCGGGCGTCGACGTCCGTCTCCGCGTTGCCGCGCGGCTCGTCGGCAACGACGACCATGGGGCCGACGTGACGCTCGACGGCGTGACCGCGCGGGTGCGGCTCGTCGTCGGCGCCGACGGCCTCGGAAGCGGGGTGGCCCGCGCGGCCGGGCTCGTGGGCGAGCGCGTCGGCCGCAAGTTCGGCTTCGCGCTCGACGTGCCTCGGCGCGGAGGCGACGACGCGTCGGAGCCGGCCGATGCGATCCGCATGTACGTCGCGGACGGCGGCTATCTCGGCGTCGTCCGCACGGCCGACCGATGGCACCTCGCGGCGTGCGTGGCCTCGAACGCGGACATGCCGTCGCGCCCGTTCGACGCGATCGACTGGTTCGCCGCACGCGCGCCGACCCTTCGCGCGCTCTTGGGGCACGGCTGGCGCGAGCGCGCCTTCGGCTTTGCGGCCGTCGGCCCGATGCCGTGGTCGACGCGGGCCCGCACCGCGCCCAGCGTCGCGCTCGTCGGCGACGCGGCGGGATACGTCGAACCCTTCACCGGCGAGGGCATCACGTGGGCGCTCGCCTCGTCGGCGGCCCTCGTCGAAGCGACGGCGGAGCGGGGCGCGTGGGGCGTCGAGGAGCGGCGACGCTACGAGCGACTCTGGCGCGAGCGGCTGCGCGCGGGGCATCGGCGCACCGCGCTCGTCGCATCGGTGCTCGAGCGGCGTTCCCTTGTCGGTGCGATCGGTGCGTTCGGCCGCGCGTTTCCAGAGCTGCAACGACGAGTGGCGGCGACGCTCATGCCGCGGTGACCGTCGAGGCGTTGCCTCAGGCGCGGAACGTGACGTCGCGCACGGCCACGGCCTGCGCGGCGGTCGCGATCGGCGTCTCGCGTCCGTCGACGTCGACGGTGCACGCGCGGTAGCCCGCCGGCAGCATCGCGCGGAAGCGGTCGAAGTGCGCGGCGGTGTTGAACTCGACGAAAAGCGTCGGGCGGTCGCGGGCGACGAGCTCGCGAGCGCCCTCGAGCACTTCGCACTCGTGGCCTTCGACGTCGATCTTCGCGAGGCTGACGCGGCCGAACGACGCGCCGCGCTCGGCGACGAGATCGTCGAGGCGCCGCATCGGGACCGACAGCGTCTGCGCGCCGGTGCCGATGCGATTCGTGCCGCAGTGCGTGGGATCGATGGCGAATGTCGCGGTGCCGTTCGCGTTCGAGAGGGCGCAGCGCTCAAGCTCGACGTTGCCGAATCCGCTCAAGGCGACGCTCCTCGCGAGACGGTCCGCGGTGGCGGGCGTCGGCTCGAACGCGACGACGCGGCGATAGAAGCACGCGGCGGTCAGCGCGTGGAAGCCCGCGTTCGCGCCGATGTCGAGCATCACGTCGCCGCCTGCAACGAGGAGTGACGTGAGCTCGATGGTGGGGTTGCGGAGCGCGTAGCCGCACTCGGGGCTCTCGGCGAGGTCGAGCTCCATGCGGAATCGCTTGCCGCGCAGCCGAAACTCGGCAAGGAGCGGGCAGGGCGACCCGATGCGCCGCGTGGCGCTCGCTTCCCAGAGGACGGACCAGAGGACGCTCTCGAGGCCGCGCGCCGACGGGTCGGCCGAGCGCCGATAGTCGAACTGCCGGTCGAGATCGACGACGAGGCCCTGAGGAATCGCGCGGAGGAAGTCGAGGTCGAGCGGTGTGAGGCGATGGCCGAGCATGCCAGCGACCATGCCGCGCACGCGCGGCGAGCGGGCGAGAAGACGGTCGATGGAGGAACGGATGAGTCGCTGCATGTGGCGAGGGCCTTCGGGACGCAGACTCTACAATCGGCCCGGATGCCGCGTCGGGCCCGTTACAAGACCGCACTTCTCGAGGAATTGGAGCGGCAGCTCGCATTCGCGCCGCCCGATGCGGTGCGCCGGCAGATGGAAGCGGCCGAGGCGCTCGTGCCGGACATCGATCCGGCCGCGCCGTATCCCTTCGAGTTCGTGGTCTGGCGCGTGACCGGCTATCGGCCCGACGACGCCGAGCCGCGGCCGATCGCGGGCGACGTGCTTCGGGAGGAGCTGTCGACGTTCATCCTGCACTGCTCCGAGCGCGTGCCGGTCGCGGCGGAAGCCCGCGACGGCGGCGCGGTCACGCTGACCGATCTCGCGGCGGAGGCGGGTGTCGTCGAGAAGACGCTGCGGCGTTGGCGAAGCCGCGGGCTCATCGTGCACCGGCTCGTCTTTCCCGACGGGCGGAGCCGCGTGGGCGTCTACCGCGAGGCGTATCGCCGCTTCGCCGCGGCGAACCCCGACCTTGTCCGCGTTGCAGCCGAGTTCACGCGCATGGAGCCGGAGGTGGCGCGCGCCGCGCTCGCGAAGGTGCGGTCCCTCGTCGCGGCAGGCGCGACGGAGAACCTGGCGGCGAAGAAGGTCGCGCAGGACCTCGGCAGGTCGCATGAGGCGATACGGCAGCTCCTGCAGCGGATCGGCGGCGGACGCGTGCGGCCTGCGTCGACCGACCGGAGTTTCCGCGAACGGCAGCTCGCCTATCGCGCGTGGCGGGCGGGGATCCCGATCGAACGCATCGGCGAGCGCCTGAAGGTGAAGGCCGACGCGATCCGCCGTCGCGTCGACACCGTGCGCGCCGAGCGCCTGCGGGCCGCGCGGCTGACGTGGACCGAGTTCGCGACGTTCGAGCGGCCCGACGCCGACGCGACCATCCTCGAGTCCCCGATCGTGGCCCGAGGACTCGCGACCGCGTTCCCCGCGCCGGAGGCGATCGCGCTTCTCGAGGCGCTCGCGACGGAGCGCACGCCGAACGCGGCGCTCCTCGCCGAGGAGGAGCTCATGCTCGCGGCCTACAACCTCCTGAAACGTCGAGCGCGCGGCGCGGTCGAGGGGCTCGCGCGGCAACCCGACCGCGCGACGCTCGACCGTATCGAGACCGACCTCCGTTGGGCGTTGCGCGTGAAGCGAAAGCTGGTCGAGCGCTGGCTCGGCGTGGCGATCGGCCGCGTGCAGCAGGCGCTCGGCGGCGGCCTCGCCCGGCGTCCGGCCGACGAGATCCGCCGACTCGTGGAGGAGTCGGTGCGCGTCGTCGACGACACGATCGAGACCGTCGACCCGGCGCGGCGCCAGGTGCCGCGGCGCGTGATCGCGCACGACGCCGACCTCATGGTCGCGCGGCACGGGCTCGGCAGCGACGGCGGCGGACGTCGCGACCGCGCGCTCGCGCGGCACGAGCGCGGATCGCTGCCGCTGCCGCGCCTCTTCGAACGGCTCGCGGCGTGGCAAGAGCTCGTGGATCGCCCCGCGCGGACGCATGCGACGCCGCTCCTCGCGCGCCGCTACGGCTGGCAGGGGGAGCGTCCGCGCACGCTGGAGGAGCTGGCGCGCGAGGAGCGCACTACGGTCGCGCGCGTGACCGCGCTCGTGGCCGACGACGAGCGCCGCGCTCGGACGTGACCAGGGTTATTTCGCGGCCCGTGCCTGTGCCGCCTGCTCCGCATAGCGCGCCGCCGCGGCGTCGTCGCCCCGCGCCCGATGCAACGCGGAGAGCTCGTCGAAGACGTAGGGGTCGGGCGCGCCCGCGGCGTCGCAGTCGGTCTCGAGGGCCTGCTGCATCGCGAGCGCCTCGTCGACGCGCCCGAGCGACCGCAGCGTCCACGCGACCATCCATCGGGCCACGCGCGTCGCGGAGGCGTCGGTGCCGCGCTCGCGTAGGGCGAGCGCCAGGCGAAACTCGTCGAGGGCCTCGTCAAGACGGCCGAGTTGATGCAGGGCGTAGCCCACGTTGTTGCGGATCGACGGCTGCCAGCGGGTCGCATCGGGCTGCAACGACGAGAGCGACACCGCCAGCGCCTCGCGGGCCCAGTGGAGCTGCGCCTCGGGGGTCGTGTCCACGAACGCGAGCATGTGGATCGCGTCGATCTCAAGCGCGTCGAGCGCGTTCGCGCGGGCGAGGGCACGGGCCTCCTCGAACGCGGCGCGAGCGAGCGTGCGAGCGTCGTCGGTCACGTCCTCAGGGCGATGCGTGGCCGACGCATGGGTGCGGCCGACTTCGAGACGGTGCCGCGCGCGGGCCTCGGCGCCGGCAACGTGGAGCAGCGGCTCGAGCTCGCGAAGCGCCTGCCTCGCGCCGTCGAAGTCGCGGCGGAGCCCGAGGGTGCGGGCGATCTGCGTGCGGAGGATGATCGCGTCGTCGCCGGTCGCGTCGGCGAGGGCCGCGCGGAAGCGGGCTTCGCTCAGGGCGGGATCGCGGAAGTTCCAGAGGGACGTGAGGTCAATCGCCATCGTCGAGAATGCTCGCGTGCTGCGGAGTCACTTGGGGAGCGGCTCGGCCCGCTCGATGCGTTCGAGGTGAAACGTGGTGCCGTCGCGGCTTAGGGGCCATCGACGGAAGACGAATTCGATCGGTTCGCGGACGGACGAATCCCGCGCTCGACCGGGCGTCGCGCCCCACCTCTGCGTTGCAGCCAGGGACTCGGGCGGTCGGGTCGGAGGCGTGGGCGCGGGATCGAACCGGAGGCGGACGCTCTCCGTGTCCGCGAGCCGCGGGTCGGGCACGAGTCCCGCGGCGGTGAGGTCGAGCGTGCTCATCTCGAACCCGAGGTTCGAGAGCGGCGACCACACCGTCGCCGGCGCCGGGGACGCCGCGGCGTCGCACGCCACGGGCGGCGTTCGCACGGACCATGTGCCATGAAAGGCGAACGGCATCGACGGAAACCGGATCCACGCCCCGACGCGGCCTTCCTCGGCGAACGCCGGCGGCATCAGGACGATGTACGGCTGCTCGGCGAATTGCAACGTCGAGAGTGCGTCGAACGGCGTCGACGCCTCGATCGTCTCGGGCGCGGCTGCAACGACGAGCGTGCGGCGCTCCGTGGCCCGGGTCGGGAAGAGGCCGGGGACGGTCGGTGCGCCGTTCGGTCCGACGAGCGGCCAGTCCGCGCTCCAGTCGATCTCGAGCGCATAGGTGCCGGGCGCGAGCGGAGCGGTCGCGCTCGCGAGGAGCTGCGAGGTCGCGCTCACGCCCGTCTCGAGGAGCCCCTGGCCCGGGCCGGACTGGGCGCTCGAGAGCGGTAACGGCGCTCCGTCGAGACGCGCACCCTCGATGGCCATCCACGCGTGCGCCGCGATCACCGGCTGCACCAGCGCGACCACGATCTCGCCGCCGGGCGCCACGCTCGTCGTCGCGATGCAACGGGGAGCGACGATGCGCTCGGCGATCGCCTTTCGAAGCGTCGGAACGGATGCCGGATCGCGGCGCGCGCTCTCGACGGCGGCCGCGACGAGGATGGTGCGGCGGTCGGGCGCGCGCGAGCCTTCGAGGAGGGCCTCGACGAACGCCCGGAGCTCATCCCCGTCCTGTCCGTCGAGATTCTGCACGAGCTGCATGTCGGTCGGCGAAAGCATCTCGACCTCGCCGCGCGCCCAACGGAGGCACGCCTCGTGCGATCCCTTCGTCGGGCGGACGGTGATCCCGCCGGTCGACGA
Source organism: Phycisphaerae bacterium (assembly GCA_016795035.1). Classification (GTDB taxonomy): domain Bacteria; phylum Planctomycetota; class Phycisphaerae; order Phycisphaerales; family SM1A02; genus JAEUIT01. Next base: position 37,337 of record JAEUIT010000013.1, on the reverse strand, counting down.
TGGCGAGGGCAGCCGCCGGGCGACGGCGACCGCCCAGTAGGCTGCAACGCCGAGCGCGCACGCGGCCACGACCGCGGTCGCGACGAGCGCGCCGGATCGACGCAACGGCGAGAGCGTGTCGTGCGCATGCGCCGGGCGCGTGCGGCGGACCGCGCGCGGATCGCCCGTCGGGCGGCCGCACTCGGGGCAGGCCTCGGGCAACGAGCGGCCGGCGCCGCGCAGCTGCGATCCGCAGCCGGCGCACCGCGGAGGCATGAGGACGGGGCGGCCCACGATGATCCCGCGCGCGAACGCGGCGATCGGCCTCGCCAGGGCGCCCGCCACGGCGAACACGGCTGCAACGACGAGAAGCGCGGCGGGCGTCATGGCTGCACGCTCGCGTTCGGAAGTGGCTGCGGCGGCGGCAGGACGCACCGGATCGTGCGCGTGATGGACGTGACCGGCACGCACCATTCGGACGGGGGGCGCGCCGTGTCGCCGAGCGGGGGATCGATGTACGGATCAAACGGCACGCCCAGCGTGTGCGGCCCGAGCGCGAGGGTGACGTCGATCTCCACCTTCGATCCGCTCGGCGAGAGCGGAGCGAGCGGCGTGCAGAAGAGATCGCCTCGATCGAGCAGGATGCGATGGCCGGTGCCGAAGCTTCCCACCGTCTCGTCCCGTTCGAGCCTCCACGGGACTTGGACCCCGTCGATGCGCACCGCCTCGAGGCGCACGAAACTCGTGACGAACGGCGAGTAGATGTTGATGACCCGCAGCTTCACGGTGCCGTTCGGCGCGGGCTCCGCCTTCTGCCAATCGATCGTGGGGGAGGCGGTGACGTTGAAGAAGCGCGCGAGGAAGGCTTCCCGCGACGACGGCGCGCCCAGCGCGGTCCGGGCGACCGACTCGTCGAGGTCGTACATGCCCGCCGAGACCGCGCGCGCGATCAGGTCCTGCGCCCCATCGACCGAGAGGGTGCCCGCGACCGCCCGCCGCTCCGCTTCCTCGCGCGCGTCTTTCGAGCGGCTCTCGACGCCCTGAATGACCACGAACTCCGGCACGACGCGCCACCACGTCAGGCCACGGGCTCGAAGCACGGCGTCGGTCGTGAGGATCGCGGCGAGGAGCGCGACAAGCGCCACGACGCCGAGTTTCCCTCGTCGGCTCCGCACGCGACGGCCACGAACGCGGCGCGTCGAGCGAAACGTGGAGTCGTTCGAACCGTCAAGCGTCGCGCCGCAGGCGCAGGTCAGCGCGGCGCCGTCGGCGTCGGGCCACAGGCGATCGGAGACGTCTCTGTTGCAGGCGGCGCATCGCGGCTCCGCGAAATCCTCGCGCCCGACGATCAGCGACATCAGCGCCCACGCGGCCGTGAACGCAAGCAAGGCGGTGATGGCGAAGATCAGTGGAAGCATGCGAGCGACGGCGGAGCCGCGCCCCCATTGTGGCGTCTCCGCCGCCGCACCGCATCCACGGCCTGTCGTGACGGGCTGTTAGGCCTGGGTGAGCGCCCGCGGCGTCAGGACGCTGCCGAAGATCGTGTCGATCAGTTCCATCGCGTCGCCCATGTCCTTCTCCGCGGCGGTCACGCGGGCGACGAGCATGAGGCCGTCCCGGTCGCAGCCTTCGGGATGGACGAGGAAGCCCTGTTCGAGCTGCTCGCCGTTGACCTGGAGTTGGTGGAGAAGGATCGCCGGATAGCGGCCGAGCATCGTGATCAGGGTCTGGAGCGACGGCTGCTGCGATCGGTGCTCGCGCTCGACGCCGCGGAGGAACGTGTCGACGTCGGTGATCGGGCGAAGGTTCAGGCTGATCTGGATGCGACCCGCGGCGTCGAAGACGAGCGTGCGCGTGCCGTCGTCGAGGACGTGCCAGCCTGCGGGCACGCGGATGAGCGCCTCGATCGCGGCCGGGGCCACGAGGGCGTGCCGCGTGGCGGTCGCCTGTTCGTGCACGCGCGGCACGAGGCCGACGCGGGCGTCGCGCAGGCGCACGTTGGTCGGATGTTCGGGGTCGAGGCAGGTGCAGAAGGGGGCCTCCGACGACTCCGCGTTGCCGCCGTCGGCGCCAGGCTCCGAATCGCTCGACGTTGCAGCGTCGGCATCGGGCGCTGCGTTCGGTTCGAGCGGCACGGTGCTTCCGCGCGGGCGCAGCAGCTCGAACGTCTGCTGCATCGCCATGAGCGTCGGCGAGATTCCGGCCCAGAGCGCGTCGGGCGCGATGATGCTGATGTTGAGAAGCCGTCCGCCGTCCTCGATGAGATGCGTGCGGATGCGCATCACGCCCGCGTCGCTCGGCTGCGTCGCTTCGGCGACCATCGTCGGTCGACCGTTCAGCGTGCTCCGCTCGAGCGAGACGAGCGTGAGCCCCTCGGTCGTGCAGAGGTACCCGAGCCACTCGCGGAGCGAGCCGTTGTCGTAGGCCGGTCGAGCTGCAACGGTGAGAAGCACCGCGCCGTAGCTCGCCATCGCCGCGTAGAGCGGGGCGAACTGGATCGGGTTCGTGAAGTCGACGTCCTCGGTCGGGAGTTCCAGTTCGCGGAACTCGGCGGCGAGCCGCACCGTGAACTCGATGTCGGCGAGCCGGGGCGGGACGTGCACGAGCGTGGGCAGTTCGGGGGTCATGCCTCGTACACGCAGACACGGGGCGGAAGGCGCAAGCGAGGGTCGCCGGATTTCGGATTGGCCGCGAACGCTGCGGATCCGAAGGCTTGGTACGTTCGAGGCATGTCCATGTCGGTCGCTGCCGTCGTCGTCGCCACGCTTCTCGCCGCCATTCCCGACCTGGAGATCCTGCCCGGCCCGCCGATGCGCGTGCGGCTGCAGGCGGCCGACGGCGGCCTGCTCGAATCGCCCTCCGAAGGGCTCTGGTCGATCGCCACGGACTGGTCGGACGGCTGGCCGACCGGATGGCGCCACGCGGCGCCCGAGGCGATGCGCGTGGAGAACGGCTGGACGATCCTCACGGGTCACATCGACCTCGCGAGCGGTCGGCTCGAACTTCGCGACTCGTATCGCGTCGACGGCGACGTCGTCGTCGGCCGGCGGCGCTACGAGTGGAAAGGGACGGAGACGCTTCGTCGTTGCACGCTCAGCGTCCGCTGGATCGCGCCCGACGCCGACCCCGCCGCGGAGCCCGGGTCCGGCGCCGTGCCGTTTCTCCCGGGCATCTCGTTCTACGGCAATCCGTCGGGGGCGAGGACGAGCGGCGTCGATCCTCGCGATGCCTCGACGCGCGCGAAGGCGGCCGTCGTCGTCAACACCGGCGCGGTCGGCGAGCGCTCGTATCACGAGGAGCACCGCTACTCGATTCCCTTCGCGAGCGTCGAGTGGCCCGGCGGCGGCGCGGCGCTGCACACGGTGCCCGCGCCGGTTCCCGGCGCCGCGCGGCGCGACCAATGGTGGTCGCTCGGCGTCACGCCGCTCGCGGACGGCTACGAGCTCGCGGCGTACTCGGGTCCGTGCGCGGCGAACGGCCGGAACGCGGTCGTGAAGGCGCGGCAGGGCGAGTTCATGGCGTACGACGAGACGTGGCTCGATCTCAAGCCCGGTGTCGTCGTCGAGAAGGAGTTCGCGTTGCAGGCGTATCCGGTGGCCGACCGCGGGCATGGCTTCCGCACGCCGCTTGCGACCGCCATCCGGCGGGCCTCGCTTTGCGTGGACGGCCTGCCGACCGCGAAGCGGATCGTCGAGGAGAAGCTCGCGTTCGCGCGCTCGCGCTGGCGAGACCGCGGCGCCGCGAGCGGCTTCGAGATGTATCCCGACTTCGTCGACGGGACGCACTACGTCATGGGCTGGTGCGGCCAGGCGGAGACCGTGCCCTACTACCTCCTCGCGATGGGGGACGAGTCGACGTGGCCGTCGTGGCGCGAGGATGCCGTCCGCGCGCTCGATCTCCTCGTGACAGCTCCCTTCAACGAGAACGGGTTCCTCCAGCGCTACACGGTCGAGAACGGTCAGTGGACCGAGCAGGATTTCGTCTCGCAGGGGCAGGCGCTCGAGACGATCTCGCGGGCGATCGACGCGGGGGCGCGGCGCGGCCTGGACGTGTCGGCGTGGAAGGACTTCCTGCGCCGCGCGTGCGAACTGCACGCCCGCCGCGTGCTGCGGGCGGACTGGAGGCCGGTCTCGACGAACGAGGCGTTCTTCGTCTCTCCGTTGCTGCGCGCGTCGCGGATCCTCGAGTCGCCGATCTGCGCGCAGGCTGGGATGCGCATCGCGACGGTCGCGGCGGAGCGCCACATCGGAACGGCGGAGCCCTATTGGGGCGGCACGCTCGACGCCCGCTGCGAGGACAAGGAAGGGGCGTGGGCCGCGTTTCAGGCGTTTCTCGCGTGCTTCGACCACACCGGCGATGTCGCGTGGCTGCGCCGCGCGGAGCATGCGATGGATGCAACGTTGAGTTGGACGGTCCTGAGCGACATCGACCTTCCGCCCGGACGCCTGCGCGACCACGCCTTCGCGTCGCGCGGATGGACGGTGGTCTCCGCGCAGAACCAGCATCTCGACGTGTTCGGCGTCTTCTACGCGCCGGAGATTCACCGCATGGGCCGCCTGCTCGGGCGCGAGGAGCTGTGCCGACTCGCCGCCGTGATGTATCGCTCGTGCGGCCAGCTCATCGACGAGTTCGGAAGCCAGGGGGAGCAGATCCAGCAGACGAACTTCGCGCAGCACGGCGACATGTCCGACGTCGAGCGCATGCGCGGCGGCTACAGCGAGGGCTGGACGGTGTTCTGGATCACCGCGCACTTCCTGCACGCGGCGGCGCGCTTTCATGAGATGGGCGTCGATCTCGATCGCGCGGACGCCGCCAGCGCCTCGGACGACGTTCCCGCGCCGCTCTTCCGCGATCCGCCGTTCGACGGCGCGGCCGATCCGGTCGTCGTCTTCAACCCGTCGCGCGGCGCGTGGTGGATGCTCTACACGCAGCGCCGCGCGCGGCTCCATCTCCCCGGCGTCGAATGGTGCCATCAGACGAAACTCGGCGTTGCCGAGTCGGTCGACGGCGGCGCGACGTGGCGCTACCTCGAAACATTGCCGCTGCCGTCGGGCGACGAGCCGCACTCGCTCTGGGCCCCCGACATCGTGCGCGGGGACGACGGCCGCCATCACCTCTTCGTCACCGTCGTCCCCGGCGTGCATGTCGATTGGTCGGGGACGCGGTTTATCGATCACTACGTTGCAGCCGACCTCGGGTCGGGCGAACTCGGGCGCTGGACGCGCGTGGGGCGCCTGCCGCTCACGTCGGATCGCTGCATCGATCCGTCGCTCTTCCGAAAGCCCGGCGGCGGCTGGCGCCTCTGGTACAAGGACGAGGCGCACGGATCGGCGACGCTCGCGGTCGACAGCGACGATCTCGTCACCTGGACGCCGGCGGCCGATCCGGGCGTGTCGGAACTCTACGGCGAGGCGCCGAAGGTCTTCGCGCTCGGCGGCTTCCATTGGCTCCTCAAGGATCCCGACAGCGGCCTCGACGTCTACCGCTCGCGCGATCTCACCGAGTGGACGTACCAAGGCAAGATCCTCGAGACGCCCGGGACGCGGCTCGACGACGGCAGCATCGGCAAGCACGCCGACGTCGTCGTCGAGGGCGATCGCGCGCTCATCGTCTACTTCACGCATCCGTACGGGCAGGACTTTCCCGAACGGAATGGAGTCATGCCCTATCCGGCGCGACGCAGCTCGATCCAATGCGCCGAACTTCGGGTGGTCGACGGCGCGCTCGTCTGCGACCGAGACGCGCCGGTGACGCTTCGCCTCCGCTCGCCATTCGCCGACACGACCGCGTTGCCGCAACCGTAAGGCGCGAGGAAACGCCCGATTCGGGCGGAAACGCGCCGACTCGAAGTTTGCCGACGGAGTGCGGGGCGCGTAGCCGTACGATCGAACTGCGACGCCCGGCAGACGAGCCGATAGCGCGTGCGCACGACGCGTTCGAACTCGCGTCGCCTGCGGCTCCGATCGAGAGATCGCCCTCGCACTTCGACTGTGACACTCCCTCGCCCACGCGGCGCGCCGATTCGGTGCGCTCGCGAGACCGATCGCGCGGGATCGTCGCGGTCCAGTTCGGGAGGGCCTTCATGGCACGATCCGCGTACATCCGCGAACACCAGCAGGAGTCGCTGCACCCGCATCCCTTGTCGTGCGATCTCACGAACGACTCGCTCCTCCATCGCGACGAGGAGTTCGGCGACGAGCACCGCGCACGCGTCAGCGGACGCATCCTCTTTGCCGTCATCGCGCTTCCGGTGATCGCTGTCTTAGCGGCCGTCGTCGGCGCGGTCATCGTGGTGCAGGGCGGGGGCTGGAGCGTCTTCGCGAGTATGGCCGTCGCGGCGATCTTCATGTGCTTCGTGAGCGCGCCAATCCTTCTCGCGTCGGCGCTCAAGGTCTCGCAGGATGAAGCGGTGCGCGACGGCATGACCTCGCAGCACCCGGCCGGCGAGGACGCTTCGGCGGAGTCGGACGCCACGACGAACTCCTGAATCACACCGCGCGCGATGCGGCGTGCCGAGTTCCGGGCGCCACGCACCGACGAAAAAGCCCGCCTTCGCGGCGGGCTTCTTGTGTCGTTGATGGTGGCTGTGATCGAGCCTGCGAGAGGCTCGTGCCCAACTCAGCGCTTGCTGAACTGGAAGCGGCGACGGGCGCCGGCCTGGCCGTACTTCTTACGCTCGACCTTGCGGTCGTCGCGGGTCAGGATGCCCGTCTCGCGGAGCGCCGGGAAGAGGTTGGTGTCGTAGTTGATGAGCGCACGGCCGAGGCCGAGGAGGATCGCGCCGGCCTGGCCGGTGAAGCCGCCGCCGTCGGTGCTCACGCGGACGTCGACCGAACCCTTGAGGTTCACGCGCTCGAGGACGCCCATGATGTTCTTGAGGTCGCGCTCTTCGGTGAAGTACACGTCGAGCGGCTTCTCGTTGACGATGAACTGACCGCTGCCGGCCTTCACACGCACGCGGGCCACCGCCGTCTTGCGGCGGCCAGTGCCCCAGTACCAGCCCTTCGAGTCGGGGCCGCGGGAAACGATGGGTGTGGGAGCGGTCGTCTGTTCGTTCATGTCAGGTGCCTATCTCAACCGCGGCCTGCGCCGCGTGCGGGCTCAACCGCGGCGTGCGAGCCGCGTACGGGTGTGCTGGTTACTTGGTCGCCGAGTGGCTTTCGGGCTTCGTGTCGAACGGAATCGGGTTCTGCGCCTGGTGCGTGTGGGTCGCGCCCGCGAAGACGCGGAGACGCGTCATGACCTGACGGCCGAGACGGCCGCGCGGAATCATGCGGGTGATCGCTTCGAAGACGAGGCGCTCCGGACGCGAGTCGAGCTCCTGGCGGTACGTGCGGACCTTGAGGCCGCCCGGGTAGCCGCTCCAACGGCGACGGGTCTTCTGATCGAGCTTGTTGCCGGTGAGCACGATCTTCGAGGCGTTCGTCACGATCACCGAGTCGCCGGTGATGACGTGCGGCGTGTACTCGGGGCGGTGCTTGCCCATGAGAACCGTCGCGACTTCCGTCGCGAGGCGGCCGAGGGTCTTGCCTTCAGCATCGATATGGCGCCACACGGTCTTGACTTCACCGGGCTTGGCAACGAAGGTCTGGCGGGGCATCGATCGAGTCCTGAACCCTTGGGTCCGTAGTGGAGGCGAGCGCACGAGGCGCGAAAGAATCGCGAGATGAGGCGGTGTCGAAGCGGCGCCTCGACGAACTCGGAACTCGTCCCTGCAGACGTCGTTGCAGATCGTTTGGCTCTCGACCGGATCTTCACGCTGACGCAGCGGTCAGCGGAATCGATTCGGGGGCGACGCCGCGAGAGTGCACGCACGCTCGAGGGGCCTGAGAGGCAGACGGGCGCAAAGCCGACGCCGCGGGGATCGGTTGACGAGCGGCCGGCGTTCCGGCACCTCCCAATCCGCGCGAGCGAGAATCGCACAAGATAGTGTCGCGCGAGGGGGTGTCAAGGGTTCGGAGCGGTTCGGCTCGGTGGAATCGGCCTGATCCGGCCTCGGAACCGTCCGCCTGCGGGGCCTCCCGCCGCTCCAACGACCTGCGATGATCGGGCACCCCGGAGGCATGGGGGCCGGTATGGGGTCGCGTCCACATCGCGCCCACATTTCTCGACCCTCGCCCCGTCCCTGAACCGACGACACCCTACCGATGCCGAGCGATAGCCCCTCCGGACCTCCCGGTTCCCCGCCGTTCGATCCTCCGCCCTTCGATCGTTCGCCATCGCAGGGCACCATGGCGAACCCTCATGGCGGGGGCCCCCTCGGCGGCAAGCGCTACGGCTCCCCGCTCGGCACCGTCATCGCGTGGCTCGCGATCGGGATCCTCTTTGTCCTCTGGACGCTCCCGGTCGGGTCGGACGGGTCGAACCCGAACGCCCCGAAGGAGCCGAGCCGGCTCGGCGCGGTCGAAGTGATGCAGGGGCGGACCGTCCTTGGATTCGACGCCCTCCTGAAGTCGCTTGGCCGACCGGAACCGCAGATTGTCGAAGCGCAGGCGGCGCAGCTTCGCGACGGCACTCCGATCCAGCGGATCGCGTACGCCATTCTGGTGCACGCCGTCTCGGGGCCAGCCGCCGCGCGGACGTCGCTCGACTCGCTTCGCGACGGCATCAACGGAGCGCCACTCTCGGCGGAGGATCAGGCGCTTCTCGCGGCCACCGAAAAACGACTGGAGGCCGCCGAGTTGAAGGAGCCGATTCCGCCGCTCGACAAGGCGGACGCGGAGCGACTGGGGTGGTACGGCGAAGTGCTCGAAGGTCGCGCGGCAGGATCGTCGGGGGTGGTGGCCGTCCTCTTCGGCGCGATGATCTGGTACTTCGGCATCGGCCTCGTCGGCGTGGTCGTCCTGGCGCTCTGCATCGTCTTCACGATGACGGGATCGCTGAAACTCCAATGCGAGCCGGCGAGCGCGCTCGGGTCGGTGCTCGTCGAGACCTTCGCGATCTGGATGACGATCTTCTTCGGTCTCCAATCGATCGCGATCTACTTGAGTACGCACATCGAGAGTTTGGGGAGCGTCCGCATCCTCGTGGCGCCCGGCATCTTCGTGGTGAGTCTCCTCGCGCTCGCGTGGCCGCGCGTGCGGGGCGTGCCGTGGTCGGACACGCGCGCGGCGATCGGACTGCACGGCGGCAAGGGCTTCCGCGAAGTCCTGTGGGGCGCCGCGGGCTACTCGATCGCCTTGCCCTTCATGGGCCTTGGACTCATCGCCGTGTGGATCCTCACCACGCTCTTCGGCGGTGGCGAGGCACCCTCGCATCCGGCGGTCGAACAACTGGCGGAGTCGGGCATCCTCGGGACGCTTTACCTCTTCTTCCTCGCGTGCATCTGCGCCCCGATCGTCGAGGAGATCTTCTTCCGCGGCGTCTTCTATCGGTACCTCCGCGACGTCAGCGGAGGCGAGTCGCCCAACGGGTTCCTGTCCGTCCTCTCGATCCTGGTGTCGGCGATCGTCAGTAGCGCCGTCTTCGCCCTCGTGCATCCGCAAGGCTTTCTCTATGCACCGCTCCTCGCCGGGCTTGCGGTCGGCTTCTGCATGATCCGGGAGTGGCGCGGGTCGCTCGTTCCGGGAATGATTGCTCACGCGATCACGAACTGCATCACGCTCCTCCTGAACGTGGGGTTGCAGGGGTAGGGGCGGCGGGAATGGGGGTCAGGTTGGGGGTTCGGGTAGGGGCGGCACGCCGTGCGCCGCGTCCAATCGCCTTCGCCCTTTTCGTCGGCCGCCAATTGCCTTTCGACGGGCCGTGGTCGACAATCGCGACATGCGATCGGGCCTCGGCGTCGTAGCGTCGACTTGCGTCCTCCTCCTCGCCGCTTCGGCGACGCCGGCGATGGCACAGGTCGCCCCGACGGAGCGATCGCGCCCGCTCGACCCCGCCGAGCTCTTCCGATCGCTCGTCGATCGCTACCGAAACCTCACGGTGTACGAAGACACGGTGCGTCTTGAGCACCGCACGATCGACGGCGAACGACGCCGAACGGATGGTGCCGTCGACGAGACCGCCGGCGGCGTCAATGCGTCGCGCCTCATGGACTGCTTCGTGAACGGCTCGACGCTCGCGGTTCGCTCGAGCGACCTCCGATCGACGGCCGCCGATTGCGACGCCGCCGACCAGTCGCTCGCCGGGCGGCTGCGTCTCGAGCGCCAGCTCTGGATGCTGCCGCACCTCTCGCTTCGCTTCGCGGAGAACCCGCTGAAGTCGATGCAGGGAACGGGCGGCGAACTCGTCCCGGTCGCCGTCGAACCGGTGACGATCGGCGCGAAGGAATTGCTCCGCCTCCACTTCGTCTCGTCGGCGCCGATCGACGCCACGAACGCGACCGACGGCGGCGTCATGTCGCCCGCGCCCGCCAACGCGCCGAACGGCGCCGCGCCCCGAACGCCGAGCGTGAGCATGCCGCGCGAGGCCACGATGGATCTCTTCGTCAATCCGCGATCGATGCTCATCGAGCGCGTGGAACACTCGCGCGACATCGCCGACGGCGTGCGCTACGAAGCGACGCTCGAGATCACGCCCGAGCGCGCCGTGCCCGCCGCCGACCGTCCGCAGGATGAACCGACGCCCGCGCCCGCCACGCCGGAGCCTCCGCCCGCCGCGACGCCGCGAACGGCACCGGGCCCGTCATTGCCTGCGACTCGCGAGTGAGCGCGCACGCGCGTGTCGCTTGTCACGGACCTGTCAGGCGCTCGGCCGCGCGATCGTCGTCGATGGCCGCACGCCCGTCGCCTGGTCGAGGGCATCGAGGAAGCGACGCACGTCGAAGGGCCGCGAGATCCAGATCGTGTGGCGATCGTTGGCGTCGAGGATGACGCTCGCGCGGTGGTCGGTCGTGAGGATCACGGGGCACTCGAGCCCGCGTGAACGGGCGGCGCGCACGTGGTCGAGCGAGCCGAGGATCGAGCCGCCCGCATACGCGACGAGGGCGCCGGGCGGCCGCTCCTCGGCGACCGCGAGCGCCGACTGCATGTCGCGCTCGAGCGACACCGCGTAGCCGCGGATCTCGAGGGCTGCAACGACGAGTTCGCGGAGGCTGGCGTCGGGCTCGACGAGGATCGCGGTCGGCCGGCGGGGCAGCGCGGTGGGCGCGTTCGGCGCGGCGTCGGACGTCGCGTTCGCGAGCGGGATGCGGACGCGCACCACGGTGCCGACGCCGACCTTGCTCTCGACGTCGATCGTGCCGCCTAAGCGCCGCGCGATGCCGAGCGCCGCCGACATGCCGAGTCCGCGGCCGAGCCCCTTCGTCGAGAAGAATGGCTCGAAGACGCGGGCCATCGTCGCGTCGCCCATGCCGCAGCCGTCGTCGGTGATCTCGAGTTCGGCCATCGCGGTCTCGCTGCCGCGGGCGCCGATGCGTCGGCAGCGCGTGCGCACCGTGCCGCCGCCGGGGGCGAGGGCCTCGATCGCGTTGCCGTAGATGCTCACGAGCATCTGGCGGAAGTGATGCGGATCGGCGGAGATCTCGATCGTCTCGTCGTGTGGATCCACCTCGAAGCGCGCGCTCGGCGGCGCGACGAGGCGCACCACGCCGAGTGCCTCGCGCACCGCGCGACTCAGCGCGAAGCGCTCGAGGACGAAGTCGCCCTTGCCGGCGTACGCGAGCAACGTGGAGACGAGCTCGGCGGCGCGCTGGCACAGCGAGTCGATGCGGTCGGCGCAGGCCTGCGTGTCGGCGGGATTGCCGCCGCGCACCCGAAGAAGCCCCGCGTTGCCGCGGATGCCCATGACGATGTTGTTGAAGTCGTGCGCGAGTCCGCCCGCCAGGACGCCCAGGCTCTCGAGCTTCTGCGCGTGCAGCATGTTCGTCTCGAGGCGCAGGCGCTCGGCTTCGGCGCGGCGGCGGTCGGCGAGATCTTCGACGGCGGCGATCGCGCCGGGCGCGGTGAGCGTGCCGCGGGTGCGCGTCACGTGCAGGCCGAGCCACGCGAGGCGGCCGTCGCTTCGCTTGCACTCGATCTCCATCTCGAAGCGATCGCCGCGCTCGATCGACGCGAGCATCCGGACCACTTCGGGGCGCACCCGCTCCGACACGAGTTCGAGGAGCGGCTTGCCGAGGAGCGCGTCTTCGCTCGTGACGAGCATCGCCGCGAGCCGCGGGTTCACGCCGATCGTGCGCCAGTCCTTGTCGAACTGCCAGTAGCCGAGGCGCGCGGCGTCGACGACGTGACGGAGGCGCGTCGCCGCGCCGACGATCTCCATCGAGTCTTTCCGGTGCGCCGCGACGGTGATGCCGAGGAGCATCGTCGTCGCGAGAATCGCGATCGTGAACGCCCAGAGTCCGAGCGTCGCGAGCGCGTGGGCGGTCGACGCCTCGAGGCCGCGCGAGCCGTCGATCGCAAGGCCGGAGAGGAGCGCGCTCGCGAGGATCACTGCCATCGCGATCGCCCCCCATCGATCGAAGCGCACCGCGAGGAGGATGCCGAAGGGGAGGGCGAGACACACCGCGACCGGCCACATCACGCCGCCGTCGTCGGTGAGCGCGGGCAGGACGAGCGCGGCGCAGGCCACGCACGCGGTGAGGAGAACGAACTCGATCGCGCGCCGCCAGTGCACCGCGAGGTCGACATGCGTGGGCCACGCCAACGACTGCGCGAGGAGCGTGACCGGCGCGACGAGCATCGCGCCGAGCGCACGGATCGATGCGGTCCACGCGAGATCGATGAAGAGGGAGCTCGAGCGGGTCGCGCCGCTTCCGAGGATCGACCGCAGCCCGAACGACGCGGCCGTGTCGGCGACGGCGGCGAGCGGAATGATGACGGCGATGAGCGTCGCGAAGTCGCTCGGGCGCTCGAGCGAGACGCGGAAGCGGCGCCGTTCAAGCACCCGCGCGGCGAGACCGCAGATCGCCGCCTGGGCCGACGCGAGCGATGCCGCGAGCGGGAAGGGGTACAGCGCCGGCAACCAGATCCAGCCGGCGAGCATCGCCGCGATCGCCTTGTGCGGCCCGCCGAGGATGCACGCCGCGAGCGTGACGCCGAGCGTGAGCGCGGGAACGGCCAACTCGACGTGAGCCGGCTGCGACAATGAAATCGCCTCGCACGCGGCCAAGTAAGCCGCGAACACGGCGAGCTGAAGCAGAAGTTCACGAAGAAGCCGTTGCAACGATGGCGTCCCGACGTCGTCGCATTCTCGCCGAACGTCGGGCGGGTCGTCGCAGCCCCTCAAGTCGGATCGCCGAGAGGCCCCTCAGGCGCGATCGCCGAGAAGGCCCCCTTAGGCGGGATCGCCGAGAAGGCCCCCTTAGGCGGGATCGCCGAGTAAACCCATGAACTCTTCGCGGATGATCTTGCCCTTCTCGACGGTGTAGACGCCGACTTCACGGCTCGTCATGCGGGCACCGCCCTTCGGGGTGCAGTCGATGGTGAAGTGGACGACGAAGCCGGTGGCGCCGACGAACGGACCTTCGGCGCGGCCCGAGTGCACCTCGAAGTTGCCGTACCACCAAGTGTTCTTCTCGGTGATGCCCTTACGGCCAAGGAAGACCGAGCCGTCGGCCTCGATCGATTCGATCTTCTTGTGGTGCCAGAGCTTCTCCACCTCTTCCGCCTTGCCGGCGTTGAAGAGTTCGACAAGGCTCTTGCCGACCTCGGCCGGCGTCGCGCCCTTGCCGGTCGAGAGCTTCTTCTTGGCGACGTGCTTGAACTTCGGCATCGCCGGAACGACCTCTTCCGCGGCCTTCTCGAGCGGAACGACGTCCTGCTGGCCGGCGCCCTTCTTGGCCGAGTCCTGCTTGCGTTCCTTGCGGCGATCCTTCTTGCTGTCCTTGTGGGAGTCCGACTTGTCTTTCTTGCTCATGGCGCGAGCCAAGATAGCGGCTCGCGCACCCGCCCGCGAACGAATTGTTCAGGCGTTCGCCCACGCGACAACCACGCCCCGAATTCGTGCATAACTCGGGGCAAACCGCTCAGTCGACGAGTTCGACGGTCCAGTACGCCTCGTCGAGGAACGCCTTCCACGACTGGTACTTCGGCGAGCCGAGGCGGATCGTGATCGCGGGGTTGCGCTTCGGCTTGACCGGCTGGCGCATGAGACGCATGCCCGCCTGTTCGGGGGTTCGACCACCCTTGCGGGCGTTGCACTTGACGCAGGCGCAGACCAGGTTGACCCACGAGTTCTCGCCGCCCTGCACGCGCGGGCGCACGTGGTCGAGGGTGAGTTCACGCGTCGAGAAGTGCTTGCCGCAGTACTGGCACCGGCTGCCGTCGCGCGCGTAGATGTTGCGCCGGTTGAGCTTCACGTGCTCGCGCGGGAACCGGTCGTAGCCGAGGAGTCGCACGATCTTCGGCACGGCGATCGCGAAGCGCGACGTCGTGACCCAATCGTGTTGGTCGCGTTCGTGTTCGTGCTGGTACGCGGCGGCTTCGGCCCATGTCGCGAACGAATAGCTCGCGTACGAGCCGTTCTCGATGGAGACAACTTCCGCGATGTCTTTCACAAGCATCGTGAACGCGCGGCGCGCGTCGACCACTCGCACCGCCGCAAAGACGCGGTTGAGTACGAGCACTTTGGCATCCAGCCCGCTCGCAAGCGTGGTCATCCTGCACCTCAGAATGCACGACAAGCCTCTCGGCGTCCAAGCCTCGGGGCAGCCAATACTAACGAATCGGCCGGCGAGAGGCCATGCCGGGGACGAAGTGAGCGCGTTCCTGACGTTTCGTCAGCCCTTGGGCGGTACGACCGGCGCGACCGGCTGACGAAGCCATTCGATCTGCGCAGCCGGACCTTCGGGCAGTAGGAGGATCGGGGTCGACGCGGGGACGAACTCCGCGACGAGGCGACGAAGGACGTCGCCCGGCAAGACGCCACGGCCGAGCGGCACCGGCAAGATGGGCAACTCGCCGTCATCGCCGTCGGACGGCAGCGCGTCGTGCAGAAGGACGACCTTCGCGCGCGAGCCGAGCGCCTCGAAGGCGCGGGTCAGATGGTCTTCGGCGTTCGGAAGCATGTCCGGCGTGAGAAGGTCCGCCGGGGCGAACGCAAGATCGAAGGGCTGGCCTTCGCGCATGCGGAGGAAGTTCAGGCAGCCTTGCACGTCGCTCAAGACGTGCCGCGCATGCGCGCGAAAGGCGATGCGCCGCTCTTGTGCGACGAGCGTGGGGGCCGCGCTATCGCAATAGGCGCGAAACGCGTCGTGGCCCGCGCGCATCCAGGTGCGCGGGTCGTCGCCGAAAAGCGTCGACGCGAGCGTGCCCGACCACGTGATGATCACATCGCCCGGCACTTCAAGATCAAGCAGCCAGTCGTCGGCGAGCGGATTGCCGTCGACGAACGACGCGACCGGCTGGCGCGCCGCGCCCGCCGAGAGCGGAAACGGCAGCGCGACGCTCGTGCAGCAGGGGTGCGACATGCCGACCGCCGCGGCAAGGCCGCGAGCATCGTGCAAGACGTGGAAGGAAGGGGGAGGCACGGAAGAGAATGGAGACGAGATAATGGAGAGGCTGCAACGCGGAGAGGAGACGGGAGACAGGAGTCAGGAGTCAGTGGGAAAGGCGCCTCGGCATCGCACGTCGGGTGCTTTCACCCTCACTCCTGAATCCTCAATCCTGACTCCTCGCGGCCGAAGGCCGCGGTTTGCCCCTGAACCCTTCTTCCCCCTTGATCCTCTTCACTCCCCATACTCACACCGACTCGTGCATGTCTCATGCACGACGACCTGCGCGAGGATCGGCAGCGACGGCTTCAAGCGGTCGTAGATCCACTTCGCGATCATCTCGCTCGTGGGATTCTCGAGGCCCTTGATGTCGTTCAGGCAGTAGTGGTCGAGTTCCTTCTCGATCGGCTCGGTGAACTTCTTGATGTCGCCGTAGTCGATGAGATAGCCCTTGGCGACGTCGAGTTCGCCTTCGACGACGACGTCCACGCGGAACGAGTGCCCATGCAGCCGCCGGCACTTGTGCCCTTCGGGAAACGTGGGCAGGAAGTGGGCCGCTTCGAATGAAAAGGACTTGATGAGGCGGAGCATGAGGAAGGAGTCAGGATGTAGGAGTCAGGAGTCAGGGGCAGCATTGCCCTCGGGTAGCTCAGCTGGTCGCTGCCTGGCGAGCGTTCATCGCGCTCGTGGCGAGCTCTCCCACACTGGCTCCTGACTCCTGACTCCTGACTCCTCGTTCTTTCCTTACGCCGTCGCCTCTTCCTTCAGGCCGCGACGCTGGTCGCGGAGGCGACGCGCCTTGCCGAAGCGCTCGCGGAGGTAGAAGAGCTTCGCGCGGCGGGCGTCGCCACGGCGGACGAGCTCGACCTTCGCGAGGCGCGGCGAGTGCACCGGGAAGACGCGCTCGACGCCCTCGTTCGCGACGATGCGGCGAACGGTGATCGTCTTGTTGATGCCGCGACCCTTCTCGGCGATGAAGACGCCCTGGAACACCTGCACGCGTTCCTTGTCGCCTTCGATGATGCGGTAGTGGACGTCGATGGTGTCGCCGATCGAGAACTTGGGCATGAAGCCTTCGGGCTTCAGCTGGCCGGCGACGATGCCTTCGATCACTTGCGTACGGTTCATTTCAAACGGTCCTTTCGGATCCTTCGATCCGCATTCGCGACGAGCACGAAGGCCCTTCGCTTCTGCGACGTGCGCGGGCTGGTGGTGCGCAGAGGTCGCGATGTGGATGCAACGTGGAGTCTGACGTGTCGGTTCCCGGTCTCGCCGTCCGGTCAGTCCGGCGGGGCGAGGGGAGAGGCGGGATGCGAGGCGAGGTCGGGTCGACGTTCGCGGGTTCGCTTCCGTCGCTCTTCGTCGCGCCAGGCAGCGATCGCTGCGTGGTCGCCGGAGAGCAACACCTCGGGAACCTCCCGGCCTCGCCACTCACGCGGCCGGGTGTAGTGCGGGCAGTCCAGCAACGTCTGCCCGCCTTTGGTGGTGGCCGTCGAGAACGAGTCCTCGGCGGCCGACTGTTCGTGGCCGAGCGCCCCCGGAAGGAGCCGCACGACCGCGTCAACGATGACCAATGCTGCGAGTTCGCCGCCGGAGAGGACGTAGTCGCCGATCGAGAGTTCGAGGGGGTTCAATTCCTCGAGGACTCGTTCGTCGAAACCCTCGTAGTGACCGGCGATGAAGAGAAGCCTCTCTTGCGTCGCCAACCACTCCACGCGCTTCTGCCGCAAGGGTTCGCCTTGAGGCGTCAGCACGATCCGGGTCGCGGGCCGGGCATCAAGCGCTTCGACGGAAAGCACCGCGTCGTAGACCGGTTGGCACATGAGCACCATGCCGGGTCCGCCTCCGAAGGGGCGGTCATCCACTTTCGCGTGCTTATTCTGGGCGTACTGCCGGATGTCGTGAACGTGGTAGTCCGCGATGCCGGCGTCGGCCGCCCGTCCGACGATGCTTGACGCGAGCACCGGAGGAAACATCTCCGGAAAGAGCGTTAGGAGATCGATTCGCATCGAGCACCTCCTCGCGCTCGCCCGCTGCAAGCGCTACCCGCGTCAGGCCTTGGCTTCAGCCGCGGCCTTCGGGGCAGCGGGCTTCGGCTTGGCGTTCGGGAGCACCTTGCGGACGCCCTTGCCCTTGCCGACCATCGGATCGATGCCCGCCTTCTTCAGGAGGTTCGCGACGGTCTCGCTGGGCTGCGCGCCGGCGTTCAACCAGTACTTCACACGGTCGGTGTTGAAGTTGATCTGGTTGTCCTTGGCGACGGGGTCGAACCACCCCAATTCTTCGATGACGCGTCCATCGCGGGGAGACCGCTTGTCCATCGCACCGAGGCGATAGAACGGCCGATGGATGCGGCCCATGCGCTTCAGACGGAGTACGACCATGTGTATGTCCCCTTCTTCAGGAGCTCGTCAAGCGTCCGCCTCGAACCTGTCGTGCCGCGTGGCACGAGACGCAGGTAGGGCCACGGTCGGGGGGCGCTCAGGGACGAGTCGGGCCGCCGCAAGGAGCGGGGCTGACCAGTCGCGCGGCGCCGTGCGGCCGGGCTTTGGCGGTCGGATGCGAACGGGGCACCGTACCGAATTCGCCCGGACGAGGCAAGCAGAGGGGCGCCGACGAGCGCATCGGCTCAGCCGAGAACTCGCACGATCAACCCAATCCAGTGGCCGGCGATGGTGTCGGCGGCGTCGCGAAGGCGGCCCGTGACCCCAGAACGCCACACCACGAGGATCAGGACGAAGAACCCCGCCTGCTGGACGAAGGGGTGGTGCATGAAGTCGTACATCTTCCGCGACGTGCTCGCGAGCATGGTCGAGCCGTCGAGCGGAGGTACGGGCAGCAGGTTGAAGAAGCAAAGGAGGAGGTTGAGGGAGCCTCCCAGTTCGATGAAGGTGTAGAGGTTCTCCATCGACGGCGAACTGGCCTGAAAGGTGTTGTCGAGACCGACGCGGTAGGCCAGCATCACGCCGTAGACCGTGAAGCAGAGGAACGAGAGGATCAGGTTGACGAGCGGCCCCGCGCCGGACACGAGGAATTCGCCGAGGCGACCGTCGCGGAATCGCGACGGGCTCACCGGCATCTGCCCCCAGGCAAGGCCGGTGATCGCGAACACGATCAGCGAGAACCACCCCATGTGCACCACGGGATTGACGGTCATGTGACCGAGATCGCGCGGCGTGGTGTCGCCTTGGCGGATCGCGGCATAGCCGTGGCCAAGTTCGTGCAGCGAGATCGAGACGAGGACCCAGAAGATCCACGCCGCGAGCATCGCGCCCTGGCCGTTATTGAGGAGCTCGGAGATCCACCAGCCGGTCATGGGGAGGTTGGGGAGAGAGGAGTCGAGACGAAGGACGAACGCTCGGTCGTCACAGTACCTGAAGCGACGGATCGAGGAACGTCACGCGGCCGGCGACGATCGTGCCGAGGACACGCGGCGTCTCGCGCGACCAGTCGCAGAGGCGCGGATCGCGGTCGAGGATCGTGATGTCGCCGTGCGATCCGGGCCGCAAGACGCCGCAATCGCGCATGCCGAGACACGTCGCCGCGCCGCGGGTGTAGGCGAAGAGGCACTCCTCGACGGAGAGATTCTCCTCCGGACGAATGACGCGACCGCGAACGTCGAGGCCGGTGATCGCGGCGCGCATGCCCGCGATCGGATCGGCGCTGACGATCGGCCAATCGCTGCCGAAGGCGAGCCGGGCGCCGGCGCGGGCGAGGGAGCGGAAGGGGAAGAAGCGGTTCATCCGCGCCGAGCCGAGGCGGGACTCGGCGCTCACGGCGTCGTAGGCCTTGTGCAACGGCTGCATGCTGGCGAAGCGGCCGCGGAAGCGCGGAAGGTCTTCGGGCGCGACGGTCTGCGCATGCTCGACGCGCGCGGGCACGCCGTGCGTCTTCTCGGCGAGGTCGCAGGCATCGAGCGCGAGCCGCACCGCCTCGTCGCCGATCGCGTGCATCGACGGCGAGAGTCCCGCGCCGCGCACGAACGCGGCCCAGTCGTTCAGCACGCCGCGCTCGGCGAGTTCGACGAGGAGCCCGCGGTTGCCGGGATCGTCGGCGTAGTCCTCGAGCATGCGCGCGGTGCGCGAGCCGAGCGTGCCGTCGACGAACGCCTTCATGCCGATCACGGCCAACATGTCGTCGCTTCGGAACTCCTGTGCAACGCGGAGATCAAGCGGCCAGTCGCGGTCGAGGAGCGTGACGTACATGCGGACGAGCAGGTGGTCGCGCTCGGGGACGATGGCGTTCTGGAGCGTCTTCGCGTACTCCATCGAGCCGACGCCGGTGAGGCCGAGCCGCGCGAGATGGTCCTGCGCGAGGCGCACGGCGCGGCGCATCGCGTCGGCGCCGGGCGACGGGACTCGCGGCGACACGAGCGTCCACGCGGCGGCTTCCTGGAGGAGACCGGTCGGAGCGAGCGTGGCGTCGCGCACGATCCGCCCGCCGGGCGGATCGTGCGCGAGGTCGAGCATCGCGAGGACGACCTCGTTCACCACGCACGAATGCATGTCCATGCGCCACGCGACGACGGGCCTGTCGCCTGCAACGTGGAGCCACGTCCTGTCGGGCACGGAGCCGTCAGCGAATGCGTCCTCATTCCAGCCGCGGGCGAGGAGCCACTGGCCGGGCGCGAGCGTGCGATGACGCTCGAGGACGGCACGCTCGAACTCGGGGCGCGACCGCACCTCGCTCAGGTCAAGGTCGAGGAGCGTCTCGCCGCCGAGGGCGAGGTGCAGGTGCGCATCGATCAGCCCGGGCATGGCGAACGCGCCGTCGAGGTCGATCGTCGGCATGCGGCTCGGGGCGTCGAGGAAGACCACGCGCCCGTTCAGGACCGTGAGCGATTCCGCGCTCGGCGTCGCGAGGTCGCCGGTCCAGATGCGGCCGCGGACGAGACTGAGGGACGACGCCGCCTGCGACGCACACATGAGGGCGAGTATCGTACGACCGAGGTCGCGCGCGGCGCGGCCGATCACGACACGGGGCTCGGCGCTCTCGACGTCGGCTCCGGACTCCACACGATGGAACGCTCCACCATGCCCGCTTCCACGCGAACGTCGCTCGTTCTTCTCGTTGCGATCTCCCTGAGCGGCACGTGCCTGATCGCGTGCGGCGACAAGCCGACGCCGCGCCCGCCGGCGCCCGCGACGCCGCCGTCGAAGCCGGCGCCCGCGCCCGCCGCGACCCCGGACGCCGAGAAGGCGCCGACCACACCGGCGGCCGCGCCGCCGTCGACGTCGGCTGCGAGCGCGTGGCAACCCGTGGCTCCGCCCGCCGGCGGCTGGAAGGTCTCCGGCCAGAACGACGATCCTGCGCTCCTCGAGGTCGGCGGCATGAAGGCGCCGCGCCCGACGACGTGGACGTGGCAACAGCCGACCAATCAGTTCCGCACGCTCCAGTACTCGGTGCCGGGGCAGGGCGAGTCGACGGGTGCCGCGGAACTCGTCGTGAGCTTCTTCCAGGGGAATGACGGCGGCCCGCTCGAGCCGAACATCACGCGCTGGGTCAATCAGTTCAAGAACGCCGATGGCTCGCCGGTCACGCCGACCCAGAGCGAGAAGGTCGTCGACGGCATGCCGGTGATCCTCATCGAATTGAAGGGGACCTATAGCGGCATGTCGGGCGGCGGCCCGAAGCCCGACCAGCTGCAACTCGGAGCGATCGTGATGGCGCCGGGCGGCCGCGTCTTCCTGCGCCTCATCGGCCCGGTCGCGACGGTCGAGAAGGAACGCGAGAACTTCATGAAGATGATCGACGGGGCGAAGAAGGCGTCGTAAGACGCGCGGCCGTTGGCCGCGAGGATTCAGGATTGAGGATTCAGGAGTGAGGGTGAACGCACGCGCGGCCGTTGGCCGCGAGGATTCAGGATTGAGGATTCAGGATTCAGGGTGAAAGCACGCGAGGCGCAGAGCGCGCGTGTCTTCCACTGACTCCTGACTCCTGACTCCTGAACCCTGAATCCCCCGTCCCTCACCTCATCCAAAGCGCTTGTTGATCTCGCTCCAGTTCACGACGTTCCAAAACGCCGTGACGTAGTCGGGGCGACGGTTCTGGTAGTGCAGGTAGTACGCGTGCTCCCAGACGTCGAGGCCGAGGAGCGGCGTGCCCACGACGTCGGCCACGCCTTCCATCAGCGGGTTGTCCTGGTTCGCGGTGCTCGTGATCGCGAGCGAGCCGTCGGCCTTCTTCACGAGCCACGCCCAGCCCGAGCCGAAGCGGCCAGTGGCGGCGGCGGCGAACTTCGCCTTCATCTCGTCCATCGAACCGAACGCCTTCGTGATCGCGTCGGCGAGCGCCGCGCTCGGCGCGCCGCCCTTGCCCGCGGGGGCGAGGATCACCCAGAAGAGCGAGTGGTTGTAGTGGCCGCCGCCGTTGTTGCGGACAGCGGTGCGCACCGCGTCGGGCACCTTCGTGATGTTCTTGCAGATGTCCTCGATCGAGCGGTTCGCCCAGTCGGCGTGCGCTTCAAGAGCCTTGTTGAGATTCGTGACGTACGCGTTGTGGTGCTTCGTGCGATGGATGTTCATCGTCATCGCATCGATGTGCGGTTCGAGCGCGTTCTCGGCGTACGGAAGTTCTGGAAGTGTGAAGGGCATAGGCGAAGGATGGTGGAAGGGTGCGAAAGGATCAAGTGGGGGCGACGTCGCCCCGCAATGTCAGGCCGTCGTACGCGAGCGACATTCCCTTGGGCAACTGCGGATCGAGCTCCGCGTGGCGAATGTCGTGCGTCATGTGGATGAAGTACGTGCGCTCGGCGGCGATCTCGTCGGCAAGGCGCAGCGCCTCGTCGACCGTGAGATGCGTGGGATGCGCGCGATAGCGAAGCATGTCGAGGACGAGCGTGCGAAGGCCGCGCAGCTTCGGATAGGTCGCCGGCGGCACGGCGCTGACGTCGGTGCAGTACGCGAGCGGAAGCGGCGCGGGCGACGCGCCCTCCGCCGACTCGATGCGGAAGCCGAGGATCGGCAGGCGTCCGTGGAGAAAGTCGAGCGGCGTGAAGCGCAATCCGAAGAGGTCGAACGCCTGCCCCGGCAGGATACGGCGCGGGATCAGGTCGGCCACGAACGAGTCGTTGACGTTGTGCTGACGGTCGAAAATATGGCGATACACCGAGCGCAGGTGATCGAGCGTGTGCTCGTCGCCCCACACCTCGATCGGTTGCCGCATCAGCGCGTTGTAGCGCCGCACGTCGTCGAGCCCGAACGTGTGGTCGACGTGGTTGTGCGTGAAGACGATCGCGTCGCAGCGCGTGAAGCGATGCCGAAGGCTCTGCTCGCGGTGATCGGGCGGCGTGTCGATCAGGATCAGCCGCTCGTGTCCCTTCGGATCGCGGAAGCGGAGCGCGGCGCCGCAGCGAAGGCGCCGATCGCGAGGGTCGTCGCTCGTACAGACGACGCAGTCGCAGCCGATCACCGGAATCCCCGCGGACGTGCCGGTGCCGAGGAAGAGAAACTCGAGATCGCGGACCGTCACCGCGCGGCCTCCGCGGGCGCCGCCTCGAACGCGCGGCGGAGCGCGCGAACGACGAGATCCGGCCGGTCGGCGCCGCACGCCGCGCTCGACACCGCGACGCCGCGGCAGCCTGCAACGACGAGTTGCTCGACGTTCGCCTCCGCGACGCCGCCGATGGCGAGATGCGGAAGCCCCGGATGCGCCGCGACGACCGACGCAAGGAGCGCCGGCCCGCGCGCCACGACCGACGGCTTCGCGCCGCTCGGGAACATCGCGCCGATGCCGATGTAGTCGGCGCCGTCGTCGGAGGCGCGATTGGCTTCGGCGAGATCGTGCGTGCTCGTGCCGACGATGAGCGTGCGGCCCGCGAGGCGACGCACGTCGCGGATCGCGAGATCGGTCTGGCCGACGTGCACGCCGTCCGCGTTCGCGGCGAGCGCGACGTCGACGCGGTCGTTCACGATCACGCGCACGCCGCGCGGCCGCGCGAGCGCGACGAGCCAGCGCGCGCGGGCGAGCAGTTCGCCGCCGTCGAGCCCCTTCTCGCGAAGCTGGATCGCGTCGACGCCGCCCTCGACGAGCGCGTGGGCGACGTCACGCCACGGCCTGCAACAGAGAGATTCGGTGAGGAGGACGCAGACGCGCCACTGCTCGCGCCGCGCGCCGGGCGCCCGCCGCACGATCGCCGACGCGAGGTCGTAGGTCTCGTAGCGGATCGACTCGAGCATGGCGGCGGCGCTCGGAGCGATCGACTTCGCGCACTCCTCGAGGACGCGCAGCGCCTCGGTCGCCCGCGAGCCGGCCGCGGCGGCGATCTCGGGGAGGTTCGCCCGCACGAGCTCCGACGGCGTCGAGAGCGCGGTGCCGACGTCCCCGGCGGTGTCGCGGCTCGCGAGGAGCATGGCCTCGTCGACCGTCGGACCGAGGCCGTTGATGGCGGCGGTCAGCCGGTGCCGCAGGTCCTTCGCCCGTCCCGCCAGGTCGGCGGAGTCGAGGGCGAAACGGGCCACGTCCTCGAGGGTCCGCAAGGCCTCGGCGGCCCGGTTTCGGTTGGCGTCGAGGATTCGCGGGAGGGGCGGCACGGCACCGAGCATCCTACGGTCGCGCGGGCGGACCGCCGCCGGGTGCGGGGCTCGGTCGACCCGCGTCCGGCACCCGTGCATGTGCTATCTTCTTCGCCCCTATGGCTCAGATTCGCACGCTTCGAAAGCGGATGGTCGCCGTCCGCACCATCCAGCGCATCACCAAGACGATGCAGATGATCGCCACCGCCAAGTTCAACCAGGCGATGCAGCGGGCGAAGGCGTCGCGTCCGTACACGGACACGATGCGAAAGATGGTCGAGGAAGTCGCGGCCGCCGCGGGCGACGTGCAGCATCCGCTCCTCACGCCGCCGGCGAAGTCGTCGGGCCGCGAGACCTTCCTCGTCATCACCTCGGACCGCGGTCTCTGCGGCGCCTACAACGGCCAGATCCTCCGTCTCGCGGAGCGCACCGCGCGACCGGTCGCGGTCGGCGGCAAGAAGCTCCGTCTCCTCGTTGCAGGCAAGAAGGGCGTCGCCTTCTTCAAGTTCGCGAAGCTCCCGACCGAGCGCGCGTTCTCCTTCGGCGACAAGCCGAAGTTCGAGGACGTCGCGGCGCTCGCGCAGGAGTTCATGGACGCGTACCTCGCCGGCGAGACCGACGCCGTGCATGTCGTCTCGATGCGCTTCGTCAATGCGGCGAAGCAAGTGCCGGAAGTCGTCACGCTCCTTCCGACCCGCGCTGCGAGCACGTCGGCCGGCACGGGTGCGGCCGCGGGCGGCGTGGTCGAGGCGATGGAGTTCAGCCCGTCGGCGCAGGACATCCTCGCGGACCTCATCCCGCGCATGGTGAAGATCCAGCTCTTCCAGTGCTTCCTCGACGCCGCGGTCTCTGAGCAGGCGATGCGTCGCGTGGCCATGAAGGCCGCGACCGACAACGCGTCGAGCTTCGGCCGCGTCCTCAAACGGAACTACAACCGCGCCCGTCAGGCGAAGATCACCACGGAACTCACCGAGATCGTCTCGGGCGCCGCAGCGCTCGAGTGAGTCACGGTCGGTTCCGCGACCGGCGGTCGCACACGAATCCGAGCACGGCACCCGTCACCGGGTGCCGTTTTCGCTTTCGGCGCCGTCGCTCTCGGTTTCCTTCGGCTTCGCCGGTCCGGCCTCGACGGTGTTGCCGTCGCGCGTCCAGGCCTTCAGCCCGCCGCGAAGGATGTAGACCTCTTCGTAGTTGAGGGAGATCAGGCGCTTCGCCACGGCCTTGACGAGCGTGTCTTCGTAGTCGGTGCCGTAGACGACGATGACGTCGACGCCCTTGAGCGCCGCCGTGTGCTCGGCCTCGAGGCGAGGGAAGGGCAGGTTGAGCGCGCCGGGGATGTGGCCGGCCTCGTAGAGCATCTCCGAGCGCGGGTCGAGCCAGACCGCGGTGGGGGTTCCGTTGATGCCGAAGGTTCCGCGGGCCTTCGTCATGAGGTCGACCGCTTCCGAGGTCGACTCCGACCACGTGATCTTCGTGTCGTCCGTCTTGGGGGTGCAGCCGCCAAGCGACAGGGTGAGGGCGGCGGCCGCAAGTCCGGCAGCGGCGAACGACGACGAGGGGTGGCGGAGGAGTTTTTTCATTGGCCGCACAAAAGGCTGGAATCGGGAGTTCCGACGTCGGGTCGGTCGCGACCCTCGACGTTCGAGTCGGCAGGATCTGTCGGAGCTAGGCATTCGGCAACTCGGTACGCACCTCGATACCTATTGCCTGAGTCCCGTTGCCCCAATCCAGATTCGGCTGACTCCCGTTCGGCCCGAGTGTCGAAGGAACCTCACGTTGTCGTCCCTGCGACGCGGCTCCGGAAGAACTGATCACGCTCCGCGCGGCCTCCCTCGCTCCCTCTGGCGCCTCATGCTCACATCCAATCACGGATCCAAATCCAGTCGCCGTCTCGGTTTAGCAATGCTACTGCCGCTTCTTGCCGGCGCGGCGACCGCCGTGCCGGTGGCGGCGGGGGCGGTGTCCTTGGACGACGGCGATGAGAAAACCTCGGATCAGGTGACCGGCGAATCGCTCGTCGCGACCGAACTCGTCGTCCTGACCGACCGCGTCGAGGCGGGAAAGCCCTTCGACGTCGCGGTCGTCTTCACCTGCAGCCCGTCCTGGCACCTCTACTGGAAAAATGCCGGCGACAGCGGCGCCCCGCCGACCGTGCAATGGACGCTCCCCGCCGGGTTCACCGCCAAGGAGCTCCGCTTCCCCGTGCCGAGCGTCCACGACGTCCCCGGCGAGAAGACGTACGTCCACGACGGCACGTTGGCGTTGGTCGCGACGATCGTCCCGCCGGCGGACGCCGCGACGATCCCCGCCGAGAGCCTTCTCAAGGCCGACCTCATGTGGATGACCTGCAAGGAGATCTGCCTCGTCGGTCGCCGCAGCCATGAAGCCCGCGTGCCGCGCGAGGCCACGACCGATTCGACGGTGGCCTTCAAGACCGCCAACACGCGGATGAAGCCGCTTCTCGCGCAACATCCGAAGGCCTCGCTCCGCGCGATCGGCGCGAGCGCGTCGATCGACGGCGATGCCGCGGTCGTCGTCCTTCCGCCGAAGACGGCCACGGCGACGTTCGTGCCGGCGGACACGCCAGGCGTCGTCTACGGCGAGCCGCGCATGGAGACGACGAGTACCGGCCAGCCGGCGCTCAAGATTCCCTTCACCCTGAAGCCGCAGGATGCGCTCGGCAAGCCGCTCTCCGTTGCAGGCATCGTCATCATCGACGCCACGAAGAGCGCGCCCGTCGCCGCCGAGTTCGCGCTCGAGCCGCAGGGCGTCGCCGGCAACGGCCAGGCGCCCGCGAAGTCGCCCACGAAGCAAAAGACCTAAACCACCTCTCGCCGTCGGACATGTCGTCCGATGGCTCGTTCTGCAACCACACGATTCGACAGGATCACCCAATGAAGAAATCGATCGCAACGCTCCTCCTCGCCGGTCTCGCCTCGACGCTCGCCGTCGGCACCTTCGCCATCGCGGACGACGCCCCGGCCACGCAAGCTCCTGGCACGGGAGCCCCGGCGCAGGACACGAAGACCGACAAGAAGGACAAGAAGGAAGAGAAGCGCGAGAAGAAGGACGGCGAGAAGTCGAAGGGCACCGCCAAGATCGGCGAGGCCGCTCCGAACTTCACCCTCAAGACGACCGACGGCAAGGACTGGAGCCTCTCCGACGCGAAGGGCAAGATCGTCGTCCTCGAGTGGTGCAACCCTGAGTGCCCGGCCTGCCAGCGCGTCACGAGCGACGGCACCGTCGCCAGCATGATCAAGGACGCGAACGGGGTCACCAAGGACGTCGTCTTCGTCATGGTCAACTCGTCGGCCCGTTCGCAGTCGAGCCTCGACGCGACCGCCGGCTACCTCAAGGAGCACAAGCTCGACGTTCCGGCGGTCCTCGACACCGACGGCAAGGTCGGCCGCATGTACGGCGCGAAGACCACCCCGCACTGCTACGTGATCGACGCGAGCGGCGTCCTCCGCTACGAAGGCGCGATCGACGACGGCAACCCGGGCAAGAAGGGCACGAACAACTACGTCGTCAACGCGATCAAGCAGATCAAGGCCGGCGAGACGGTCAGCCCCGAGCAGACCCGCGCGTACGGCTGCAGCGTGAAGTACAAGGACTAACGCAAAGTCCTGACGCAGTGAATACGTCAACGGCCGCGGCGCTTTGCCGCGGCCGTTTTTCTTTTCTTGTGGTGGGGGCCGCCACCATCTGTCTCGGCTAGCTGTCTCGGCTCTCTGTTGCAGCCCCCTCCGTCATCGCTGCGCGATGCCACCTCCCCCGCGAGGCGCGGGGGAGGAGTCCGTTCTGCATCCTCCCCCGGTCCTCCGAACGGGGGAAGGGGGACCATCGCGAAGCGATGGTGGTGGGGGCGGCCGCCATCTGTCTCGGCTAACTGTCTCGGCTCTCTGTTGCAGCCCCCTCCGTCATCGCTTGCGCGATGCCACCTCCCCCGCGAGGCGCGGGGGCGGATTGGGCTCTTGCATCCTCCCCCGAATCGAAGATTCGGGGGAGGGGGACCATCGCGAAGCGATGGTGGTGGGGGCGGCCGCCATCTGTCTCTGTCTCGGTCTCGGCTTTCTTCTAGTCTCCGCTCACTCGCCTCGTCTCAGTCTCCGCCCACTGATCTCGCTTCTCGTCTTCGGACGCTGCGAGTGACGAGAAAGCCGAGACCGAGACGGAGACAGACGTGGCGCGGCTGCAACGTGGAGGCGGCCTCCGAGCGTCGCCTCAATGCCGAAGTCAGTCGCGACCCAGACCGCGACCCAGACCGCGACCCAGACCGATCGTGGCCGTTGCCGCGAAGTCCGTCACAAGCTGACCGGCATCACCACATATGTGAAGTCGTTGCCCGCCTTGATCACGCCGGGCTTGTTTGGGGCCTTCAGCTCGATGATCACCTGCGGGCTGTCGATCACCTTCAGGACGTCCATGATGAACTTCGGGTTGAAGCCGATTTCCATCGGCTCGCCCTCGTACTTCTCGACGTCGACCGTGATCTCCGCTTCGCCGAGTTCGGGGGCGCGGCTCGACAGCACGAGCTGCGTCGCGCCGAACGCCATGCGGATGCCCTTCGACTCCTCGTTCGTGAGGATCTCGGCGCGGCGCACCGCGCTCGTGAGTTCGCCGGCGTCGAACGTGACGCGCTTGTCGTGTTCCTTCGGAATGACGTCCTCGAAGGGCGGGAACGAGCCTTCGACGAGGCGCGTCGCGAGCGTCGCGGCGTCGGCGCCTTCGCCCACGCGCACGATGAGGAGATTGTCCTGGCGCGCGACGGCGACGGGATCGTCGGGATCGGAGAGAAGCTTGCCGAGCACGTTGAGCGCCTTCGTCGGCACGATGCACTGCGGCGCGTCGCCGTCGCCAGCGCGGGTGCATTCGCCCTTCGCCACCGCGAGGCGACGACCGTCGGTCGCGACGAGCCGCACCTTCTTGCCCTTGCGATCGACGAGCACGCCGTTGATCGCGTAGCGGCTGTTGTCGACCGCCGTCGCGAAGAGCGTGCGATGGATCAGCCGACCGAGCATGCCGGCCGTCGTCTCGAACTCGATCTTGCTCGCGGGGAAGGCCTGCACGCCGGGGAACTCGCGCGGCTCGTGGCCGAAGATCTTGAACGTCGAGTCCTGTCCCTTGATCACCGCGACGTTCTTCGCGTTCACGTCGATCGAGAGCGTCGAGTCCTCGCTCGCGCGCACGATCTGATTGAGCTTGTCGGCGGGAATGAGCGCCTCGCCCTCGTCGGAGATCGACACGCTCGCGACCGGCGTGCTGATGCCGATCTCGGTGTCGGTCGCGCTGATCGTGAGCAGTCCGTCGCGGGCGACGAACTTGAGGCACGAGAGCGCCGCGGCGGTCGTGCGCGTCGGGACGACGCTGCTGGCGAGGGCAAGGGCGTCGGAGAGGGCGATGCGATCGCAGACGAGCTTCATGGTGAGGGACTTCGGTTGCGGTGTTCCGAACGCTGGGCCGCGCGCGTTGAGCGGCCCGCAAATCGCGTGGCGAGCAGTCTACTCGCCCGCGCGGTCCTGTCGAAAATGACAGCATTTCCGCAGGAAGGCCGTCGAACTCCGATGCGTGGCGAGCCCGCGCCGTACGATCGCGGCATGCTCTACAGGGCAGTTCGAGCAATCAACGCCGTGTACGGCCTTGCCGCGCTCGGCTTTTTCATCGCCGCGTTTTTCATCGCGTTCGCGCTGACGGTCGTCTACCCGATCGTCCCGCTCCTGATGCTGATTGCGTCGATCTTCCTGCTCGTCTTCGCGGTCACCCTGTGGCGCATCCTGAAGGCGATCGAGCTGGCGCTCGCCCGCCGCCAGATCGCCCGCGGGAAGTGCCCCGTGTGCACCGGCGAACTGCTGTCGATCGAGACGCGGGCGAAGGAGCGCGACCGCGGCCTCCGCATGGTCTGTGTCCGGTGCGACCGCATGTACGCCGCCGACGGCGACGAGTGGCAGCCCGACCCTGACGACGAGATCCCCGCGCGCGAAGACCCGCAGCGCGGCGTCGCCTGAGCGCGAGGGTTCACGCCGACAGGAAGTGCTGTGCCGCATCGCGCGCCTGGTCCGCGACCTGCGGGCTCGCGAACGTGATGCGGATCGGGTGCTTCGGCACGAGGTGCGCGACCATCGTCTGGCCGGTCGCGACCACGCTCACGCCGGCGCTCGTCGACTCGCCGTCCGTGAGGAGCGTGGAGGCGAGGTCACGCAGCGTGTGCAGGTTGCGCTGCTCGAAGACGAGGGCGTCGCGCGTGTTGAGTTCGACGCTCGCCTGCGAGTCGATCTTCTGCCACTGCGCGTTCTTCGCGAGGCCGAAGGAGACGACGTCGAAGACCGGGCGCCACGTCCCGAAGGGGATCACGTGCAGCGGCGTGAGGTGCAGCTTGTGGCAGATCGTCTCGAAGGCCGCGGCGGCCCGCTCGACGGTGGCGTCGATCGCACGCTCGCCGCGCGCACCCGGCCCGAGCTCGAGCGAGGTGGGCGACTTTGTCGGATCGATCGCGAGGGAGCCGGGCGCGGCGGCGTCCCGCGTCTCCGTGATGCCTCGTCGCGCTAGCGATGGCCAAGCTTCGGCGAATTCGACGAATTCCACGTCAAGAGGCTCCGGGCACGTTCCTCGCGTGCTCGGTCACTCTAGCAACGGCCGGTCGTGCCACAAGCGCCGAGTTGCAGGCTGGCGCGAATCGGGCATCCGCCGGCAGCGCGATCCGGGGCGAATCGCGTCGCGGCCTCGCTTGTTAGCATCCGCGATCCGGATGCGAACCGTTCTCTTCGTGTGTACCGGCAACACGTGCCGCTCCCCGATGGCGGAAGGGATCGCGCGCCATCTCCAGCGCACCGGAAAGCTGCCGCCCGACCTCTTCTTCGCGTCGGCGGGGACGTCGGCCTACGACGGCGACCCGATGGCCGACGCCACGCGCGCCATCCTCGACGAGCTCAACGTGTCCTCGGACGGCACCGCAAAGCGGCTGAGCCCCGAAATGATCCGCCGCGCCGACCTCGTGCTCGGAATGACCCGCGGTCATGTCGGCGGCGCCCGAGCGATCGTCGGCAGCGATGCCGCCGCCGCCGCCAAGATCCAGCCGCTCGACCCGACCGGCGACATCGCCGACCCGATCGGCCTGGGTCCGGAGGCCTACGAGGCCGTCAAGGACCGCCTCTTCCAGTTGATCCCAACGCGCGTGAAGGAGATGCTCCCGTCATGAAGATCGCTCTCGGCACCGACCACCGCGGCCTCGCCGTCGCCCAGGCGCTGCTCACGCACCTGCGCGCGGAAGGGCACGATGTCGAAGTGTTAGGCGAGTGCACGGGGACGAGCATCGACTATCCCGATGTCGCCTTTCGCGTGGCGCACGCCGTGGCCGAGCAGAAGGTCGACCGCGGCATCCTGATCTGCGGCACCGGCATCGGCATGTGCATCGCGGCCAACAAGGTGCAGGGCATCCGCGCCGCGATGGCCCAGGACGAACTCTCGGCGCAGCTCTCGCGCACCCACAACGACGCGAACGTCCTTTGCCTCTCGGCGGACCTGATCGGCCAGACGCTCGCGAAGCGCGTGGCCGACGTCTGGACGAAGACCGCGTTCGAGGGCGGCCGTCACCAGCGTCGACTCAACAAGATCGCGGCCATCGAGCGCGGCGAGGATCCCGCCGCCGTCCGCTGACTCACGCGGTGCCGGCGAGGTCGGCCGCGAGGTCGTAGAGGAGCCGCACGCCGAAGCCCGTCGGTCCCGCGACCGCGCAGGTGTCGTTCGGGCTCTCCACGCTCGCGACGCCCGCGATGTCGACGTGCGCCCACGGCAGCTTCTCGTCGACGAAGTACGAGAGGAAGGCGCCGCCCTGGAGCGGATGGCCGAGACGGCTCGGGTTCGAGTTGATGATGTCCGCGTGCTGGCTGCGCATGTGGTCGCGGTGCTCATTCCAGAGCGGCAAGTGCCACACGCGATCGCCCGACGCGGCGCCGGCCTTCTCGACCTGCGTTCGGAACTTCTCGTCGTTGCACATCAGGCCGGCGCACCAGCTGCCGAGCGCAGTGACGACGCCGCCGGTCAACGTGGCGATGTCGACGAGGTGCGTCGGCTTCATCGTGCGGCACGCGTACGCCATCGCGTCGGCGAGGACGAGGCGGCCCTCGGCGTCGGTGTTCGTCACTTCGACGGTGACGCCGTTGTGCATCGTGATGATGTCGTCGGGGCGATACGCGTCGCCCGCGACCATGTTCTCCGCGGCGGGGAGAAGCGCGGTGACGCGGATCGGAAGCTTCGCGCTCGCGATCGCGTGCATCGCGCCGAAGACGGCCGTGCCGCCGCACTTGTCGTACTTCATCCCCTTCATGCCGTTATTCACCTTCAGCGAGTAGCCGCCGGTGTCGTACGTGATCGTCTTGCCGACGAGGCAGAGGTGGATGTCCTTCGCGGCGCGCGTCGTCTTCGCGGGCTTCCACTCGAGGATCGCGATGCAGGGCTTCTGCGTCGACCCTTGGCCGACCGCGACGAGACCGCCCATGCCGAGGCGCTTCGCCTCCGCATAGGTGATGACGCGGACCTTGAGCTTCGTGCTCCGCGCGAGCGACTTCGCCTCGCTCGCGATCCAGCCCGGCGTGCAGACGTTCGGCGGCGTCGCGCCTATGCCGCGGGCGTAATTCACGCTCTCGCCGATCGCGAGGCCGGCGGCGATGCCTTCGCGCGTCTCGCGGCGTTCGGCGTCGACGACGAGCGCGCCCTGCGCCGATTTCCGCGTTGCAGCCGTGCCGTCGAAGCCGGTCACGCGCCAGTTTGCGGTGGCCATGCCTTCGCCGAGCTTGCGCCCGAACGTGTGCCGCGCGGATTCGCCCGCCGAGTCGGCGGGGGAGATCGCGGCGTCGTCGATGAGCACGACGACCTCGCGCGCCTGCAGTTGGTCGAGCGCGCGGACGAGGCGACCGGCGGCGTTCCGGACCGTGAAGGGGCCGATCGCCGACGCCTTGCCGAGTCCGACGAGCACGGTCGTCGCGTCGAGGACGCGAATCTCGCCGGCATCGCCCCGGAATCCCGCCGCCGCACCGCTCGTCGAGCCGACCCGCTCGAGCGACGACTTGAGCGAGCGGTCGAGGTCGTCATTCGTGACGAAGAGCGCGCGGACGACGCCCTTCGAACGTGCGGTGCGAGTCGGTCCGGTTCCGGCGCGAATGGTCTTGAACACAGGGAGGCCCAAAGAGGAGGTGGCGTGAAGGAAGCGAACGATACCGGCAAGCGTTGAGTACGCTGCGGTCATGCGTTTCGCCGCCGATCGGATGAAGGCGTTGGCCATCGCGACGGCCGCCGCGGCGCTCGTCGCCGCGCCGGCGAATGCCGCGACCGTCGAGTTTCGCGTGACGGTGCCCGCCGACACGCCGGCCGATGCGACCCTCTTCGTCGCCGGCGACCTTCCTGCGCTCGGGTCGTGGAAGGCCGATGGCGTTCCGCTTCGACGCGACGGCGCGACGTGGGTTGCCCGCGTCGACGTGGGCGACGCGCCGCGCGCGGAGTTCAAGATCACCCGCGGCACCTGGGACCGCTGCGAAGTCGCGCTCGACGGCGCGACGCGGCCGAACCGTGTGCTCGCGCTCCCCGTGGATCACCCGAACGGGACCGTCGTCGTCGACGTGGGCGTCGAGCGCTGGCGCGAGCCGCCGCCGCCGTCGCGCACCGGCGACATGCGCACGCTCCCCGTTGCAGCCAGCGCCGACGGCTCGATCCCCGCGCGCGAGGCGCTCGTCCTTCTCCCCGCCGGCTACGACGCCGCCGCCACCGCCCGCTATCCGGTCTACTACTTCTCGACGGCCAGAACGTCTTCGACGCCTCGACGAGCTTCCTCGGCATCGAGTGGCGCGCCGACGAGACCGCGTTACAGCTCGCGAAGGACGGCGCGATGCCGCCGGCGATCGTCGTGGCGATCCCGAACGTACCCGACCGCGTGCGCGAGTATTCGATCGGCGTCGCCGACGCCCGAGGCGAGCGCTTCCTCGCGTGGCTCGTCGACACGGTGAAGAGGGACATCGATCGCCAATTCCGCACCGCACCGGGGCCCGCGCACACGACGATCGCCGGGAGCTCGCTCGGCGGGCTCTTCGCGCTCGAGGCGATCGAGCGCCGGCCCGACATCTTCGGCAACGCGATCGCCATGAGCCCGAGCCTCTGGCGCGCCGAGGAGGCGCTTCTCAAGCGCTGGGCCGATCCGGCGAAGCGCCCGTCGCCGCGGCGCCTCTGGATCGACATGGGCACGAAGGAAGGCGGCGACGACGCGTCCCGCGCCCGCAACGTGGAGCGCGTGCGTGCGCTCGCGGCGCTCTTCGGAACCTCGAGCGCGGTGCGCGTCGAGGTCGACGACGGCGCGGAGCACAACGAGACCGCGTGGCAGGCGCGGTTGCCGCAGGCGTTCCGATTCGTCAGCGCCGAGGCCGTCGTCGCACCGCAAGCGCGATGAGCGTCATGTCGCCGGGGGTGATGCCCGCGAGGCGGCTCGCCTGTCCCATCGTCGTCGGGCGGAAGCGCGACAGCGTCTCGACCGCCTCGGTGCGCAGGCCGCCGATCTCGCGCGGATCGAGGTCGGACGGGATCGACGCGTCCTCCAACTCCTGCTGCCGCCGGATCTCGGCGGCCTGTCGCGCGACGTAGCCGGCGTAGCGGAGATCGTTGAGCGCGCGATCGACGAGCGGCGCGTCGAACGCGTGGTCGAGCCACTCGCCGATCGTCGTGGCGGGGATGTCCGGGCGCAGCGCCCACTCGGTGAGCGACTTGCCGTCGCGGCGCTTCGCGGCGAGCGCGGATCTCAGCGTTGCAAGCGCCGCGGCCCGCGCCTCGAACGCGCGCCAGCGGCGATCGTCGACGAGGCCGAACTCGCGGCCGCGCGGCGTGAGGCGCTCGTCGGCGTTGTCGGCGCGGAGAAGCAACCGATGCTCCGCGCGGCTCGTGAACATGCGATAGGGTTCCCGCGGCGTGCGCGTCACGAGGTCGTCCATGAGGACGCCGACGTAGGCCTCGTGCCGCGCGAAGCGCACCGGACTTTCGCCGAGCGCCCGCCGCGCCGCGTTGAGACCCGCGACGAGCCCTTGCGCGCCCGCTTCCTCGTAGCCGCTCGTGCCGTTGATCTGCCCCGCGAGGAAAAGTCCGGGCACGCGCTTCGTCTCGCCGGTCGCGTCGATCTGGTGCGGCCAGACCATGTCGTACTCGACCGCGTAGCCGTAGCGCTTGATCGTCGCGCGGGCGCAGCCCGGCATCGCGTGGACGATCCGGTCCTGCACGTCCGCCGGCAAGGACGTCGAGATGCCGTTCGTGTAGATGTCGTCCGAGTGCAGCGTCTCCGGCTCGAGGAAGACGTGGTGCTCGCTGCGGTCGGCGAAGCGCACGACCTTGTCCTCGATCGACGGGCAGTAGCGCGGGCCGCACTCGGCGTCGATCTGGCCGGAGTACATCGGCGCGCGGTGCAGGTTCGCTCGGATGAGGTCGTGCGTCTCGGGCGTCGTGTGCGTCTCCCAGCAGTGGACCTGCGGAAGGTGCGGAAACGCGGAGCGATCGGTAAGGTCGCTGAAGGGCTGCGGCGGATCGTCGCCCGACTGCGGTTCGAGCGCCGCGAAGTCGATGGAGTCGCGGGCGAGTCGCGGCGGCGTGCCCGTCTTCAGGCGACCGAGCTCGAAGCCGAGCGCGCGAAGGCACGCGCTGATGCCGGTCGCGGCGCCCTCGCCAACGCGCCCGCCGGGCGTGGTGTCGGCGCCGGTATGCATGAGCGCCCGCATGAAGGTGCCGGTCGTGAGAACGACCGCGCGGCCACGGAGGACCTGCAACGTGGAAGAAGGCGCGGCACTCCGCGTTGCATAGACACGGTGGGGGGGACCCGGCTCGCGAAGGTCGCGCTCGAGCGCCTCGCGCGACGCCTCGACCACGCCGCACCCCGGCGGCAGCACGACGCCGACGCACGCGCCGCCTTCGACGAGGATGTCGTCGACCGTCCCGGCGATGACGTCGATCAGCCCGTGCGCCGCGAGCATCCGCTGGATCTCGCACGAGTAGCGATCCTTGTCGCACTGCGCGCGCGGCCCGCGGACCGCGGCGCCCTTACTGGTGTTCAGGACGCGAAACTGAATGCCGGTCGCGTCGGTCGCGAGCCCCATCATGCCGCCGAGGGCGTCGATCTCGCGGACGATCTGCCCCTTCGCCAGCCCGCCGATCGCGGGGTTGCACGACATGGTGCCGATCCGCGACGGGTCCATCGTGATCAAGGCGACGCGCGGATCCGCCGAGG
This sequence comes from Phycisphaerae bacterium, assembly GCA_016795035.1. GTDB lineage: Bacteria > Planctomycetota > Phycisphaerae > Phycisphaerales > SM1A02 > JAEUIT01. The sequence continues at coordinate 1,228 of JAEUIT010000013.1, read as the reverse complement.
TGCCATGCGCGCGCAGCGCGTTCGCCGCGGCCCAGGCGGCCTCGGTGCCGGCGTGTCCGCCGCCGATCACGATGACGTCGTAGCGATCCCGCATCAGTCGCGGCGATGGTATCGGCCCGAGGTGTTGCGGTAGGATTCCGACGCCCGAGCGGAGCCCGCGCGGGCCGCGCCGCCGTAGCTCAACGGTAGAGCTCCTGATTTGTAATCAGGGGGTTGTCGGTTCGAATCCGATCGGCGGCTTTGAGTGTCAGTGAGTGTCATGGAGTGTCCAAGCCCTTCGGGCGCAACGGGTTCGCGCAGCGCCGACTCGGCCTCTGCGCGCTCGTCTGAGTGTCTTGGAGTGTCATCAAGTGGCAACGAATTGTGAGCGCCGGCGCAGCGCTCCAACCTGAACCGCGCGAGGTCCATCACCAGATCGCGGTTCGTGAAGTGCAGGTATCGCTCCGTCACCTTCGTTGACGAGTGACGGCAGATCTCGCACACGCGGTTGATCGAGATCCCGAAGTCGAGGAGGAGCGTCGCCAGCGTGTGGCGCAGCGAGTGGAACTTCAGCACCTCGCCGTCGAGGTTCGTGATCGGGATGCCGAGCGCCTTCAGGTCGTGCCGCAGCATCTCCGCCGTGTTGAGCTCCGCGAGACCCGGCCAGCATGGGCTCGTCTGGTCCTTCGTCTTGAGCCACGCGGCCAGGCCAGGCACGAAGAAGGGGACGATCTCCTGCTTCAGTCGCTTCGCGCCGAGGCGCTTCTGCCCCTTCGAGTCGAAGCCCGCGAGCTTCAGGTGCGGCGAGACGCCCGGCACGTCGAGCCGGAAGTCGCAGGGGCGAAGCGCCGCGAGCTCGCCGCGACGGAAGGCCGTCGCGAGCGCCGCCCGGTAGAGCGCCTCCCGGTCCGCCGCCGAGAACCCCCGGTAGGGCGGCAGCTTCCCGACGTTGTCGAGAAGGGTGAAGACCTCGGCTGAGGCCATGCCGCGGCGCACTTCCTCGTCCTCGATCGACTTCGCCCGTGCCCGCTTCAGATGGGCAAGCGCGTCGCGGTTGAGGCGACCCTCCAACTGCAGCCAGCGCGTGAAGCCCTTCAGCATCGAGCGGCGCATGTTGATCGTCGCCGGCTTGAGGGGCTTCGGCGGCTCCTTCGGCTTCTTCTCGTCCTCCGCCGCAGGCCTCGCCGCGTCGGCGCCGGCCCTGAGCCGCGGCTTCCTCTTCGCCTGGCGGCCGGCGCGCCGCAACTCC
>JAEUIT010000012.1 GCA_016795035.1 Phycisphaerae bacterium | reverse complement strand
GACGATGCGTTGACGCAGCCTCTCGGCGGCGGACTTTTGGACATGGAAGCACCTCCGCAGTCGAGTATCGCTGCTCCGGGTGACCTCGGAATGCTGTCAGTTGGGTGACCTCCTATTACTGTCACCTGGCCAGTCAGGAGTGAGTGGGCTGCGCGAACACACAGACTCACGCACGTCTTCCCCTTGATCCTTGATCCTCGATCCTTCATCCTCCGCGCAGCCCGTATCATCGACACCTTCCCATGTCTCGACTTTCAGGTTCCTACGACCTCGGCCGATTCACCGGCACCTGCGCCGCGAGCGGAGAGCGGCTCGAGCCCGGCTCGCCCTGCGTGACCGCGCTCTGTGAGGCGAGCGACGCGGAGAGCGCGAATGCGGGAACGCCGTTCGGGCTCTTCCTTCGCCGCTTCGACTACTCGCTGGAAGGATGGAAGGGGATCGCGGGGACGCCGCGCGCTCCGGCGGGCTTACTCTACTTCTGGCGGACGACCGTTCCGACCGGCGAAGGCCGCCGCAGCATCCTGATCGACGACGAAGTCCTCCTCGAGATTTTCCATCGGCTCGAGGTCGACACCCGGCCGCAGCGCGTCGCGTTCCGTTTCGTGCTTGGCCTCTACCTCATCCGCCGCAAGCTCCTGCGGGTCGTCGGACAGCGCCGTGAAGGCGAGGGTGCCGCGGAACGCGAGCTTTGGCTCGTCTTGGTGCGCGGGACCGACTCGTCGTCGCCGCCGATCGAGATGGTGAACCCGCGGCTCCGCGACGAGGACATCAGCGAGATCGCCGGCCAGCTCAACGAGGTCATGCAGGGGAACGTGGCGTGATCGCGCCGCGGCATGGCGCGATGTGCGCGTCGATCGCGGCGCTCATCGCCCTCGCGCTCACGGGCTGCGCGCCGAAAGCCGAGACGCCCGAGGTTCCGCCACCGACCGACGACGTCGCGACGGTGCCGCCGGAGCCGGCGCCCGCGGCCGCAGCCGCGCCGCCGTCAACGGTCGAAAACCCCGCGAACACGCTCTACGCGACGGCAATCGCCCGCCAAGACGAGCGCCTTCGCCGTCTGCGCTTCCTCGATAGCCGAGGGCTGGTCGAATTCCGCTGGGTCGATTCCGAGGGCAAGCACTTCGAACAGTGCGACCTTCGCCTTCATGCCGTGTTGCCCTCGAAGGCGTCGATTCAGGCGTCGCACAGCCTGAAGGGCCCGATCGCGCGCATCGGCTCGGACGGCGTCCGCTGGTGGATCTTCCGGTTCGACACGAAGCCCACGCGGCTCGAGGTTCGCCCGTTCGACCGAAGTACCGACCTCGGCATGGCGGTCGTCTCGCCGCGCGAGGCGCTCGGGCTCTTCGGTCTCGCGCCCTATCCGCCGGCCGACCTCGTGGCCGTGCGCGAGGAGGGTGACGCGCTCATCGTCGAGCCCACCGACGTTGCGGCGCTCTCGAGCGAGGCGATGCAGGCCACGCACGCGAGCCCGCTCCGAAGCCTGCCGCTTCGCTATCGCCTCGACCGCTCCACGTTGCTGCCGACCGAGATCACGCTCCTTGACCCCGAGGGCGGCGTCGCCGCGACCTGCACGCTCGAGCGCTACGAGTCGGCGCCGGCCGACGACACTTCCGCCGGCGACTACCCGAAGGTTCCGACGAAGATCAAGGTCGTGCGCCCCGGCAACGAGCACGGCGAAAGCTCCGTGTCGTTCTCGCTCGACTCGCCGACCGCGCGCAGCGCGGGCATCAAGCCGCGGCTCTTCGATCTCGTCGAACTCCAGTCGATCTTGCAGCCCGATGACGTCATCTGGGACGCGGGCGCGGTGCCGCTCGAGCCCGAGGCGCCGAGTGCGAAGTAAGCCGAGCCTCCTTCTCGCGCCAGTCGTGTGGGCGACCGTCGTGTGGGCGCTCGTCGTTGCAGCTGCATGGGGCGACGTCGCCGAACGCGATCGGCTCCTCGGCACCGGCTCGCACACGCCGCGCTCGGCGTCCCGCGATGTCGCGGTCAGCCCCGGATGGGGGACGCTCTGGACGAGCGTCGTCGAGAACTCGACGGTCGTTCGCCATCTCGCCGGAACGGCGAACGCGACGACGTACAGCGACGTCTTTCGCGTGCAGGGCGTCGCCGACGGCATCGCCGCGTGCGGCGATCGGGTCTGGATCACGTTTCCGCCCTCCGCGCAGCGGCCGAACGCGCGCGACGTGCTCGCGTTCGCGACACGGCGCAATCCCGCGACCGGCCTCACCTACGCGGACCCGCCGACCGGCAACGTGCTCCCGAGCCTGCGCGCCGACCGCACGCTCGTCGGGTTCGCCGCCGACGGCGATGGACCGTGGGCGCTCTTCCAAGGGACCCCGTCGGAACGGTTCGGCGCGCGGCGCACCGATGCGTCGGCGGAGCCGCCCGCGACCGTCCCGAATCTCCTTCAGCGCTGGACGCGCGGCGCGTGGGTCGACGTGCCGCTGCCGGCGGCCGTCGAGCGCGCGCCGACGGTGCGACTCGCCGTCATCGACGGCGCGATCGCGCTCGTCACCCCCGATCCGCGCGGCGGCACCGCGCTCCACCTATGGGGCGACGGCGACGCGGCCCCATGGCGGCGCCATCGGCTCGACGTCTCCGCGCACGACGCCACGTTCATCGATGCGGCCGGGCGCCCGGCCGTCGCGTGGCTCGAGGGGCGCCAACTCCACGTTGCATACCTCCGCGGCCTCGGCGACCCGACGGTGGCCGACGGTGCCGATCTCGGGCTCCTGGAGTGGGCCACGCTCGCGACGCCCGAGGAGGATTGGCTCTTCGCCGGCGACGCGGCCGGCGCGGTGATGCTGACGGGCGGCACGCCGCCACTCCTGCGACGCCTCCCCGCGATCGCGGACCAGGCCGGTCCGCTCGTCGCGCTCGAGCGACCGGGGTTCCGCTCCGGCTCGTGGATCCACGTTCCGATCCTCGGCGCGATCGTCGTCGCGGCGCTCGTCGCGTTCGCGCTCGCCCGCGGCGTCGGCGGCGGGGAAGAGGAGGACGCCCGCGAGGCGCCCTTCGCGCTTCCGTTGGAGCGCCGGCTCGCCGCGCTTCTCGTCGACTTCATACCCGGCGCGCTCGTGGCAATTCTTGCGCTGCACGCCTCGCCGCTCGAACTCCTCGTCTTGCCGTCCTGGTCGCTCGATCGCGACGCGACCGAGCCCGCATCGCTCGCGATTCTCGTGACCTGCGCGCATTCGACCCTCTTCGAGGCGTTCACCGGACGCTCGCTCGGCAAGCTCGTCGTCGGGGCCCGGGTGGTCTCGATCGACAGCTCGAAGCTCGGCGTGAGCCGCGCGCTCGTCCGCGGCCTCCTCAAGTTCGTGACGCTCTGCGTGCCGATCCTCGGCGTCTTCGTCCTGCTGTCCGCCGCGCGCCGCTCGATCGGCGACGCGGTGGCGCGGGCCATCGTCATCGACACCCGCGCCCCGCGCCCGCCCGCCGAATCCTGAGCGGAAGCGCCGTGACGTGCGTTCTCGCGGCGGACGCCGGCAGGTCTCGCCGACGGCGGCCGCGCAAGTCTCGCGCGATGTGTCAAGAGATTGCGCGTCGTCGGCCGATCTTCCGATCGCGACGAAGGAGTCGTCGCGCGCCGCCCCCGTCCCGGCGGCCCGTTCCGCCTTGGTCGGCGGTACGCGAGCGCCTTCCGCGGGAAGGCATGAGCGGATTCTCATGTCGGACCAGCACGCCAACTCCCGGCCGCCCTCGGTCACGCCGCACGAAGAAGCGGCGGGGGCCCCCGCGCCGGCAACGGAGAAGGCGCCCTCCACGTTGCAGGCGGGATGGCGCGACGTCTGGCAGCTGCCGACCTTTCTGCTCGCGACCGGTGCGGTGGTCGGCGGGCTGATCTACGTGAGCCGACAGCCGCGCGAGCACGACTTCGCCGGCGCGCTCGATCAGGTCGAAACGCTTCTCACCGAAGGACATCTCGACGAGGCGCGGGCGATCCTCTTCGACCGCCTCGCCGATCGGCTCGAGGAGGGCTCCGTCGGCGACCGCGCCCGCTTCGACGCGATCAGCGCCGACTGGCTCTCGGCCGCACGCATCGGCACCGCGGCCGTCGAGAACGACCAGCAGATCGCCGACCGCTATGCACGCGCGAAGGAGAACGGCTTCGAGCTCTCGCGCGACCAGGTGATGCGTTGGGCCGTCGCGCTCGTGCATCTCGGGCGCACCGAGGAGGCGATGGATCGGATCGGCGAGACGTCGACCGACACGCCCGACGAGCATGCGCTCCGCGCTCGCGTACGACGGCTCGTGATCGAACGCGCCTGGAACGAGCTCGTTGCGGGCAAGGCGCCGTCCGCGCCCGCAACGCCCGATGCAGGAACCGACGAGGGCCACGCCGACGAACATGCGAGCGCCGAAGGGCACGGCGACGAGAAGTCGCACGAGGGCCACGGCGAGCACGCGTCGGCGGCGCCCGCGACGCGCGAGGCCCGCTACGAGGCGATGCTCGTCGCGCTCGGCACGTACCGGTCCGATCCGTCGCTCTCGCTCGAGGACGAGTCGTGGGCGATCGCGCGGCAGGCGGAAGCGCGCATGGCGCTCGGCCGGCAACGCGAAGCCGCGGATCGCCTCCTGATCGACCTTCGCCGGCTCGAGTCGGCGCCGACCGACGTGCGCGGCGTGGTGCCGCGCGACTCCTTCGGCGAACTCTTCAGCCTGCTCGGCCGCGCCTACGCGGACATCGGCGAAGTGGAGCTTGCCCGCGACAACCTCGAGCGCGCGGTCGCGATCGCCGAAGGGAAGACGATCGCGAAGGGCGAGGCGCTCGTCAAGCTCGGCGAACTCTCGCTCCTGCGCGGTGAACTCGACGACGCGGAGCATCGCTTCGAGAGCGTCCTGAACGACTACGAAGGCGAGTCGGCGAGCACGCTCGCGCTTCTCGGCCGCGCCGAAACGCGTGCGGCCCGCGCCGATCACGTGGCGGCCCTCTCGGACTATCGAGAGCTGCGCAAGCGCCTGCGAGCCGAGAGCGGCGCCGGCAAGACGCCGCGCGTGCAGGTGAGCGATGCGGTCGGGAGCCTTGTCGACCGTCACGACGCGCTCGTCGTTGCAGGTGAGTACGAGCAGGCCCTGGAGTACGCGCGGCTCGCCGCGGAGTTCGTGCCCGGGCGGCCGCTCAGCCACGACCTCGTGCTGCGGCTCGGGACGACGGCGAGCTCGCTCGCGTCGAAGCTCGAGGCCGGCCCCGACGCCACCGACCCCGAGGTCGCGCCGAAGATCTCGCGGCTCTATCGCCAAGCGGGGGAGTGGTTCCTCGCCCACTCGCGGCACGCCGACGCGAACCGCGAGAGCCCGCGCGCCTGGTCCGACTCGCTCTGGATGGCCGGCGACTGCTTCGAGCGCTCGGGCTGGCATGAGGACGCGATCCGCGCGTTCACGTCGTTCGTCGACGGCTCGCCGACCGACGAGGCGCGGCGCCCCGAGGCGATCGGCCGGATCGCGGCGATGCTGCACGCCGAGAATCGTCTCGACGAGGCCGCCGCCGCATACACGCGCCTCGCCGAGGAGTTCGCGGGAAGCCCGCAGGCGGCGCAGGCCGCCGTGCCGCTTGCGCGGTGCCTCGACTCGCTGGGGCTGCGCGCGGAAGCGATCAGCCGTCTGCAGCCGATCGTCGACGGCGTTGCAGGCCTGCGCCCGGAGTCGAACGAGTACCGAGAGGCGCTACTCGAGATCGCCCGCCTGGTCATCGCCGACGGCGACCTCGACCGCGGCGCGATGCTCCTCGGCGAAGCGCTTCGCCGCTACCCCGACGACCATCGCGCCGCCTTCACGCGATTCCAGCTCGGCGAGTGCAAGCGCGGACAGGCCCGCCGCGCCGCCACGCAGCTCGCGGACGGCGCGCTCTCGCCGTCGCAGCGCGAGGAGATCGACGAGCGCCGCCGCTCGGATCTCGAGTCGGCCCGCGGCGAGTTCGAGTTCGTCGTGTCCGCGCTCGAGACGCGCCGCGAGCGCGACCTCGATCCGCTTGACCGCGACGTGCTGCGGCTCGCGCACCTCTATCGCGCCGATTGCCTCTTCGATCTTGGCCGCTATCAGGACGCGATCGACCACTACGAAGTCGCGGAGCGCCGCTACTCCGACTCGGCGGTCTCGATGATCGCGCTCATCCAGATCGTCAACTGCCGGCACGAGCTCGGCGACGAGGAGCGCGCCGCGACCGCGCAGCGCCGCGCCGAAATCCGGCTCGGCCAGCTGCCCGACAGCGCGTTCATGAACGCGGACTCGATCTTCCAGCGCGGCGCGTGGGAGCGCTGGCTGCGCAACGCGCCTCCCGGTCCGTCCGAGGGATCGGTCGCGTCGGCGCCGCGCGGCGGCAGCGATCGCGAGGCTCCGGAGTGACGAACGGCGAGCAAAGGAATGCCCCCATGGTCTCGAAGCATCCCAACCTGAACGAAGGCTGCAACGCGGAGTGGGCGGTGCGTCTCGAGGCCATCCTCGACGACCGCGTGCAGCTCCTCCGCGACCTCGAGTCGACGACCGCGCGGCAGGACGACGCGATCGTGCGCCGCGACGTCGGCACGCTCGCGGAGCTCCTCGCGAGCCGCCAGACCGTCGTCGACCGCTTCGTCGCCGGCCAGTCGGAACTCCTCGAACTCACGCAGACGCTCGCCGACCGCGCCGCCGAAGTGCCGCGCGAGACGGTCGACGCGCTTCAGGCGCAGATGCGCGTCGTCTTCGACGGCCTCTCGCGCATCGCGGCGCACGACGACATGGCGCACGCGGCGCTCCGGGCGGCGCGCGACGAGGCCCGTGCCGAACTCGACCGCGCGAACGTCGGCGGCGGCGCCGTCGCGGCGTACGCGGCTCGACGCGTCGGCGGCGCCGTGTACGCCGATCGCAAGGCCTGACTCCACGTTGCACGACTTCCGTCCATGAGCGCCCTCGCCCACCAACCTCCGACTCTCGCAAGCCTGCCGCGACGTCTCGCGGCCGACGATCTCGCGGAGATCGTGCGGTCGTTCACCGAGGCCGCGGAGCGCCTGCAGGCGACGCACGTCGTCCTCGACGGACAGGTGCGTCAGCTCACCGCCGAACTCGCGCACGCGAACGAGCAGCTTCGCCGCTCGCAGGAACTCGCGGCGCTCGGCGAGATGGCCGCGGGCATCGCCCACGAGATCCGCAATCCGCTTGGCTCGATCGCGCTCGACGTCGAAGTCCTGCGCGAGGACGTGGGCGAGGTCGATCCGAAGCGCACGCTCTGCGACCGCGTGCTGCGGGCCGTGCGGCGCCTCGACCAGATCGTCGGCGACGTCCTCCGCTTCGCGAAGGACCTGCGCATCCAGCTCGCGCCGACGCCGGCGGCGGAGGTGTTCGACGCGGCGCTCGAATACTGCGAGGCGCTCGTGCGCGCGCATGGCGTGACCGTCGAGCGCTCCGACCTTCAGGCGACGATCGACCTCGATCGCCACCTCATGACGCAGGCGCTCACGAACCTCGTCCGCAACGCGGTCGAGGCGATGGCCACGCGAAACGGCGAGCGCTCGCTCATGCTCTCGACGAAGAAGTCGCGTCGCGCCCTGCGCGACGGACGCCGCGCGGAGCACGTCGTCTTCCGCGTCGAGGACACCGGCGGCGGCATCGGCGAGGACCTGCTCGAGCGGATCTTCCATCCGTTCTTCACGACGCGCGACGACGGCACCGGCCTCGGTCTCGCGATCGTGCATCGCATCGTCGACGCCCACGGCGGCGCGATCACCGCCTGCAACACGGAGCGCGGCGCCCGATTCGAGATCGCGGTGCCCGTCCGTCCCGAAGACCGAACCCGACGCGCCGACGGACGCGCGACGGACTCCCTCGACGCGGCGGTGTCGCGTCGAATCGCAACGAAATCGTCTGCATGGCGGCGCGATGGCGCCGTTTCCGATCGGCCGGCGGCGGCCACGATCGACTGATCTGGAGGAACTATGGCTCGAGTGCTCGTGGTCGATGACAAGGAAATGATGCGTGACAGCGTGACGACGATCCTGTCGCGCAAGGGACACACCGCGGTCGCGTGCTCCAACGCGAAGGCGGCGCTCGAGCGCGTCGTCGAGCGGGCGCCCGACGCGATCGTGACCGACCTCCAGATGCCCGACATGAACGGGCTCGAGCTGCTTGCCGAAGTGCGCGCGATCGACGACCAGCTGCCGGTCATCATGATGACGGCGTTCGGCACCGTCGAGACTGCGGTGCAGGCGATGAAGCAGGGGGCCTACGACTACGTGACGAAGCCCTTCTCGGGCGACGACCTCGCGATGACCGTCGACCGCGCCATCGAGCACGCGCGGGTCGTCCGCGAGAACCAGATCCTCCGCGCGAACGCGACGCCGAACGGCAAGCCCGCGTCGGTCGAGATGGTCGGCTCTGGCCCGTCGATGTCCGCGTTGCGGGCGGCGATCGCGCAGCTCGCCGACAGCCAGGGCACCGTGCTCATCAACGGCGAAAGCGGCACGGGCAAGGAAGTCGCCGCCCGGCTCATGCACTCGTTGAGCGCCCGTGCGAACGCGCCCTTCCTCGCGCTCAACTGCGCGGCGCTCTCCGCGAGCCTCCTCGAGAGCGAGCTCTTCGGCCACGAGAAGGGCGCCTTCACCGGCGCCGACAAGCTCCGCAAGGGCCGCTTCGAACTCGCCGACGGCGGCACGCTCCTCCTCGACGAGATCTCCGAGATCGCGCCGGAGCTGCAGGCAAAGCTCCTCCGCGTGCTGCAGGAGCGCGTGTTCGAACGCGTCGGCAGCTCGCAGTCCCGTAGCGCCGACGTGCGCGTGATCGCGACGACGAACCGCGACCTCGAGGCCGAAGTCGCGAAGGGCCGCTTCCGCGGCGACCTCTTCTACCGCCTCAACGTCCTGCCGGTCACGATGCCGCCCCTCCGCGACCGCGTCGAGGACGTCGCCGAACTCGCGAAGCACTTCCTCGCCCAGCTCGCGGCCCGCGAGGGCAAGCGGGCGCGGCGCCTCACCGACGAGGCGATCGCGCTCCTCAACGGATACAGCTGGCCGGGCAACGTGCGCGAGCTCCAGAACATCTGCGAGCGCGCCGCGGTCCTCTCGATGGGCGAGACGATCGACGCCCCGCTCCTTCGCCCCTGGCTCATGGGCACGGCCGCGGCGCCGGTCGTCACTGTCGACCACGGCGGCGTGCAGCTCGCACTCAACCGCCCGATCGGCGTTGCAGGCACCTACCGCAACGGCTCGAACGGCCATGCGAACGGCCACACGAACGGTCACGGCAACGGCCACGCGAACGGGCACTCGAACGGGCACGCCTATGCGGGTGCCGGCGTGCCGCCGATCATCTGCGACGGCACGGTGACGCTCGACGATGTCGAGCGCGTCACGATCCTCACGACGCTCGAGCGGAACCGCGGCCATCGACAGAAGACCGCACGCGACCTCGGCATCGGCGTCCGCACGCTCGGCCTCAAGCTCAAGAAGTGGAAGGAAGAGTCGCGCATCCCCGCGAACGTCTGATCGCCCCGCTGATCGTGCTGACGCAGGCAGTTCTTGCCTGACTCCACGTTGCACCGCGCATGTTTGACCGAGTCGTCAACGGAAACGCACTTCCTGCGCTCGAGCGCTCGCTGCAGTTCGCGGCCGCGCGGCAGGAGCTCATCAACAACAACATCGCGAACGCCGAGACGCCCGGCTATCGCCCGATGGACGTGTCGGTGGAGGGCTTCCAGTCGCTCCTTCGCGACGCGATCGACGATCGCCAACGAGCGATGGCAGAAGGACTTGGCCCCTCCGTCGAAGCGCCGGGCGGCGGGCTGAGCCTCGGTCCATCCGACGAGGTGCGGCTCCGTTCCGACGGCGGATCCGGCTCGCGCCTCGTGCTCGAACCGACGCCGATCGGCGACGGAATCATGTACCACGACGGAAACGACCGGAGCATGGAACGGATTCTGCAATCGCTCGCGGAGAACGTCATCCAATTCCGCGTTGCATCGCTGTTGATTCGCCGGCACTTCGCGTCGCTCGACACCGCGATCAGAGAGCGCTTGTGACGAAGCAAGGATGAAGGATGAAGGATCAAGGATCAAGGGTGAAATGCCTTTCCCACTGACTCCTGACTCCTGACTCCTGACTCCTGACTCCTGACTCCTGACTCCTGACTCCCGTTTCTCTTCTCCCCTAGATCCTTACTCCTTGATCCTTCATCCTCCTCATGTACGGCCTCCTCGACATCTCCGCCAGCGCGCTCGTCGCGAATCGCACGCGGCTCGACGCCATCGCGGCGAACCTGGCCTCGGCGGACGTCGGCGGCAATCCCGACGGTCCGGTCAAGCCGCCGCCGGTGCGCGAGGTGCTGTTTGCGGTCGGCGACCCGAACGCGTCGACGCCGGACGGGCAGGAGATGGGCGTCCACGTTGCCGACATCCGCGAGGTGCACGCCTACGTGCCGCGCTACCAGCCCTTCCATCCCTATGCGGACAAGGAGGGGCGCGTCTGGTACCCCGACGTCAACGTCGTGGAGCAGTCGGCCAACATGATGATGGCCGCCCGGTCGTATGAAGCCAATATCGCAGCGATCGAGGCCACGAAGTCGATGATCAACTCGGCACTCGAGATCCTGACCTAACCGGTCGCGCCCCCGCGACCTTCTGACCTTCCCGAACTTCCGATCAGACCCATTCCATGTCCGACCCGCTTGGACTCGTCAACTCGATCGGTCGCATCCAGCCGACCCTCACCCCTCCCGCTTCGGCGGCCGGGGGCGGCGCGAATGCGACGGATTTCCGTGACGAACTCATGCGCCAGGTCGGCGAGGTGAATCGGCTTCAGCAGGACGCGACGGTCGCGGCCGAAGATTTGCTCACCGGACAGCGCAACGACGTCGAGGCCGTGATGCTCGCAACGCAGAAGGCCGACTCGGCCTTCCGCATGCTGCTCGCCGTGCGCAACAAGGTGATGGACGCCTACGACGAGGTGAAGCAGATGCGAGTCTGACGACTGACGAGACGTTCGTCCATCAGACCCGCACGCCGTCCGGAGGACGGCAACGTCGGGGCACACGACACAAGGTTGGCATGGAGGCCTCCGCGTGCAGTGGCTGCGTGAACAAGTTGATGCGATCCAGCGGAGGCTGGGCGGATTCGATACGTCGGCGAAGCTCTTCCTGGGAGCGCTCGTCGTCATTCTCGTGTTAGGCCTGTTCCTCGTCGCGCAGTACAGCGGGACGAAGGACTACACGCCCCTCGCGATCACCGCGGCCGCACGCGCGGACGCCGAACGGTTCCTCTCCGAGCGCGGCCACGAGTTCAAGGTCGACGGCGACAAGCTGCTCGTTCCGACCGAGAAGCACGCGGCGATCATCGGGCAGATGAGCGAGAACGGCGTCGGCGGCGGCGCCGCGATCGACTTCGAGGCGCTTCTCGGCACCGACAATCCGTTCGAGACCGCGCGGCAGAATGAGCAGCGGAAGCTCGTCATCGCCCAGTCGGTCCTGGCCCGCACGATCTCCGGCTTCAAAGGCGTGAAGAAGGCGACCGTCTTCATCGCGCCGCGCCCGCCGCAGGGCCTCGGCACGTCGAGCGTGCCGCAGAGCGCGTCGGTGCACGTCACGCTGCAGTCGGGCTCGACGCTCGAGCAGTCGCAGGTCGACGCGATCGCGGCGCTCGTCTCCGGCTCGCAGGCCGGCATGAAGCCCGAGCACGTGCGCATCACCGACGGCTTCGCCGAACGCCGCGTGCGCGCCGGCCGCGATCGCCTCGCGAGCGAGAACCTCGAACAGCAGACGCGCGTGGGCGAGGCGGTGCGCGAGCGCATCCACACGCTCCTCGCGAACATTCCGGGCGTCCTCGTCAGCGTGAATCCGCAAGTCGTGACGAAGACGCTGCAAGCGACCGAGACGAAGTTCGGCGACGGCATCTCGGTGCCGACGAGCGAGTCGCGCCTCGAGACGGCGACGCGCGGCGCGGCGCCGGCCGAAGCGCCGGGCGCGCGCCCGAACGTCGGCATGTCGGTGCTCGACGGCCGCAACGCCTCGAGCGCGACGAGCGAGAAGCAGGACACGCGCTTCGACACGCGCATCCCCGCGACGTCGAAGAGCGAGTTCGATCCGACCGGCTACGCGGTGAAGATCGACGTCGGCGTCGCGGTGCCCTGGAGCTACTTCCGCCGCGTGTGGGAGCTCGAGAATCCGCCCGCGCCTGGAGCTGCAACGCCGGCCGCGCCCGACGACACCGCGATCGGCGCCGTGCGCGACCGCGAGATCACCCGCATCAAGAAGCTCCTCGAGACGCAGGTCGCGACCGACGCGATCGAGAACTCGAAGAAGGGCAACGTCGAGGTCACGTGGTTCTACGACTTCGACGCGCAGGCCGGCGCCGGCGTCAGCAGCGGCGGCGCCGCGATCATCGAGGCGATCACGCCGACGAGCCCCGGCGGCATCTCGCTCTTCAAGACGATCGCGCTCGGCGCGCTCGCGATCCTCTCGCTCGGCATGATGCTGATGATGGTGCGCAAGGCCTCGGAGCGTCCGTCGCTCCCGAGCGCGACCGAGCTCGCCGGCGTGCCGCCGACCATCGAGGGCGACGACGCCGACCTGATCGGCGAGGTCGAGGAATCGACGCCGCCGCTCGAGGGCATGGAGCTCGACGATCGCGCGCTCCAGGGCCAGCAGATGCTCGCCCAGCTCAATGACATCGTGCGCAAGCAGCCCGGCGAGTCCGCCACGCTCCTCAAGCGCTGGATGAAGCAGGGCTAAGTTCTCCACGTTGCAGCTACACCGACCGACCTGATCCCGAGCCATGCTGAAACCCGGTCAACGCCTTCCCAAGTCCGCGTCCGAACTCACGGGCACCATGAAGGCCGCGATTCTCCTCCTCGTCCTCGAGCCGGAGCCCGCGGGCGAGATGCTCAAGAACCTCCCGACCGAGACCGTCGAGGAGGTCACGCGCGTGCTCGCGAGCCTCGGCGACGTGCCGAAGGAGCTCGCCCAGGAGGTCATCAACGAGTTCTACGGGCTCGCGATGGCGCAGAGCTACGTGAAGGAAGGCGGCCTCGACTACGCGAAGGAACTGCTCAAGAACTCCCTCGACTCGAAGACCGCGGACAAGGTGCTGCAGCAGATCCAGACGCAGGTGCAGCGCACGCCGTTCTCCTTCCTCCAGAAGGCGCAGAGCGAGAACCTCCTGACCTTCATCCAGGACGAGCACCCGCAGACGATCGCGCTCATCGTGAGCCACCTCCCGCACCACAAGGGCTCCGAAATCCTGAAGGGCCTCCCGCCCGCGAAGCAGGTCGAAGTCGTGCGCCGCGTCGCCACGATGGACCAGACGAATCCGGACATCATCCGCGAGGTCGAGGCGAGCCTCGAAAGCCGTCTCTCGAACCTGCTCGTCCACTCGATGGAGCGCGTCGGCGGCGTCGAGACGGTCGCCGAAATCCTGAACCTCTGCGACCGCTCGACCGAGCGCTCGATCATGGAAGGCGTCGAAGGCGAGGATCCCGATCTCGTCGAGCAGATCCGGCGCCTCATGTTCGTCTTCGAGGACATCAACCTCGTCGACGACAAGGGCATCCAGTCGGTGCTCAAGGAAGTCGACAACGGCGAACTCTGCCTCGCGCTCAAGACGGCGAGCGAGGATCTCAAGAAGAAGATCTTCGGCAACATGTCGAGCCGCGCCGCGGAGCTCATCAAGGAAGACATGCAGTTCATGGGACCGGTCAAGGTCTCGGACGTCGAAGCCGCGCAGCAGCGCATCGTCGACATCGTGCGCCGCCTCGAGGATGCGGGCGAGATCGTCATCGCCGGTCGCGGCGGCGGCAACGACCTCATCGTCTGACGCGAGCATCGAACGCCCCCATGCCAGTCCTCAAGCACTACGCCGTCGAAGCCTCGCCCGACTCGCTCGCGAGCCGGCTCGGCGGCGCCGTCTCGCTCAGCCTGCGCGACATGCGCGCCGAAGGCGAGCGCATGCTTGCCGAAGCGCGCGCCGAGTCGGAGAAGCTCGTGCGCGAGGCTCGCGCCGAGGCCGCGCGGCTCCGCGCGAAGGCCGTCGAGGAAGGCAAGGCGGAGGGCTTCGAGAAGGGGCGAAACGAAGGTCTCGCGCAGGGCCGCGCCGAGGGCGACGCCGCCGCGCGCGAGGAGACGCGCGTCACCTTCGCCGAGCGCATGTCGAAACTCGACGTTGCATGGACCGAGGCGCTCGCGCAGTGGGAGACGAGCCGCGAGGCGCTCATGCGCGAGGCGCGGCGCAACACGATTCGCCTCGCGCTGGGCATCGCGTCGCGCATCGTGCGCCGCACCGTGCAGGCCGACCGCGACGTGGCGGTCGCGCAGCTTGAGGGCGCGCTCGAACTCCTCGGCAAGGTCACGGCGGTCGTCGTGCAATGCTCGAAGGACGACCGCGAACTCCTCGGCGACTCGCTGCCGACGGTGATCGAACGGCTCGGCCAGACCGTCGACGTCACGTTCATCGTCGACGACACGCTCGGCATCGGCGACGTCGTCGTGCGCGTGGCCGAAGGCGGCATCGACGCCACGCTCTCGACGCAGCTCGATCGCCTCGCCGACGCGCTCCTGCCGGGCGGCGGCGGCGCCCGAGGGGACATCCCGTGAGTTTCCTCCAGACCGCGATCGAGACGGTGTGGGCCACCGAGCCGCGGCTTCTCGTCGGCAGCGTGCACGCAGTGCGCGGCATGACGCTCATCATCGATCGCCTGCGGCTTCCGGTCGGCTCGCTCGTCGACGTCGACGTCGGCCGCCGCGAACGCGCGCTCGGCGAGGTCATCGGCTTCGAAGGTCCGCGCGCGCTCGTCCTCCTCTACGGCCCGATCGGCGGCGTCGCCCCCGGCGCGCCGGTGCGGGCGCTACGGCCCGCGCCGACGGTCGCGCTCGGCGACTCGTGGCTCGGCCGCACCGTCGACGCCCTTGGCCGACCGATCGACGGCGGTCCGCCGCTCGACGACCTCGAGCTCCGCGCGCTCGAGCCGCCCATCACGAATCCGCTGAGCCGCTCGATCATCCGCGAGCCGCTTCCGACCGGCGTGCGCGCGATCGACTCGCTCCTCACGATCGGCAAGGGCCAGCGCATCGGCATCTTCGCCGGCCCGGGCGTCGGCAAGAGCACATTGTTAGCCGACATCGCTAAGGGCTCGACGGCGCAGGTCGCGGTGATCGGCCTGATCGGCGAGCGCGGCCGCGAAGTGAAGGAGTTCATCGAGGAGACGCTCGGACCGGAAGGGCGCAAGCGCGCGGTCGTCGTCGTCGCGACCGGCGACGAGAGCCCGCTCCTCCGCGTGCGCGCCGCGACCGTCGCGATCAGCGCCGCCGAGTACTTCCGCGACCAGGGGCGCGACGTCGTCCTCATGGTCGACTCGATCACGCGCTTGGCGCAGGCGCAGCGGCAGATCGGCCTCGCGGCGGGTGAACAGCCTGCAACGAAGGGATATACGCCAAGCGTCTTCGCGCTCCTGCCGCGCCTTCTCGAGCGCGCCGGACCGCTCGAGGACCGCGGCTCCATCACCGGCTTCTACACCGTGCTCGTCGAAGGCGACGACCTCACTGAGCCGGTGGCCGACGCGGCGAAGGGCATCCTCGACGGGCACATCGTCCTCTCGCGCCGACTTGCGACGCGCGGCCACTATCCGGCCATCGAGACGCTCGAGTCGATCTCGCGCGTCGCCGACCAAGTCACCGACCAGAATCACCAGAAGGCGCGCCGCGACCTGATCCGCTTGCTCGCCGCGTGGCGCGACCACGAGGAGCTCATCTCGATCGGCGCGTACGCGCGCGGCTCGCACCCTGACGTCGACGTCGCGATCGCGCTTCGTCCGCAGATCGACGCGTTCCTCCAGCAGCGCAAGGGCGACCTCGCCGACTATCCGCGCACGCTGCGGTCGCTCATCGAGCTCTCGATCGCCGCCGACGCGCTTCGGCAACGCGGCGCGTCGCCGGCGCAGGGCGCGCGATCGGCGCCGGCCGCCGCGGCGCGCCCGACTCCCACGCAAGCCGCGCCTCCGCGCGGCCGATGACCGTCTGAAGAGCCATGGCCAAGTTCCGCTTTCCACTCGATCCGCTCCTTCGGCAGCGGCAACGCGAAGAGGACGCGCTCAAGCGCGAGCTCGGCGCGCTCGAGTTCGCGCGGCGCGAGATCGAGGATCGCCTCTCGGCGCGGCAGGCGGAGATCGCGGGCGGCAAGGCGTCGCTCCGCTCGGCGCTCGTCGGACGGCTCGACCTCTCCACGTTGCGGCAGCAGGCGACGGCGACCGTCGCGGTCGATCGTCTCGCGCGGCGCACGGTGATCGACCTGGCGGGCCATCTCCAGAAGATCGAGCGGGCACGGGCGGCGCTCGTCGAGGCGGCGCGGCGGCGGCGCGCGATCGAGATGCTGCGCGAGCGGCGCCTCGAGGAGTGGAAGGCCGCGCGCGACCGCGCGGAGACCACGTTTCTCGACGAGCTTGCGACCTCGCGCGCGGCGGCGTCGTCCCGGCAGATGGTGCTCGATGAGGATGGTGCGTGATGAAGAAGCTCTGGAGCCTCGTGAGCGTGATCGCGGTGGTGAACCTGACGGTCGTCGTCGGCCTCTTGGCGTGGCTCGGCGCCACCGGCCGCCTCTCGCGCGACTCGATCGACCGCGTGCGCGAAGCGCTCAGGGCGCCCGGCGCGGATCAGCCCGCCGAAGTGCCGGCCCCGACCGAGGAGGAGACGCGCGACGTCACGCCGACCACCGCGCGCCTCACCGCGGCGGACCGCGTCGCGCAGCAGCACGCGATCCTGAACCGTCGCCTGAACGACGAGCGCGAGCAGATCGCCCGCGATCTCGCGGCGCAGGAGTCGGACCTCAAGACGCGCGAGGATGCCTTCGCGTCCGAGCGCTCGGCGTGGGAATCGGCGACCGACGGCGCCCGCGCCGCGGCGACCGAGGAGCAATTCCGGAAGGCCGTGAAGCTTCTCGAGAGCGTTCCGCCGAAGCAGGGCAAGGAGTGGATCCTGAGCCTCTATCGCGAGGGCAAGATCGACCAGGCCGTCACGTATCTCGACGCGATGAGCTCCTTCAAGCGCTCGAACCTCCTCAAGGTCTTCAAGGGCGAGGAGGAGAACAAGGTGGCAACGGATTTGCTTGAGCGTCTCCGGATGCGCACGCCGATGTCCGGCGTGGCCAACGCGAACTCCGCAGGCGAATCGAGCCCGAATGCCGCAGGCCCTCGCAGCAACAGCCCTTCCACGGCCGCTCCCGCAGCCGGCGCCGCGAACGGAAACGCCGGAGCCTCTCGACCGGTCGCCAACACCGGCGCGGCGCTCGACGGCACGAAACGCTGAGTCCCGCGCCGATTCCGCGCGGCTCTCCGCGCAGGAACGACCGAGCGCGAAGGAACGCTTCGCCGACGCGCTCGACGAGGCGCGAAGCTCGAACGAAAGGCCGACGGACGCGACCGGCGAACGCACCGCACGGTCGACGACGACGGAGCCCACCGCGGAGCAACGCAACGCTGACGCCGATTCCGACACCGACGCCGGCCCGACCGACGAGCGCAACGCCGAGGACGCGACCGAGACACGGGACGACGACGCCCTTCAGTCGACGGACGCGGCAACGACGAGTCCGCCGCCGACGCCCGAACCCGTGGCTGCAACGCCGAGTGACGCGCCTGCCGCACCGCCGATCGTGCCGGACGCGGCTCTCGCCGCCGCCGCCGCGCCGCTTTCCGTGACGACGCCCGAGCTCGCAGCCGCCGCAGCGCCGGCCGTCGCCACGACGAACGCCCGCCGCGCCGCGACGCCCGCGCCCACGACCGACGCAGAGCCGTCGAGCGGTTCGTCAGGGGAGACGCGATCGAACGACCGAGCCGCGAACGCCGCGGCGACGGTGGCTCCGATGACTTCCGACGCGGACGACCACGCAAACGATCCCTCGTCCGGCGGCAACGCCGAGTCGAAGCCGAAGACGGCCGCGCCGCGTTCGCCGACGCCCGACGGCGCCGATGCCGCGCCCGACCCCGACACCGCGTTGCCGCCGGTCGCCGATCCGCGCGCGCCGGGCGTCACGATCCGCGGCGACGCCGCCGCGCCGGCCGTGAGCCGCGCGCTCGAGGTCGAGCGATCGATCGCCGACGCCGCCCGCGGCAACGCGAAGGCCGTCGACGCCACCGGCGCCTCGGCCGACGCCTCGAAGTCCGCGCCCCACGCGCCAGGCGTACCGGCGCCGGCGCCGCTTGCGCACGCCGCCCCGACTCCCGAAGCCATGACCACGTTGCAGCCATCGGCCACGCCCGAGGCCGAGGCCGATCCCACGCCGCTCACCGCGCGCGCCTTGGGCGTCGTCGCGAAGCAGCAGGGGGGCACGCTCACGATGCGGCTCGACCCGCCCTCTTTGGGCGACCTGCGCGTCACGATGACGATCGAGCGCGGGTCGGTCGTCGCCGACATCACGCCGTCGACGCGCGTCGCGCACGACCTTCTCTCCAACGGCCTCACGGCGCTCCGCGAGGCGCTCGAGCGCCAAGGCCTGCACGTCGAGCGCCTCTCGGTGCATGCGCCGCCGGCGAAGGCGGAGCAGCCTGCAACGACGAGCCCGCAGCCGAATCACGCATCGCCCACGCCGAGCGGCCCCGAACGCGCCGAGTCGCGCGGCGACGCGCGCCACGACGGCTCGCAGGATTCGCGGCGCGGCCACACGCAGCACGATGCGGGCGGCGGCGCGAGCCGCGGCCGTGACGACCAGCGCGACTCCGGCCGTGGCCGCGAGCGCGGCGCGCAGACCCGCCGCGCGAGCTTCGCGCAGGCACTCGAATCCGTTCCTTTCTGACCGATCGACACCGACCGCCGACCGAGGACCTTCCGATGTCCGCCTTCCCAATCTCCGCGTCGAATGCCTCGAGCTCGAATCCCACGGCGACGAGCGCGAATCGGTTCAACGAGATGAGCTCCGAGGAGTTCATCAAGATCATCTTCACCGAGCTTCAGAACCAGGACCCGTTCCAGCCGAACGACTCGGCGGCGCTCCTCGAGCAGCTCAACTCGATCCGCTCGATCGAGAGCGACGCCGCGCTCACGAAGCAGCTCGAGACGATCGTCACGCAGAATCAGCTCGCCTCCGCGGGCACGCTCATCGGCAAGACCGTGCAGGGGCTCACCGTCGACTCCGACCGCGTGAGCGGCAACGTGGTGAGCGTCGCGCGGCAGGACGACGAGGTGTCGCTCCTCCTCGACAACGGCTGGGTCGTCCCGATGTCGAACCTCGAGGTCATCGTCGATCCCGCGATCGGGGGCTAACGGCGCATGGCTGTCCGCGCCCAGGATCTCCTTCGCCGGCTCGAGCCTGCGGTGCGGCCATTGGCCTGCGCGGGCGCTGATCGCACGTGCGACACGCTCGAGGAGACGTCGTTCGACGATCTCCTCGCCCTTGCCCGCGCCGGGTCCCTCCGCAGCGACGAGCCCGTCGAGATCGCCGATCCCGGGCTTCATGTCGACCGCGCGACGCTCGAACGCGTCGGTGTGGCCGTCGACGTCCTCGCCGCGCGATCCGTGCGCCGGGCGCTCGTCGTTGCCGACGGCCGCCCGCTCGTCATCGACGTCGCGACGCGCACGATCGAGCGCGAACTTGATGCGCAAGGATCGCCGAATGCGGTCGTCGAGGTCGAGGCCGCGATGCGTCTCGGCGTTGCGACGAGCGGAGGTCCGACCGCCTTCTTGGGGCCGCCGAACGCGATTTGGCGACCGGGGCTCGCGCTCGAGGCGTGACCGGCACGGAGTTCGCTGAAACCTGCGGCTCGCCGTGCGCGTTTGAACGGCAAGCCACGACTGCTCGGAGGTTCCATGGCATCGACGACGGCATTCTTCACCGGCCTCTCCGGACTCACCGCCAACGCTCGCCGGCTCGACGTGATCGGCAACAACATCGCCAACGTCAACACGACGGCGTACAAGTCGAACCGGATGAGCTTCGCGCCGAACTTCAGCCGAAACTTCTCGCTGGGCACCGCGCCGAGCGAGAACTCCGGCGGCGTGAATCCCGGTCAGATCGGCCTCGGCGTCGGCGTGAGCGGCACGCAGCGGAGCTTCGTGAACGGCGCGATCGGCGCCACCGGCGTCTCGACCGACGTCGCGATCGAAGGCGACGGGTTCTTCATCGTCGACATCAACTCGTCGAGGTACTACACCCGCGACGGCGAGTTCCTGCGCAGCCCGACGAATGACCTCGTCACGAAGACCGGCGCGAAGGTCATGGGTTACGGCGTCGACGAGACCTTCAACATCGTCGACGGCACGCTGGTCGAGCTCAACATCCCGATCGGCACGCTCACGCTCGCCGAAGCGACCCGCAACGTGGTGTTCAACGGCAACCTCAACGCCGCGGGCTCGGTCGGCACGACCGGCAGCGTGAGCACGAGCCGCGCGATGTACACCGACGCCGGCCTCACGACGCCCATCACCGGCGCGGTCGACCTCACCACCACCGACATCTACGTCTCCGACGGCGCCGGCGGCTCGGTGCTCGCGTTCGACGGATCGACGAACCCGAAGATCATCACGATGGCCGGCGTCGAGAAGGGCGGCAAGGACCTCGGCACGAAGAGCTTCGCGTTCAGCGCGACGCCCGTCGCCGGCACCGACGGCAACGGCACCACGATGGCCGACTACACCGCGTGGCTCGAAGACGTGCTCGGCCTCGACACCACCTCGGTGGGCACGTCGTCGGACCTCGGCGGCAGCGCCACGATCAACGCGAACGGCGAGCTCGTCATCACCGGCAACGAAGGCACGGTGCAGGGCCTCGACATCGAGACCGCCGATTTCACCGTTGCAGGTCCCGGCGCCGGCATGGGCAGCCCGCTCGTGATGTCGTCGACCGCCGACCCCGACGGCGAGAGCGTGCGCACGAGCTTCGTCGTCTACGACTCGCTCGGCACGCCGCTCACCATCGATCTCACCTTCGTGTTGCAGGCGACCTCGGCGTCGGGCGGCACCACGTGGGAGTTCGTCGCGGAGTCGAACGACAACGACGCGACGAGCCGCATCCTCGGACTCGGCGAAGTGACGTTCGACGCGAGCGGCCGCTTCGTCGACGCGACGAACTCGACGTTCTCGATCTCCCGCGCGAACGGCGCCGTCGATCCGCTCATCGTCGAGATGGACTTCGACTCGGGCACGAACGCGGTCTCGAGCCTCACCGACGTGAACTCGAACCTCGCGGCCGTCTACCAGGACGGCTCGGCGATCGGCACCCTCGCCAACTTCTCGATCGGCACCGACGGCATCATCTCGGGCTCCTTCACGAACGGCCTCACGCGTACGATCGGCCAGATCGCGCTCGCGAAGTTCACGAACCCCGCAGGCTTGGTCGACGCCGGCAACAACTTCTTCCAGGTCGGCCCCAACTCGGGCACCGCGCTCGTCACGGCGCCGCTCGGATTCGGCACCGGCCGACTCGTCGGCGGCGCCCTCGAACTCTCGAACGTCGACCTGTCGCAGGAGTTCATCAACATGATCCTGGCCTCGACCGGCTACTCGGCCGCAAGCCGCGTCATTACGACCACCGACGAGTTGATCAACCAGTTGCTCCTGATCGGCCGATAAGGGAACCGGCCGGTCGCCGGGCGTCGGTGCGCGTGCATCGCGAGACGTCTCCGAAAAGGGCGGAGCGACAAGGGAACTGGGACTCGTGCGTGCGTGTTCGCACCGGCGTCCGGCCTCCGGCCTCGAATCGCAATCCTCGGGCGACCCGTTTCGTCGGCCCTCACTCGGGCGCGGCGTCGCGGGCCGGATCGAACCGCGCGAAGAGCCCGGCCATCACGACGATGACGCCCGCCGCCTCGACGAGGAGGACGAGCGTCGCCGCGAGCGCGCCCGTGACGTGCGCCCAGCCGGTCATCCACGACGCAAGCGAGCCGACGAGCGCCGCGATCCCGAGGAGGATCGCGAGCGTCATGAGCCGTGCGACCTGCGCCATCATCTGGCCGACGTTGAGCTGCATGCCGGCGCCGGACGAGTGCCGCGTCGGCAGGTAGAGGAAGAACGTGTTGTCGATCGCGAGGAGGACGACGTTCGCGGCGAAGAGCGGCACCACCCAGATCGCGTAGAGGAGCGGGTTCACCGCATTCACGACGGCAACGGCGAGCGCGAGCGGCACCTGCAACGCGGTGATAAGGACCGCGGGCGTGAGCACCTGCCCGATGCAGAGGACGAGCGGCGGCGTGGGCAGCGCCTTGAGCGTGTCGAAGCGGTCGATGTCGCCGCGGAAGTCGAGTCGGAGCATCTGGGGCAGGAAGAGGCTCAGATAGGCGACGAGGAAGACGGACGTCGGCTGAAACGACGACTTCCAGCTCCCGCCGAGGAGGCTCGGCGCGAGGATGACCGCGCCGATCACGCCCACCGCGATCAGCGAACGCGGCCCCATGCGCATGCCGGACACCGCCTGCCGCCACGCGAACGGGCCGATGCCCCAAAGCGTGGGGAAGTCGGGCATCGTGCGCGAGCCGAACGCGGCGGTCCCGGTGTTGATCGTGCCCGTGCGGCGAAACGCCTCGACGCGCGCGGCCACGCGGGCGCTCGAGTCGGCGCCGGCTTCGAGCCAGTTTGAGTTGACGAGGATCGCGAGCAGGACGAGTGCGACGTTGATCGCCGCCGCGATGCCGCCCCAGAGGAGGAGCTCCATGCCCACGCCCTTCGCGGTGAAGGCGCGGGCGAACGGGTAGGTGGGCATCGCCAGGAGGGTCCCGAGCGTCGTCGCGCGGAACGACGAGAGCTTCTCGAGCGGCGTCGCCCCTTCGAGATCCTTGCCGACCCAGATCGCGCCCCCGATGACCATGGCGCCGATCGCCGCGATGGCGAGGATGCGCATGCGTCGGAAGCGAGCCTCCTCGAGCGACTGGCTCACGAGTGCAACGCAGAGACCGACGAGGTGGATCAGCCAGAAGATGAGAAACGCGCCGAGTGCCGCGGCGAACCACGACGAGGCCACGCTGTACGTCCAGAGCGCCGACAGGCATGCGGCGCCGGCGAAGGGGAGGACGCGCTGCGCGAGCTTGTAGAGGAGTAGCTGCCGGCGCGTGAACGGGGCAGGGAAGAGGAAGTCGACCTCGGCCTGGAGAAATGCGAGCGCCTGCTCCCCCGGCGAACGGATGAGCGACAGGAGCAGCATGCCCAGGATCACGTAGGGGCCGAGGTCGGTCGCGCGATCGCGCAGCGACGCGAACGGCGTCTGCCCGACGTGTCGCCCCATCATGATCGGCGGAATCAGCCACAGGCAGACGAATCCGGTGGCACCGAGCGCGAGGAGGATGCCGCGCGGCGTCTTGAGCACCGCGAGGACGCGTCGCATCGTCGCGCGGAACCGGAGATACGTGAGGTAGACGAGCGCCGGCGGCAACACCCTCACGCGCCGCCTCCGGCGAACGGCGGCGGAGGAGGCGGCGATGTCGCGGCGGCGCCGGCGCTCTGCGTTGCAGCCGCCGTCGCGCGGAAGAAGACGTCCTCGAGCGACGAGTCGTCGGACGCGAAGCTTCGCCGTGCGTCCTCGACCGAGCCCATGAAGAGTTTCTGGCCGCGATGCATGATGAGGAGGTGCGTCGTCAGGTCCTCGACGAGCGCGAGGAGGTGCGACGAGACCAGTACGCTCGCCCCGGCCGCGGCCCGCTCGCGGATCGACTCCTTGAGCGTGCGGATGCCGTGCGGGTCGAGCCCGGTCATCGGCTCGTCGAACATGAGAAGCTCGGGCTCGTGCAGGTACGCGCAGCAGATCGCGAGCTTCTGCCGCATGCCGCGCGAGAGCTCCTTCGCGAGCGCGCGGCGCTTCGGCGTGAGCTCGAAGCGATCGAGAAGCGCCTCGGCGCGCGGAGCCCAGTCGGCGACCTCATAGACCTTGGCGATGAAGCGGAGATGCTCGTCGACCGTCAGCATGTCGAAGAGCTTGGGGTCGTCGGGCACGTACGCCAGGTGACGCTTTGCGCGCACCGGGTCGGCCTGCACGTCGTGGCCGAGGATGCGCAGCGAGCCGGAGCTCGGCGGGATGATCCCTGCGATCGCCCGCATCGTCGTCGTCTTGCCGGCGCCGTTCGGGCCGACGACGCCGACGACCTGCCCCGCCTCGGTCGCGAAGGAGAGCTTCGTCACCGCAAGCGTGTTGCCGTAGATCTTCGTGTAGTCGGCGACGTCGAGGATCGGCATCGTGGGGCGAAACGTGGAGTGTGGGGCGGCGGGGTCGGCGTCGTCCGCGCGTCGCCTCGGGAATCGTCAGCGCCGCGGATTGCGGCCTTCGGGCGGCGGCGTGCCGCGCGGTCCGCGTCCGGTCGAGCGCGGCTGATGCGTGGCGGCGTTGGCCATGCGCGACACCGGTGCGTCGGCGTCGGTCTCGCCGCTGCGGTCGGGCTTCGCGAAGATCATCTTGCCGGCGCTCGTCTGGAGCGAGTTCGTCACGATCACCTGCAACGTGGACCCGACGCGCGACGCGGCGTCCTCGATCACGACCATGGTGCCGTCGGGCAGGTAGCCCACGCCTTGGCCTTCGCCTTCGCCGGGCTTCACCACGACGACCTGCAGCGAGTCGCCGGGGAGCGCCGAGGTCTTGAGCGTGTTGGCGAGGTCGTTGACGTTGATGACCGAGACGCCGTTGATCTGCGCGACCTTCTTGAGGTTCGCGTCGGTCGTGAGGATGCGGAGCTTCTGGTCGCGGGCGAGCTCGATGAGCATGCGGTCGACGCTCACGCCTTCGACGCGCGGATTGTCGATCGAGAGGTCGAGATACGGATTCGCCTGCATGCGCGCGACCATGTCGAGGCCGCGGCGGCCGCGGGACCGCTTCGCCTTGTCGCTCGAGTCGGCGAGCGCCTGCAGCTCGTCGAGGACGAACTGCGGGACGATCAACGGCGCGTCGAGGAACCCGGTCTGTCCGAGCTCGTTGATGCGGCCGTCGATCAGGACCGACGTGTCGAGGACAAGCGGGCGCACGCCGCGCACCTGCTTCGCGAACTCGACGTAGGGGATGACGAGCCGGAAGTCGTCCTTCGTGGTGAGGACGACCGACACCGAGAGGTAGCAGAGGACGATGCCGACGGTGACCTTGCCGAGGCCAAGATAGAGGGCCTGTCGGCCGTTCGAGAGATCCCAGGCGTCGGCGACGACGTCGAGGAGCGAGCCGACGGCGATCGCGCCGATCAGGCCGAAGCAGACGCCGAGATAGACGCCGACGACCGAACTGAGCCGCTTGTTCGGCGTGATCGCGTCGAGGACGAGGACGATGATGCCGATCGACGTCGTCGCGAGGAAGAGGCCGACGATCGTCGAGAAGCCGAAATCTTCGGTGCGCCGCTCGCTCGCGATCGTCAGGATCGTGACGGTGCCGAGAAGGACGAGGAAGAGGAGCCGGACGACCAGCATCAGAAGGCGATGCGATCGCGCTTCCTGCTCGGCCTTCACCGACGGGAGGTCGTAGCGCTTGCTCTTGTCCTTCGCCAACTCGTCGGCGAGAAGGGATTCGGACGTCCCTCCGGACTCGGTCGCGTCGGCGGGCGTGTCAGAGGCCGCGGACGGGGTCGCAGGCGAGGGCGTCGCGTCGCCGGGTGCGGCTGCGGAGTCGTCGCCGCCAGGCTGTCCGGAGGTCTCGTCGTCAGGCCTCTGCATTCGTGGCGAGTGTAGTGAAGAGAAAGGGTGGGAGGGTTCAGGGGTCAGGGTTCAGGGTGAAGGCAGATTCAGACCGCGCGCCCGATGGATTGCCCCTGAACCCTGGACCCCGAACCCTGAACCCTCAACTCTGACCCCCAACCCTAAACCCTTTTCGTCTCCTTCCCGCTAAACTCCGCCACTCTCTGGTGGCCTCGAAGACGGCCGGGTCCGTTTGGCGGGCGGCACGTGAATCTGGTCAGGGCTTGACCGCAGCAGCCATAAGCGGCGTCGTCCGAGCATGCGGGTGCCTGGCCGTCTTCGTAGCCATCGGAGTCCTCCCCAAGGGCCTCGGTCCACGCTCGTCTCCACGCGCTCGTACGGGGGCGCGGCGTACGAGAGTGCGCGGCCGGCCACGGGGGGCGTCGGCTCGTTGCGGTGACGCCCGTTTCGTCCCGGCCCTTGAGTCTCTCCCGGCGCGGCTCCCTATGGCGAAAGAGAAAGAGCGAAAGGCACCGAAGGCTCCCGCCGCGAACGCCGGCGACGCTCCCGGGGCCGAAGCCACCGTCCTTGACGGCAGTCCGACGCGCGACGCGCCGGGCTACACCGTCCTCGCACGGCGCTATCGCTCGCAGGACTTCGGCGAAGTCATCGGCCAAGAGGCGATCTCGCGCACGCTCCAGAACGCGATCCGCACCGGCCGCACCGCCCACGCCTATCTCTTCACCGGCACGCGCGGCGTCGGCAAGACCTCGATGGCCCGCATCTTTGCCCGCGCCCTGAACGCGGTCGAGACGCTCGAGGAGAAAGACGCGGTCGCGAAGGCGATCATGCGCGGCGAAGACCTCGACGTGATCGAGATCGACGCCGCCAGTAACCGCGGCATCGACAACGCCCGCGACCTCATCAACGGCGCCGGCCTCATGCCGAGCCGCGGGCGCTACAAGATCTACATCATCGACGAAGTCCACATGCTCACGACTCCCGCCTTCAACGCGCTGTTGAAGACGATGGAGGAGCCGCCGCCGCATGTGAAGTTCATCCTCTGCACGACCGAACCGCAGGACGTGCCGGCGACGATCCAAAGCCGCTGCCAGCGCTTCGACTTCCGCGCGATTCCGACCACGAAGATCGCCGAGCACCTCCGCAGCGTGATCGCCCGTGAGAAGTACGCCGCCGACGAGCGCGTCGTGATGCAGCTCGCGCGGCTCGCGAACGGCTCGATGCGCGACGGTCTCTCGCTCCTCGAGCGCCTGCTCGCGGCGGCCGAGACCGACGAGTCGTCGAAGGATGGCGTGAAGGCGACGCTCACGTGGGCGCTCCTCGAAGACATCTTCGGCCTGCCCGACGAGACGCTTCTCGAGCGCGTCGTCGAGGCGATCGGTCAGGGCGACGCCCGCGCCGCGCTCGAGCGCGGCGCCGAACTCCTCGACCGCGGCCTCTCGATCGAGCGGGCGCTCGATCTCCTCGCCGAGCGCTTCCGCTGGCTCATGCTCGCGATCGTCTGCGGTAAGGACACCGAACTCCTTGAAGTCGCGTCCGACACCCGCGACGCGCTCGCGCGACTCGCGCCGATGTTCGACGCGGCGTCGCTCGTCCATCGCATCGCGCTCTGCGACGCAGTGGCGTCGAAGGCACGCGACTCGTCGAACCCGCGCACGCTGTTTGACGCCGGCATCGTCCGGCAGTGCTACGTCGAGCAGTTCGCGTCGGCCGCCGCCGCGATCTCCGGCGCGCCGCCGACCGGAGCCATGAGCGGGGGGCCGCCCGCAAAAAAACCGTCGAGCGGGTCGGCGACGCTGTCGCGCGGCCCGCGCTGACCGCGCCTGCAACGACGAGAGCCGTGTCGCCGGCGCCGCCGCCGACCGCCGCCAGCCGCCCGACGACGGGGCTGTCGTCCGCGCCGGTCGCCGTCGAATCGAAACCGCGCCCCGCCGCGTCCTCGACGTCGAGCACCGCCGCGGCGGCCGCGCCCGCATGGCGCGAGATTCTCGAGCGGGCGGCGCCGAACCCGCGCGACGCCGCGCTTCTCTCGCATTTCACGCCGCGGTCGATCGAGGCGTCGTCGATGACGCTCGTCGGTCGCGAAGATGACCCGAGCGCGACCTACCTTCGCGGCAACGTGGAGTTGGTGCGGGCGACGGTCTCGCGGCTCGTCGGCCGGCCGATCGACGTGCGCGTCGAGTTCGAGGGGGTCGCCGCCGTGCGCACGCCGCCGCAGGCGCGGGCCCAGGTCACGGCGGAGATCCGCGAACATCCGATCGTGAAGTTGGCGTCGGAACTCTTCGACGCGGCGATCGTCGACGTGTCGCCGCTTCGCCGCGAAGAGGCGGCCACGACCGACGACGCGCTTGCGGCGCAGGCGCCCGACGCGGTGGCGTTGCCGCGCACGACGACGACGGAGTTGCCAGAGGGAGACGAGGACTGATGTTTGACTCGCTGAAGAATCTCGGCGCGATGGCGTCGATCATGAAGGACCTGCCCCGCATCAAGTCGCGCATGGAAGAGGTGCGCCGAAAGGCCGAGGCCTCGCGCGTGGCGGCGACGTCGGGCGGCGGCGCCGTGACCGTCGTCGCGAGCGGACGGCTGCGCATCGAGAGCGTGACGCTCGACCCGGCGATCTTCGCCGCGGGCCAAGACCCCGAGTCGCGGGCGCTCGCCGCCGAGTTGGTGCGCCAGGCGACGAACGACGCGCTCGAACGCGCCCAGGCGATGCTCGCGCAAATGCTCGGCGACGCGGCCCGCGAACTGAACTTGCCGATTTCCGCCGAGGAGTTGAAGGGGCTTTTGTGATACGTAGGAGTCAGGATTCAGGAGTCAGGAGTCAGTGCGTACGGACCTGAGCTGCATGTGCCCGGCTGCCTTCCCACTCACTCCAGACTCCTGACCCCTGACTCCTTTCGCAACCCTTCACCCGGCATCCTCACCCTCCCCATGCTCCCCGACTCCGTACGCCGCTTGATCGACGAGTTCGCCGCGCTGCCTGGCATCGGGCGGCGCTCGGCGGAGCGGCTTGCGTTTTGGGTCTTGAAGAGTTCGACGCCCGAGGCGATGAAGCTCGCGAACGCGATCGCGGAGGTGAAGAAGAGCGTCAAGCACTGCTCGGTGTGCTGGAATCTCACCGACGTCGACCCGTGCCCGATCTGCGGCGACGACCGGCGCGACGCGGGCGTCGTGCTCGTCGTCGAGCAGCCGAAAGACCTGATCACGCTGGAGCAGACCGGCATGTTCAACGGCGTGTATCACGTCTTGTTAGGCCGGCTCGATCCGCTCGACGGCGTCGGCCCGGACAGCCTCACGGTGTCGTCCCTTCTCGCGCGCCTCGACAAGCCCGCGACGAACGCCCGCGGCACGCCGGTGCGGGAACTCATCCTCGGCCTCAATCCCGACATGGAAGGGGATTCGACGGCGCTCTGGCTCGCGGAAGAGGCGCGGAAGCGCGGCGTGCAGGTGTCGCGCCTCGCCCGTGGCCTGCCGACGGGCGGACAGATCGAGTTCGCGAACGCCGCGGTCCTCGCCGACGCGATCGCGGGCCGGCAGAGGATGTGAGGAGTCACGCCCTGACGAACGGGGGCCGGCCCATCTGTCTCCGTCTCGGTCTCGGCTTTCTTCTGGTCTCTGTCGTCTTGAATCGTCTCGGGCTCTGATTGCTCGCTTCCCTTCTCGTCCGAGAGACGAAAAGCGAGCTCAGTCAACAGAAACCGAGACGAGACGAGTGAGCAGATTCAAGAAGAAAGCCGAGACCGAGACGGAGACAGATGGACAGGCCGTCTCGTCCGAAAGACGAGAAGCGATTTCAGTGAGTAGAGACCGAGACGAGACGAGTGAGCGGATTCCAGAAGAAAGCCGAGACCGAGACAGAGACAGATGCGCAGCTTGCGCACCCACGCCCTCTCCATTCTCCCTTTCCATTTTCTTCTCTCCCCTCACACCACCTCGGCCTGATCCGCGCGCACCCAGCCCTCGGTGCCGTCGGCGAGCCGCACGCGGAGCCAGGCGCCGCGCGATTCGACCAGCCGGAACTCGACGCCCGGCGTCAGCTTCTCCTCGACCTGCGGCTCGAAGCCGTCGCCGTTGCCCTTGCGGAGGACGACGTCGTCGGCGACCACCACGCCGAGTACGCGGCTCGAGGCGTACCAGCGGTCGGCGATCACCGTGCCGCCGACGACGAGCGCCGCGACGAGCGCCGCGCCGCGCAGCATGCGAGCCCACGAGGGCACGCGACCCTTCGTGCGGCCGACGATCGCCCAGAGGACGAGCGCCCAGAAGACGCTCCAGAGCGCGATCGATGTCCACAGGCGCACCGGCTCGCTCACCACGCGCCACCACGCGATGCCCGCGCCGACGTCGGTGTCGAATGTGCCCGGCAGGCGCATCGCGACGTCGCCGCGCGCGGTGTTCAGGTTCGCGACGAGCGACGCGTCGTGCGGCTTCAGCCGTAGCGCTCGCACATAGTTCGCGATGCCGTGGCCGAGATCGCCCGACTGGACCAGGGCGTTGCCGAGGTTGTAGTAGAGGTCTGCGTTGTGCGCGCCGCCGGCGATGAGCGTGCGATAGCGGTCGGCGGCATCGCGGAAGGCCTGGCGGGCCGCGTCGGTCTTGCCCTTCGCCTTGAGGTCGATGCCTTGGTCGTAGGCCTCCTGGGCGCGGGTCAGGTCTCCGAGCTGCACCGCGTCGGCGCGGGCGAAGGCTGCAACGGCGAGAACGGCTGCAACGACGAGAAGTCGAAGGGCGGATGCGAGCGTCATCGGGTTTCCTCCGTGCGGGAGGCGCGGGTCCGTGCGAGCGGCAGGCGTTCGAGTTCGCGAAGGAGGGCGCGAGCCTCGTCGCCCTTCACGCCGGCGGCGCTGCCCGGCGCGTAGCGCTCGCGCTCGCAGCGGCTCAGGAGGACGTCGAGGTCGTCGACGAGCTGCGTGGGCGCGCCGCGCTCGCGGAGCGCCCGCGTGGCGTCGGCGCGGGTGCGCTCGCCGTCCTTGAGGCCGCAGCGGTCGGCGACGTAGGTCGTGAGCGCGGTGAGGATCGTCTCGGGCGTCGGCGAACTGCCGAGCGCTTCGAGCGCGGCCCGCTCGGCACGGGCCGCACGGCGTCCGAGCGGGTCGGCGGCGCGGCGGCGACGCACGGCGACGATGACCGCGGCTGCAACGCAGAGTGTGGGCGGAAGCGCCACGGCGGTGGCGACGCCGAGGCCGAGCGACGCGCGGCGATCGGCGAGGAGCGCCTCGCTCGGCGGCACGTTCGCGAAGAGGCCGCCGGTCACCGCGGTGAGCGCCTTCTGCGCGGCGTCGCCCGCGGCGGGGGTCGCGCCGACGATCTGCGACATCGCGAGCCGTTCGGCCGGACTCACGCTGATCGCGATCGGGCCGCTCTCGACGACGTGGTAGGTGCCGTCCTTCGGATCGAAGAAGGCGAAGGGGATCGCCGGGATCTCGCGCACCGAATCGCTGAGCGGGCGGAAGGTCTGCGTGAACGTCTTGCGGCGCTTATTCACGGTGCCGGCCGGCGGATCGGACGGGATGCGGAACGCGCTCGCAAGTTCAGGCATCGTCGCAAAGGGCGGCGCCTGCAACTCCTGGAGCGCGGCCTCGTCGTCGTCGCTCGAAGTGCTCGTGATCGTGTAGGTCACGGTGATCGGATCGCCGACGGCGACGTCGGTCGGCTTCGCGCTCGCGCTCACCGTGAACGAGCCGACCGCGCCGTTGAAGAAGGCCGGTTGGCCTTCCGAGGGCAGCGGACGCACGTCGATGTTCGCCATCTCGGCGCGGGCCCGCACCTTCTTCACCGACTCGATGTCGAGCGTGTCGCGGCCGAAGAAGTCGCGGGCGATGCGCGCCTTGATGGGCACGTTGAGCTCGATCTCGATGTCGCCGAGTTCCGGCCGACCGGGACGCGACGCGCGATAGTCCATCGGGATCTCGTAGACGAAGTACTGGCGGTCGCCGCGCAACTCCGCGCTGCCGAGCGGACGGCGGTTGCTTCGCGCGAGCGCGTCGAACGCCTGCTTGAAGCGACCAAGGTTCGATTGGTCGAGGTCGACGAGGCGCCACATCCACTGCTCGTCGAGCGAGATGTTCTGCGCGGGGTTTCGATAGGGGAGGATCGAGACGCGCAGCGTCATCGTCGTCGGTTGTCCCACGAGCGGCGACGGCGGGTCCGACACGATCTCGACGATGATCGGCTTCGCGTCGGTGGCGTCGTCCGCGAGGACGACGAGCGTCGTCGGGTCGGTCGCGACCTCCTTGCCGTCGACCCGCACCGTGATCGGCGGAATCGTCACGCGCCCGACGCGCATCGCGCGGAACTCGCCGCGGAACGTCACGTGGAACGACTCTTCCGTGCGCCCGTTGAAGATGCTCGTCTGCGTCATCTGGTTGCGGCCGGGCAGGAGGCGGAGCGTGCCGCCGTCGACGGTCGGCAACACCGGATCCTCGATGTCACCCTTCGAGTGCACCTTGATCTCGAAGGGGATGACGCCGTCGACGACCGTCTCGCGTGACGACCAGTCGGCCGTCACGGTCTCGCTTTTCGTCGGGGCCAACTGCCGCGAGCGCTGCGCGAGCGCCCTCGGCGCGAACGCCGAGACGGCGAGAGCGAGCATCGCGAGGATGATCAGGAAGCTCTTGCGTTGCATAGGGACGTCGTCCTTTACCAATCCTTTTGCACCGGTTGCTGGCGGGCCCGTTCGGCGCGCGCCTTCTGCTCGCGCCGTTCCTTTTCCTTGTCGCGGACGATCTGAAGGAGTCGCTCGGCCTCCTCGCGCGACATGTTCGTGCGCGAGCCTGCCTGCGAGCCGTCCTTCGCGTTGCTGTCCTTCTCCTGGCCGTCCTTCGGCTGCTGCTGTTGCTGCTGCGAACCGTTCGACGGATTCTCCTTCAGGTCGCCGTCCTTGCGCTCGCCCTTCTTGTCGGACTCGCGCTGCTTGCCTTGGTCGCCCTGCTTCTGGTCGTCCGAGCCCTTCGACGAGTTGCGCTGTTCGTTGTCGCGATCTTGCGGTTCGCGCTGATCCTGGCCGCCCTTCGACGAGTCGTTCTTCTGGCCGTCCTTCTTCTCCTGCTGATTCTGGTTGTCGCCTTGTTGGCCAGACCTATTCTGGTCGCCCTTCTGGTTCTGCTGGTCCTGATTCTGTTGATCCTTGTTCTGCTGATCCTTGTTTTGTTGATTCTGCTGCTGCTGCTGCTGATTCTGTTCGTTCTTTTGTTCCTCCTGCTTCTTCTGCTCCTCGCGGAGCTGCTTCAGGAGGCGCCACGCGCGCTCGGCGTTCGCGCGGCTGTCGGTGTCGTTGCGATCGGCCTGCGCGGCGTCGCGGAAGTGCGTGAGCGACTTCTCGACCGCGGTGATCGCCTCCTGCAACGGGTCGGGCGCGGCGTCGCCCTCGGGCGTCGGGATCGACGGCGACTTCATCGCCGACGGGTCGGGGAGTTTCGAAAGCGCGTCGGCATAGACGCTCGTCCCTTGATTGAACATCGCCTTCGCGGCGAGGTTCGCGTTGGCCTTCGCGGCCGCTTCCTTGAAGAGGTCGGCCGCCTCGGAGAACTTGCCCGCGCGGTACTTCGCGACGCCTAGGTTATACGCGAGCTCCGCAGAGCCGGGGTCGGCCTCGCGCGCCGACTCGAGCGTGGCGATCGCCTCGTCCACGTTGCCGGCGGCGAGGAGCTCGTTCGCGCTTCGGCCTAACGCCGCGGGGGCAGGGGGCGTGTCGGCGCACGCGAGCGACGTCACGGCGAGCACGCAACTGACCACGAACCGCCTCATGACTGCACCCCCGTGCGGGAAGGGCTGGCGCGGCGCGAGGTGCGCCACTCGACGAACGCGCCGAACGCGAGGAAGAGGAGCGCGAGCGCCGCGGGCCATTGGAATTGCGCGATCGGCCGCCGCGTCGCCTGCGTGTCGAACGTCTTGCGGCCGACGGCCGCGACGGTCGCGTCGTACACGTCGGCCATGTCGACTTGCGCGACGCCCGCCGGGATGAACGCGCCGCCGCCTGCGAGCGCGATCTCGGTGAGAAGCGCGGGATTCATCTTCGACCAGACTTCCTGGCCGTCGAACGTGAGATACGTGGTGGCGGCGCCGTCGCGGACGGCCGCGATCGGGATGCGCGAGCCTTCGTGCGAATCGCCGATGCCGATCGTGTAGGTGCGGATGCCCTTGTCGGTGAATGCCTTCTTCGCGGCCTCGACGGGGAACGACTCCATGTCCTCGCCGTCGGTGAGGACGACGATCGCCTTGCCGCCTTGGGTGTCGTCGGTGAAGGCGTCGGCGGCCATGCGAATCGCGTCGCCGAGGAGGGAGCCGCCGCGCACCGACGACTGCGGCGCGAGCTCGTTCACCGCGAGCCGGAAGGCGCCGTAGTTCAGGGTGAGCGGCGACTTCAAGGTCGGCGTGCCGGCGAACGCGACGAGTCCGGCGCGGTCGCCCGCGAGCGAGTCGAGGGCGTCATTGATGAGTTGCTTCGCGCGCCCGAGGCGATTCGGCGCGACGTCGTTCGCGAGCATTGAGCGCGAGACGTCGACGACGAACATCACGTCGATGCCTTTCCGCTGCACTTCGGCCGCGCGGTCGCCCGAGCGCGGATCACCGAGCGCGACCGCGAGCGAGGCCATCGCGGCGCACGAGGCGAGCGCGACGGCGAGAAGCGCCTTCGGTCGCGCCCGCGGCGCGAGCTGCGCGAAGAGCGGAGAGTCGGCGAAACGGCGCACCGCGCGCTTCCGCGCGGCGTGCGCCCACCAGGCGAGTCCGAGCGCCGCGGCCACGGCCCAGAGCCAGTGCAACGACGAGGGAGAGGCGAATTCGAAGGCGTTCATGTGAGCGTCCTCCAGCGGGTCGAGACGCAGAGGAGTTCGAAACCGAGGAAGAGGAAGGCCACGAGCAGAAGCGGGGGAATCGTCATGCCCGCGAAGCGCATCGGCTCGACGGCGAAGTCGGCGTACTCGAGATAGCGGCGGGCTTCGGTCTTGCTGCGCTCGAGCGAGTCGATCTCCGCATAGATCGCGCGGAGGCTGTCGGTGTTCGTGGCGCGGAAATACTTGCCGCCGGTCGACTCGGCCATCTTCGTGAGAAGCTCCTCGTCGATCGTGACCGGCACCTTGATGTAGTAGGTTCGGCCGAAGGCGTCGGTCTCGGGATACGGCGCCACGCCGCGGGTGCCGACGCCGATCGTGTAGAGCTTGATGCCGTAGGCCTGCGCGAGCTCCGCGGCGGCGATCGGGTCGATGTCGCCGGCGTTATTCTCGCCGTCGGTGAGGAGGATCATCACGCGGCTCTTCACCGTGGGTGACGACCCGACCGGGCGCTCCGATTCGTCGGCCTCGCCGCCCTTGCGCGCGGTCACGTCCTTCAGGCGCTCGACGCCTAACGCCACGCCGTCGCCGATCGCGGTGCCGTCCTCGCGCACGTCGCGTGCAACGGAGAGTTGCCGCATTCCTTCGAGGAGATAGTCGTGGTCGAGCGTGAGCGGGCAGTTGCTGTCGGCGAAGCGGGCGAAGCTCACCACGCCGACGAGATCGTTGGTGCGGCCCTCCAGCGAGCCGGAGCCTTCGACGAAATCGCGCACGACGGCCTTCAGCGCGGTGAGACGGTCGACCGGCTCGCCATTGAGCGAGAAGTCGAGCGCGAGCATCGAGCTCGAACGGTCGACGACGAGCTGGATGGCCACGCCCTCGACGTTGACGTTGGTGTGGCTGTCCGACTTCACCGGCCGCGCCAGCGACACGACGACGAACGCGAGCGCCAGCGATCGCAGCAGCGTCGGCAGCCAGCGAAGACGTGCGGCCCAGGACACGCCCGAGGCGCTGACGAGCCCGCCGTCGGGGTGGGAAACGCTCGGGCGATGCCGCGAGAGCCACGGCAGGAGCGCGATCGGCAGGAGGATGAGGAGCCAGGGATGCAGGAGGCCGTAGCTCATGCCGGCACCTCCTGGCGACCCTGCTGCAACGTGGAGCGCGAGGCGTCGGTGCCGTCGGCGATGGGCGCGGATTCGCGGACGAAGCGGCGGGCGAGGCCGAGCGCGTCGTCGCACTGCGTGACGGTCGGCTGCACGCCGCCGAACTTCACGAGGTCGGCGCCGCGCAGGAATCCGCCGAGAAGCTTCTGATGCTCGTCGGAGATCGCGCTGGCGCGGCGGGCCTCGCGCAGGAATTCCGGCGTGGTCAACTCCGGCGCACGGAGGCCGAAGCGGCGTTCGATGTACACGCGGACGATGTCGGTGACCTCGACGTAGAACTCGTGCATGCGCCCGGCGGCCGGAAGCCGCTTCGCCTCGAGGTCGGCGAGCTCGCGCATGGCCCGCTGGTCGGCGGGGAGCATGGCGTCGAGGCGTCCGGTGCGTCGCAGCATGAAGAAGAGCCAGAGGATGGTGAGCGCCGCGCCGAGCGCGATGGCCGCGATGGTCGCGGCGCGGAGCGCGTCGAACGGTTGCGGCAGATCGACGACGCCCTTGATGTCGCGGAAATCCTTGGGGTTCTGGCTCTCGCCGATGAGGCTCGCGACCTTCACCTGGATCGGCTCGGTCGCGAGGGTCGGCGCGTCGGTGCCGTCGCCGAGCGGAAGGGTGATCGCGGGGATCTCGACGTCGCCCGACTCGAGCGTCGTGAGCTCGTAGGCGACGGTGCGCGACGACGGCGGGGCGGCGTCGGGCTTCGGCGTCGCGTCGGCCGTCGCGACCTGCTTGGGCGCAGGGCGGACGTCGAAGGCGCCGAGCGTCTTCTCGAGGACGGGCGGCGCGATCGTCGTCGAGCCCGACACCTCGACCTCGAGGCGGATCGGCTCGCCGACCTCGACGGCGGTGCGGTCGGCGCGCACCGTGAGACGGACGTTGCCGTTCTCGGCGGTGCGTGCGATGCCCGTGTCGCTCGACGGACTCGGCGTTGCAGCCGGTCCGCAGGCCGCGAGCGTGAGGCACGCGCCCGCGACGAGCGCGAGGATGCCGGAGGGAAGGCTGAAACGTGGAGTGTTCGGCTTCAATGGGACCTCCGTGCCTCGCGGCGGCGGAAGTAGGCGGCAAGCGGCTCGACGAAGTCGCGGCCCGTCTCGAGGTCGATCGACTCCATGCGCATGCGCTTGAGCGTGTCGGTGCGGCGGGCGAGGCGCTCGCGGGCGACCTCGGCATACTGGCGGCGCACCTTCGCGCTCCGCGTGTCGAGGAGTTGGCGCCGTCCGGTTTCGAGATCCTCGAACTCGACGAGGCCGACGTCCGGCAGCTCATACTCGCGGCGGTCGCCGATCGTGATGGGGATCACGTCGTGGCGGGCGCGGGCGAGCCGCATCGAGTGCTCCCAGGGCCGCACGGCCGAGGGATCGGTGAGGAAGTCGCTCAGGACGAAGACGACCGCGCGGCGCCGCAATGTGCGGCTCACTTCGTCGAGCGCCCCGGCGAGATCGGTGCCGCGCCCTTCGGGCTTGCGCGAGAGGATCTCGCGCACGATGCGAAGGACGTGGCGCGGACCTTTCCGCGGCGGGACGAACGCCTCGATGCGATCGGTGAAACAGAGAAGCGCGGCCTTGTCGTTCGAGCGGATTGCGGAGAAGGCGAGCGTCGCGGCGACTTCGGCGGCGAGCTCGCGCTTCATCTGCGCGTTCGTACCGAAGCTGAGCGAGCCCGAGAGGTCCACCGCGAGCAGCACCGTGAGCTCGCGCTCCTCGCGGAAGAGCTTGACGTGCGGGTCGCCGATGCGGGCGGAGACGTTCCAGTCGATCGAGCGGACGTCGTCGCCGATCTGGTACGGCCGCACTTCTTCGAACTCCATGCCGCGCCCGCGGAAGGCGCTCTTGAATTGACCCGCAAGCACATCGCTGACGAGATGCGACGTGCGAATCTCGATGCGCTTGATCTTCTTGATGAGGTCGGGGGAGAGCATGAGGGAAGGAGCAAGGAGCAAGGATGAAGGATCAAGGGTGACGGAGGGAGGAGTCAGGATTCAGGAGTTAGGAGGTAGGAGTCAGGAGTCAGGAGTCAGGAGTCAGGAGTCAGGAGTCAGGAGTCAGGAGTCAGGAGTCAGTGGGAAAGGCACTTTGGGTCTGCGTCGCGCGTGCTTTCACCCTGACTCCTGAATCCTCAATCCTGAATCCTCGCGGCCGACGGCCGCGCGTCAGGAGTCAGTGGAAGGAACCGATGCCGATGCCTTTACCCTGAATCCTGAATCCTCAATCCTGAATCCCTTCTTCTCACGGCACCGGCACGTGATCGAGGAGCGCGCGCACGAGGTCGTCGCTCGACTTCTCCTCGGCCTCGGCTTCATAGGAAAGCGTGAGGCGGTGGCGGAGGACGTCGGGGGCGATGTCCTTCACGTCCTGCGGGAGGACGTAGCCGCGTCCTTCGAGGAAAGCCTTCGCGCGGGCCGCGCGCACCAGACTCAACGTTGCACGCGGCGACGCGCCGAACTGGATCAGGCCGGCGATCGGGATGCGGTGCGCGCCCGGATCGCGCGATGCAACGACGAGTTGGACGACGTAGTCTTTGATGCGCTCGTCGACGAAGATCTCGTCGACGACGGTGCGCGCCTCAAGGATCGACTCCGGCTTGAGGACCGGCTCGATCGAGGGCGTCGACGTCGTCTTCGACATGCGGTCGAGGATCTGCCGCTCCTCGCGCGGCGACGGATAGCGCACGATCAGCTTCAGCATGAAGCGGTCGACCTGCGCCTCGGGCAGGGGATACGTGCCTTCCTGCTCGATCGGGTTCTGCGTCGCGAGGACGAGGAAGGGATCGGGCAGGCGGAAGGTCTCCGTGCCGATCGTGACTTGCCGTTCCTGCATCGCCTCGAGGAGCGCGCTCTGGACCTTCGCGGGGGCGCGGTTGATCTCGTCGGCCAAGACGATGTTCGTGAAGATCGGGCCCTTCTTGACCGCGAAGTCGCCGGTGTTTGGCCGGTAGATCAGGGTGCCGATCAGGTCGGCGGGCAAGAGGTCGGGGGTGAACTGGATGCGCTGGAAGCTCGTGCGGATGCCCGCGGCGAGCGTGGCGACGGCGGTCGTCTTCGCGAGACCCGGCACGCCTTCGATGAGGAGGTGGCCGTTCGTGAGGAGGCCGATGATGAGGCCGTCGAGGAGATCCTCTTGGCCGACGATCACGCGGCGCATCTCCGCCTGCAACGCCCGGAAGGGCTTGCTCGCGGCATCAACGCGGGCTTCGAGGGCACTGACGTCTGCGTGGGTGTAGGTGGGCATAGGAGAAAAAGAAGGGGTCGGGGGTCGGGGTTCAGGGTTCGGGGGCAGAGGAGTCAGGAGTCAGGAGTGAGGAGTCAGTGGAAGAGCGATCGCTCGCGATGTCTTTGCACCCCGAACCCTGAACCCTGAACCCCGAACCCTTTTCCCTCCGCCAATCGGATGCCGTCCTTTCGCGTCGCCGTCGCGTGCGGCACGCCCGCACTTCGGCTATTGCTACAGCGATGGAATCGGCTTCTCAACGAGTGATTGCGTTTGTCGGGACTGGTGTGATGGGCCAGTCGATGGTTCGTCATCTCCTCGCCGCCGGGCATGTCGTCCGCGTGCATACGCGGACCCGCGACCGGGCGACAGCCCTTCTCGATTTGGGTGCCACATGGGCAGACGATCCGAGAACGGCGGCCGACGGCAGTGACATCGCCATCTCGATCGTCGGATACCCGCGAGATGTCGAAGAGGTTCACCTCGGTTCGAAGGGAACGCTGCAAGCCGCGCGGCCTCCGCGCCACCTCATCGACATGACGACAAGTAGCCCGGCGCTCGCCGTCCGCATCGCGGCGATCGCCGAGACGCGTGGCGTGGCCGCGCTCGACGCACCGGTCTCGGGCGGCGACATCGGGGCGAGGAACGCGACCCTTTCGATCATGGTCGGCGGCGACCGAGACGCGTTCGACGCCGTGCGTCCGGTGCTCGCGACGCTCGGCAAGACGATCGTCCGCCAGGGCGAGGCCGGCGCCGGCCAGCACACCAAGATGGTGAATCAGATCCTGATCGCCGGGACGATGATGGGGGTCTCCGAAGGGCTCCTCTACGCCAGGAAGGCGGGGCTCGACCCGGCGACCGTGGTGGCCTCGGTCGGGGTCGGCGCGGCCGGGTCGTGGACGGTCGAGAACCTCGTCCCGCGGATCCTCCGGGGCGACTTCCAGCCCGGCTTCTTTATCGAACACTTCGTGAAGGACCTCGGGATCGCCCTCGACGCCGCCGCGGAGATGGGCCTCGACCTCCCCGCAGTGGCTTTGGCGAAGCGCCTCTACGAGGCCGCGATCGCCGACGGCTATGGGCGTTCGGGGACCCAAGCGCTCTTCCGATCGCTGGCCGAACGGGCGGGAGAGCGGGTCGAAGTTCAGGGGTAAAGGATCAAGGATCAAGGGTGGAAGGCCACCACCCTTACTCCTTGATCCTGGCTCCTTGATCCTTGCTCCTTGATCCTCTCTCTTGATCCTTTTCGACTTTCCTGTACCCTACGCGGCTCGCTTACGAGCACTCCCCGTTGGGGCCGTGCCGGAGCTTTCCTGACGCAGGTTCTCGGATTCGACGCCATGGCGAACGCACTGCCCACGACCGGCAAGGTCACCTTCACGATCACGCAGCTTCCCCGTACCGAAGGTGGGCGGAAGACCCTTGAGCGGCTCATGCGCTTGAACCCGCGCACGCAGCGGATGCTCACGAAGCTCGCGAAGAATCGCGTCACCAACCTCAACGAGCGCCGCCCGCGCGCCGGCCGCATGTGGCTGACCCGCGCCCGCGTGACTCGATTGGTTCGCGTCGCCGTCGGCGAGTCGTTCACGCTCACGATGACGCCGCAGCTCCTGCCGGACGTCAAGAGCATCGAGAAGTACCTCTCGCAGAAGAAGTGACCGC
The DNA here is from genome assembly GCA_016795035.1 of Phycisphaerae bacterium. Taxonomy (GTDB): domain Bacteria; phylum Planctomycetota; class Phycisphaerae; order Phycisphaerales; family SM1A02; genus JAEUIT01. Next base: position 30,480 of record JAEUIT010000012.1, on the reverse strand, counting down.
GCCTCGCGGCCTTCCGCCGCGGCGCCGCACCTTCGCGCGTTGACAACGACCGCCCCTTCCGCGCCCCGCCATTCGGGGCCGTCACGGGGCGGTTTTCGCTGCGCGCTCCGGCGCATCCGCGGCAGCCGCCTCGCGCGCCTGCGGCGCGACTTCGAGGAGGAGGACGCGTCGCACCGCCGAGTCCGATCCGGCGGGCAAGACGATCGCGATCGGCCGCGGCTCGAGTTCGAACGCGACCGCGCCCCGGAACGCGACCTTGTCGGCGCCCTGCGTGAGTTCGAGGTCGACCTCGAGCGTGACGACGCGGGCGATCCGGTCGCGCGTCGGCGTGAGCGTCGCCTTCCACGCACCCCGCGCGGCGTCGGTCGTTTCGATCGTCGCCGGCATCTCGAAGCGCGTCACGACGCGCGGCGACCACACGGCCTTCGCGTCGCTCGCACCGCGCACGCTCGCCGCCAGCGCCGCGGCGTCGTGGCCTGACGACGCGACGAGCTGCGCGGCGGTGGCCGCCGGAAGCTCGACGATCGTGAGCGAGGTCTCGACCGCGTACGGCGACTCGCGCCGAAGGTCGGCGAGGAGCCGTTGCAGGCGCAGGTGCGCAAGCGGCGTGGCTGAAACGACGAGACGCCCGGCCTCGACGGTGATCCGCCCGCGCGAGCCTCCGACGTCCTCCCAGCCTTCGGGGTCGACCTGCGTCATCAGGACGTCGACGAGGCGCTTCGCGCGCTCTTCGACGGTGGTGGCGTCGGCGCTCGTCGCATCGAGACGCGTGGGAGCGTGGGGGGGCGCGTCGGCGTCGGCGACGTCGGCAAGGAGCGTGGGGTCGGTCAGGATGTCGGCGACGTCGTAGATCGCCGGCACGCGCAGCCCCTCGAGCCGGTCGGCGGTCGTCAGGACGAGAAGTCCGGGCGCCGCGTCGAGGACGGGCCGTTCCTTCGCCTCGCCGATGACGCGGGCGAGCGCCGCGAGCGCGTCGGTCGCGGGAAGCTTCTCGACCATGAGCGTGACCGGCTCGTCCTTCTCGACGCCGAGGAGCGCGAGCTCCGACCAGTCGACCTGGATCTGCACGCCGGCCTTGCGGAAGTCGTCGAGGACTTGGGTGAGCGGCGCGTCGGTGCGATCGATGGTCACGAGCGTGCGCTCGGCCGCGCGGATCGTGGCGGTCGCGGACGCGAGCGGCGTGTCGACCTGGCGCGCCGTCGCGGCGCGCGAGGCTGCAACGACGAGAAGGAGGGCGGCGAGAGTCCGGGCGATCGGCATGCCCCTGAAACCGCCGCGCCGAGGCGTAGTTGCGGGGGCCGCGCTACTTCGAGCCCTTCACCCCTTCGACCACTTGCCACACCGCGTCGCCGGCGCCGACGAGGCTGTCGCCGACGACGATGCCGGCGCAGATCGTGACGAGGAATCGCGTCGACCAGTTGGGGAACGCCTTCATCAGGCAGAGGGCGACGAGGGCGCCCAGGAAGAGCGAGATCGTGGTTCTCGGAGCGATGACCATCGCAAGGCCGAGGCTCGACGAACTGGGCAGGTACCCGCGGACTCCCTTCGGCGAGAAGTGTTCGATGAGGGGGAGAAGGATGCCGAGCATCGCGGCGACGAGGATCGCGGTCGTCGCATAAGGCGGCAGGCCGTCAAGGCCGACGAGGAAGACTTCGGCGACCGCCTTCCACGCCGCGACCGCGGGCGCCGCCCATTCCTCGGTGAGAAGCTGCGCCGCGGGATCGGGGACGAGAATGAGATAGAAGAGCGATCCGACGATCGCGCCGGCGAAGGCGCCGCAGAGTTGCGCCACGAACTGCTTCCGAGCGCTGCCCCCGAGGAGGTAGCCGCACTTGAAGTCGTGCATGAGATCGGCGCACTGGCTCGCCGCGCCGCCGGTGACGTTCGCGGCCATGAGGTTCGCGATCGCGTCCTTCGGCGCGAGCACGCCGAAGACGAGCTGCGTGACCTTGCCCATCGCGCCGATCGGCGTGATGTTCGTCTCGCCCGACACGCGCGACGCGACGATCGCCAAGACGAACGAGAGAAGGACGCCGATCGTCGCGGCCCACCACGTGATGCCGAAGAGGGCCATCTGACACGCGACGGCAACGACGAGCGCGACCGAGCAGCCGAGGATGAACCAGCGCCGCGGAAGGTCTCCGTCGTCGACGGGAGCGCCTTTCGCCGACCCGCGGAAAGCGCGCATCATCGAGCGCCACGAGAAGGAGAAGGACACCAAGCTCGACACGACCATGAGCGTGACGCCCGGCCAGATGAGCCAGTTCAGGAGATCGGAGAAGTTCGCGGCGGGCGGCGCGGCCAGCGTTTGCGAGGCAAGTGCCGTGGCCGAGGTCTTCATCCATCCGTTCGCGGCGAGGAGCGCCGACGCGTCGGCACTCGTGAGCGCGTCGCGCACCACGAATCCGCCGTCGATGAGCCGCACCCGCGCGGCGAGTGCGTCGGGGATCGCGGGCGTCGTTCCGCTCGGAAGCGCGGCGCCGAACGGAACGCTTGTCTCCCACGTCGCGCCGGGCGGCAAGGGCTCGCGCGGCGTGCGCAGCTCGAGCTTCGCGAGCGCGGCCTGCCACGTGGGATCCGGGCTCATCGCGCGCCACGCGGCGTAGTCCTCGGCCGACGGTTCGCCGCGCACTTCGAGGAAGTGCCGCGCGGCCCGGTACTGCATCCGGCCTTCGGGCGCGAGCGTGACGCCCTCGGGCAACGCGACGAGCGACTCGCGCGTCGTGAGTTCCGCCCACTGCTTCTCGTACGCGAGCGGCGCGATGACGACCCAACCGATGATGCTGCCGACGAGCATCGACGCGCCGGCGCGGAAGCCGATCAGGCCGCCGACGCCGAACATGAGCGCGTTCGGCTCCAGTTCGATCGAGAGCGACTTCGCGCTCGCGCCGCGGATCGCGAAGTCCGGGGCCCAGGCCTTCGTGATCTTCACGATCTCGAGGATCTTGAGCGCGCCGGCCGCGAGCGCGCCCGCGCCCATCATCGCGACGCGCTGGATCGCTTCGCTTCCCTTGCCGTAGATCTCGGTGAGCGTCTGCGCGCAGGCGATGCCGCCCGGGAAGGGGAGTTGGTCGACGACGACCATCTGCCGGCGCAATCCCGTCGCGACCGTGATGCCCACCATGCACACCGCGAAGACCCACAGCGCGAGGACCGGCCACGAGAGCGTCTCGCCGGTCATGATCGTCATCGCGGGAATCGGCGCGACGAGGCCGGCGCTCGAGACCGCGGCCGCGGCCGAGCAGGACGACTGGTTGATGTTGTTCTCGAGGATGTTGAAGCGACCGCGCGCCGGGCCGAGCACCGCGGAGACCGCGCTCCAGAACGCGAACGCGAGCAGGATGCCCGTCACCGACATGTTCGTGCCCCAGCCGATCTTGAGGCCGAGGTAGATGTTGCAGATCGAGAGGAGCCCGCCCAGGATCATGCCGGTCACGACCGCGCGCACGGTGAGTTGCGGCGAGACGAGATCGGGCGGAAGCGGCGTGAGCGACACGCCACCGGTCGGGGCCGACGGCTCGGGTGCCGAGTTGGATGCGGTCGACGTTGCAGCCGGAGTGGTGTCGCGTGCCATCGAGGCGGCACGGTACACGCTCGATCACGCGGGCGCGGCGGCCTTCCGGCCGCGAAGCGAGCGGAGCATGTCGAGCGCTTCCTTCGCCTCGCGCCGCGCGCGGGGCCAGAGGAAGACCATGAGTCCCATCACCGCCACGCCGATCGACACGGTGACGGCGAGCGAGACGATCGGTTGCGGAAGGTCGAGGACGTACATGGGGAACGCCATCGCGATCGCACCAACGATGCCGACGAACGTGCCGGGCCACGCGGCCTTCGCCATGCCCTTCACGCTGACCGGCGTGTTGTGGAGCGCGTGGAAGAGGACCGGATAGCGAAGCGCGTGGGTGGCGATCACGTACGCCCACGCGATGCCGACCGCGCCCCAGTGGACGGCGATCAGGAAGCCCACGATGTAGAGCGCCGTCTTGATCGCGTTGCGGGCGAGGAGCCGCTTCGTGTGGCCGCTCGCGATCGCGACCCATGTGGCGGTCGCGGCGATCGGCATGCCCCATGCGGCGATCGCGAGGATCTGAAAGAGGGAGCCCGCCTCGGCGAAGTTCGGGCCGAGCACGATGGCGATGATGTCGCGGGCGCCGAGCATGAGGATCGCGATGATCGGCGTCGTGAGGATCGCGACGAGCGCGACCATGCGGTAGTACGCGCGCGCGAACCGCTCGGGCTGGTCTTGCAGCCGCGAGAGGAGCGGGACCGCGACGCGCGTGAATGGCCCGAGCACCTGCGAGAGCGGGAGCATCAGGAGGCCGAGCGCGCGGCTGTACTCGCCGACGGGACCCGGGCCGGTCCAGCGGCCGAGGATCACGACGTCGGCGTTCACTTGCGCATAGTTGAGGACTTCGGTGCCGGAGAGATGCGAGCCCGTCGTGAGGAGCGCTCGCGTGCCGGGGGCGATGCGCGGACGGCCCGGTCGCCATCCGGTCGCGCTCCAGCAGATCGCGCCGTAGACGAGCTGCGTCGCGATGGGCTGGACCACGAGCGCCCAGTACGTGCGCCAGGTCCAGGCGATGGCGATCGCGACGATCGTGCCGGTCGTCTGGCTCGAGACTTCGGCGACGGCAAGCCACCCGAACTTGAGCTCGCGCTGCAGGAGCGCGATGTGCTGCGCCGTGAGCGCGCCGAGGATGATGCCGCCGCTCGCGACGAGCGTGATCGGGATCAGACGTTCCTCGCCGTCATAGAACTTCGCGATGAGCGGGCTGCACGACGCGAGCGCGATCGCCACCATCGTTGCGACGCCGAGATTGATCCAGAAGAGCGTGGACGCCTGCTCGCGCGTGAGGTCGCGCGAGCGCGTCGCGGCCTGCGTGAGGCCGGCGTCGGCGAAGAGCGCGGCGAAGCCGGAGAAGGCCGTGACCATCGCGGCGAGGCCGAAGTCCTCGCGCACGAGGAGGCGCGAGAGGACGACGAGCCCGACGAAGCGGAGAACGAAGCGCGACCACTGCGAGACGAGCGTGTACGCGCCGCTCCGCACCGCGCGGTTTCGCAGGCTCGGTTGCGGCGGCGTCGGCGGTGGGGTGTCCGACGGCGCCGTCGCTTCGACGTGTTGATCGACGGACACCGGTCGGTTCATCGGCGATCGCGGTACGCCGCGTGTAGGGGGCCGGATCGGGAATCGAAAACCGCCCCGCGAAATCGCGGGGCGGTCGGTGGTTTCGTCGTGTGGCGACCGTTCGAGCGGTCAGGCCTTGGTGCGCCGCCGCAGGGCGATCGCGCCGATCAGGCCGGCCGCGGCGAGGCCGACGGGCAGGGGCACCGGCACGACCTGCAGTGCGGCCGCCGGCGACTTGTCGGAGCCGCCGCCCGCGAAGCCGCGGAAGCGGGCGACGAACGCCGGATTGCCGTCCGACGAGGTCCAGAAGGACGACGCCGAGAGCGCATCCAGGATCGACGAGTTTCCCGACACCGTGAAGTCGAAGCTGAACTCGCTCCCGATGCCAAGCCCGTTGTTCGGATTGCCGCCGCCCAAGAAGTTCCCGCCAAGCGCCGCGCCGACGGTGTAGGACCCGAACGGAGCCGCGTTCTCGTTCGAGCTCGTCTTCGACCACGCCGCATTGGGCTTCGTCGAGAGGGCGTACGAGAGGCCCTGCAGCGGGCCGTTGAAGACAAAGCCCGTGAGCTTGCCGCCCGACGCGGTCGTCGCGAGGTTCTTGAGCGTCACGGTCAGCGTGCCGCTGCCCGCGCCGGACGTGTGCGTCCAGTCGATCGAGCCCGAGTACTTGCCGAGCGTTCCGAAGCCGTCGATGACGGTGCTTCCAAACGACAGGCTGCTGGTGCCGGCAGCGGCAACCCCAGCCATCGATGCGGCCAAAACGGCCGCGGCAGTCGCGAGAACCTTCATCGTTCCTCTCCCATCTCGTGGTGTGGCAACGGGGCCGCGCAGCGACCCCAGAAGTGCAAACCTACACCGGGGCGCGATCCGTGCCAGCCATCGCCGACGAATGGGTGTGGATTGGCGAGTTCGACCGATGCCGCCGATGGTTATCGGGGGCGTTGCGCCGCGTCCCGCCAGCGGACGCGAGGGCGCGTCACGAGCCCGGGATCTTCACCGGCTTCGGCATGTCGTCGTACGCCGCGACCGTGACGGTGCGCCACTCCTCGAGCGTGATCGTGCCGTCGTTGTTGCGATCGGCCCGCATCGCGTTCGCGGGGATGTTGTCGGCGGCGGTCAGGACGCCGTCGCCATTCCGATCCAGGCGGCGGAACGTCTTCTCGATGGCGACGATGAACTCGGCGCGCTCGACGAAGCCGTTGCCGTTCGAGTCGACGACGAGGACGAGTTCGACCGACGCGACCTTGCTCCACTCGTCGGCGTCGAGGAAGCCGTCGCGGTTCGTGTCGGCGGCGGCGAATTCGCGGGCCTTGAGTTCGAGGAGCTCGGTCATCTCGATCGAGCCGTTGCCCGAGGTGTCGGTGCTCTTGTGGAGCCCCGCCTCGTGCGCCGGAACTTCGGAGAGCGACAGGACGCCGTCCTTGTTGTCGTCCGACTGATAGAACGCGCTGAAGGCGAGGTCGCGATACTCGACCGCGCTGACCTTGCCGTCGCCGTTCGCGTCGCCGGGCATGCCGCCGGCGTACGCGAGTTGCGGCGCGTTGGCGCTCGACGACGTCGAACTCTTCGAGGTCGACGAGCAGCCGACCGCGGCGACCAAGCAGGTGAGGCCGAGGAACGTGGAAACGGTCGTCAGTCGATTCATTGGTACCCCTGTGCCCGCTTCCAGGCGAGATAAGCGGCGTAGTCGGCAGATTGGGTGGAGTCGATCGCCTGCGACTGCTGGAGCATCTGGGCCCGCGCCTGGGCGTAGGCCTGCGACTGCATCTGGGCGATCTGCGCTTGCTGCGCGGCGATCATCTGGTTGGACGGAACGACGCGCGGATCCTGGAATCCGCCGATCGTCGAGTAGGCGGCGTCGGCGCTGTAGGCAGGACCGATGCAGGAGCGCGGATACGAGTAGCCGGTCGGGCTCGCGCCCGAGGAGGCGTACGGATCCGCGCTCGCCGACGATTGATTGGACGAGCAGCCGGCTGCAACGAGGAGCGACGCGACGAGGGAAGTGGCCGCGCAGAGAACCGCCGCCCTCGATGATCGAAGGGCGGCGGTCTGCGACGGCAAACGGCCGTGCACGTGTTTCATGAACGGAGTGTCTCCGAGTGCGGCTCCCCGCGGTCGGGGTGGCGGCGGGAGTCGACGGGAACTCAGGCCTTCGCGGTCGCGTAGAGCGGATCCGCACCGACGGCGACGCGAGCGAAGCCGAGGATCTTGACGCCGGCCGGAAGGAGGTCCTTGACCTTCTTCGACTCGTCGACGATGTAGGCCTGATTCAGGAGCGTGTTCTCCTCGAAGAACTTTCGCACCTTGCCTTCGGCCATCTTCTCGGCGATTTGCGCCGGCTTGCCGGACTCCTGAGCTTCCTTGATCGCCATGGCCTTCGCCTCGGCGACGCGATCGGCGGGCATGTCGGCCGCGTCGACGGCCGCAGGCGACGGCACCTTCGCAACGATGTGCTGCGAGATGCCCTTGCCGATCTCGGCAGGGACCGGGCCGCTGAAGTGGACGACCGCGCCCTTCTTGCCGTCGTGGTGGACGTACGACGCGGCGGCGCCGCCGACGAAGTTCCAACCGGTGTGGAACGAGATGTTCTCGCCGGTCTTGATGCGGACTTCGTCGATCGCCTTCGTCATCTCGGGCGAAACCGTGACCTCGCCCGCCGCACCGGCGGCGGCAGCGCCCGCGACCTTCTTCGCCATCGCCTTGAAGTCATCGTTCTTGGCGGTGAAGTCGGTCTCGGCACGCACGGACACGATCGCGGTGTTCGCGCCGTGCGACGCGACCTCGATCCGGCCTTCGCCGGCGGCGCGGTCGGTGCGCGTGTCCATCTTGCCCTTCATGCGCTCCTTGATGAGCTCTTCGGCCTTCTTCATGTCGCCGTCGGCGTCGGCGAGGGCCTTCTTGCAGTCCATGATGCCGAGACCCGTCCGCTGACGGAGGGTCATGGCGTCCTTAGCGTTGACTTGTGCGAGTTCCATAGTCGTCCCCTATCTGAGAGGGTTGCGTCGTTCGTGCGATGAATCGAGTGTGCGTGGCCCGGCGTCAGTTCGCGTTCGTCGGAACTTCCGGAGCGGCCGGGGCGGCATCGCTGCTGGCCTCGTCCGAGCGGAAGCGCGTGCGGCTCGAGCGTCGCGGGCCTCGACCGTCGCCTTCGCCGCGACCTTCACCGTCGCGGTTGTCGCCGCGACCGCCCTCACGCCCACCCTCGCGCTTGGAGGCGATCTCGTCGCTCGTCCGGCGCTGGCCGAGACCGTCGGCGATCGCGGCGCAGAGCTCGCGAACGATCACGTCGATCGAACGCATCGAGTCGTCGTTGCCGGGGAGCGGGATGTCCGCGAGATCCGGATCGCCGTCGGTGTCGATGAGGCAGATCGTGGGGATGCCGAGGTTCTTCGCTTCGAGGAGCGCGTTCTTCTCGCGATTGGTGTCGATGACGACGACCGCGCCCGGCAGCTTGTGCATGGTGCGGATGCCGTTCAGGTTGCGGAAGATCTTCTTCTGCTCGCGGGTGAGCTGCGACTCCATCTTCTTGGAGTAGTTCTTGATCTCGCCCGTCTCCATGAGACGTTCGAGTTCCTCGAGGCGCTTGAGGCGCTCGCGAATGGTGCGGAAGTTCGTCAGCGTGCCACCGAGCCAACGCTCCGTGACGTACGGCATCTTCACGCCGCCGGCGTACTGCTCGAGCGCGGCTTGCGCCTGGCGCTTGGTGCCGACGAAGAGGACGTCCTTGCCGTCCGAGACGATCTTCGAGAGGAACTTCTTGGCGAGGAGGAGACCCTTGATCGTCTCCTTGATGTCGATGATGTGGATCCCGTTGCGCGTCGCGAAAATATAGGGACGCATCCGCGGATTCCAGTTGCTCCGGCGCTGGCCGAAGTGAATTCCGCTTTCAACGAGTTCATTGACGAGACTGGACATGAGTCAATCCTTTCAGCGACACCGGCCTCGAACGTTGGCGGGACGTCCGACGCCATAAGGGCGCTTCACGACGAACGAAGAGAAAGACAACCGCTCTGTCGACACCGCCGGTCGCCGACAGGCCCGTCGCACCGGTGGCCGAGTGGCCGCGTCTCCGGGCGGAGGGGAATAGGGGAGAGTAGCAGAAAGGGGGGGGCTTGCGGCCTCCCGGGAGTCAGGATTCAGGAGTCAGGAGTGAGGGGAAGACCGCGAGAAGCCCAGCCCGAAGTGCATTTCCCACTGAATCCTGACTCCTGAATCCTGAATCCCATCCTCTTGGCCCCTTGATCCTTCCCCCTCGATCCTTGATCCTTCCGCACCCCCATGCTTTCCAAAGTCTTCAAGGCCTACGACGTCCGCGCGCTCTATCCGAACCCACTCAATGAGCGCATCGCGTGGCAGATCGGCCACGCCACCGCCGAGTACATCCTCGGCTACGCCACGCAACACGGCGCCGGGACGCCGATGGCGAAGCACATCGTCGTCGGCCGCGACATGCGGAAGAGTTCGCCCGCGCTGAGCACCGCGCTCATCGACGGCATGCGCGCGTACGGCGCGAACGTGATCGATGTCGGTCTTGTCGACACGCCCTTCGTCTACTTCGCGATCAACCACCTCGGCACGGCCGGCGGCGTGCAGGTCACGGCCTCGCACAATCCGGCGAACTACAACGGCTTCAAGGTCTCGAAGCTCGCCGCGAAGCCGGTCGGCGCCGACACCGGCCTCAACGAGATCCAGCGCCTCGCCGCGCTCGTCGATCCCGACACGGTCGCATCGAAGGGCGGCACGCGCGAGTCGCGCGATCTCTGGAAGCCGTATCGCGAGCACCTGCTGCGCTTCCTCGCCCCCGAGGTCGTGAACGGCGGCCGTCCGATGAAGGTCGTGATCGATGCGAGTAACGGCATGGCCGGCACGATGGTGCCGAAGGTCTTCCAGGATCCGTCCGCGCGGATCTCCGGGCTCTCGATCGTTCCGATCAACTTCGACAACTCGACCGGCGAATTCGTGCACGAGCCGAATCCGCTCGTCGAGTCGAACCTCGCACAGGTCCGCGCCGGCGTGAAGGAGCACAAGGCCGACTTCGGCGTCTGCTTCGACGGCGACGCCGACCGCTGCATGGTGATCGACGAGCGGGGCGAACCGGTTGGCTGCGACATCTTGTTAGCCGCGCTCGTGAAGGACGCGCTCGCCGGCATGCCGAAGGGGACGGCGGTCGTCTACGACCTGCGGTCGAGCCGCAGCGTCGCCGAGGCGATCCGCGAAGCGGGCGGCACGCCGGTCGAAAGCCGCGTCGGCCACGTCTTCATGAAGGCGAAGCTCGCCGAGGCGAAGGCGCCGATCGGCGGCGAGCTCTCGGGCCACTTCTACTTCGGCGACATGTTCGGCACCGACTCGGGGGCCCGCGCCTTCGTCGCCGTCCTCACGGCGCTTTCGCACGCGAAGAAGCCGCTCAGCCAACTCGTCGCGCCGTTCCAGCGCTACGTGCAGTCGGGCGAGATCAACTTCGAGAATGCCGACAAGGAAGGCGCGATCGCCTCGCTCAAGAAGGCCTACCCGAAGGCGAAGGTGACCGAACTCGACGGCGTCTCGCTCGACGTCGGCTCGTGGTGGTGCAACGTGCGCCTGTCGAACACCGAGCCGCTCCTTCGCCTCAACCTCGAAGCGAAGGACAAGGCGACCGTCGACAAGGCCGTCGCCGACGTCTCGGCGATGCTCGGCAAGCGCGTGGATCACTGACCGCGGCGCGTCACCGGCTCGTCGGCGAGCCGTAGCGGCTCGTAGCTGAACTTCTGTCCGCCGATGGCGGCCTCGGCCATGAGGCCGGCTTCGTCCATCGTGAAGACCGCGACCTCATCCTTGAACTTGGCGTTCGCGCCCGCGCCCGATCGGAGCGCGACGGCGGTCGCCTGCGCATCGAAGCGCAGGTTGCCTTGCTTGAACGTGTCCACGGCGTTCTGCGTCTCGAACACGATGATCTCGGTGTAGGCCTGGCCGCCAAGCTGTAGTCCGATCGTCGCCTGGCTGAGATCGCAGTAGCCGACCTCGACGCCGTTCTCATAGAGGACGCCGCGACCGTAGGCGCCGCCGATGCCCGCGCCTCCCTTGCCGATCGACGGGAAGACCGCGTAACCCGGCGAGGAGTTCAGGAGCGCGGCGAGGGACGGATCGTTCCTCTCCGCCTTCGCGACGGCGTTCGCGGCATCCTGGCGGATGTCGAGCTTGCCCTCTGCGGTCTTGGGTGCGGTCTCGCAGGCGAGGGGCGCGAGAAGTCCGAGAAGGACGGCGGCCGAGACGGAGCCGAGCGGGCGAATCGTTTTCATGATGATGCGTTCCTAGAGCTAGTTACCTGGGCGATGGGGGCGCTGCGCGTCGTCAGGGGACGTTGCCGCGACGCCCGACGAAGGTGAGCGCGAGGCCCACGACCGTCGACGTCACGCCCGCGACCAAGTACCACACGGTCTTGTCCGTGAAGCGGCCCGTAAAGAAACTTGAGAGTTGGTCCCCGACCGACTTCGAGGCGCCGATGCCCACGATCAGGAGAAGCGCGCCGATGAGGATGAGGACGAGTCCGAGTGCGCGTCGCGGGTTCATGTATATGTCCGCGGATCAGAAGCCGCGAGGGATGAAGCCCATGAGGACCAGGATGATCAGGATCACGAGGACGAGGCTGAGTCCGCCGCTCGGCGCATAGCCCCAGTTTCGGCTATAGCCCCAGCGCGGAAGCGCGCCCACGAGAAGAAGCACGATGATGATGAGTAAAACTATTCCCATGGCGACCTTTCGCTTCCTATCTCATTGAATCGGCGAGCAGGTCCCCGACGGCGCCAGCCGTGCCTCTCCACACGGCCGGCACTCCGTCGGATTCCTAGACGACTGCAGTGCATCCCGCCGGCGCCGATCAGCCGTTCGGCAGCGCTGCATGTCGCAAACAAAATGGCAATGGTCCCGTTCCCGTCTGAGCGACGATTTACCTACGTGTCGCTGGCGAAACGGTACCCCTCGAGCCCTTGCGCTCGCGTCGGGCAGACGCCCGAAAGCCCCCAGGCCTAGTTTTCTATCACGACGATCGTTCGTCGTTCGCGAGGCGCTGCGCGTTTCGAGCGTGATCGCCCGTCGCGGGCGCCGCAGGAATCGCGAGCGTGACGGTCGTGCCCTCGCCGGCGTGCGAGGCGACCTCGAGCGTTCCGCCGCGGGGGCGCACGATGCCGCGCGCAAGCTCGAATCCGACGGGGGAGTTGCCCGTCTCGCGGGCCTGGCGCGAGTCACTCGGAGGTCCTGAGGGCGACTCGTCGGCAATGACGCCGTTGTCGGCAACGGTGAGAGCAATCGTGTCGGGCCGCGGGCCGCGCGACGCGCCCACGTGCACCGTTCCCTGCGTGGCATTACCGATCGCATCGCCAGCCCTCTCGAGAATATGGACGAACGCGAGCGTCAGTCGCTGGCGCGACAACGCGAGGTCGGGCAGATCCGCGTCGAACGCATGCGTCAGCGCCACGCCGTGCGGAAGGAGCGCCGCGAGCAGCGTCTCGGCATCGGCCCACCAGGTGCCAAGGTTGGTCGAGTCGCGCTCGTCGGGAACGTCGGGTTCGAACGAACAGAGTTGCAGCCCCGTCGCGAGCCGTTGGAGATGTTCGACGCACACGGCGATCGCCCGCATGTCGTTCGAGAGTGCCTCGGGCACGCCTCGCATCGTCAGTGCCACGAGGCGCAGCCGCACGGGCAGAATCGCGTTCCCCATGTCGTGGCCGAGTTTGGCGGAAAGCCCGCCTATCGCGGCAAGCGCGTCGCGCTCGCCTGCGGGCGGTGGTGTCGCGTTCACGCCTCCACCAAGCCCTCGCCGATCGCGAATCGCGTCAACTCCGCTCGATCGTGGATGTCGAGCTTCCGCATGATCGACGTGTGCTGCGCGTCGATCGTCTTTCGGCTGCGGCACGCCATCTTGCTGATCTCGGCCCGCGACATGCCACGACCGACCAGGCGCAACACCTCGAGTTCGCGCGGCGAAAGGGCGCCAAGTCGGCTTCGATCCCTCAGCTTCCGTCCGCGAGAGATGCGCTCGGGGTCGAGCCGCGCGGCCACGCTTGGCCCGAGTGCCGGTCGCCCGAGATGCACTCGACGAATGCCCGCGATGATCTCACTTGGGGGATCGCACTTCGAGAAGAATCCCAAGACGCCGTGATCGAGCGCCGTGTCGATGTAGTGGTCGCGCACGAACGCGGTCACGATGATGACCGCGATGTCGGGCATCGCGACGGCGAGCCTCGCGACCTGCTGGAGCGGATCCGCGCCGGGCATTTCGATGTCAAGAAGGATGACGTCGGGCTTCCACTCGCGGGCCCGCTCGACGAGCAGGTCCGCACTGGAGAGACGTCCGACAAGACGAAGATCAGGTTCGCTCGCGATGCGGGTTGCCATGCCGTCGAGCAGCATTTCGTGATCGTCGACGCACGCGATGGAGATCGTTGGTCGAATCGACATGGCCCGACTGTACCAGTGGGCATCGTTCCCACCCTCGCAAAGTCAAAGGATGGTCGAGATGGCTGCGAGGGCGACACGATCGCGAGGTCAATTCGCGTGTTAGTCCTTGCGCTCCAACGACATCGCCGTGGCCGAGGAATGTTCCCTATTCCGATGGAGACCGCCGCCCTGAGGCGCGCGTTGGCATCGAGCGGGGCGAGCGCGGTGCCGAACGCGGCACTCGTCGTTGCAGGCGGCACGGCGTTCAGGACGAGCTGCGCCGCGCGGCGCTGATGGCGCCTTCGATCGCCTTGACCGCCGAGCGCGCGTAATCATGCACCGCGCCGAAGTCGGGATTTCGTTCCGCGTCGGCCTGCAGGATCGCCAGGAGATCCCTCGCGCGGCGAATCGCGACCTCGCGAGCCGCCGGGTTTCCGCGATCGCTCTCGATCCCGATCAGTTCGGCGTATCCGAGGCAGAGCGGGCCGAGCCACTCGGCGCGATGCGGGTCGACGTTGACGAGGTACTCGAGGTCGGCGATCGCGACGCGGAGGTGCTCGCGCGCGTCGTCGGCGCGCCCGTCGCCGTTTGCGCGGGTCGCCAGCAGGTGCTGGATCGAGGCGCGGGCGCGGCGGAAGTCGCAGTTGGTCGGCGCGTGTTCGACGATCGCGTCGGCGTCAGCGGCGCTGGCGGTCGCATAGGCCAAGACCGTCGCGTCGTCTCCCTCGTATGCGGCGAGGCGCTGGCCGAGCATGCGGAGCGAGAGACGCTCGTACCGCAGGCTCACGAGGTCGGGATGCTCGCGCAGCGCGTCATCGACGAACGCGAGGCCCTCGTCGAGATCGCGCTTGGCATGCGCTCGGTCGCCCAAGGCGTCGGCGACCGACACGCGTCGCTCGTAGGCGCACGCGAGCTGGCGGAGGAGTATCGCTTCCCCCGGCGTCTCGTCGTGCAAGGCGCGGAAGATCGCTTCCGCGCGGCGATACTCGGCCCCGGCGCCGTGCCAGTCCGCACGCTCGCGCGCGAGATCGCCGATCAGCACGTGACTGAGCGCGAGTTGTCGACGGTCCTCCGGCGTCGCGTCGGGACGGGCGGCGAGCTGCGTCGCGATCGCGAGCGCGGCTTCGCGCAGGCGTCGCGCCTCGCCGAACTCGCGCTCCTCGAACGCGAGCGTCGACTCGGCCCGCAACGCGGACGCGCGGAGCCGCTGCGCCTCGGGACCGTCGGGGGCGAGCGCGACGAGCCGGGTCGTCAGTTCCGAGGCCGACGACAGGAGTCGCCGGCGCAGCGGAGTCGGGCCCACGAGGTTCTGCGCCTCGAGCGCCGCATCGACGAACGAGCGCGCGGCCTCCTCGAGCGCGGCGACCTCGCGCTCGCGGGCCTGCACGTAGGCGACGCCGCCGACGACGCACGTCGCGAGCGCTCCGGCGAGCAGCGCCGCGGTGCGCGGTCGGCGGCGAATCGCGAGCGCGGCGACGCGCAGCGCCGACGGGCGCCGGGCGAGGATCGGTTCCGAACGAAGCCAACGGTCGAGGTCGTCGCGCAGCGCCGCCATCGTCGGATAGCGGCCTTCGGGGTCGCGCTCGATCGCCTTGTCGACGATCACGGCCAGGTCGCCGCGCGCCTCGCGCGCGATCGACGCGACCGACGGCGCCGGCCCGCGGCGCATGATGTCGATCGCCTCGGCGCAGCTCCGGTCGCGCACGTCCCAGGGCAACCGGTCGGCGAGCAGCTCGTAGAGGATCGTTCCGACGGCGAAGACGTCGGAACGCACGTCGACCTCCGACCAGTGGCCCGCGAGCTGTTCCGGCGCCATGTAGCCGATCGTTCCGAACGGCGCGCCTTCGACCGTCACCGGCGCCCGTGTGTCGCGCCGTTCGTCGGCGGGGGCGGCGGCGTCTTCGCCGCGCCGCGCGAGCTCGAAGTCGAGGAGGCAGACGCGCGAGGCCGTCGGCGTCGTGCGCACGACGACGTTCGCCGGGCTCGCGTCGCGATGCAGCACGCCGCGCTGGTGGGCGTACGCGAGCGCGTCGGCGAGGTCACGGGCGATCTCGACGAGCTCGCGCACCGCGGGGCGGCGCGACTGCCGATAGGCGTAGAGCGTGGGGCCTTCGACGAACGCGGTCGCGAGGAACGGTTCGCCGTCGCGCGCCGCGCCGAACGCGACGAACGTCGCGATGCCGGGATGCGCGAGCGTCGCAAGGAGCGCCGCCTCGCGCTCGAGCCGAACGAGGCCGGAGGGGAATCGCAGCGCGTTTCGCAGCACCTTCACGGCGACCGGCGCGGGCGTGTCGCCGACCGTGTGGCCGCGGTAGACCGTCGTGCGCGCGGTCGCGTGCATGACCTCGTCGAGCCGAATCGGCGGGACGTCGATCTCGGGCTCGCCGGCGCCATGCGACACCGCCTCCCGCGCCGCCTCGATCGACCGCTCGAACGCCGCGATGAACGCGTCGTCGGCCCCGCCGTCGTCGTGCGCCGGGTCGCGACTCATCGTTGCAGGCGCTCCCGAAGCCACGAGATCCCGCGACGGAAGTCGGCGTTGGCGCTCCGCTCGCAGATGCGGAGCTCCTCGGCCGCCTCGGGCACGGTGCGGCTCCCGAAGAAGCGCAGTTCGATCACCTTGGCGGCGCGGGCGTCGACGCGCCCGAGGTGGGTGAGCGCCTCGTCGATGTCGACGAGGTCGAGCTCCCCGTTGCCGCCGACCGGGACGCCCACGGCCGCCTCCTCGAGCGGAACACGGGTGTGGCCTCCGCCGCGCTTGGCGGCCCGGCGCCGTCGCGCCGCGTCGACGAGGACGCGGCGAATCGTCTCCACCGCGCGGGCCCGAAAGGAGTCGGGCGACCAGCCGTGCAGGTCGCGGAGACGGAGGTACGCCTCCTGCACGACGTCGGACGGACGGAAGGACCGCACCCCCGACTCGTTCCGGACAAGCGGGGCCACGAGGCGCGAGAGCTCGTCGTAGAGCGCCCGATCCCAGACCGCCGTGGCGCTGGACGTCGGGCCTCTCTGCTCCGCGTCGCCGTCCGACCCTTCAAATTCTCTCCCACTGCCGATTTTCATTGCGGGCTCCCGCAGCGGATCACGCCTTCATTCCTCGGGTGGACAGGCGACGTGCTCGTGGGCGCGCCGTCCGTGCATCCCGATCGCGCGCCCATTCGCGAGATCGCTCGGCGGTCGCACGCGCCACTCGCGCGATGACCGTCGGGTTGTCGTTCCTCGCGCGCGACCGACGCCGACCGCGATGCGGCCAGCGTACTGGCCAACCTAACGGTCAGCGTACTGGGTGGCGCTCGCGGGTAAAGGAAGTTCCTGAAACGTGGAGCGGCCGTCGTCGCGCCGCGCGGCAAGAGCGGCGCGACGCGGCCCTCCGCGGCGGGAGCGTCCTGCAACGGGGAGGGCCGTTATCGCGGACTTGACCGCATTCGTACCGCCGCCACCGCGTGGCCGAGGGCGTCGAGGTCGATCGGCTTGCGCAGGGTGCCGGAGACGCCCGGGATCGACTCCGGCTCGTCGGCCCCCGAGAGGAGGAGGATCGGGAGCCGGGGGGCGATCGTCCGCACCAGGGCCACGAGCTCAGGGCCGCGCATGCGGGGCATCTCGAGGTCGACGATCGCGAGCGACCACTGCGACGGCCGCTCGAGGATCGCGGCGAGCGCGGTCTCCGAGCGCTCGTGCGGCGAGGGCGCGTACTGGAGGTCGCGGAGCATCGACGTGACGACGGCCAGGACCGCCGGGTCGTCGTCGATGACGAGGATCGACTCTCCGTTGCCGCGCGGGGCGGGGGCCTCGAGGGGCGACGTCCCCGAACTCGACGTTGCGGCCCCCGTGAGGGCGACGATCGGGAAGTGCACGCGGAAGGTCGCGCCGTCGCCGGGCGCGCTCTCGACCGTGATCGCCGCGTGGTGGTCGCGGGCGATGTCGCGCACCGCGGTGAGCCCGAGGCCGGTGCCCTTGCCCGGTCCCTTCGTCGAGACGAGCGGGTCGAAGATGCGGTCGCGCACCGCGGGATCGATGCCATGGCCGGTGTCGGCCACGCTGAGGCGCACGCAGCGCCCGCGCTTGCCGAGCGCGTCGACGTCGCGCACCTCGAGCGACACGCGCAGCGTGCCGCCCTCCGGCATCGCCTGCACGGCGTTCGTGCAGAGGTTGAGCGCGAGCTGGTGGATGCGGCTCTCGTCGGCGAGGACGAGCGCGGTCGTCGCGGGGATGCGCGCGTCGACCGTGACGTTCGGCGGGAGCGTCGTGCGGATCGCGCGGAGCGTCTCCTGCACGACGCCCGCGAGGTCGATCGGGCGGCGCTGCGCCGGCGTGCGGCGGCAATGCGCGAGGATCTGGGCGACGAGATCGCGGCCGCGGCGCACCGCGGCGAGGAGGTCGCCGAGGCTCTCCTGCGACGTCGCGTCGCCGAGCTTCGCGATCGAGGGCTTCAGCAACTCCGCGTTGCCCTGGATCGCCATGAGGATGTTGTTGAAGTCGTGCGCGATCGTGCCGGCGAGCTGGCCGAGCGCCTCGAGGCGCCGCGCGTCGGCGAGCTCGCGCTCGAGGCGATCGCGGGCGGCCGCGGCGGCGCGCTCGTCGGTGATGTCGCGCGAGAAGCCGGCGATGCGGTAGGTGTGGCCGTCGGCGTCGGCGATCGGGACGAGCAGCGTGTGGTAGATGCGCTCGGCGCCCTGGGAGCGCGTCGACTGCTCGAAGCTCACCGGGCGTTTCGCGAGGAGGCACGCGCGATAGCGCGCCTTCGCGGCCTCGGCGGCTTCGGGGCCGAGCACGTCCTCGGGCGTGCGTCCGCGGACCGAGTCCGCGAGCGTGCCGGTGCAGAGCTCCTCCGCGTGGTTGATGTCCTCGTACGCGAATCCGCCGTCGGGACTGACGCGCACGAGGAAGATGCAGTCGCTCGAGTGCTCGAAGATCTCGCGGAACTTGCGCTCGCTCTCGGCAAGCGCGGCGTGCGTCTTCTCGAGCTCGAGCATCTTCGATTCGAGCTTCTCGATGAGCGTTCGGTTGTATTGCTGGAGGAAGACGGTCTCCGAGCCGCTCTCGGTGCGCGCCGCGGCGCGCCGCGCGGGCGCCGCCCCCAACTCCTCGACGATCGCGATCAGCGTGTCGGGTTCGACGGGCTTCACGAGGAATCGGTCGGCGCCGAGCGAGAGCGCGAACTGCTCGTCCTTCGGGTCGGTGTACGTCGCGGTGTAGAAGACGAACGGAACCGAGGCGAGCGTCGGATCCGACTTGAGCGCGCGGCAGAGCGCGAAGCCGTCCATGCCCGGCATCAGGATGTCGGAGACGAAGAGGTCGTAGCGCTGTCGCCGCGCCTCGTCGAGGAACGCGGCGCCGTCGGCCGTCGAGGTCACGGAGTGCCCGGCGCTCTGGAGGATCTGCTCGAGCAGGTAGCGATTCTCGGCCCGGTCGTCGGCGATGAGGATGCGCATGGGCACTCAGCTTTCGTTCGTGCGGCGCTCGGGGCGCGAGAGGGGGAGCGTGACCTGAAACGTGGAGCCGCAGCCCGGTTCGCTCGACGCCGTGATCGTCCCGCCGAGGAGGCCGAGGAGCTGCTTCGACAGGTACAGGCCGAGTCCGGTGCCCTCGAGGGCGCGCCGCGCGCTCGCGTCGAGCTGGGCGAACGGCCGGAAGAGGAGCGGCATGTGCTCCGCCGGGATCCCGATGCCCGAGTCCGCGACGGTCACACGGTAGGTCGGCGGGCCCGACGGCGGACGATGCACGCACGCATAGATGCGGATCGAGCCCTTCTCCGTGAACTTCACCGCGTTGCCGCCGAGATTGAGGAGCACCTGGAGAAGCTTCTTGCGATCGGTCTCGATGATCGTGTCGCGGTCGTCGATCGTCACGTCCCAGGTCAGGCGCTTGGCGTCGACGAGCGGCGAGAGCGACCGCGAGACCTCGTCGATCACCTCGGCCGGCGCGATCCGTTCCCACATCACCGTCATGCGGCCGCTCTCGATGCGCGAGAGGTCGAGGAGGTCGTTGATGAGGCCGAGGAGATGCCGCGCCGACGTGTGCACGATGTCGAGTTGCCGGCGCTGCTCGTCGTTGACCGTGCCGGCGAGCCCCGACTTCACGATGCTCGTGAACCCGATGATCGAGTTGAGCGGCGTGCGCAGCTCGTGCGAGGTCGTCGCGAGAAACTGCGTCTTCAGGCGGTCGAGCTCCGCGAGGCGCTCGTTCGCCGCGGCAAGGTCGCGGGTGCGATCGCGCACGCGTCCCTCGAGCGTCGCGTTCAGGTCGCGCAGCTCGCGCTCGACGCGGCGCCGTTCGTGCGACTCGATCGCGACCATGAGGAGATCCGCGAAGCCGTCGGCGAAGAGGAGATCCTCGGTCGACCAGGTGCGCCGCGGCCCGATGTGCTCGAAGCACACGACGCCCAGCAGCCGCTCGCCGCGCCGCAGCGACGCATCGAGCAACGACGTGATGCCGAGGATGTCGAGGTAGTCGGCGGCGAAGCTGCGCGTGCGCGGGTCGCTGCGGGCGTCGTGCGCGGCCACGAGCCGCTCGCCCTCGAGCGCGCGGAAGTAGTCGGGGTGGTCCTTCGCCGAGAGGACGACGCCGCTCGAGTGCGCGCCGGTCGCGCGCTCGTAGAGTTCGGCGCACCGGATCGACGTGCCCGCGTCGTCATAGAACCAGATGCTGAGTCGCGCGACGTCGAGCATCTCGGCTCCGATGCGTGCGGCCTCCGGCATCGCGTCGTCGAGTTCGCCCGTGAGGAGCACGCGGTTGTGCGCGAGGCCGATGAGCGCGCGGGTGACCGCGGCGAGGCGCGCCTCGCGCTGGCGCAGCAGGTCTTCCGCGAGGCGCCGCTGCGCGATCTCCATCGAGAGCGTCTCGTTGGTGCGCTCGAGCTCGTCCTGACGGTCGGCGACGCGGCGGCGCATGCGCTCGTACGCCTCGGAGAGCTCCGCGGCCTCGGCGAGATCGCTCGGCTGCGCCGGCGAATCGCTCTCGTCGCTGAGCCGGCCGGTCAGGGCGGCGAGCGGGCGGGTCACGCGATTCGAGAGCCGCATCGAGAGGAAGAGCGCGATGGCCATGACAACGACGCCCACGAGGAGCATCGAGGTGAGCGTCGCGCGGAAGGGGGCCGTCAGCGTCCGCTCGGGCACGAGGATCCCGAGGCTCCACCGCGGCGCGAGGGGGCTATCGATCGGCGCGAGCGAGCCGACGTACGCCTCGCCGTCGGCGAGAAGGCGCGTGGCGGCGATCCGCCCCTCCGCGTCGGCGGAGCCCGCCTGCAACGCGGAGATCGCGACGTCCGCGCCGAGGCCGCGCCGCGCGAGGACCTGCGAGCGCCCGTCCGCCGCCGTCTCCGTGACGAACACGGTCGCGTCGACGTCCTCGTCGAGCTCCTCGAGGAACGACTGGAGCCCGCGCACGGTGAGGTCGGTGTCGACGACGCCGACGAGCGCGCCGTCGCGGCGGATCGGCGAGGCGCACGACACGCCCATCTCGGCGCCGGGCTTGCCGCCGTTCCAGAACGGATAGCACTCGGTCCACGTGCGCGTGCCGCCGTCGGCGGCCTTGCGGAAGTGCGGACGCGTGCGCGGGTCGTAGCCGTCCCACGGGAGCTCGCGGAACGGACCGACGCCGCTCGCGTCGGCGATCGCCTCGCGGTGCCGCATCGTGCCGTCGGCGGCGCGCCATTGCGTGCCGATGCGCACGGTGCCGTCGGGTCGTCGTTGCAGGATGCAGTAGACGCCGTCGGCGACGGTGCCGACGCCCACCGACGAGAGGTGCCCCGAGAGCCGGAACGCGTCGACGAAGTCGAGCATCGTCGCTTCGATCGCGTTCGCCTCGAGCGGCACGCGTCGAAGCGCCGCCTCGAGCGCGCGATGGTGCCAATCGACTTCGGCCAAGACGCAGTCGACATGCGCCCGCGCTTCCGAGAGGGACTTCGCCACGACGCGGCTCGCGTGGTCTTCGACGATCCACCGCGCTGCGACCACGCCGACCGCCCCGAGGACGAGCACCGCCACGACGATCGGCGCGAGCGTCGTGAAGGGCAGGGCCCAGCGGAGGCTGGTGCGCCGTGGGCTCACGTGGCCTCGTACTCGCCTCGGTAGGTGACCTGAAGCAGGTTGTTGAAGAGGTTGAGCATCGTGATGAGCCCGATCATCGCGGTCAGTTCGACGATCTCGGCCTCGCGGTAGACCTGCCGCAACGCGGCGAAGACGTCGTCACCCACGCGGTTCGAGTCGCGCTGCGCGGCGCGCACGTACGCGACGGCGGCGCGCTCGCGCGGCGTCATGGCCTCGGGGGCGTCGAGCAGGGCCAGCGGGTCGAGGCCGCCGTCCTTCGTCGCAAGCCCGATCGAGAGCATGCGCGCGATCGAGACGTGCGAGTCGCGGCAGAATTGGCACGCGTTGGTGCGCGAGGCCTCGAGGATGATGAGTTCCTTCACGCGGCGCTCGACGATGCCGCCGGGGTAGATCGCTTCGCTCGTCGCGGCGAACGCGGCGAGGATCTCCGGACGAAGCGCCATCGCCTGGAGCATCTCGACCGGGCGCTTGCCCTGCGCCACGAGCGCGGCGCTCTCGGCGAATGCGGGACTCTCTCGGACCTTCTCGAACGCGGACCGAAGTTCCTTGTCGTCAACGGAGACTCGCATGGGGGTGGAGCGTACGGTCTCTCGCGCGACGACAAAGATCGCCTTCCTTCTTGTCTCCCGAGAACTATCAGGTAGCGTGTCGGTATCTCGGACGTGACGCGACGCGAGGCTGTCTCGTGCAGCCGCCGCGGTCGCTTCTTCGCGTGCCGCTTGGAGCCCGACATCAATGGTCACCTCGATGGGATTCCGCCTCTGCGTCTTCGCCGGTGTTTTTGGCGTCTCGCTCGCCTCCGTCGCCCGCGCCGCGGATCCCGTCTTCTCCGATCAGACCGCGGCCGCGGGCGTGACGGCCTCGCACGCCACGAGCGGATTCAGCCAACTCGGGTACGCCGGCGGCGGCGCGATCGGCGACTTCAACAACGACGGCTGGCAAGACTTCTTCTTCATCTCGGGCGGCAGCAACAGCGCCCCCGACAAGCTCTTCATCAATAACGGCAACGGCACGTTCACGAATCAGGCGGCCGCCTGGGGTCTCACCACGCTTCACAAGGGCAAGTCGGCGTGCGTCGGCGACTTCGACAACGACGGCTGGGTCGACCTCTACGTGACGAGCGCGGGACCGGTCGGCCAGAACGCCGCGCCCGGCCATCACAAGCTCTACCGCAACAACGGCAACGGCACGTTCACGAACGTCGCGACGACGGCGGGCGTGGCGTTCGCCGATCCGACCGGCGAAAGCGCGTGGACGTCGACCTTCGGCGACTACGACCTCGACGGCGACCTCGATCTCTGGGTCGGCGGCTTCGCTGGATCGCCGAGCAACTCGGAGAATCGACTCTTCCGCAACAACCTCAAGGAGACGGGGAGCGCGACCTTCACCGACGTCACCTCGTCGATCGGGTTCTGGACCGGCGTCGGTCCCGTGGCCAACCTCTCGGCGCGCTTCCTCGATGTCGACGGCGACCGCTATCCGGAGCTCCTCTTGGGCGGCGACTTCAAGGGGGCGGGCTCCTACATCGGAAGTCGGCTCTTCAAGAATGACGGCGACGGCACGTTCACCGACAAGACGACGGCGGCGGGCACCGGACACGAAGAGAACGGCATGGGCCAGACGGTCCTCGACTTCAACAACGACCAGCGCTTCGACTGGTACGTCACGAGCATCTATCAGATCTCCTCCGGCTGGACCGGCAACAAGCTCTATCGCAACATCGGCAACCTCACGTTCAGCGAGATGAGCGTGGTCGCGGCGGTCGAGAAGGGCGGCTACGGCTGGGGAACGGTCGGCGTCGACGTCAACCACGACGGCTTCGAGGACATCGCGGAGACGAGCGGCGATGCGTCGCAGGGCAGCCCGTTCTATTCGGTGCCCGCGCGCCTCTTCGTGAATAACGGCAACCTCACGTTCACCGACAAGGCGACCGCGTCGGGCTTCATCCACACCGTGAAGGGGCGGGCGCTTCTCCGCTTCGACTACGACAACGACGGCGACCAGGACATCCTGATCTTCCGTAACACCGGCGCGCTCACGCTCTTCCGCAACGATTTGCCTGCGGGACCCGCAACGTCGTGGCTGCGCGTCTTCCTCGACACGCACGGCAGCGGAGATCTCGCGCCGAACGGGATCGGCGCGAAGGTGTACGCCACGATCGGTTCGACGACGCGCATGCGGGCGATCGATAGCGGCGTCAGCTTCCTCGGCACGAGCGAGCAGTCGGCGCACTTCGGGCTCGGCGCCGCCACGCAGGTCGACCAGCTCAAGATCGTGTGGGCGAACGGCGCGGAGACGATCCTGACGAACGTCCCCGTGAATCAGACGCTCACGATCTCCTCGACCGTTCCGTGCGACGGCGACCTGAACGGCGACGGCTCGGTCCTCGCCGACGATCTCGCAATCGCACTCGGCGCGTGGGGCTCCGCGGGACCGGGCGATATCGACGGCAGCGGCACGGTCGACGGCGCGGACATCGGTGCCCTCCTCGGCGCCTGGGGCGAGTGTCCGTAACGCCCTTCGGGCGTGGTCCGATCTTTGGGCGGTCACACGAACTTCCCCGTTTGCCAACGAAGGTCGGCAACCGAGGCGAGACGAGTGCGTACCACTTGGCTCTCCCGGTAGGCGTTCGCCTACCGGACTGCGCCACCCCGGATCCAGTGCCCGGAGGACCCATGCAGACCACCACCCCGCGCGCCGCACGCATGCTGCGGCCCGCGTCGATCGCGTCGTTCCTGACCGTCCTTGCCGTCGTGTCTTCGGAGGCGGGCGCGGCCGACGCCGCCTTTTCGGACGGCACCGCCGAGTCGGGTCTCGTCGCCACCCATGCGACCGCCGGCTTCGTTCAGATGCAGTACGCGGGCGGCGGCGCCATCGGCGACTTTAACAACGACGGCTGGCAAGACGTCTTCTTCATCAGCGGCGGTTCCGGCAACAAGCCCGATCGCCTCTTCCTCAATAACGGCGACGGCACCTTCACCGACCGGGCGGCGGAATGGGGCCTGACCGCGATCCACAAGGGGAAGTCGGCGTGCGTCGGCGACTTCGACAACGACGGCTGGCTCGACCTCTACGTCACGAGCGCCGGCCCCGTCGGCCAGAACGCCGCGCCCGGACACCACAAGCTCTACCGCAACCAGGGCGGCACGGGGTTCGTCAACGTTGCAGCCTCGGCCGGCGTCGCCTTCGCCGATCCGACCGCCGACAGCGCGTGGACCGCGACCTTCGGCGACTACGACCTCGACGGCGACCTCGACCTCTTCGTTGGCGGGTTCGCGGGGACGCCGAGCAACACCGAGCATCGGCTCTTCCGCAATAACGGCGACGGCACGTTCACGAACGTCACGACCACCGTCGGACTTTTCGCGGGCGTCGGGCCGGTCGCGGCGCTGTCGGCGCGCTTCGTCGACGTCGACGACGACCTCTATCCCGAACTTCTCGTCGGCGGCGACTTCAAGGCGACCGGCTCCTATGTCGGCAGCCGCTACTTCAAGAACGATCGCGACGGCACGTTCACCGACATGACGAACGGGAACGGCACCGGCCACGAGGAGAACGGCATGGGCCAGACGATCCTCGACGTCGACAACGACCAGCGCCTCGACTGGTACGTCACGAGCATCTATTGGCCCGACGTGAACTGGACCGGCAACAAGCTCTATCGCAATCTCGGCGCGCACGCGTTCGTCGAGACGAGCGCGATGGCGAACGTCTTCGACGGCGGCTACGGCTGGGGCACGGTGGGCGTCGACGTCGACCACGACGGCTTCGAGGACCTCGCCGAAACGAGCGGCGACGCCTCGCCGGGCAGCCCGTTCTACGCGACCCCGGCGCGACTCTGGATCAATGACGGCGACGGCACCTTCACGGAACGCGCCGCGGCGTCGGGATTCATCCACTCGCTCAAGGGGCGATCGCTCCTGCGCGTCGACGTCGACAACGACGGCGACCAGGACATTCTCATCTTCCGCTACGCCGGCGCGCTCACGCTCCTCCGTAACGACCTCGTGCACGATGCGACGACGTCGTGGGTGCGCGTCTTCCTCGACACGGCCGGCCGCGCGGGGCTCGCGCCGAACGGCTTCGGCGCCAAGGTCTACGTGACCGCGGGCGGCGTGACGCGCATGCGCGCGATCGACGGCGGCGTGAGCTTCCTCGGGACGAGCGAGCTCTCGGCGCACGTCGGCCTCGGCGACGCGACCGTGATCGACGAGATCCTGGTGCGCTGGCCCGACGGCACGACGACGTCGCGCACGAACGTCGCGATCAATCAGACGCTCACGATCGCGCCCGACGTCGCGTGCGCCGCCGACCTCGACGGTGACGGCGCGGTGGGTCCGACGGACTTGGGCGCGCTCCTCGGCGCGTGGGGGTCCGGCGGCAACGCCGACCTCGATGCGAACGGCACGGTGGATCCGAGCGATCTCGCGATCCTCCTCGGCGCGTGGGGCGACTGCTGAGGCGACGCGACTCGCCGTTTCTGCTTGCCAATCTTGTGGTCAGTCGAGCGATCCGCCCGCGACGTCGCGAATCGCGCGGAGGATCGCCGTCGGCTCGTCGCTCTTGAGGACGCACCGCCAGGCGCCCGCGTCGAGCGCGCGAGCGAGAAAGGCCTCGTCCGAGCGCGCGGTGTAGATGATCGTCCGCGTCTCCGGACAGCGTTCGCTGACGTCGCGGAGCGCCACGAGCGGATCGGTCCCGGGCATGGTGGCGTCGAGGATCAGGATGTGCGGAGGCGGGTGGATCGCGGCGATCGCTGCCGCGAGCCCGTCCGCCGAGGAGCGGCGCCCCACGCACGTCATCGACGGTTCGGTGTCGATGAGGAGGCTGAGGGCCTCCATCATGTCCTGCAGGTCATCGACACACAGCACGCGGATGATCGGCGCCGGCGTGTCGGATGGGGTCACGTGGGCCGTTTCCCGCTCGACGACCGGAGGACCGAGAGAAGATCGTCGAAGTCGACGGGCTTGACGAGATGCGCGTCGAACCCGGCTTCGCGCGAGAGCGCGATGTCGCTTGAGCGCCCGTACCCCGTGAGCGCGACGAGCCGCAACGGCTTGCTGAACTTCCCGAGTCGCTGGTCCTGTCGGAGTCGCCGCGCGACTTGGTAGCCGTCCATCTCCGGGAGGCCGATGTCGAGAAGGAGGACGTCAGGCTGCCACTCCTCGGCGCTGCGAAGGCCGTCGGGCCCCGTGTGCGCCGCGTGCACGCTGAATCCCGACTGTCGAAGCGAACCGGCGAGCATCGCGACGAGATCGACGTTGTCGTCGACGATCAGGATCCGTAGCGCGCCGGCGGGAGCGTCGGCCGCGGTCGGCGCGATCGGCGCGCCGGCGACGGGCGGCGGCGCGATCGGCAAGCGCACCATGAACTCGCTTCCCGCCGCGCCGCTCTGCGTGCCGAGCGGCGGGCTATGCGCCTCGATCGATCCGCCGTGCAGTTCGACGAGCCGATGCGCGAGCGAGAGCCCGATGCCAAGGCCGCCGTCCGAACGGTCGAGCGAGCGGGCGGCCTGCGTGAAGAGATCGAAGATGCGGCCGCCGCGGAGAAGATCCTCGCTGATGCCGACGCCATTGTCGCGCACGCGGAATTGGGCCACGTTCGTGCCGTTCGGCCGTTCGCACCAGACGTCGATGCGCCCGCCGTCGGGGGTGTACTTGGCGGCGTTGTTGAGGAGATTGATCATGACCTCCTCCATGCGCGTCGGATCGGCGTGGGTCCAGAGGGGCTCTGCGGAGGGGTGGAGGGTCAGAACATGGCCGCGTCGCTCGAAGAGCGGCGCCGTCGTCTCGACCGCGTGCCGCACCACCTCGTTGAGGTCGACCGTCTGCGCCTGAAGCCGGATGCGCCCGCTGATGACGCGCGAGACCTCCATGAGGTCGTTGATGATCTTGGTGAGGTTCGCGACCTGACGCTCGATGATCTCGTAGGCCTGGCGCTGAAGGAGGCTCGGGCTGTCCTCGCCCCCTTGGGTGCGCAGGAGATGCACCGCCGCGCGGATCGGCGCGAGCGGGTTGCGCAGCTCGTGGCTCAGCATCGCGAGGAATTCGTCCTTGCGGCGCGACTCCTCGGCGAGCGCCTCGGCCTGCTGGCTGATCTTTCGTTCCATCGCGACGCGCTGCGAGATGTCGCGGACGTTGCACTGGGCGACCAGGTGATGGTCTTCCTCATAGATGTTGGCGACGACCTCGACTTCGACAGTCTCGCCGTTCCGTCCCGTCCGCTGCACGGGCAAGTGCTCGAAGCGCACGTAGCCGTTCTGCTGCAGCTCGCGGACGACGCGCTTGCTTTCTTCGGTGTTCGCGAAGAGCCCGATCTCGTGCAGTTCCTTGCCGAGAAGCTCCTGCGAGTCGATCCCGACGAGCCCCGCCATGAAGGAGTTGGCGTCGGTGATCTTGCCCGTCGCCGCGTCGAGGATGAGGATCCCGTCCTTCGCCATCTGGAAGAGGCGACGGTAGCGAATCTCGGAATCGCGCAGCTCGCGCTCCGCCTTCCGCCGCTCGGTGATGTCACGGAAGACGAGCACCGCACCCGCGGTTTCGCCGCCGGCCGCGCGGATCGGCGCGGCGCTGTCGTCGATCGGTCGCTCCACGCCATCGCGCGAGATGAGGATCGTGTGGTTCGCGAGGCCGACGATGACTCCCTCGCGGAGCGCACGCAGCGCCGGGTTCTCGACCTCCGCGCGGGTGTCCTCGTTGACGATGTGGAAGACCTTCTCGAGCGGTTGGCCGAGCGCCTCGTCCTGCGTCCACCCGGTGAGCCCCTGGGCCACGGGATTCTGGAACGCGACGCGGCCGTCGCGGTCGGTGGTGATCACGCCGTCGCCGATACTCGACAGCGTCACCCGCAGGGAGTCGGCGGCGTCGGCTTCCGCAGGCACGGGTCGGGTCGCGTCGCTCGGCACGCCGTTAGGTGGCGGTCCGCCGTCCGTTTTATTCATGGTCATTGGGCACCTTCCAAGGAATGCGGTGCCGAACGCGGAGCCGCTACCGAGTCCCTTGTACGCGATTTCCCCCTCGGCTGAGCGCGGGCCCTATCGATCACTCGCCCGGGATGTACGAGATGACGCCTTCCCATGGGCTCGACGCGGTCGCGAATTTCTTTCGCGGAATGCGCCCGGCGCGGGCGCCGAGATAGCCGCTCGTGCACGCGAGCCGCATCGCATGCGCCATCGCGATCGGGTCCTTCGCGTGTGCGATGCCGGTGTTGAGAAGGACGCCGTCCGCGCCCAACTCCATTGCGAGGGTCACGTCGCTCGGCGTGCCCACGCCGGCGTCGACGATCACCGGATACGACGGATCGCCGCCGTGCTCGCGGTCTTTCAGCAATTCGAGAATGATCGCGATCGCACTCGGATTCGCGATGCCGCGACCGGAGCCGATCGGGCTCCCGGCGGGCATGACGCTCGTCGCGCCGGCGTCGCGCAGGCGCACCGCCATGATCGGATCATCGCTCGAATAGCAGAGGACCGTGAAGCCGTCGCGCACGAGCTCGCGACAGGCTTCGAGCGTGCCGACGGGATCGGGCAAGAGCGTCTTCTTGTCGCCCAAGACTTCGAGCTTCACCCAGTTCGCGCCGGGATTCCCGAGTTGGTCGAGAATCTCGCGGCCGAGCCGCGCGACGCGCACCGCGTCGTCGGCGCTGAAGCATCCGGCGGTGTTCGGGAGGATCGTCAGCCGCTTGAGGTCGAGGGAGTCGAGGATCGAGCGACCTTCGGCATCGACGAGGCGCTCGCGGCGGACGGCAACGGTGACGACGTCGGCGCCGCTCGCGTCGATCGCCGCCTGCATGGTCGGATAGTCGCGGTACTTGCCGGTGCCGACGACGAGCCGGCTCGAGATCGAGAAGGGGCCCAGGGCGAGGGTGGGTGCGAGGGGGGGCGTCGGAACGGGTGAGGCCATGAGATCGGAAGTCATGGAGAATCGCGAAAGGCGTGAGGAAGGTCGGGTCAGCCGCCGCCGACCAGGGTGACGATCTCGACGGTGTCGCCGTCGGCCAAGGCATGCTCGGCGTGGCGGCGGCGGGGGACGAGCGCGCGGTTCACTTCGACGGCGCAGGCGTCGAGGGGCGAACCGCCGGGCCGGCTGTCGGTACGTTCGTGGCGCAGTCGCGCGAGGAGGTCGGCGACCGTGAGTCGCTCGTCCACCGTGCGCGTCTCGCCGTTGACCGTAATCTGCATGGCGGCGAGTGTACGCGCCGCGATGGCAGGAGCTCTCCGATGATGAAGCCGCATGCGGCGCCACACGACGGTCCCAAGTCCTTGCTGCCGCTGCGGTGGCTCGCGGGGGTACTCGTCGCCATCGTCTGCCTCGCGGGCTGCGAAGACCCCGCCTACGACACCTCGACGCCGCAGGCCGCGCTGGCGGCAGCCCAGAAGATGATCGAGGACGGTCGTCCCGACCTTCTGCCCACCTTGATCGAACTGCAGCCGCGCGACCTCACCTTTGACGACGGCGTCACCGAGGCGAGCGCGATCGAGGACGTGAAGCGGAAATTGGGGGACATGCTCGGCCGACTCTGGCGCGTGAGCGTCAAGCTCAAGGACACATTCCCCGCCGACCTGAAGAAAGAGGCGCTGGCTGCCAAGGCGGCGGCACAGGCGCGCGTCTCCCGCGACATCGGCGATCGCCTCAGCGACATCTTCGCCGACCCGTTCGAGTTCCTGTCGCGCGAGCGCGAGAACCTGACCGCGGAAGACATGTCCGACGGCACCGGCACGATCCTCTGGAAGGGGGAGCCGCTTCTCGAAGGCGCCATCTCGATGATCGAGACCGACGACGGGTGGCGGGTGACAGTCCCGATCGAGCTCGCCCGCCAATCTGGCTTCTGGCCGGAGACGCGCGAGGAGTGGGCGGTCGTCGCGTACATGATGCTCGGTGTCGAGAACTCGCTGAAAGA
>JAEUIT010000039.1 GCA_016795035.1 Phycisphaerae bacterium | reverse complement strand
CGGACGGCGGTTGGCTCGGAACGGCAGCATGTCCGGATGCTACGGGAGGCCGCGCAGCTCAGGCGAGGGCGTTTCGAGCTGCCGCGTGGGCTGTCGTCGTGCGCCGCCGTCGTCCGGGACCGTCGTTTCCGCTCCGGCCCGCCGTCGCCCCAGTCATCTCGCCGAAACCGCTACCATCCGCGATCCAGCCTCGTCCGCCCGGGCCCAGCCCGGCGGCCGCGGGTTCTGGCGCGTCCACCTCGACTTCCGCACGTTCCAACGCAGATCTCCGCCATGTCCACCAGTGCACCCGCCCCCGGTTCCTCGACCCCCTCCAACTCCGGCTCGACCAAGCCCGTCGACACGCGGGGCCTGGCCGGTCAGACCGTCGGCGAGACCTCGGTCTGCGCGGTCACCCAGACCGAACTCATTTACCGCGGCTACGAGATCGCCGACCTCGCCGCCAACGCGACGTTCGAGGAAGTCGCCCACCTCCTCCTCGTCGGCCACAAGGCCTCGCCGGCGGAACTCAAGGCCTTCAAGGACGAGATCAAGTCGATGCGGGCGCTCCCCGCGAGCGTCCGCGACGCCGTCGTTCGAATCGCCAAGGAGAGCCCCAACGCCCACCCGATGTCGATTCTCCGCTCGGGCGTGAGCCTCCTCTCGCACCTCGACCCCGATTGCGAGGACAACTCGCCGGCCGCCGAGCTTCGCAAGTCGAAGCGCCTCCTCGCCCAGATCCCGGGCATCGTCGGCGCCTGCCAGCGAACGCTCGACGGCCAGTCGCCGCTCGACCCGGACAGCTCGCTCGACCACGCCGCCAACCTCATGTGGCTCATGAGCGGCAAGAAGCCGGGCGAACTCGCGGCACGGATCATGGACGTCAGCCTGATCCTCTACGCAGAGCACGACTTCAACGCCAGCACCTTCTCCTGCCGCACGATCGCCTCGACCGAGACCGACATGCACTCCGCCGTCTGCGGCGGCATCGGCGCTCTCAAGGGCCCGCTTCACGGCGGCGCGAACGAGATGGCGATGGAGATGCTCAAGGACATCGATCGCGACCTGGCCGCGGCGAAGGGCTCGATGAACGTCGAGCAGTGGATGCAGCGGGCGTTCGTCGAGAAGCGCAAGCTGATGGGCTTCGGTCACCGCGTCTACAAGAACGGCGACCACCGCGCCGGCATCCTCCGCAGTTGGGGCCTCAAGCTCGCCGAGGTGCAGGGGCCGAGCTCGAAGAAGTGGTTCGACCTGGGAGACCAGGTGCAGGCCATCATGCTCAAGGAAAAGAACATCTACCCGAACGTGGACTTTCCCTGCGGCATGACGTACTTCATCATGGGCATTCCCGTACCGCAGTACACGCCGATCTTCGTGGCGAGCCGCATCACCGGGTGGTGCGCGCACATCATGGAGCAGCACCAGAACAACCGAATCATCCGGCCGCTCGCGGAGTACAAGGGCCCGGCGCTTCGGAAGTGGAACGGCTGATCGCGCAATCGCGGATTGCGGAGAATTCCGGGGGCGCGCCCCTCTCCTTCTGCGCCATGATGGCGACACGGAGGGAAGACTCATGCGCACGCGCCTCGTCGTTTCGTCGCTTCTGTCGGTCCTGTCGCTCGCCGCGGTGAATGCCGCCACGCTCGCCGACGGCCCGCTCAATCTCACTGGCTGGACCGAGTATGACCCGGACGACGACTGGGTCCCGTCGAATCCGACGCCGACCAGCGTGCGGCTCGACGAGAACGTCGCGTCGCCGTCGGTGCACCCGGGGTGGATCGTCAGCGATTTCACGCTCGCGGCGACCTGCACGATCTCGTTCGACCTTCTGATCGACAACGCGGCCGGCGACGACGACTTCATGGGCCTCGGCTTCTCGTGGTCGCAGCCGGGCCCCGACGTCGTCTACTCCTATCTCCTCGATTGGAAGAAGGGGACACAGTCGTTCAATTGGGGCGACACCGTCGTCGTCAATGACGACTTGGCCGAAGCCGGGATGAAGATCAAGCGGATCAACGGCACGTACACGTGGGACGGTCTCTGGGGCGGCGTCGACGGCTTGGGCGTGACGACGATCGCTGGTCCAGTCGCCGGCGGCTGGAACGCCGGCACGACGTATCACTTCGACATGACGCTCGAACCGGGGCGCATCACGGTCGTGCGCGACGGCGTGCTGATCTTCGACGTGATCGACGCGAGTTTCGCCGGCGGCGCCGGCTCGATTGCGGTCTACGGCTTCAGCCAGGACAACATCACGCTCTCGAACGTCTTCGCGACGCCCGCGCCGGTCGTATGCCCGGGCGACTTCAACGACGACGGCATCGTCGACGGCTCCGACCTCGGATCGCTTCTCGGTGCGTGGGGCACGCCGTTAGGCGACATCACCGGTGACGGCACCACCGACGGCGCCGACCTCGGTGCCATCCTCGGTGCGTGGGGACCCTGCACGTAAGCGTCGCCCGCACCGCAGACTGTGAAGACAGGCAATCTGCTCGGTCACACGAGGCCGCCCAGGCGCAAGAGATATCGGATCGCTTTGCAACCCGACGTCCTCCCACGTCGGAGGCCGCCCCGCCCCTTCCGGGGAGTCGGGCGGCGGCGACTCTCTCTCTTCCCGTCTGGGCACGGTCTCACGACCGTGCCTCGACTTTTTTGCTCAACGTTGCAGCTCAGGTTCGTGGCTCATGCGGACCACGCGCCGAGCAGGACGGACAGATCGTCCGCGCCGACGACGCCGTCGTCGTCGAGGTCTCCCGGGCCGGCGGTGCCCCAGGCGCCGAGCAGGATGCCGAGGTCGGCGCTGCCGACGATTCCGTCGCAATCGAGATCGGCGGCCGCGCAGGGATCCTGCGGCGGTTCATAGGTCAAGACGAGGCGCGGGCGATAGTCGGTCGAGATCGCTTCGCGCGACGCGAACTTCTTCGCGGTCTTCGTGAGGCTCTCGTTGCCGCGCAGGAGCCAGCCGTGGTTCGACTCCGGCGCGTCGAGCCACGCCTGCACGTCGTTCGCCATCGCCATCGAGGTCCACGCGTACGACTCCGTCTGGCCGACGGGGGTGACGGCGCTCGCGGTCGAGACGAACGAGCCGCCGGCGGTCGACCACGCGAGATCGGGGAACTGCCGCTTCGTCCACGTGACGTCGCCGGGCGCCGCCGGGAATCCTTCGCCGCCGGGCGGCGCGGTCGGGCCTTCGCTCCACGCCGCGGTCACGCGGTGAAGCGACACGACGTGCGTGTTCGAGTTGGTCGCGACGAGCTGCAACACCAGCGTCGCGGAGAGGATCGTCGATCCTGAAGGAATCGCGCCTGCAACGTCGAACGCGAGAAGACCCCGTCGCCGCGTGCCGCCTCCGGTCGGGCCCACGCGTCCGGAGTAGATGCCGTCGCCGCTCCCGTTCGCGAGCTCCTGCGAGTCTTGGATGAGCGTCGCGTCCTTGAGGGCGGACAGCTCGATCGTGACCGTGTCGGCGCCGGCGGAGGCTGCAACGACGAGTGCGAGGGCGGTGGCGGTGAAGGTCGACATGGGAAACTCGGGCGCGGCTCGCGACGGCAACTCAGCGCCACTCTCCGGCGTAGACGATCCGGTACGGCGCGCCATCGGTCTCGGCGGCGTCGTAGAGTCGTCGGGCGACCTGTCGCAGATGCAGCGCATCGTGCGCCGCCCAGCTTGCGAGGAGTTCGCCGGCCGCGACCGGCCCGGCCTTCGGGTGCGGATGCGCCACCGTCCAGTCGACCGCGCCGAGCGATCGCAGCCACGCCACGCTCGCGGCCCGCTCGCGCTCGAAGTCGTTGAGGACCGTCGCGACGTCCTGCTCGTTGTAGCGGCGGGTCTCGGCGATGCCCTCGAGGTTCAGCGGGCTCCACGGGCGCGTCGGGGCTTCGAGCGTCGACGCGATGCGCGGACGAA
The DNA here is from genome assembly GCA_016795035.1 of Phycisphaerae bacterium. Taxonomy (GTDB): domain Bacteria; phylum Planctomycetota; class Phycisphaerae; order Phycisphaerales; family SM1A02; genus JAEUIT01. The sequence continues at coordinate 64,400 of JAEUIT010000039.1, read as the reverse complement.
AGTCCTCGCGCTCCTCGTCGCGGAGGTGGCAGCAGATCTCGAGCACCGACCAATGCTGCGGCGCCGGCTTCCAATGCAGCATGCCCGACGCCTCCGCGACCGCCACGGCCGCGCGGAGCGCCTTCGGGAAGTGCTCGAGTCGGACGATGAGCGGATCGGGCTTCATGTGGTGCCTCGGTTGCGGAAGATCGGAAGGAGGAGCGCGAGCCAGAATCCGGTGAGCGCGAGGAAGACGAACGTCGAGCCGCCGACCACGGTCCAGTGCGCGAAGAGCGCGAGGAACGCGACGACCGCGCCGCGCGTGAACCAACGGCCGGCCGCGGACTCGTCGGCGAACGTGCTCGCCGCACCGAGCGGGATGAGAAGAAGCGCCGCCGACAGCGCCGCGCGCCCGAAGACCTCACTCAGCTCGTCGCCCACATTCGGCAGGTACGACGCGCCGAGGAAGCCGAACGCGAGCACCACCGCGCTCAACGTTGCAGCCGCCCAGAGTTGCTCGGTGCGCGAGAGAAGGAGACGGCCGTCGCGCGTCAGGAGCAGAAGTCCGTTGAAGATCGGAACCGCGGCCCAGGTGAGCAGGACAAAGACCGCGAGCAGGATGCGCAGGACGAGGACCGCATCCCCGAGCGCCGGATACGCCGCCGACACGCCGCGCATGATCGAGGGGAGGAAGAAGATCGCGACGATCGCGATCGTGACGACGCGCGACGGCATGCGCGTGCAGAAACTCAGCCACCAGAGGAAAAGTCGATAGATGACGAGCCGAGCCCGCAGCGTGTGCAGAAGGCCTTGCCGCGCGATCTCGAGGTCGGGCTTGCGGCGCAGCGCCTCGCGAAAGTGCTCGGCCGCGGCCTTCGTCTTCCCTTGCATGAGAAGCGTCTGGCCGAGCGTGGCATGCGCGTAGGGCGACTCCGGCTCGAGCGCGAGCGAGCGCCGCGCGCCCTCGACCGCGTCGCCGGTGCGATTGAGCCGCACGAGCGCGATGCTGCGCACGCTGAGGCACAACCCGTCTTCAGGGTCGAGCGAGAGTCCGTGCTCGGCGGTGTCGAGCGCCTCCTGTCGGCGATCGAGATCCATCAGGGTGCGCGCCTTGATGCCGCGGTACCACGCGTTGTGCGGATCGAGCCGGATCGCCGTCTCGATCGACGGCAGCGCGATCTTCGGACGGCGCAGCGCCTGCTCCGCCATCGCGAGCACCGCGTGGCCGAGCGGAAGTTCGGGCGCGATGCGGATTGTCGCCGTTGCAGCCTCGCGCGCGTCGGTGTCGCGGTCGAGGATCGAGAGCGTGAGCGCGAGCCCCGAGAGCGCGCTGGCGTCGTCGGGGTTGTCGGACAGCGCGCTCCGGAACTCGCGCTCCGCGAGATCGGCGCGCTGTGACTGCAGAAGCGCCCATCCGCGCGCGGTGCGATCCGGAAGATGGTCGGAGATCGCGGACATGCGTTCCGTTCAGCGGCGAATCCCGAGATAGCGCGCGACGTCGTCGTACGCGCCGCTCTCGTTCGCGTGGAGCACGTAGTTCCGCGCCGTCGCGAACCATTCCCGCACGGTCGTGGGGGTCTCCTTCGCGGCGGTGAGGAGGTCCTTCGTCACGAGGGGCTGGGGCACGCCGGACTTCATCGCTTCGCGCAGCTTCGCCTCGACGGCGCGATCGACGACCGCGCGCAGGTCGGCGCCCGATCGCTCGTCGGTCTTCTTCGCGACCGACGCGAGGTCGATGTCGCCGAGCGGCTTGCCCTTCAGGAGGATCGAGAGGATCGCGGCCCGCGCGGCCTCGTCGGGCGGCGGCACGAAGATGATGCGGTCGAAGCGCCCGGGCCGACGGAACGCACCGTCCAAGTGCCACGGCGCGTTCGTCGCGGCGAGGACGAGCACGCCATCGTTCGAGTGGGTGACGCCGTCGAGCTCGTTGAGGAATTGATTCACCACGTTGCGGCCGCCGCTTTGCCGCAGGTCGTTGCGGCTCGCGGCGAGCGCGTCCACCTCGTCGAAGAAGAGGACGCACGGCGCGTTCCGCCGCGCGTACGCGAACACGTCGTGCAGACGGCGCTCGCTTTGGCCGAGCCACATGTCGAGTACGTCGTGCAGGCCGAGCGCGATGAACGTCGCCTTCGCTTCGCCGGCGGTCGCGCGGGCGAGATGCGTCTTGCCGCATCCGGGCGGGCCGTAGAGGAGGATGCCGCCGCCCACCGACTTGCCGTACGCCTTGAAGAGCTCCGCGTTCTGGAGCGGATGAATCACCTTCATCCGGATCTCTTCCTTCACGCCGTCCATGCCGCCGACGCTGCGGAAATCGATCGACGGCCGTTCGAGCGGCGGCGGCGCGAAGCCGGTCGCCATCGTCGCGCGGACTCGGAGGTCGTCGGTCTCGTCAAGGTCGTCGTTCTCGTCGACCTCGTCCGACTCCACGTTGCGGGCGCGCTCGCTGATCACCTGATTCTCGAGGCGTCCGGCGAGCGAGGGATCGATCAACGACGGCTCCAGTTCGACGCCGCGGCGGTAGTGCTGGAGCGCGTCGCCGAACGCGCCGTCCTTCTCGAGCAGCCGGGCCATCAGGACGTGCGCGCCGCCCTGTCCCGGCCGGCGCACAAGATCCGCGCAGATCGCCTTCGCGCGGTCGCGCTGCCCAAGCCGCTCGAGCGCGGTGGCGAGGCCGAGCTGCAGGGCATCGCTTGCGGGCGCGAGCCGGAGCCCGTCCGAGAGAAGGCGCGCGGCCTCCTCCGCCAGCCCGCTCGCGAGAAGCTGATCCGCGAGATGTCGCCGCAACGGAATGTTGTCGGGCGAGAACTCGAGTGCGTCGGCAAGCGGGCGCAGGTGCGCCGGAATCGCGTCCATCGCCCCAGTCTCGCGGGTGGTCGCTCCGAAATCAACGCGTCGCCGGCGACGACACACCGCGTTGCAAGGGAATCGGCGTCCACGAAACGAAAACGCCTGCGTCGCAGTGGGTGTGCGACGCAGGCGATCGATGCCAAACCGGGAATCCCGGCTCGACCCGGATGCGATTACGGCGAGAGCGCGTTCTTCATGTTGATGCGACCGCTGCCGAGCTTGCCCGAGTACGACGGGTTCAGCGCGGCGATCGAGTCCGCGGTCGTCTTGATCTTGTCCCACACCTGGAGACGCGTCCAGGTCGGATTCTTGCTCCACACCGTTGCAGCCACGCCGGCGACGACCGGCGTCGCCATCGACGTGCCGCTGAGCGCCGCCACGTAGTCGCTGCCGGCGTTGCTGTGATTGTGATAGGTCGAGTAGATCGACACGCCCGGCGCCGAGATGTCGACCCACGTGCCGTAGCTCGAGAAGCTCGCCTTCTTGTCGCTCTGGTCCGTGGCCGCGACGGAGTAGACGTCGCTGCGCGAGCAGAGGTAGTCGGCGGTCTGGTTGTTGCTGTTGCCCGCCGCCTTGAAGACGAGACCGCCGGCGTTGATGAAGTACGTCACGGCCGCGCCGAGGCCGCCCGAGTTCGACGAGCCCCACGAGCAGCTCGCGATCTTCGCGCCCTTATTCGCCGCGTAGTAGAAGGCGCTCGCGGCCGAGTCCATGCGCACGAAGCCGACTTCCTGGCCCTGATATTTCGCCGAGTGGCCGATGCGCAGGCACATGACCTTCGAGCCGTCGCCGGTCGTCGTGTTGGCGCCGCTCCCGAATCCGCCCGCGGGGCTCGCGACCGCGTAGCCGTTGTTGTTCATCGCGCCGACGCAGCCCGCGCAGTGCGTGCCGTGTCCGTTGAAGTCGCGCGGATCGTTGTCGGCGCCGCTGCAGTCCTCACCGGTCCAGCAGGTCGCGACCGGCGCGGTGACGAAGTCGTAGCCGACCCAGTCGTCGACGTAGCCGTTGCCGTCGTCGTCCACGCCCGAGACGCCGTTCTTCTCCGCGGTGTTGATCCAGATGTTGCCGTCGGTCGCGGTCGGATTCGACGACGACGCGGCCGAGCCGCCGAGGTCCTTGTGGTAGTAGCGCACGCCGGTGTCCAGCACGGCCACGACGACCGACGGCGCGCCGTTCTGGATGTCCCAGCCTTCGGGCGCGTCGATGTCCTTGTCGCTCGACTGATTGAGGTGCCACTGCGACGGATACGTGGCGTCGTTCGGCACCGCGTAGACCGGATGCACGCCGATCTCCTGCGCGTCGACGACGAACGGATTCGCGCGGTATGCGGCGATCGCGTCGGCGAGCGTGCCGGTGCTGTCGTCGAACGTGACCACGAACCAGCCCGACATGTCGGGCAGGCCCTTCGCGAGGTCGGCCACCGGGTCGGCGCCGGGGAAGAGAGGCCGGTAGCCGGTGATCGCCACGGTCTCGCGGATCGCGTCAATCGGATCGAAGCCGGTGACGCCTTCCTGTCCGACGTTCAGCGCGCGGATCGCGAGCGCCGCGTCGGACGAGAACTGCACGACGAACTCGTTCGGCACGACCATCGGCGTGTCACCGATCTGCACGCCGTCGACCGCCCCGGGGACGAGGCGCGCAAGCGAGCGAGCGAGCGTCACCTGCGGCGACGCGGGCGTCGCGACGAGCGCCTCGTCGGGCTGTGCGAGATCGACGCTTGCGGCGAGGATCGTGGTGATGCCGAGCGGTGCCAGAAGGGTTGCGGCAAGAGAGGTCTTCAACATGTGGGGAACCCCGGACGAAACGAAGCGCCTGCGGCAGCAGGACGCTTGCATCAAGGATGCGTCACGCGCGGCGAGCGACGGCCGCCGTCGCGCATGAACGCGAAGAGTCTGAAGGTGTGCCGATGATGGAGACCGCCGACCGCGCGACTCACCGTTGCGAGCGCACGCGAACGCAGGCCACCACCCGATTCGGCTCTTTGCTGTGGCACGTTGGAACACCCCGCGAAGGGTCCACGCGCGGACGGCCGACTGGAACGACACGTCCGTTGCACGAGATGATCGCCGCCCGGCACCGCTCCGCCCACACAGAGGAGCGGTGCCGAACGGGCGACTGTCGAGAGACTACCGCGAGACTTGCGGAGTCCCAAACGTTTTTTCCGACCTTCGTGCATTCGCTCGTGGCGTGAGAGCGGAGTGTTCGCCTACCGCGCGAGCGGAGCGCGGGGCACTGATCCCGTACCATCCTCGCCCCGCGCGGGGCGTGCCCTTCGAGATTCGACCGAGGGCGGCTCTGGCGGCGAGAGGTAGCACACATGCAGAGCGTGAAGACGATCGCAGTCATCGGCGCCGGCACCATGGGATCCGGCATTTCCCTTACCGCCGCGCAGTCGGGCATCGCAGCCGTCCAGATCGACGTGAGCCAGGCCGCGCTCGACAAGGCCAAGGCCTATCACGCGAAGACGGTCGCCCGCGCGGTCGAGAAGCAGAAGATGACGCAGGCCGACGCCGACGCCGCGCTCGGTCGGATCACCTACGTCACCGCGATGGCCGACGCGAAGCACGCGGACTGGGTCGTCGAGGCGGCTACCGAGAACGTCGAGCTCAAGAAGAAGATCTTCCGCGAGATGCAGGCGACGTTCCGCTCCGACGTGGTGTTAGCCACGAACACGTCGAGCATCTCGATCACCGACATCGCGAGCTGCGTCGGCGCCGACGCCCCGCGCGTGATCGGCATGCACTTCTTCAATCCGGTGCCGATCATGAAGCTCGTCGAAGTGATCAAGGGCATCGCCACGAGCGAGGAGACGACGACGCGCACGATCGACCTCGCGAAGGCAATGGGCAAGACGCCCGTTCCTGCAAACGACCGGGCGGGTTTCGTCTCGAACCGCGTGCTCATGCCGCTCATCAACGAGGCGTTCTACGCGTGGATGGACGGCGTGGCGAAGCCCGAGGACATCGATCAGATCATGCTCCTCGGCTGCAACTTCCCGATGGGCCCGCTTCGCCTCGCCGACTTCATCGGCCTCGACGTGTGCCACGACATCATGATGGTGCTCCACCGCGAGCTCGGGAATCCGAAGTTCTTCCCGTGCCCCTTGCTGCGGCAGCTCGTGCAGGCCGGGCGCCTCGGCGACAAGACGGGCCGCGGGGTGTACGAGTACGGGAAGAAGGGGTGAGGAGAGAGAGGAGTCAGGAGCCAGGAGTCAGGAGCCAGTGGGAAACCAGATTGGGCACCGGGCTTCCCTTGCTCTCTCACGTGATCCCTGATCCCTGATCCCTGATCGTCGAACGGAGGCAGGACGACCGCCGGTCACACGCCAATGAGCGCACCCAACGTCGAACGAACGGTCACGACGCTCCTCGTCGGGCTTGCCCGCGCCGACGTGGATTTCGTCGTCGTCGGCGGGATCGCCTGCCTCCTGCATGGGGTGCAGCGAACGACGGCCGATGTCGATCTCTGCGTACGTCTCGACCAAGCGAATCTCTCGAAACTGGTCGAACTCGCGGCGCGGCTTTGCCTCCGCTTGCGAGCCCCCGAGCCGCTCGAGGCACTCGCCGATGCGAGTCGACGACAGGCCTGGATCGACGAGAAAGGGGCAATGGTCGCGACGCTGATTTCACCCGATTCACCGCTTCAAATCGACGTGTTCCTGCGTTATCCGATTGAGTACCAGGAACTACGGGATCGAGCGACCTCGTTTGTGATTGACGGAGTATCGGTGCTCGTGTCGTCACGTGAGGACTTGGTGCGCGCGAAGCGTTCAGTCTCACCTCCGAGGCGTGTCGACAGTCGCGACATCGAGGATCTCGAGGAGCTGATTCGTCGTGACAGAAAGCCCTGATCACATCCCCACGAGTCCGAATCCGGACTTCGACGGCCACATCGAACGCCCGTTTGAAACGTGGACGGCGACGGAGCGGCTTCGCTGGCTCGACGAGATGCTCTGGCTGCAGTGGGTGGCGCGCAAGGCCGAAGAGAAGCCGCGCGCTGAGGGCGTGCAGTGACGGAAGATGAGGACGTCAGGATTCGGGGGCCAGTGGAAGAGCACTTTGGCTTCGCGCTTCTGACGCTCTCCCACTCACTCCTGACTCCTCAATCCTGACTCCTTTCCGCTCGCCGCCACCACCACGCACGCCACCAAGCCGACGAGCGCGAAGCCGCCGACCGAGCCGTACATCAGGAGGAGATCCGTCACGCGGTCGCCGATCAGGTCGCGGCCTGTCGGCAAGCCGAGGACGACGAGCGCGGCCGCGCAGAGGATGATCGGAATCGAGCGCGAGCGCGAGAAGGCGGCGAGGAAGCACGCCGTCGCCGCGAAGATCGTCACGGCGAAGTGGTACTTGCTCGCGTGCGGCGCGAGTAGCAGCATCGCGCACGCGGTGGCGCCGACGTCGAGCAGGCGATAGGGCGCGATGTTCGCGTCGGGGCCCTGTTCGAGCGTCAGTGCGCGCACGCGGCGCTCGCTGCGCCAGGCGACGAAACACGTCGCGACGAAGATCGCGCCCAGGAGCGCTAGCGTGAGCGGTCGTCGCGCGCCATCCGAGAGATGCGCGAGCGACCAGTCGCCGCCGAGGTCCGTTTCGCTCGTCACCGGCGTCGGCACCGTCAGGCGATAGAGGATCGCGGCGGCGTTCTGCGCCTGCACGTTCCACGGCGCCCAGCGTCCGCCGCCGGCGCTGCCGACGTCGCCCGCGCCCGCGGCGATCTCTGCGAACTCGACCGCTTGGAACGGTGCATCGCGGGGCGGGCGCACGAGATCGGGCACGACCGTGAGAAGCGCGCCCGCCACGACCATCGCGCCGGCGGCCTTCCATCGTCGTTGCAGGAGGAGGATCGGAAGGAAGAGTCCGGGCACGACCTTGAGCGCGGCAGCGAGCCCGAAGCCGATGCCCGCGAGCGCCTCGCGCCGCGCCGCGCCGGCCGCGAAGCCGACCGCGAGACCGAGCAGGATCAGCGGATCGTGCGAGAGGTATCCGAGCGGAGCGCGGAGATGGGTCTGCGTGACGACGCCTGCAACGATGAGCGCCGCGATCGCCGCCTTCCGCCTCGCGGGCGAGAGCGTTGGCGGGAGAAGCGCCTGCGCGATGAGCCATGCGCTCGCGACGACCGCGCCGGTCAGCGCCATGCACCACGCGACGCGCATCGCCCACTCGCCGATCGTGTCGCGCACGATGGGCAGGGCTGCAACGCTGAGAATCATCGCGGGCGGGTACACCCAGTTGCCGCGATCGCCGGGATTCGGCGTGAAGACGCTCTCCCGCGCGATGTATCGATCGGCGGCGGGCATGTAGCAGATCGTGAGCTCGCGCTCGGCGCGAAAGCCCCACGCGGCAAGCACGATCGCGAGGAGAATCGCCCACGCGATCAGGAAGCCGGGGATCCAGCCGATCGCGGGCCAGCGCCAGCGCGCGAGCCGCCAGAGATGCGAGAGGTACTGAAGCTGCGTGCGGAACGACAGCTTGCTCTCGCCCGCGGTGCGATCGGCGAAGTGGATGGGGATCTCGTCGATGCGCGCGGCCCGCGCCTTCACCGCGATCTCGAGCCCGATCTTGTAGCCGAGCGCCTCGATGCCTTCGGCGTCGCGCACCCGGTCGCGGCGCACCGCGAAGAACCCGCTCATCGGGTCGCTCATCTTCACGAACGGCCGCGCGAGCCACGTCGCGCCGAGGCTATTCAGGCGTCGCAGCATCGACCAGCCCGCGTCGATCGACGCGCCCGGCACGTAGCGCGAGCCGAACGCCATGTCCGCACCGTGGTCGAGCGCCGCGAGAAGCTTCGGAATCGCCTCCGGCGGATGGCTGAGGTCGGCGTCCATCACGACGACGATCGGCTGCGTCGCGTGCGCGAAGCCGTCCATCACCGCGTTGCCGAGGCCGCGCGGCCCGGTGCGCTCCACGAGATGGAGCCAGGGCTTGTCGAGCCGCGCGACGACGGCGGGCGTGTCGTCGCCGCCGCGATCGTCCATGAGCCAGACGTCGAGGTCGCGTCCGGCAACGCGGAGTTCGGCGCGCACGGCCTCGAGGCGCGCGGCGAGCTGCGGGATGTTCGCGGCCTCGTTGTAGGTCGGAACCACAACGGATACGCCGTCCGTGACTGGCATCGGACGCGGAGCGTACGGCGTGTGGGAAGGGACCACACCCGGTACAGTCCCCGTCCGAACGCCCGCATCTCCCACAGGAGCCGTCGATGCTCGTCCGATCCGTCGCGTCCGCCGTCCTCGCCGCCACCTTCACGCTCGGCTGCCTCAGCGCCGAGGTTGTCGCACAGTCGAGTGTGCAGACGCCGCAGGGCGCGGGCCTCAGCCAAGCCGATCTCGAAGAGCTCGTCGGCCCGATCGCGCTCTATCCCGATCCGCTTCTCGCGAACGTGCTCGCGGCGAGCGTCTATCCCGACGAAGTGCAGGCGGCCGGCGCCTACCTCAAGAAGGGCGGCGATCCGAAGAAGGCGGTGAGTCAAGGCTGGGAAGAGCCGGTCGCGACGCTCGCGCAGGTCCCCGACGCGCTCAAGATGCTCGTCGACTATCCGGATTGGACCGTCGCGCTCGGCCGCGCCTACATCACGCAGAGCACCGATCTCATGAAGGCGGTGCAGGAGCTTCGTCGCCGCGCGTGGGACAACGGCTCGCTGAAGTCGACGCCGCAGCAGGTCGTCGCGCAGTCGGGCGACACGATCGTCATCCAGCCGGCGCAGCCGCAGGTGATCTATGTGCCGCAATACAACCCGCAGGTCGTCTACGTCGACAACAGCAGCGACGCGGTCGTCGCCGGCGTGATCGGCTTCGGCGTGGGCGTTGCGGTCGGCGCGATCATCGCCAACAACTGGGACTGCGACTGGCACGGCGGGTACGTGTGTTGGGGACCGGGCTGGGGCTATCACGGCCACTGGTCGAGCAACAACAACACGAACATCAACATCAATAACAACAACAACATCAACATAGGCAGCGGCAACGTCAACATCGGCAACGGGAACAACAACATCAATCGCCCGCGGCCCGGCGGCGAAGGCGGACGTTGGCAGCCCGATGCGTCGAAGGTTCGCCCGTCGCAGTGGGGGCCCGATGCGGGGCTCTCGAACTGGAAGGGCGTGGGCGAAGGCACGAGGCCCGTCGCCGGCCGCGTGCCGGGCCGCACCGACAACACGCCGATCGCGCGGCCGTCGACGCGCCCTGCCGGCGCGAATGCGCCGTCGAATCGTCCGAGCACGATGCCCGCGACGAAGCCCTCGCTTCCGTCGTCGCGACCGTCGATGCCGTCGTCGATTCCGCAGTCGCGACCGGCCCAATCGAAGCCAGGCGGTTTCGATATGGACAACGGCTCGAAGGACTTCGGCAATCGCGGCAAGCAAAGTATCGGCGGCGGATCGAAGCCCGCCGCGAAGCCGAGCGTGCCTGCGGCGCGCCCGAGCGCGCCGGCCTACAAGCCCGCCCCGAAGCCAGCGCCGCGCACCAGCGGCTCCTTTGGCGGTGGAGGCGGTGGCGGCGGATCGCGCGGCGGCGGTGGTGGTGGCCGCGGCGGCGGCGGACGCCGCTGATGTCATTCGCGCTCGCTCGTCGAACTTCCGCTCGCCTCGCTCGGACTCTCCCCATGCTCTCCTTCGCCCGAACCGTCTCCACCTCGCTCCTCGTTGCAGCCGTCCTCGTCGGATGCTCGTCTTCGTCCACGCACTCGACCGGAACGACGACTGGAGCCTCGCCCGAGGCCCCGACCGTCACGCAGTACACGTTTGAATCGCCGGAGGAGGCCGTCGTCGCCCTGGTCGACGCGGCTGCAACGTTGAACGGCGACGAGCTTCGCCTGATCTTCGGGCCGAACGCCTCGGCGCTCGCCTCGGGCGACTCGACACGCGACGACATCAACCTCCAGCGCTTCGCCGCCGCCTACGACGTGCGGCACGTCCTCATCGAGACGGGGCCCGGCCAGCGCATCCTCGCGGTGGGTGAGTCGCAATGGGAATTGCCGGTGCCGATCGTCGAGCGCGACGGGCGCTGGATCTTCGACACCGCCGCCGGCGCTGACGAAATCCGCGCGCGGCGCATCGGCCGCAACGAGCTCGAGGCGATCGGCATTTGCGCCGCGCTCGATCGCGTGCAGTGGGCGTACTTCTCGATGGACCCGAACGGCGACGGCGTGCGCGAGTTCGCGCGGAATGTCCGCAGCACTCCCGGCACGCGCGACGGCCTCTACTGGCCCGACTCCGAAGCGCCGCCCTTCTCGCCGGTCGGCGAAGCGGTGGCGCGGGCCCAGCTTGCGGGCGACATCGACGCGTCGATCAGCGGTCGCCAGCCCTATCACGGCTACTACTACAAGGTGCTCACGCGAAGCGGTCCTGCGGCGCCGGGCGGCGCCCGCAGCTTCATCGACGCCGACGGGAACATGACCGGCGGCTTCGCGTTCCTCGCGTGGCCCGAGACCTACGGCGACACCGGCGTGATGTCGTTCATGGTGTCGGACAACGGCTTGATCTATCAGGCCGACTTCGGCGCGAACACGATGGCGATCGCCGAGGCGATGACGGAGTTCAATCCGTCCTCGAGTTGGGGCGCTGCCCAGAAGTGATGCCAGACGTGATTCCGGCTGCCAGCTTCTCGACGTCGCCCTTCAGCGTTTCGCAGACCTGATCCCAGCCGCTACGTTCGTTCGCCGCGCCCTCGAAGCGCCGCGGAGCTGCAACGTGGACACGTAGCTTGAACGGCCGCGGGATCTTCGCGCCCGGCGGCATCGCGCGGAACGCCCCCTCGAGGTAGCAGGGGACGACGGGAATGTCGGTGCCCGCGACGAGCATGCCGACGCCTGATTTGAATGGCAGCAATCCGCCGTCGCGGCTTCGCGCGCCTTCGGGGAAGAGGATGTAGGCGCAGCGTTCGACGACGAGCCGCTCGCGGAGGAGTTTCAGCGCTTCCGGCGTGCGGCGCTTGCGCCAGATCGGCAGCGCGTTCAGGAGGCCCATCGCGAAGACGGCGCGCGACGGATCCTCGAAGAAGACGTCGCCGGCCGCCAGCGGAAACACGCGGTCGCGATGTCGCCACGAGACGTACGCGCCGAGCATGAAGACGTCGAGATGGCTCGCGTGATTCGCGACGAGGATGAACGGCGGCTCGGTCGGCAGGTGCTCGCGCCCGACGATCTCCATCCGATGCCACGTCGCGAGGTAGGCACGCATGAGCGACCACCATGCGACGTGCCCGATCGACTGCAGCAGTCCGCTCTCGCGATGCAGGCTCAGCGTCCGCTCGCGCGTCGAGAGTCCGGAGTCGTTGGCGGGTTTGAGGGACCAGGGGTTCATGCAGAAGAGACGGCAGAGGGAGTCAGGATTCAGGAGTCAAGATGCAGTGTTCAGGCAGTTGCTAACTAGGCGTTCGGTTCTCTCGCCCTGACTCCTGACTCCTCAATCCTGGCTCCTTTCTCATTCGATTCCCCTCACATACCGCACGTAATGAAACACCGCCGGCGCCACCAGCAGCGTGCTGTTCAATCGATCGAGGATCCCGCCGTGGCCGGGGAAGGTCGCGCCCATGTCCTTGATCTTCACGTCGCGCTTGATGCTTGAAACGACGAGATCGCCGAGCTGGCCGCCGATCGCGAGCAATAGGCCGAACGCGACGAGGTGTGGCCACGAGTCGAGCGGCGTGTCGGCGAAGGTCATGCGCCCGAGAACGGCGGCGACGGTCGTCGTAACCACCAGCGCGCCGAGCGAACCGCCGAGCGTCTTGTTCGGGCTCGTGTTCGGCACGAGCTTCCGATGTCCGAAGCTCTTGCCGCAGACGTACGCCACGACGTCATTGAGCTGCACGCAGAAGAGAATGAGAAGGATGATCGAGCGATACTCGCGATCGTTCGCGAAGTAGCCGAGATGTCCGAGGCCGTAGCCGAACATCATGAACGCCATGATCGCGAGGCCGGTGCGCTGGATGTAGCGCTCAGGGCGATCCTGCACGATCGGAACCGCGAGGATCATGCAGATGACGAGCGCTGGCAGCGCCTGGAAGAGGCCGTACCAATCGTCGAGCGTGGCGACGCCGATGGCGAGAATGCCTAACACCACGAGCGTGCTCGCGAGCTTCTCGCGAAAGAGTCCGGTCGCCCGCGCGAACTCGCGGTAGCACGCGATGCTCAGGATGGTCACGCCGACGACCGCCGCGCCCGGCCCGAGCAGGACCGGCCCGCCAAGGATCGGCGCGAGGATCAGCCACGACCGGTTGCGGCGATCGAGGTCGAGCTTCGTCTCTGGCCGCAGCCGCCCGGTCTTCCCGAGGATCCACGTGAGGAGAAAGGCGAGCGCGAGAAGCGCGAAGGTCGCGCCGACGACGATGCGCACGACCGGCGCGTCGAACACGTCGCCGAGCGACACGAACCGATGCCAGAGCGGGTCGACGCGGGCGGCGATGGTGGGTTCGATGGCGGCGAGCATCAGGGCTGTGAGGGAGGTCGCGATGAGGAAGACGTCAACGAGCGGGCGAGCCGGCGCAGCCGTCGAACGCCGGTCCAGGCGCCGCCAAGCGTAATCACTAGAAGCGCGAGCGCGATGATCGGCCGTGCGAGCCACGGTTGGCCAATGGCAAGCTGAGTTTCGAGCGACTGGGGGATGACCGCCGTCGCCACGGCTGCAACGGTGAGCGCGGCCATACGCTGCGGTTTCGCCATCGGGCCGGAGTAGTCGCTCGTCCCGGTGAGCGACTTGCCGACCGCGCGGACGTACGAGACGAACATCGCCACAAGCGCGGCAACGGTGCCGAGGGCAACGCCGGCTGCAACGTCGACGGTGCACGCCGCGCCCGCCGCGACAAGGATGAGTGTGTCCGAGACGCGGTCGGGGACTTCGTTCCAAAGTTCGCCCGTCGGCGTGCGCTGATGTCCCTCGACCGCCACGAGCCCGTCAAGAAGGTTGGCGAGAAGGCGCACTTGAATCCCAGCCGCGGCCGCGAGCCAGAGCGCGCGATCGGCCCAGGTGCTGTCCTCGCTACCGGTGGCGAAGCGCGTCGCGACCATCGCCGCCGCCGCAACGGCCGCGGCCAGCATGCTGGAGGCCGAGATCGCGTTGGCCCGAACCCCCGCGCTCGCGAGCCGATGCGCGAGGCGCTGAACGACCTGCGACCGACGCGACCGAAGCGGTCGGCGGTCGGGGGCGACCTCCGTGGGGGCGCCCGCTTTCGCCGCTGCCGGCGAGGCCGAGTCCCCCGTGACGTGTTCGCGGTCCGGCATGTGGGCAGTGTTGCAACGCGGGGTCGAAACGCAACGCCGAGAAGTCATAGGGATCGCAGTTGGCTTGTGCGCGTCCGTAGATACCGGAACTCCCGTTTCGAAAGACCGCGTGTGCGCCCGGAGGGCGCTACGGAGCGGTAGAACTGGTCTCACAGGGGTCCGGTGCACACCATCGCGTCGTAGACTCCTCGCATGGTCGGCCTCGCTTCTAACAACGTCGACCGCATCCGCGCCGCCTGCGCACGACGCGGTGTCTCTATTCTTGAATGAGTTGGATCAGCGACGCGCGACGATTGCGATCCGAGCCGACGCGATGTCATGTGCTCGTCGACGTTCCCGACGGCGCTCCCGACCTCTTTGGCGCATACATGGGGCTTCGCGAGGGTCTGGCGGATATCCTCGATCGGCCCGTCGACGTGATCACGCTTGGCCGCGTCAGGAATGCTTTCTTCCTCGAGTCGCTGCGACGAAACGCGGTGAGGCTCTATGCGGCCTGCCGCGGTGCTGGTGATATCCTCCGACAGGAGAGGGAGGGCCTGTCTCATGGACAAGGGAATGAAGAAGGTGGCGACCGTGGGATTCGCCGCGATCGCGGTCGCATGCTGTGCCTCGAGCGTTTCTGCGGGCTTTGTGGAACTGGTGGTCGACGGTGGCTGGATGAACGGCAAGTTCGTCTGCCGTCTCTACGCGCAGTTCGACTCGGCGAACGATGTCGTCCTCAGCGTCTTCGGCGTCCAGGGCCTCGGTCAAAGCTCTTGGAATCAATCGGATTTCGTTGGCGGTAGCTGGAGCCCCGCATTCACCAGCGATCCCGTCGTCGATAGCTATGTCACCATCGGGGGCTCGCCTGGCTTTTCCAACACCACGGCCGTAGGTGCGAGCTGGGGCGCTCCTGGCTTCAATCAGCCCGGCATTCCGAACGGCGCTGGATGGTTCAACCCCGTCGCGCCGAATCTTCAGGGCAAAGTGGATCCGGTCACGCTGCGCACGCTTCTCGCCCAGTTCGTCTATCCAGGATTGCCGACGCAGTCGTATGTCTCGCCCCTAACCGTGTCTTTCAACCAAGGGCTCGGCACGCCGATCCAGTTCACGAGCGGGGCGAGCTTCGCCCTCCACATTCCAGCGCCGGGAGCGTTCTCGCTGGCGGCGGCGACCATGCTCGTCGGTTCGCGGCGCCGTCATCCGCGGTGATCGGGGCGGACTGGCCTCGAAGGGCACTGGCCTGACCAGCGCGGGTTCGCTGCCATACTGTGGACGTCTCAGTGCGGGCGGTGTCGCGCAGGGCTTCGATTATGCAAATCGTTCGAACGACTGCGACGCTCTTTGTTCCCGTCCTCGCGACCTTGATCGCACTCGTGGTCTTTCTTTTGATGGCGACGCTCTTCCTCGACGAGTGCGCCTCGTGGCTCAGCGCCGTGGGGGAGGGACGCCCGACGTACGGCATCGAGGTCGTTTTCTTCGCCTGGGTGTTCGTCCTTGCAGCCGCCACGTGTTCGCTCGGAGGCTATTGGTGCATCGTCGCCCGCGAATCGCTGCGGCGCGGCGGCGAGTGTCCACGTTGCAGCTACGATCTGCGCGGAAGCGACCCGCGAGGCGTGTGCCCGGAGTGCGGGAAGCAGCTCTCAGCAGATCAGGGCGGGTGAGGGGATGTCCGCGTTACCTTCGCTGGATCTCTCAAGCGCGGGCTCGGTCATGGCGGTCTGACTCTTACTACCGCTCCATCTCTCTCGAAACCTCATCGCATGGACCAGCGCGCGAACCTCGAGTCGGACGTCGCTAGCGAACTCCTCACGACGATGATCGACGCGGCGGGCGCGGCCACCGGCGAGAACATGGACCAGGCGCGAGAGTTCGTCGAGTACGACGAGAAGGGGCTCGCGATCGGCATACTTCTCGCGATGGCGGCAGACCAAGACTGGCAGCCGGATCGGGCGACGGTAGAATGACTACTTTGGCTTGCCGATGCGCTCAAGGGCGCTCCTGCCCTCTATGAGCGAGAGCTGAAGCAGGCCTCGCATGTTGCTCGCGCGTATGGAATCCCGTGGGTGGCGAACGACCACAACTCCTATGAATCAGGCCGTCGTCGCCAGTCGCCGACGTCGACGGGCACTGATGATGTCCGGCGCCGACACAGGTATTGGAAACTGCTTCACATCGCGTACGCCGTGCTCGCGGGCATCTGCTTCGCGGCGGTCCTGGGCACAGGCTCACTCACGCTCGCGTCGAACGTGATCATCCTCGGCGTGGTCGCGCTCGTCGCATTGCCGCTGATCTCGTTCGTCATACTTGCTCGAAACGGTAAGGCGGCGGCATTCCTCGGAGCGATGCTCTCATTCATGCTTGTCGCGGCGTCGACTCTCGTGGGCATATTCATCGCCGGCATGATCGGCGCGCGGGAGTAGCGAGACGTGTGGGCACGCGCACCGTAGCGGCTGCGAGGTCGGCCATTCGGAACGTGTCTGAGGCCTGGAGGATTGGTTGACTCGGGGTTACTTGACCTTGAGTCTCGATCGAAGCTCGTCGACTCGTTTCGCCGATTGGGCCGCGGATCGATGGCCTTCTTGAGCCAGCGACGCTAGCGCCTGAAAGGACTCGTCAAGTTGTTCGATCGACGGCGCGTGTTGGACCGCATCCACGCCGATGGGGTGGTCGGTAGGGGGGAACTCTTCTAGAAACTCAAGGTTCTCCGTGCACGAATGCCAGTCGACGGCGGCCGCGAAAAGCAGCACTCGATCCAATGTCTCGAGTGCGCCCGCCACCCCGTCGCAAGTTCCCGCACTGACGACCACTATCGTGCCTCGGACGACGTCCAAACTTCCGCATGGAGGCGAGGACAGGAGACTCTCATAGAACATCCGTTCCGCGGCCAAAAGCACCTCGCGTGCCTCGGAACTCTCTCGCGTCTCAGACAAGCGATAGCGAAGCGCGTCCGAGCACACGTGCCCTCTGCGCGAGCAATTCCGATAGAGGCTGGCGATCTCAAACGCATCGGCATTTGCGCCGAGTACCCAGCTCTCTTCTCTGGTCGGAAACTCAATGGGAGTGACGGGACCACATGCTGAGCAACTCAGCACAAGCGCGACGAAGAGGCTCAACGTTCTTTGTCGCGTCCAAGAAGGTGATGCGGCGGCAGTGTCGGTCAGAGATCTCCACGACTTTCGCTTCGACATCCACGAAAGCGATCTCTCACGCCGGACCCACGTTTCGAACGGACACCCTCCAACGCTCCCCAGCACCTGGCATGTCTTGTTCGAAGTCGCGTTCGATTGCCGGACGGCCGTTCGGAACGCCTACACCGACGGTGCCGAGGCGTTGCCCGGCCTTCATGGCCGCTGCGTCTCGATAGAACTCGACGTTCCAGACGCCCCCTGAGAGGAGTATCGACACGACGCCGTCGTTCTCGACGGTTCCCATCCGATCGGGACCCTTGAACAGCATTACCGCTTCGCTCACGCGAACGACGGTTCCCGCCTCGATGGGGGCACCGGTCTCCGCATTGGTCACCTGCACCCGTACCCGACCCGTGGCGCACCCGGCGGCGCACATCAGTAGGCAAATCGATGCGGTCTTGAGTCGGTTGTGAACTCGTCGAGTGTTCATGGCCGGGTCCTTGGAAGTGAAGGTCAGCGCATATTCGTCGCCCGCAGCGCCCACAACCATCATCCGTCGCCGCTCACTGGCCCGGCCAGTGCGCCGCCCCGGCCCAGGACCAACCCCCCCATCCGCCCGCTGCGCGGGCACCTTCCCCCGCCTTGGCGGGGGAAGGGGTGTCGCGTCGCTCCCACAAACGGCGTTTGCATCATCGGCGAGCACCACCCCAACCACCCTCGATCCTTGATCCTCGATCCTTGATCCTCTCTTCGGCCAACCCCCCCCTCCCACTACCATGGGCCGTTCCATGAGCGCCGCCCCCAGCAATCCGTCCGCGTCCGTCCAGCCGTCCGCCGCCGAGACCTCGAAGGCGATGCCGCCCGCGGTCGGAACGGGGGTCGACCCCGAGACCGTCACGATCTCCGGCTACGTCGTCGACGAGCGATATGGCCCGACGTCGGTCACGACCACCGATCCCAAGGATCCGGCGAAGGCGCATCCGCGCATCGCGGAGCCGGGCGTCTTCCCGTACACGCGCGGCGTTCACAAGACGATGTACCGCGAGCGGCTCTGGACCATGCGCCAGTTCGCCGGCTTCGGCTCGGCCGACGACACCAACGCCCGCTTCAAGTACCTCTTGGCCAACGCGAAGGGCACGAAGGCCAACACCGGCCTCTCGACCGCGTTCGACCTTCCGACCCTCATGGGCCGCGACTCCGACGATCCGCTCTCGGCCGGCGAAGTCGGTCGCTGCGGCGTCGCGATCTCCACGATTGAAGACATGCATCGCCTCTACGCCGACATTCCGATCGGCGAGGTGACCGTGTCGCAGACGATCAACGGTCCCGCGTGCGTCATCTGGGCGATGTACCTCGCGATGGCGAAGGAGCGCGGCATCTCGTGGGACACGCTCGGCGGCACCCTTCAGAACGACATCCTGAAGGAGTTCC
Source organism: Phycisphaerae bacterium (assembly GCA_016795035.1). Lineage (GTDB taxonomy): Bacteria > Planctomycetota > Phycisphaerae > Phycisphaerales > SM1A02 > JAEUIT01. The sequence goes on along the minus strand of JAEUIT010000039.1, from coordinate 45,823 downwards.
ACTCGCAGAACGAGTTCATCTATCCGCCCGAGGCGAGCGTCAAGCTCGTCGTCGACACGATCGAGTTCGCGTCGAAGTTCCTGCCGAAGTGGAACTCGGTCTCGATCTCCGGCTACCACATCCGCGAAGCGGGCTCGACCGCGACGCAGGAGCTCGCGTTCACGCTGCGTGACGGCATGGAGTATGTCGAGGCGTGCATGAAGCGCGGCCTCGACGTCGACCAGTTCGCGCCGCGCTTGAGCTTCTTCTTCAATAGCCACAACGAGTTCTTCGAGGAGATCTGCAAGCTCCGCGCGGCGCGGCGCATCTGGTCGCACGCGATGCGCGACCGCTTCAAGTCGAAGAATCCGCGGTCGTGGCTCATGCGCACGCACGTGCAGACCGCAGGCTGCTCGCTCACGGAACAGCAGCCGCTCAACAACATCGTGCGCGTCGCGTATCAGGCGCTCGCCGGCGTGCTCGGCGGCTGCCAATCGCTGCACACCGACTCGATGGACGAGACGCTCGGCCTTCCGACGGAAGAGGCCGTGCGCGTCGCGCTCCGCACGCAGCAGATCCTCGCCCACGAGACCGGCGTGCACCGCACCGTTGATCCGTTAGGCGGCTCGTGGTTCGTCGAGGCGCTCACCGACCGCATGGAAGCCGACGGCAACGCGATCATCCAGGAGATCGACGACATGGGCGGCGTCGTCGCGGGCATCCACAAGGGCTACTTCCGCCGCGCGATCGCCGAGGCGAGCTACCGCTTCGGTCAGGAAATGGAAGCGGGCGACCGCATCATCGTCGGCGTCAACGCGTACACCGAAGGCAACGAGGATCGCCACGTCGAGATCCTCCAGATCCCGCACACGGTCGAGACCGAGCAGTGCGATCGCCTCGCGAAGTTCCGGAAGTCGCGCGACGCCTCGACCGTCGCCAAGAGCCTCGACGCGATTCGCGCCGCATGCCGCAACGGCGAGAACGTGATGCCCGCGCTCGTCGAGGCGGCGCACGGCAAGTGCACGCTCGGCGAGATGGTGCAGGCGATGGCCGACGCCTACGGCCGCTACTCGGGCGGCCCCGAGTGGTGATCGCCCGAGGTGCGTATAGCGACGATCGTCGTCGCGGACGATGGGAAGATTGACGGCGGTTGCGGGCACACCTTCGTGATGCTCGCAACCGCCGCCTTCGTATTGCGAATGAGCGAAGGTGGCGTCACGGATGCGCTGGCTGAAACGCGGACTTCCGTTGGTGGGCTTCCTCGCGGCGGGAGCGATGCTCTCCCTCGTCCTGGCGTGGTTCAGGGTGTTCTTGCCCGACGTCGCCGTGCCGTTTTCGAAGCGGATCGATCTTCGAGCGGACCTGCGTTGGCTGAGCGCAAACCTCCCCGACGACGCCGCGAGGCTCATGGCGGTCGAAGGGCTCGAGTTCTCCTGGCGCTCCGATGGCCGAAGCTTCGTGGACACCCGAATCGGCGAGGAGACGACGCGTTACGTCTTCTGGCGCTACGGCGCCGACGGACGCGTCGACCGGTCGCCCGAAGGCACAGGACGCGCCCTTCGCGTGCGGGCCGGGTGGCCGCTTTCGTGTGTCGAAGGCAGCGAGTGGGTCGCGGGCACTTCGCCGACCCTGATCCGCACGGGTTTGGTCGTATTCGACGTCCGCCGCGGCGTCGTACGGGTTCCGGTGACGATTCGTCCGCTCGGGCTTTGGGTGGACGCCTTATTTTGGGGCGCGTTCCTCGCGCTTCTTGCGGTGTTGCCGCGCGCGGTCGAGCGAGTGCTGCGACGCCGGCAGGGGCTTTGCCCATCGTGCGCGTATCCAATTGGAGCGGCGTTGCCGCTGGACGGTCGATGTTCGGAGTGCGGATCGGCCGTGCAACGCGTGCGACCGAGCCAGTAAAGTGTCGCGAGAGAGGAAATCCGGCGGCAACGAGGACGTGAGAGTCGCCACTCCACGTTGCCGACGCACGCTCACCATAGATGACCACCGTGCACCAAGACATGCGGCACGCAGCACCCTCGTTTGAGAACGACCTGCGCTCGACGTTGCAGGCGTTCCGTTCTTCGCTCGCCTCGCTCATCACGTCGATGGACGCCGATCCCACGAGGCCGCAGGAGATGTCTCGCGAGTTCGGGCTCGACAAGAGTCTCGCGTGGAAGCTCTCGCGCGTCGTGTGCGACGAGGACCCGATGGCCTCGGCGGTCCTGATTCCGGGCCGGCCGGGCATCAACATCGTCGTGCGCCAGTTCACCAAGGCGGGCGCGTCGTCGCAGCGAGTCGAGGAGATGCGCGAAGCGTTCGACGCGTTCGAGCGCATGATCGAGACGCACTGCGGCGACCGTGACACGTTCGTGATGATGATCGGCGAGCGGCAGGGCGAGCGCAAGCAGCAGTCCGAGGAGGCGCTCCGGAAGAAGGCGTTCCAAGGCAATAGCGCGATCTGGGGCGTGCAGACGCGCGCTCGCATCTCCGCGCACTTCATCGCCCCGTCGCGCGAGCAGCCGGACACGCTCGACCTTGCGACGGTGAGCGGTCTCGTCGACTTCCGTCGCTTGCGCTCCGACGTCCCTTGGGCCGTCGCCACCGTGCAGCGATATCTCGACGACGGCTCGTCGGCGTCGCGCCTTCCGTACGAGCCGCTCGATCCGAGCACGCAGCCGGATCGCGCGCCGTTGGTCCGCCGCTTCTGCTCCACGCCGGAGCCGGTGCTCCGCGTTGCCGAAGGCAGCGATCGCCTCACGCGCTACGAGATCCCCGAAGGCCCCGTCGGCAAGACCGGCAGCGTCACGTGCGTCACCGGTTGGATCAATCGCGCCGACGTGTGCCGCTATCGCACGGAGCACGATCGATACGGGGAATTGCTCGCGTCGCTCAACACGCCCGCCGAGTTCTCGCAGCACGACCTTTTCGTGCATCGCGAGCTGACCGAGGCGATGCCGCCGACCGTGCATCTCTATAGCCAGATGCCGGGCGCGCCGACCTATCCGACCTGCGGCCGTGACCGCGGCGAACTGCCCTTGAGCGAGGCCCTCGTCGAGCTCGAGACGAAGCGCACGGGCGACGATCGCGAGGACTTCGAGGCCTCCGAACTTGCGGGCTCCCGTCGACTCGCGCTCTTCACCGCCGAGCGACTCGGGTGCGCGCTCGAGGATTTCGTCGGCTATCGCATCACGCTTCGCTATCCGCCGATCCCGACCATCCTCGTCTTTCGCTACGAATTGATCGACCGGCCCACCGGTACACTCGGCTGATGAGCTCGGTCGACGTCTCACCCGCCTCCACCGTTGCTGCTGCCGCAGGCCGCGAGCGCGGCTTTCACCTCGGGCGGTTCCTGCGCAATGCGGCGATCGTCGCGGCGGTCATCGGCGCGTGCGTGGGGCTGTGGTTCGGCGTGCTGCGCGACCGCATCGTCGCGAAGCGGCTTGGACCTGTGACGGCGACGATCTACCGCAGCGGCCAGTTGTCCGAATACGTCGTGGGACCGGTGCTCTCGTCGCGCGGCATCCAGCACATCCTCGACCTGAACCAGCTCGACGAGGACGATCCCGGTCGCGTGAAGGAGTACGAGGTCGCGAAGGAACTCAACGTTGCCATCAGCAACTTCCCGCTGATCGGCGACGGCACCGGCGACGTGGGCGTGTACACCGACGCCGTCGCCGCGCTCATCGAGGCGGATCGCACGGGCGTCATCACGCTCGTGCATTGCTCGGCCGGCACCCAGCGGACCGGCGGCGTGGTCGCCGCGTTTCGCATGCTGTATCAGGGATGGACGCCGGAAGCGGCCCTCGACGAAGCCCGACAGTACGACTGGAAGGACGAGGACCGTCCGATGGCGCAGTACCTCGCGGAGCATCTTCCGGAGATCCGCAAGCGGCTCATCGATAGGGGCGCGCTGGCGCCGAGCGCCCCGAATCCCGTGATGCCCCCGCAGTTCGCTCCCCCGCGCGGCTCGTGACGCGCATCTCCACGTTGCAGCCGTGAGGGACGCGGGCAGCGACCCGCCGCCCATTCTTGGGCGCTCGATCGGCGCCCTGCAATTCGTGCAGGGGCGTCCGGTACCTGCGCGGACCTCTGGAATCTTCCCATTCGTGCGTCCTCGGCGTCTCGCGGTACCGTACGAGCCATGACCTCGGTCGACCCTCCGCGGCCTTCCGTGCCCTCCGGAGCGAACCACTCGAAGCGCCCATCGACGATCCCCTGCGCGGGAAGCGCGAGCGCGGCGTCACCGAGCGACGGCGATCTCATCCGCGCGTGCTGCGACGGAAGCGATGCCGCATGGCGCACGCTCGTCGCGCGGTATGAGCGGCTCGTCTACAGCGTGATCCGGCGACTCGGCGTGCCGGACGAGATCACCGACGACGTCTTCCAGGAAGTCTGGATGGGGTTGCTTCGCCAACTGCCGCTCTTGCGGCACGAACCGGCGTTGCCGCGGTGGCTCATCACGACGACGCGGCGCATCGCGATCCGCCTTGCGACGCGCCACCGGCGCCGCAGCGCCGGCGCGGCGAGCGCCGACACGATTGACACGTCCGCCTGCAACGCGGAAGACGACGCGTTCGTCGCGCGCATGGAGGAGGCGCAGCTCGTGAGCGAGGCGCTCGCGAAACTCGAGCCGCGCTGTCGCGACCTCCTGATGGCGCTCGTCCGGGACGACGACGTTCCCTACGCAGCCATCAGCCGACAACTCGAGATGCCGGTCGGCAGCATCGGACCGAAGCGCGCGCGATGCCTCCAGCAGCTTCTTGAGCTTCTCGGGCCGTCGTTCCGCCCGGCGGGGGCCGACCGAACGAAGGCCGACCCATGACCGCTGCAGGCTTTGCAGATTCGCCGTATCAGCGAGCGGCCAGCCCGCACTTTCCACCGGACCGCGTCGTCTCGGCCCCGCCGACCGACGGTCCGGCCGGGTTTGGCCCGGCCGCCGTCCGACCGACGGGTGGGATTGCGATCCGCGAACGGAGTGTGCCGGATGCCAGATGAACGAGACATCGCCGGGCGAATCGATGCGGCCATCGAGTCGATCCTTGGCGCCGCCGCCGAGGCCGCTCCGGGCGAGCGCGAGCGGATCCGCGGAATCGTGGGCGTCCTCCGGGAGCTGCCGCTCGAGGAGCCGCCTGCGTCGCTCCACGAATGGGCGAGCGGACTGCTTGCGGCCCGCACGCAGCCCGAGCGCCAGCCGATCTCGGCCCGACTGGCCGAGTGGCTCGAGAACGTCCTTCGCTCGGCGCGAGCGCTGCTCCTCTCTGAGACGCAGCCGGATCCGGCCCTCGCGCTCGCGGGGCTGCGCAGCACCGCCGCGCCCGTCCGCACGTTTCACGGCGCTTCCGCGGGCGACGACGACGAGCCGCGCGAAGCGTGGCTCGACCTCCAAGCCGAACCGACGGGCGAGCACGACCTCCGCGTCCGCGGCCAGCTGACGCACGAGCCCGAGTCCGACGCCTTCGCGTTGCACGTGGTCGACCTCGACACCGGCGCGCCGCTCACGACGATCGCCATCGCCGACGACGGCGGCTTCGCGTTCACGACGAACGCGGCGCGCATCGCGTTCGTCATCGAGCGCCCGGGCGACGATCGTCCACTCGTGGTTCGAGACGTCGTCCTCAAGCAACGTTGAGTCGATGAGAGTCGTGCATGAGTTCCGAAAGCCCCGACGACGCGTGTGCAACGTTGAGCGAGGCTCTGGCCGCGGGCTGTGACGCGCGCACGCTGGCCGAGCGCGCCCGCGCGCGCGGAGAAGATCGCGCGATGCAGGACGACGCGCTCGTCCGCGCCGCCGAGGAATTGCATCGGCGGGCCCTGAACGATCCGCGCCGCGCCGCGAACGACGCCGCGACATTGGCTGCGGCCGCCCGCGAACTGAACGCCGCGAAGGGCACGGTCGCGGCGCTTCTCGCGCATGGCGTCGCCCAGATGTACGCGACGGAATTGGCTGGCGCCGCCTCGAGCTTCGACGCGGCCGACGCGGAGGTCGCGGCGCATCCGGGCACCGACTTCGACGTGTTGCCCGGTCGCGTCGGCATGGGGCGCATGCACGCGCTCGCACGGCAGGGCAAGCTCGACGACGCGGCCGTCGTCGGCGAACGGAGCCTCGCGATCTTCGAGGCGCGGGGCGCGCGGCCGCTCGTCGCCCGCGCCCGCGCGAACCTCGGCGTCATCGAGCGCATGCGACGGCAGCCCGAGCGTGCCATCGAGCACATCCGCGCGGCGCTCGAGGCATGGGGCGACGATCCCGTGGGCCGCGCGCAGCTCATGAGCAATCTCGCAGAGGCGCTCCTCGACCTCCAGCGATTCCGTGAGGCGGAGTCGGCGTTCCGCGAGGCGCGACAGGGGCTCAATGCCACCGACGCGCACGTCGCCAAGTCGATCGTCGACGGCAATCTCGCCGACCTTCTCGCGCGGCAAGGTCGGCTCGCCGAGGCCATCGAACTCTTCGAGGAAGTTCGGCAGCGCCACCTCTCCATTCGCGCCGAAGGCGACGCCGCGCGGCTCCAGGCGGAGGAGGCCGACGCGCTGGCGCAGTCGGGGCTCCTGCGCGAATCGCTCGTCGAGTATCGCGAGGCGCTCGAAGCGCTCGAGCGTGCCGGGCTCACGCTCGAGGCGCTCCGTGCCCGCTTCGGCCTCGCGCGGGCGCTTGGGCGATTGCAGCGCTTCGACGATGCCCACGCGCTCCTCGCCGACTCGGCGCTCGCCGCGGGGGACACGAGCGCCGAAGGCACGCTGTGCGCGATCCGGGGCGAGCTCTCGATCGCCCGCGGCGACTTGGTTGCGGCGCGGCAAGATCTCGAGCGTGCGGTCTCGTTGCTCGCGGCAAGGCCGGTGGAAGCCGCCGTCGCGCGGCTGCGCCTCGCCGACGCGCTGATCGCGCTCGGCGACGTGGCCGGCGCGTCCGATGCGGCGACGCCGGTCCTCGCGATCGCCGAGACGCACCTTGTCCGCCCGCTCGAGGCCGACGCGCTCCACGTTGCAGCCAAGATCGAGCTTGCCCGCGGGAAGTCCGACGACGCACGCTCGCTCCTGCGGGCGTCGCTCGATCGCGTGGAGCGCGTGCGAGGCACGTTCCGGTCGGGCGGCGCGCGGGTCGCCTACGGCGCGGCGAACGTGGGCGCCGCGGCCGACCTGACGCGCGAGCTCGTGCGCGACGGCAGCCCCGCCGCGCTGCGGGAGTCGCTCGTCGTGAGCGAGCGCGTCCGGAGTCGCGGGCTCTTCGAGGCAATCCTCGGGTCGGTGCCCGCCGAAGCGCTTCTCGACCTCTCCGAGGGAGCCGCCGCCGATCTCTCGCGCGAGGCAATCGCGCTTCGCCACGAGGCCAACGTCCTTCTCAGCGAGCTCGATCGCCAGCCCGCGATCGCCACAAGCGACGCCTGGCGGTCGGCCATGGTCGCGATCGAGGACCGGCAGCGCTTGCTCTCGGTTCGTGCCGACGCCCGTTGGCGTGCAGGTTCGCCGCTCGCGCCGCCGGTCGGGCCGGAGGTCGTGGACTTGCTGGTGTCGCAGCCCGTCCCGATCGTCGTGTTCCACGTTGCAGGCGCGAGGCTTCTCGCCGTGGCGTCGCGAGGGGGCGAAGTGCGCGGCGCGGATCTCGGCGACGTCGACGACGTGACCGAATCGACCGAGCAGGTGCGGTTCCACTTGCAACGTGGACTCATGGCCACGGGAACACGCGCGGCACGCATCGAGCGCGACGTCGAGTCGTCGCTCGCGGCGCTTGCGGACACGCTCCTCGCGCCGATCGCCGACCTGCTCGATGGGGCGGGGGCGGTGCAGTTCGTGCCGGCAGGCCCGCTGCACGCGCTGCCGATGCACCTCCTCGCCCCGCAGACGGCTGCAACGCGGAGGGAGCCGATCGGCCTCGCGGCCGACGTGGCCACCGCGCCGAGCCTCGCGGTCGTGCACGCCTTGGGCCATGCCGGCAGCGCGAACTCCAGCGGCCGACGCGTGCTCGTCGGCGTGGCCGACGCGAATGCGCCGGCGATTGCCGGGGAAATCGACGCCATCGCGGCGATGGACCGTGGCGCCTGCATCCTTTGCAGGGAGCGCGCGTCGATGGATACGGTTCGTCGAGAAGCGGCCAATGCCGCGATTCTCCACATGGCTACGCACGGTCGATTCCTGCACGACAGTCCGCTGCGATCAGGCATTCGTCTCGCCGACGGATGGCTGACGGTGACGGACCTGCATGCGTGGCGCATTCCCGGAACGATCGTCGTCGTGAGCGGCTGCGATACCGGACGCGTCGCGGTCGGCGGTGGCGACGAACTCGTTGGGCTCGAGCAGGGTTTCTTCGTCGCCGGCGCGAAAGCGCTTGTCATGAGCGCGTGGCCGACGCACGATGAGGCGACCGCGGATCTCATGAGCGCGATGCACGCGGAGTTGGACGCACGAGCGTCGTCGCGGGCCGACGGAGCTCGTTGGAGCGGGCGCGACGTCGCCGCGGCGCTCCGCACCGCCATGCGTGCGACACGCGAGCGTCGCCCGCATGCGAGCCAGTGGGGCGCCTTCGGCACGGTCGCCTCCGTCGTTGCACGCTGAGTTGTCCGAAGTTCACTGGGAAGGAAGCACGAGTATGAGCCATCACTCACGCATCGGTCTGTGGCGTGTCGTCGCGGGATCTCTCGGACTCGTCGCGTCGTGCAACGCGTTCGGCGGCGGTGGCGGCACCCCATGCCTTCCGCAGGGCGCGCTCCCCGACCAGGTCGTGGTCGAGCTCCACTCGAACGCGTCGATCGACGCCGTGCTCGCAGCCGTGTCGCGGCAGTTTCCCGGCGTGACGCTCGCGCTCTCGATTCCGAGCGAAGGGCTCTATCTCCTCTCCGCGCCGGATCCGATCTGCGAGGCGGACTTGGTCGCGGCACTCATGGCGCAGACGGGCGTCGAGGAGGCCGAGTTCAACGAGTCGGGCGAGACCGTCGAAGGCCAGACGCAGAGCTTCTTCTTCGCCTCCGACAAGACCGCGTTCGACGCCCAGTACCTCTGGGAGCGCATTCGCCTTCCGGAAGCGCACGACGTGGCGCTCGGCGACGGTGTCGTCGTTGCATGCATCGACACCGGGCTCGATCTGTCGCATCCGCACTTCGCCGGCATCTCCACGTTGCCGGGCCTCGATTTCGTCGGAGACGGCGCCGGCCTGGGCGACCTCGGCAACGGACTCGACGACGACGGCGATGGCGTCGCCGACGAGATGTCTGGGCACGGCACCTTCGTGAGCGGAATCGTCGCGACGATCGCACCGCACGCGACCCTCTTGCCGATCCGCGCGATCGACAGCGACGGACACGGCTCCGCCTTCGCCGTCGCGTCGGCGCTGCTCGCCGCCCGCGACGCCGGCGCGGACGTGGTCAACTTGAGCTTCGGCAACGTGGAGGACATCGGGCTGCTCGAGCCGGTCATCGACTCGCTGCTCGCCGAAGGCATCCTTGTCGTCGTTTCAGCCGGCAACGGCGGCAACGTGGGGCAGGGGACGTTTCCGTCCGAGATGAGCGGCGTGTGCGCCGTCGCTGCGACCGACGCCTCCGACGTCAAGGCCGTCTGGTCGAACTGCGGCGAGTTCGTCACGCTCTGCGCGCCGGGCATCGATGTCATCAGCACATTCCCCGGCGGCGGATACGCCGGCGCGAGCGGAACGAGCACCTCCGCCGCCGTGCTGAGCGGCGTGGCCGCGCTCGTCATGAGCCACGCAGGCACGAACGGCGAGGCCACGGTCGCCACGCTGGCCGCGACGGCCGCGAACATCGCGCTCGCGAATCCGAAGTACCCGGGCGCGCTCGGGGCCGGTCGCATCGACGCCGCCGCGGCGCTCGGGCTTCCGCTGCCGAGCGGCGACTTGAATCACGACGCGCGCGTCGACGCGACCGATCTCGGTCTCCTCATCGGCTCGTGGTCCACGGCGCTCGCGGATCTCAACGCCGACGGAACGACCGACGCCGCCGACCTCGGCATCCTCATCGGCGGCTGGACCGGCTAACAGGACATGCAGTGCGTCGGGTTCGGCGCGACATGTGCGCCGAAGCGGCCCATTCACGACGAACTCCAGTTTTTCGCGCGTGACCCAAGGCCGACGCGCGTACAAGTGATGCGGCATCGCCGCTTCGACGCACTTCGCTCGGACGTTCCTTGCCGCGAGGAACGTGCTCCATCGCAGATCATCATTCGCGATCGAGCTCTAGTTCGTGGTGGAGCGTGTTCGCTCGGCGTCGGCATCGGCACGAGCGGGGCCGCGAGCTCCCGCTCCAGGGCGAGCTCTACAGCGTCGATCAGCTCGAGAGCCATGCGCGCGCGCTCGCCGCGCAGCATGAGTTGGCGAAGGGCCGCGGCCCGGAACGGCTGATACCGAGGCTCGCCGAGAACGAGCGCGTGCTCGTCGACGCGTACGAGCTGGTCATCGCCGCGGTCGAACGCGACGAGCCGATCGCCCCCGCGGCGGAGTGGCTCCTCGACAACTTCTACCTCATCGAGGAGCAGATTCGCACCGCGCGGCGGCACCTCCCGACGTCGTACAGCAGGGAGCTTCCGCGCCTCGCCAGGGGCGCGCTCGCCGGGCATCCGCGTGTCTACGCCATCGCGCTCGAACTCATCGCGCACGTCGACGGCAGGGTCGATCTTCCGAGCCTGAACGGATTCGTCGCGGCGTATCAGGCGTCGAAGAGCCTGACGATCGGCGAGCTCTGGGCGCTGCCGATCGCGTTGCGCCTGGCGCTCATCGAGAACCTGCGCCGCGTGTCTGCGCGCATCGCCGCCACGCAGCGCGAGCAGGATCTCGCGCACGGGTGGGCGGCGCGCATGCTTCGCACGGTTGAGCAGAATCCGTCGGATCTCATCGTGACGATGGCCGACATGGCCCGCGCCCGCGTGACGCTCTCGGGCGCGTTTCTCGCCGAGCTCACCCGACATATCCAAGGACAGAGTCCGCACTTCACATTCGTGCACAGCTGGCTGCAACACAGACTTGCCGAGGAGGGCGCGACGATCGAGCAGCTCGTCCGCATCGACGGACAGGCGCGCGCCGCCGATCAGGTCTCGATGGGCAACAGCATCGGCAGCCTTCGACGGCTCGTCTCGAGCGACTGGCGCGACTTCGTCGAGGCGCAGAGCGCGGTCGAGCGCGTGCTGCGGCAGGATCCGACCGGCGTCTACGCGACGATGGACTTCACGACGCGCGATCGCTGTCGCCACGCGATCGAGGATCTCGCCAAGCAGAGCGGCCGAACCGAGGTGGAGGTCGCGACCGCCGCGCTCGCGCGCCGTGGCGATGCCGATCCTGAACGACGCGACGCGCACATCAGCTATCACCTCCTCGACGCGGGGCGCACGGAACTCGAGCGGCTTCTGCACGTCCGTACGCCGCTTCGCACGACCGTCGTGCGGGCCTTGGCCCGACGCTCGCTGGCGATCTATCTGTCGAGCGCCGCGGCGCTCGTCGCCATCGCCATCGTGCTCCTCGGGCGCGTCGGCGGGGTCGAGGACGTTCGAGCGCTCTGGCTCTGGCTTCTCGCGATTCCCGCGGTCGTATGCCTCTCGCAGGCGAGCTTCGCGATCGTCAACTGGATTGCCACGCTGTCGGTGCCGCCGCGTCCGTTGCCGCGCATGGACTTTCGGCGCGGGATACCCGAAGCCTGCCGAACTCTCGTGGCGGTGCCGACGATGCTCGTCGATCGCGCGGGAGTCGAGCGCTTGCTCGAGTCGCTCGAGGTGCTGTACCTCGCGAATCGCGACCCGATGCTTCACTTCGCGCTCCTCACCGATCTGCGCGACGGCCCGCACGAGCTGTCGGAGGTCGACGCGGAGCTCGTGCAGCTCGCGGCGCGCGGCGTCGCGGCGCTCAACGCGAAATACCGAACCGCGCGATCCGACATCTTCGCGCTGCTTCACCGCCCGCGCCGATGGAATGCCCGCGAGGGGCATTGGATGGGGCACGAGCGCAAGCGGGGAAAGATCCACGACCTGAACGCGTGGCTACGCGGCGCGGCGGCGCACGACCTCTTTGCCACGATCGTCGGAGAGACGGCCGCGCTGCAACGCGCCCGCTATGTCATCACGCTCGACACCGACACGCAGCTCCCGCGCGATGCGGCGCGACGCATGGTCGAGACGATGGCCCATCCGCTTAATCGCCCGGTCGTGCGCGCCGACGCCGACGGCTCGCGCGCTCGCGTGGTTGCCGGCTACGGAATCGTGCAGCCGCGCGTCGGCGTGAGCTTGCCGAGCTCGCAACGGTCGCACTTCGTGCGCCTCGCGTGCGGAGATGCCGGCATCGACCCGTACACGCGCATGGTGTCGGACGTCTATCAGGATCTCTTCGATGAAGGCACTTTCATAGGAAAGGGCATCTATGGCATCGACGCCTTCGTCGCGACGTGCGGGGCGTTCCCCGACGACACGATCCTGAGCCACGATCTGCTCGAGAGCACGTATGCGCGCTCCGGGCTTCTGAGCGACGTCGAGCTGTACGAGGACTTTCCTTCCCGCTACCTCGACGACGCCAGCCGGCGCGAGCGCTGGGTGCGCGGCGATTGGCAGATCCTTTGGTGGCTTCTTCCGTATGTCCCGTCGCGCGCGTCGCGCTGGGTGCGCAATCCGATCTCGACGCTCTCGCGGTGGAAGATCCTCGACAACCTTCGGCGCAGCGTGGTTCCGATCGCGATGGTCGCACTCCTCGTTGCAGCCTGGATCGGCGTGCCGTCGCTTGCGCCCGCCGCCACGATCGTCGTGCTCGCCACGCTTGCGATCGCCTCGGCGCTTGGCTTCGTCGGCGACGTCGTGACTCCCGCGGCCGAGCTGCCCGTGCGGGCGCGAGCGAGGGCGGCCGGCGCGACGCTCGGCCATCGGCTGCTGCAGGGGCTCTTGGCGCTCGTCGTCCTCCCGCATGACGCATGGATCAATCTCTCCGCGCTGACGAAAACCCTGGTGCGGATGTTCGTGACGCGTCGGCACCTCCTCGAGTGGACGACCGCAGGCGACATCGAGCGTCGGGCGCGGGACCAGCTTTCGGGATACCTTCGCGCGATGTGGTGCGCGCCGGCGCTCGCGCTCGGCGTTGCAGCCGCGTGCCTCTTCGTGCGGCCCGAGTCGCTGCCGTGGGCCATGCCGTTCCTCGCGCCGTGGTTCCTCGCGCCGGTGGCGGCGTGGTGGATCAGTCGGCCTCGGATGCCCGAGCGGTTCGTGTTCTCGGCCTCGCAGCGAGCCATGCTCGAACGGCTGAGCCGGCGCACGTGGAGCTACTTCGAGCGGTACGTCAACGCGGAGGAGCACTGGCTTCCGCCGGACAACGTGCAGACCGACCGTCCGGTCCCGGTCGCCTCGCGGACCAGCCCGACGAACATCGGGCTCGCGCTTCTCTCCGATCTCGCCGCCGCGGACTTTGGATATGTCAGTCGCGGCCGGATGCTGCAACGCATATCCAACACGCTCGACACGGTCGCGGGTCTCGATCGGCACCGCGGCCACCTCTACAACTGGTACGACACGCGCTCCCTGCGTCCGATGCCGCCGTTCTATGTTTCGACCGTCGACAGCGGGAACTTCGCGGGGCATCTGCACATTCTCAAGTCGGGACTGCTCGGCCTCATCGACGCGCCCATCGTTCCGGCGCGGCTCTTCGGCGGACTCCGCGCGACGGTCGAGGTGCTGCTCGACGAGATTCGCCCCGATCGCACGACGGCGGACCTGATCGCACGCCTCGCGCGACTGAGCGCCGATCTCATGCACGAGTCGACGACCACGCGTGGTGCCCTCGAGCGTCTCGGTCGCATGGCGCAGCGAAGCGTGGCGCTCGCGTTCGAGATCGAGCGGATTCCCGACGTCGGGGCCGACGCAATCTGGTGGGCGACCGCGCTCGCGCGCGCCTGTGCGGACCACCGCGACGACCTGCAGTCGTTGACGTCGTGGACGTCGATCGCCGGGCTCCCCGTTGCGGCCGACGAGGCCGACGCGCCGGAAGAGCCGCGCACCGAGGCCTATCGCGCGATTCTCGCACGGCTCGACCGCGGGGCGGAGCGCGCGGTCACGCTGCGCGAACTTGCGATGCTCGCCGAATCGGAAACGCTCGCGGTCGCGCCGGCGCCCGGGGCCGGAGGCGCGGTCGAGTGCGCCTGGGCGACATGCGTGCGCGAGCGCGTGCTGGCGTCTGCACGCGCGGCCACCGCGCGGATCTCGCAGCTCACGCAAGCCGCCGCGCGGTGCGAGGAGGCGGGGGAGATGGACTTCACGTTCCTCTTCGACCCGGAGCGCGAGCTCTTCGCCATTGGATATGGCGTGAACGAGCATCGGCTCGATGCCGCGTTCTACGACCTGCTCGCGTCGGAGGCGCGGTTTGCGTCCTTCGTCGCGATCGCGCGCGGCCAAGTCGGCCAGGAGAGCTGGTTCGCGCTTGGCCGACTCCTGACGACCACCGGCAGCGAGCCCGCGCTCCTCAGCTGGAGCGGCTCGATGTTCGAGTACCTCATGCCGCTCCTCGTGATGCCGTCGTTCCCGGGGACGCTGCTCGACCACACCTATCGCGCGGTGGTGCAGCGCCAGATTACGTATGCGCGACGCCGAGACGTGCCGTGGGGAATGTCGGAGTCGGGGTATTTCGCAACGGACGCCCATCTCAACTACCAGTACCGCGCGTTCGGCGTGCCCGGCCTCGGGCTGAAACGTGGACTTGCCGACGACATCGTCGTCGCGCCGTACGCGACGGCGCTCGCACTGATGGTCGATCCCGACGCCGCCTGCCGAAACTTCGCTCGGCTCTCGGAGCTTGGCGCGCAAGGCGCCTGCGGTCTGTATGAGGCGATCGACTTCACGCCGTCGCGACTTCCGCGCCGTGCGACGCACGTCGTGGTGCGGCAGTTCATGGCGCACCACCAGGGCATGAGCCTGCTCGCGTTTGACTACGCGCTCCTCGATCGGCCGATGCAACGTCGATTCAACGCGGATCCGGCGCTCCGCGCGAGCGTCCATCTCCTCCAGGAACGCGTGCCGCGCGCGCTCTCACCTATTTTTCCGCACGCGGCCGAGGCCAGCGCGACGCGCCCCATCGCCGACGCGGCGGAAGGGTCGATGCGGATCTTCGACGATCCCGTCGGCGGACCGCCCGAGGTGGGGCTCCTCTCGAACGGGCGCTATCACGTCGTCGTCACCAACTCCGGCGGCGGCTACAGCCGCTGGCGCGACATCGAGATCACGCGCTGGCAGGAGGATGCCACGCGCGACTGCTGGGGCACCTTCTGCTATCTCCGCGATATCGAGTCTGGCGAGACGTGGTCGACGTCGTGGCAACCGGGCGCGAGGCCGAGTGGCCGCTACGAGGCGATCTTCACCCAAGCGAGAGCGGAGTTCCGTCGCGTCGAGAGTCGGATCGAGACGCACGCCGAGATCAGCGTGTCACCGGAGGACGACGTCGAACTTCGGCGCGTGACGATCACCAATCGGTCCGACACGACGCGCACGATCGAGTTCACGAGCTATGCGGAGATCGTGCTCGCGCCGGCTGGCCAAGACGCCGCGCATCGCGCCTTCAGTAACCTCTTCGTGCAGACCGAGCTCGTCCGCCGACGGCAGGCAATCCTGTGCACGCGCCGTCCGCGATCCGCCGAAGAGCGGCCGCCCTGGCTGATGCATCTCCTGTCCGTGCGCGGGACCACGGTGGGCGCGCCATCATTCGAGACGGACCGCGGCCTCTTCCTCGGCCGAGGCCGCGACGCGTCGAGGCCGTCCGCGCTTGACGCGATCGGGCCGCTCTCCGACTCGAGCGGCGCGGTGCTCGATCCGATCGTCGCGATCCGGCATACGGCGCGACTTGCACCGAACGAATCGGTGATCGTCGACTTCGTCACGGGCATCGCCGAGACGCGCGCGGCGGTCGAAGCCATGACCGAGCGATACTGCGACCCGCGCCTCGCCGACCGCATCTTCGATCTCGCGACGACGCATAGCCAGATCCTCTTGCGCCAACTTAACGTGACGGAGCAGGAAGCGGAGTGTTACGAGCAACTCGCTGGGTCGATCGTGTTCGCCTCCGGGCTTCGGCGTGCCAAGCCGAGCGTGCTCACGCGCAATCGCCGCGGCCAGTCGGGCCTCTGGAGCTACGGCATCTCCGGCGACATCCCGATCGTGCTCGTGCGAATTCGCGACGCGGAGCGGCTCGAACTGATGCGGCAGGCGGTGAAGGCGCATGCGTACTGGCGCATGCGCGGGCTGCCGGTCGACCTCGTCATATGGAACGAGGACAGCTCGGTGTACCACCACGTACTGCAACAGATGATCGTGGATGTCGTCGGCGCGAGCACGGAGGCGGCGCTCCTCGACAAGCCGGGCGGCATCTTCGTGCGGCGCGGGGAGCAGATGTCGGACGAGGATCGCGCCCTGCTGCAGACGGTCGCGCGGGTCGTTCTCTTCGACGAAGCCGGAACGCTCGAGGAGCAAGCGGCTCGTCGCGACAGGACGGAGTCGTTCATCCCCGCGTTGCAGCCGTCACGCTCGCGGCGCGAGGCTCCGCGAGCCGAGGAACCGCCGACGGAAGCGCTTCGCTTCTTCAACGGCCTCGGTGGGTTCCGATCCGACGGTCGCGAGTACGTGGTCCGGCTTCAACACGGAGCGCGCACGCCGGCGCCGTGGTCGAACGTGATCGCGAACGCCCAGTTCGGGACGCTCGTCTCGGAGAGCGGCGGTTCCTATACATGGTGGGGCAACAGCCACGAGTTTCGGCTCACGCCTTGGAGGAACGATCCGGTTTCGGACGTCAGCGGCGAGGCGATCTACCTTCGCGACGAGGAGACCGCACGCGTCTGGACGCCCACGCCGCTCCCGTCCGGCCGTGGGCACGCCGCAAACGCGGGCGCCGCCTCGTTCACGATCCGCCACGGATTCGGCTATAGCGCGTTCGAGCACACGTGCGAGGGGATATCGACCGAGCTCCGGCTCTACGTTGCAGCCGACGCGCCGGTCAAGGTTGCTCGGCTTCGAGTCGTCAACGCCTCCGGACGACCGCGGCGGCTTTCCGTCACCGGCTACTGGGAGCTTGTGCTCGGGGACCTTCGCGCGAAGACGCTGATGCACGTGGCGACGGAGCTCGATCCGACGACCGGCGCGATCTTCGCGCGCAATCCGTACAGCGCGGAGTTCGCAGATCGGCTTGTCTTTGTCGACTGCAGCGAACCCGTGCGCACCGTCACGGGGGACCGGACCGAGTTCCTCGGCCGCAACGGAGAGAGCGGGCAGCCCGCGGCGCTGCGACGGGTGCGGCTCTCCGGACGGCTCGGTGCGGGCTTCGATCCTTGTGCGGCGATGCAGGCGCCGATCGAGCTTGAGGACGGCGAGGAGCGTGAGGTCGTGTTCGTCCTCGGGGTCGCCGCGAGTGAGGACGAGGCGCGGCGTCTCATGCGACGGTTTCGTAGCGTGTCCGGCGCGCAGCGTGCGTTCGAGGCGGTCGCCGCGCAGTGGACGCGCACGCTGGGTGCCCTCGAGTTCGAGACGCCCGACCCGGCCGTCGACGTGATGGCCAACGGATGGCTGCTCTACCAGACGATCTCGTGCCGTCTCTGGGGGCGGACGGGGTTCTACCAGTCTGGAGGCGCCTTCGGATTCCGCGATCAGCTTCAGGATGTCATGGCGCTCCTGCACGCGGAACCTCTTCTCTGTCGCGAGCACCTCGTGCGGTGCGCCGCGCATCAGTTCGAGGAGGGCGACGTGCAGCATTGGTGGCACCCGCCGATCGGTCGGGGCGTGCGGACGCGCATCTCCGACGACTATCTTTGGTTGCCCGCCGCGGTGTGCCGGTACGTCGCCACGACGGGGGACACCGGCGTGCTTGACGTCGAGGCCCCCTATCTCAAGGGACGGCCGCTGCGGCCGGAGGAGGATTCCTATTTTGATCTTCCGCAGCGCTCCGAGCGATCGGGCTCGCTCTACGAGCATTGCGTCGCCGCGATCGACCATGGTCTGCGCACGGGCGAGCATGGGCTGCCGCTCATGGGCTCGGGCGACTGGAATGACGGCATGAACCTGGTGGGCGCCCGCGGCAAGGGCGAGAGCGTATGGCTTGCGTTCTTCCTCGTGCGCGTGCTTGCCGACTTCGAAGCGCTCGCGCGGAAGCGCGGCGACGAGGACACCGCCCGGCGGTGTCACGAGCATGCGGAGACGCTGCGCCGCAACGTGGAGATGCACGGATGGGACGGCGATTGGTATCGGCGGGCCTACTTCGACGACGGCGAGCCGCTCGGGTCTCGCGGCAACGACGAGTGCCAGATCGATGCGGTGGCGCAGAGCTGGGCCGTCCTCTCCGGCGCGTCGGCGCCGGAACGGGCACGCAGCGCGATGGACCACGCGATCGAGCGGCTCGTCGGCGCCGGGGATCGTGCCGGTCGGCGGATTCGCCTGCTCGACCCGCCATTTGACCGCGGCCGCTCCGACCCTGGATATATCAAGGGATACGTTCCGGGCGTTCGCGAGAACGGCGGGCAGTACAACCATGCGGCGCTATGGACGCTGATGGCCTGCGCGGCGCTCGGCGACGCGGACCTCGCGTGGGAGCTTCTCGCGCTCGTGAACCCCGTCACCCTAGGAATGTCGCCGGACGCGATTGCAACCTATCGAGTCGAGCCGTACGTGCTTGCGGCCGACATCTACACCGTGGCGCCGCACACAGGGCGAGGCGGCTGGACGTGGTACACGGGATCGGCGGGCGTGATGTACCGCCTCCTCAGCGAGTCGCTCCTCGGCGTGCGCGTCGAGGTCGACCGACTGCGCGTCGCCCCGCGCATGCCCGCCGGGTGGAGCGGATTTCGGGCGCGCTATCGCTTTCGCGAGACGACGTACACCATCGACGTGCGACGAACCGGCCCCGGCGCGAACGTCGTTCGGGTCTCCGTCGACGGCGTGGACCAGCCCAGCCTGACGGTGACGCTCACGGACGATCGCGCGCCGCACGCCGTGGTCGTCGACGTGGCGTGAACGCCGCGGAGCGCATCACTTCGGCTTGACTTCGACCTTCTTTTCCTTGGTCTCGGTCGTTTCCTTCGTCCCTTCGGGCGTTTCCGACGTTGTGGTCTTCGTCGTCTTCTCGGAGCTGACCGTTCGGTCGCATGCGGTGAGGCACGTTGCCGCGCATGCGGCGCCGAAGAGGCCGGCGAGAAGGACGAGCGAGAGACGCGTGGCTTGTTTCGTTTGCATAGTGAGATCTCCAGGTTGCCGCGTTGGCTTCCGTTGTGTCGACGCGCGAGGCGGTGCCTCAGCGGACGATCTTCGTTTCTTTCTCCGTGGTCTCGGTGACGGTCGCGGTGCCGTCTGGCGTTTCGACGGTCCGCTTCTCGACGGTCGTCGTCTTTCCGATCGGCTCGTCGCGATTGCTGCTCTCACATGCAATCGGCGCCAACAGGGAAAGGATGAGAAGCGCCAGCGGACTCGCAGGAAGGATGCGCGAGAAGCGTGACTCGCGCGTGAGCGCCGCAGCAAGCTGCTCCGGACGTCGTGACGTTCTCGTCTCGCGATGATCAGGTGAATCGTGCATGTGAGCACTATCGCGACTCGCACGCCAACGCGGGTTCGAGCGGTTGCCCTAATGCGTGCGCTGCGTGAACTTTGAATGAGCGAACTGCCCTATGGTCGTTTGGTTCGTCTCGGGCAACTCTATGTCGTATCGGCCACGTGCCGTGAAAGGAACTGACCGTGCGAACCCTATCTAGCTATAGCCGCAACATCATGACCATGCAGGCTCTGTCCGTCATCGCCCTCTGCGTTGGCAGCGCCGCGCTCTCCGCTGGTTGTGACCGCCGAGCTCCGCAAGCGGGGAGCACTGCCCAGGCTCCGGACAACTCGGGACGGAACGAACGCGATCGTGACGGCACGACGAAGACCCCGCTTGATCAAGGCAACAGCGAGTCGGACACGACGCTGACCTCCAAGATCAGAAAGGAGGTCGTCGATGCCGGCATGTCGATGAACGCGACCAACGTCAAGATCATCACGACGGCTGGGCACGTGACGCTGCGAGGACCGGTCGATTCGGAAGCCGAGCGCGATCGCATTGCGGAGATCGCGATGCGCCTCGCAGGCGCCTCCAACGTCACGAATCAGATTGAGGTGACGGCGAAGTGAGGTCCCGAGACCTCGCTTGGGCCACTCGTCTCGATTTCGGTTTCATTCATCTATCTCGATGCACTAGTCGGCTCAGCCGACGGAAAGGACTGTTCAATGCCTAGCGCAGTTTTCTGCAGCGCTTCAGACGAGACGCAGGCGGCTGACATCATCAGCCGACTCAAGACGGCCGGATTTCCCGTGAGCGCCATCTCCATTCTTCGAGGCGACACAGCGGCCGGTGGGCGCGACATGGGCACCGAGAAGCACACCAAAGCGCCCGAGGGCGCTGCCACCGGCGCGGGCGCCGGCGGCATGATCGGCGCCACGCTCGGTCTTCTCGCCGGGCTCGGCGCGCTCGCCATTCCTGGCGTCGGTCCGCTCATCGCGGCCGGCCCCATCATGGCGGCGCTCAGCGGTATGGCGGTGGGCGCCGCCGTCGGCGGCGTCGGCGGAACGCTCATCGGACTGGGCATTCCCGAGTTCGAGGCGAAGCGGTATGAGACGAGACTCGCCGAGGGAGGCATTCTCATCTCGGTGCACACGCTAAACAGCGAGCAGGTCGATGCGGCGAAGCGCATCTATTCGGCAAGCGGCGCCACGGACATCGCCGTGGCCTCGGAGAAGGCCGCGCCTGAGCCGACCCGTCGCTGACCGCACGAACGTCTCTCCTCAGATTGAACGCCGCGCCGAGGTCTGCCCCCACTCGGCGCGGCGGTTTTTCATGCGCATGGAGGTCGGCGTCAGCAGCCCCAGTTCGCGAGAAGGATCGCGAGGTCGGCACCGTTGACTATGGAGTCGTGGTTGAGGTCGGCGTTGCAGCCCGTGCACGGTCCCCATGTGCCGAGAAGCGCCGCGAGGTCGGCCCCGTTGACCGCGCCGTCAAGATTGAGATCGCCGGGAGGCCCTTGGCAGGAGAGCGGTTCCACCGACGCCTTATCAACATAGAAGCTCGCGCCGCCCGCGCTGGCGGCGTAGATGATGAAGAGATTGACCGGGCAGAAGGAGTTCGACGCCGTCACGTAGGTCCAGGTGTCGTTCTCCGCAAGGATGAGGTCGGCGCCGGTCTGGCCGCCGTTGCCCGCGCCGATCAGCACGGAGCCGTCCTCCACGTAGATCCACACGCCTTCCTCGACGCACGCGGGCCCCGTGTCGAACGCGCCGAGCACCTGCTCGATGCCGTTGCTGGCCCCGTCCGTCTTCACATGCAGCATCGTGCCGCCGGGCGAGATCGTTGACGGGATGAGGCGCGTCAGCGTCGTCCCTTGCGTGTTGTGGAAGACATACCACTCGTCGGCGACGGACTCTCCGACGAGGCCGTAGCCCGTGAGTTCGAATTCGGTCGAGAGGCCGCTCGGGATTTCGAAGTCGGCGTTGTAGAGCAGGTTCGATGCGGAGGCGCCCGACGCGAGGACGAGAGCGACGGCCGATGCGGCGAACGGGTTCGTGAGCGACATGAGCGCACCTTTTGCGGTGAGGCGTCGATGAACGTGGGCGATCGACGTGATCGGCCCTCACGCACATACGCGTCGCCGGGCCGGGTGCGCGCCCGCCGGAGCTCGCAAGTTGTCAGCGCTTCTTGCCGCCGCGCTTCGGAGTGGGGGCAGCTTTCGCCTTCGGCTTGGGCGGATTCTGAAGGATGTTGCCCACGCCTCGCCCCACGCGCGATCGGTGCGTCGCCTTCGATTCGTTCGCGCCGCTCGGCGTTGCAGCCGGCGCGGGCGACTTCTCGGGGGCCGTCTTCGCGTCGGTCTTCGTGTCCGTTTTCGGGCTGGACTTCGGATCGGCCTTCGCGTCGGACTTCGCATCGGCCTTGGCGTCGGGCTTCGAGCCCGCCGCGGCGTCCGACGTCGCCTCGCGCGCCTTCTTCTCGGCTTCCGCCGACTTCGTGTAGGAATCGCTTCGGTAGTCGGTCTCGTAGAAGCCGCCGCCCTTGAAGAGGACGCCCGCGCCGATTCCGATCTTGCGCTCGACGCGCCGCTTGCGGCACTTCGGGCAGACCTGGATCGGATCCGCCTTGATCGACTGGAACTCCTCGAACTCGTGGCCGCAGGCGCGGCAAACGTATTCGTAGGTTGGCATGGGATCTACTCCGGCTGCAACGCGATGCGGGGACGCGACGTCGTCACTCGGGGGTGACGCTGACCTTCGCGGGGCGGAGCGTCATCTCGCCGAGGCGATAGCCGGCTTGGAAGCAGTTGGCGACGTGGTTCGGTCCGACGCCGTCGAGCGGCTGCCGCATCACGGCCTCGTGGTAGTGGGGATCGAACTCGTCGCCCGGCTTCGGCGCGATGCGCTCCATCCCGGACTTCTCGAGAGCCTTGTTCATCTCGGCGCGCACCATCGAGATCGCCTGCAACAGCTGCTCGACGGTGAGCGTCGCGGTGTTCTGGGCGAGCGCCAAGTCCATCTGATCGAGCACGGGGAGCAGAAGGCGTGCAACGTAGAGAATGCCGCCGTCGCGGGCGCGAAGCTCGCTCTCGGAGGCCCGGCGCTGGAAGTTCGCGAAGTCCGCAAGCGCTCGCTTGCGAGCCTCGATCGCGTCGTCGCGCTCGTTGCTGAGGCGCTCGATGAGCGCCGCCAGCTCCTCGCTTGCCTCGCAGGCGTTGCCGCCATCGGGACCGGCGCCTCGGTCGGGATTCGCGTTCGGATCGATCTCAGGCATGTGTGCACTGCTCACCCGCTGAGGGTGTCCTTAACCTTCTTCCACAGACTGGGTGCGTCGCGATTGACGTTGAGCCGCTCGGTCGACGCATATTCGGTCAGCAGCTTCCGCTGCGCTTCGGTCAGCTTGCGCGGAACGACAAGCTGCATGATGACATTGAGGTCGCCGCGCTTCTTCGTGCGAAGGTCGGGCAGGCCTTGGCCGGCGATCGGGTAGACGTCGCCGTGTTGCGTGCCCGGTTCGACGACGAGGTCGTGCTCGCCGTCGAGCGTCTTCAGGCGGATCGTAGCGCCGAGGGCGGCCTGTGCGAAGGCAATGGGCTGCACAGTGACAAGCGTCGTTCCCTCGCGCTCGAAGCGCTCGTGGTCGCGCACGCGAACGACAACGTGCAGGTCGCCGCGCGGGCCTTCACCTGTAGCGCTCACTTCGGGTGGCGGAGGCTCGCCCTCTCCGGTGATGCGTACGACTTGGCCGTCGGAAATGCCCGCGGGAATCTTGACCGAGAGCTTGCGCTGAAGCGGCACGCGGCCTTGGCCGCGGCAGTCGGCGCACTTGTCGGTGATCACCGTGCGTCGGCCGCGACAGTTCGGGCACGTCGTGACCATCCGGAACATCCCGCCGAAGCCGGTCTGCTGCACTTGGCCATGGCCGCCGCAGGTCGGGCAGCTCGCGGGCTTCGAGCCGGGCTTCGCGCCCGAGCCCGTGCAGGTCTGGCACACGTCGAGGCGCTTGAATTCGACCTCGCGCTCGGCGCCGGTCAGCACTTCTTCGAGGGTCAGTTCGACTTCGGTCTCGAGGTCGTAGCCGCGCGCGACGCCGCGGCGTCCTCCGCCTCCGCCGCCGCCCATGCCGCCGAAGATATCTTGGAACATCGAGAAGATGTCCTCGACATGCATCGAGCGGAAGTCGTGGCCGGGGGTCTGTCGAAGTCCGGCATGCCCATGCTTGTCATAGCGTGCGCGGCGCTCGGGATCGTTCAAGACCTCGTACGCCTCGGCGCACGCCTTGAACTCGACTTCCGCCTCGGTGTTGCCGGGGTTTCGGTCGGGATGCCACTTCATCGCCAAGCGACGATACGCGCGCTTGATCTCGTCGCCGGACGCGGTCCGCTCGACGCCAAGCACCTCGTAGTAGTCGCGTTGGGTAGGCATGGAAGGCAGAGGATCCAGGAGTCAGGATTCAGGAGTCAGGGCGCGAGCAACGGCGTGCGTCTGCAGCCACTGACTCCTCACTCCTGACTCCTGAATCCTTCTGCGTTAGTTGACGCTGCCTTCGACCGGCTTCGCGTCTTCCTTCAACTCGGTGATGATCACGTCAGTCGTGAGCATCAGGCCCGCCACGCTTGCGGCGTTGGTGAGCGCCGTCTTCGCGACGAGCGCCGGGTCGATGATGCCGGACTTGACGAGATCCTCGTACTGACCGGTCGCGGCGTTGAAGCCGAAGCCGGGCGTCTTGCCGCCGTCGCGGACCTTCTCGACGACGAGGTCGCCGTCGAAGCCGGCGTTCTTCGCGATCTGGGCACAGCAGGAGGTGAGGGCCTCGGCCACGATGTCGTAGCCGAACTTCTCGTCGCCCTTCGCCTTCTTCTGCGCGGCCTCGACCGCGTCGAGCGCTCGGATAAACGCCACGCCGCCGCCGGGGACGTAGCCTTCCTTCGCCGCGGCGCGAGTCGCGTGGAGCGCGTCGTCGACGCGATCCTTGCGTTCCTTCATCTCGATCTCGGTCATGCCGCCGACGCTGATGATGGCCACGCCGCCGGTGAGCTTGGCGAGACGCTCCTGGAGCTTCTCGCGGTCGTAATCGCTCGTCGTCTTCTCCATCTGGGCGCGGATCTGCTGAGCCCGCGCTTCGATGTCCTTATTCTTGCCGCCGCCCTGGACGAGGATCGTCTCATCCTTGTTGATGACGACCTTCTTGGCGGTGCCGAGTTCCTTGAGTTCGATGTCCTCGAGGTTGCGGCCGATGTCCTCGGCGAAGAACGTGCCGCCGGTGAGGACGGCGATGTCGCCGAGCATCGCCTTGCGACGGTCGCCGA
Source organism: Phycisphaerae bacterium (assembly GCA_016795035.1). Lineage (GTDB taxonomy): Bacteria > Planctomycetota > Phycisphaerae > Phycisphaerales > SM1A02 > JAEUIT01. The sequence goes on along the minus strand of JAEUIT010000039.1, from coordinate 21,095 downwards.
AGCCCGGCGCCTTGACGGCGCAGACATTCAGCACGCCGCGGAGGCGATTCACGACGAGCGCGGCGAGCGCCTCGTTCTCCACTTCCTCGGCAATGATGAGGAAGGGCTTGCTGGCCGTCGCGATCTTGTTCAGGAGGGGAAGAAGGTCGGCGAGGTTCGAGATCTTCTTCTCATAGATGAGGATGAGAGGATTCTCGAGGATGCACTCGGCCTTCTTCGGGTCGGTCATGAAGTAGGGCGAGAGGAAGCCCTTGTCGAACGCCATGCCCTCGACATAGTCAAGCGTGGTCTCGCTCGCCTTGCCTTCCTCGATCTCGACGACGCCGTCGTGACCGACCTTATCGATAGCGTCGGCGATGAGCTTGCCGATCGTGGAGTCGTGGTTGGCGGAGACGGTCGCGATCTTCTCGAAGTCGGCCTTGCCCTTGCACTTGGTGGCCATCTCGGTGATCGCGTCGCACGCGGCGGCCGCAGCGGCGTTGATGCCGCGCTGAATCGCAACGGCGTTCGCGCCGGCGGCGACGTGCTTCAGGCCGCCGCTGAAGATGGCGCCCGCGAGCACGGTCGCGGCGGTGGTGCCGTCGCCCGCGACGTCCGCGGTCTTCTTCGCGACCTGCTGGACCATCTTCGCGCCCATGTTCTCGAAGGGATCGGGAAGATCGATTTCCTTCGCGACCGAGACGCCGTCCTTGGTGACGGTCGGAGCGCCCCAGCTCTTCTGGACGACGACGTTGTGGCCAGTCGGGCCCATCGTGATCGCGACGGCCTGCGTGAGCTTGTCGACACCGCGCTTGAGCTCGACATGAGCGGCGGTATCGAACTTCATTTGCTTAGTAGTCATAGGGGAGGATCTAGGAGTAAGGATTGAGGATCGAGGGTAGGAGCGCGGCCAAGGTGAACAGGGGTGATCTATGCACCCTCAGTCCTTGATCCTCGATCCTTGATCCTCTGCGCGTCAGGCTTCGATCACGCCGAGCAGTTCGCTCTCGCGGATGATCACGTGCGGAACATTCTTGATCTCGATCTCGGTGCCCGAGTACTTGCCGTAGACGACCGTGTCGCCCTTCTTGACGAGGGGCTTCTGGCGCTCGCCGTTGTCGAGGAGCTTGCCCGGGCCGACGGCGACGATCTTGCCCTGCATCGGGCGTTCCTTCGCGGACTCGGGAAGGTAGAGACCAGACGAGGTCTTGGTTTCCGGCTCGAGGGGCTTGATGACAATGCGATCTTCGAGGGGACGAACGTTCATGTGAACTCCAGAGGATTAAGGATTTTGGATCAAGGATCAGGGGTGGCGGAAGTTGAGGGCTTTCGAAGGAGCGAGGTCTGAGTCTCAAAGGTCTTCACCCTTGATCCTTCATCCTTGCTCCTTTGCTCCTACTTAGAACCCGCCCATGCCGCCCATGCCGCCCATGCCACCCATGCCACCCATGCCGCCCATGCCGTGGCCGTGGTCATGATCGTGGCCGCCCTTCTCGTCCTTCGGCTTCGGGGCTTCGACGATGGTGCAGTCGGTGGTGAGGATGAGTGCCGCAACGCTCGCGGCGTTCTGCAACGCGGTGCGATCGACCTTCGCCGGCGTGATCACGCCTTGCTTCATCAAGTCGCCATATTCAAGGGTGAGGGCGTTGAAGCCTTCATTGCCCGACATCTCGCGCACCTTCGCGACGACCACGGTTCCCTTCTCGCCCGCGTTCTCGGCGATCGTGCGAAGCGGGACCTGGATCGCCTCTTCGACGACATCGACGCCGTGGCGCTCGTCGACCGAGAGGCCCTTGCGAACCTTCTCGAGCGACGGGATCGCGCGGATATATGAAACGCCGCCACCCGCGACGACGCCTTCGGCGACGGCCGCGCGGGTCGCGTGGAGCGCGTCTTCGATGCGCGCCTTCTTTTCCTTGAGTTCGGCCTCCGACGCGGCGCCGACATTGATTTGCGCCACGCCGCCGGCGAGCTTCGCGAGGCGCTCCTGGAGCTTCTCGCGGTCGTAGTCGCTGTCGGTGCGCTCGATCTCGTTGCGGATGAACTCGATGCGCCCCTTGATGGCGTCGGTCGAGCCGGCGCCTTCGATGATGGTGCAGTTGTCGGCGGTGACCTCGATCTTCTTGGCCTGGCCGAGCTGCGCGATCGTGATCTTGTCGAGCTCGATGCCGAGATCCTTCATGATCGCGGTGCCGCCCGTGAGCGTCGCGATGTCTTCGAGCATCGCCTTGCGACGGTCGCCGTAGCCCGGCGCCTTCACGGCGCAGACGTTGAGCACGCCGCGGAGCTTGTTGATGACGAGGGTCGAGAGCGCTTCGCCGGTGATGTCCTCGGCGATGATGAGGAGCGGCTTCTTCGAAGCCATGACCTTCTCGAGGAAGGGCACGAGCTTGGTGATCGAATCAATCTTGTCCTCGTGGATGAGGACGAGGCACTTCGAGAACTCGACGAGCATCTCGTCGGTGTTCGTCACGAAGTTCGGCGCGAGGTAGCCGCGGTCGAACTGCATGCCTTCGACGACGTCGACGACGGTCTCGAGGCCCTTTCCTTCTTCAACCGTGATCACGCCATCCTTGCCGACCTTCTCGAAGGCGTCGGCCATGATCTTGCCGACGGTCGCGTCGTTGTTCGCGGAGATGCTCGCGACGGCACCGATGCCGCCGGAGACGTTGGCGACGGGCTTCGACATCGAGGCGATCTCGCTCACGACGGCGGCCACGGCCTTCTTCATGCCGCGGACGAGCGCGTTGGGCTCGATGCCGGCGGCGAGGCGGCGGGAACCGGCCTTCACGAGGGCTTCGGCGAGGACGGTCGCGGTGGTGGTGCCGTCGCCGGCGTCATCGCTCGTCTTGCTGGCCGCTTCCTTCACGAGCTTCGCGCCCATGTTCTCGATCTTGTTGCGGAGTTCGATCTCCTCGGCGACCGAGACGCCGTCCTTCGTGACCGTCGGGCCGCCCCAACTCTTGTCGAGAACGGCATTGCGGCCACGGGGGCCAAGGGTGCTCTTCACGGCGGCGGCGAGCTTCTCAACGCCGGCGAGAAGTTGCTTGCGAGCGTCGGTGTCGAAGGCGAGTTCCTTCACGGCCATGGGCGGATATCTCCAGAATTCGAGTCGGTGAAAGGCGAGCGGTGAACCGCGACTGCATTGGGCGAAATGCCCGGACCCCGTGTGGTCGGAACGCGGCACGTCGGGCGAGACCCGGTCGCACGGGCGACGGGGAGAGCCTGATCGCGACGGCCGCGGGGGCGGTCACGGAAGGCTGCTGGCCCACATCCTGCGACCCACGCTCTGTCGAGCGGTGAAGCAGGCGTTGAAGTGCGGGGACGGACTGCGTTCCTTCGCGGGGGTTCCTTCGCGAGGCGAGGTCTCGTATCGAGCCCTGGTCGCCGCGGCGGAGGAGTCGCCCGCATAGCGAGGACTGTGCCAGTCGCGGGAGTTCTTCGAAGTCGGGGGAGGGAAGGGAGCGGGCGAGGCGGGATGTCCGATGGGGGCACTGGCCAGACCACTGCGCGGGGGGTCGGTGGTGGCCAGACCACTGCGCGGGGGGTGGGCAGTGGCCAGACCACGGCGCGAGCGGTGGCCCATACGAGGCCACCGGCACGCGCCCCGACCCGGTCGGGCCCGCCGTTGACACTGGCCAGACCACTGCGCGGTGGTCGCCGACACTGGCCAGACCACTGCGCGACCGCCTCCATCCACCCTGGCCAGACCACTGCGCGACCGCCTCCATCCACCCTGGCCAGACCACTGCGCGAAGCCGATCCACCCTGGCCAGACCACTGCGCAACGCCCGCCAGCCCGCCCCACCGCCTGACAGCCGCGCGAGCCATCGCGCGATCGCTGCCAGCTTGGCAGAACGATCTCGAGTCCGTCGACGCTCGTCGTCACTCGGTTCGGACGTCAGCGGCCGGTCGGGCGGCCGGCGGCGCGGCCACCGGGCCTCGGTCAATCACTCGCTCGAGGATTGGCTGCCAGCGGGAGAGCGCGAGCCAAATCGCGATCGCGTTCCACGCGAGATACAGGAAGCCGACCACCGTCATCCCCACGCAGGCGACCGACACAAGGCGAAGCGCGGTCGTCGCGTCGGGGCCGATCACGGGCTCAAGCGTGTCGGAGAAGGTGAACGCCGCGATTCCGAGGAGAATCGCCGACTCCACGGGGCCGATCGGCTGCCGCGTGGCCGGATGGGATCGCAACGACCGGCTGCGACGCGAGAGATCGGCGATCACCGGGGCGAATGCGAGCAGCGTGATCGCCGCCGCGATCCCGCCGGCGACGAGCGACCGCGACGACGGCGGCAGAAAGGACGCCGCCAGCCATGCGAGCGGCCCGAGGACGAGTCCGATGCGCGGAAGCCCGCGGGTGCCGGTCGCCACGATCAGCCCGAGCACCGCGGAGATCGACACGGCGACCGCCGTCGGCGCGACCGCGACCAAGCGTTCGACGAGCGAGGCCGGAACGAGAGTCATCATCGCGGACCGAGCGGAGCCGGCGGGGATCTCGTTCGCATGCAACGCCGCCCACGCGAGGGTCTTCGACAAGACTGCAACGGTGATCGAGAGGACGAAGAAGAGCAGCGTCCACGCGGCGATTCGCGGCCGGGGAAGCGGGGGCAGCGCGGCGATCACGGGGTCGACGCGCACCGCGATCGACTCGACCACCTCGAGGCCGCACTCGGGGCATCGCGCATCCGCGGTGAGGCCGCGCAGGTCATAGCGGCATCGCACGCACGGGAGATCAGCAACGACTCGAAGAGAGTGGAAGTCGGCCACGAGGCGGTCCGCCCGGCACGGCCCCGACACGTCGCCGCGCGACGGACGGGATGAAAGGTCCGACTGCTATACTCCCGAACCCGTTGCTGCTCAAGAAGAAAGAGCAGAATGCGGGATTGTGATCAGTCGGGCGTCGACGCTCGACCCGACCCCTTCCGCCCGACTCTCACTGCTTGCACCGCCAACTCGTGCGCGACGCCCTCGAACAACTCCAACTGCTCCGGGCGAACATCACGAGTGTCTACATGGGGAACGCACAGGCCGTCGATCGGCTGATCGTGTGCCTCCTGAGCCGCGGTCACGTGCTCATCGAGGACGTTCCCGGCGTCGGCAAGACGGTCTTGGCGAACGCGCTCGCGAAGAGCGTTCGATGCGGCTTCGCACGCATCCAGTGCACGCCCGACCTCCTTCCGTCGGACGTGACGGGCGTGAGCGTCTTCCTGCGCGAGGGGCATGACGGCAGCGGTCGATTCGAGTTCCGCAAGGGACCCATCTTCGCGAACGTCGTCCTCGCCGACGAAATCAACCGAACCACGCCGCGCACGCAGTCGGCCATGCTCGAGGCGATGAGCGAAGGCACCGTCTCGGCGGAAGGGCAGGTCTTCCTCCTGCCGCAGCCGTTCATCGTCGTCGCGACGCAGAATCCCTATGAGTTCGAAGGCACCTACTTCCTGCCCGAGAACCAGCTCGACCGATTCCTCATGCGCATCTCGCTCGGCTACCCGTCGCCCGACGACGAGTCGCGCATCCTTCAGAAGCAACCGGCGCGCACCGCGCTGCGCGACCTTCAGCCCGTGATGGCGAGCGAGGACGTGCTTCAACTCCAGGGCGTGGTCGATGCGGTCCGCATGGATCCTTCGCTCGTCGACTACGTCATCGCGCTCGCGCAGGCCACGCGCGACAACGAGGACTTGCAGGTGGGCGTGAGTCCCCGCGGTTCGCTCGCGCTCGCGCAGGCCGCGCGAGCGACGGCCGTGCTGGCCGGGCGCGACTACTGCGTGCCCGAAGACATCGTGAAGAATGTGCTCTCGGTGTGCGCGCACCGCGTAATCAGCAAGTCGTACATGCATGCCGGAGACACGCAGACGACTCGGCGCATCATGCAGCGCGTGCTCGAGACGGTGCCGAGCCCCGCGTGACGAGCCCATCGATGCCGAAGGCGGTGGTCCTACTCTCGGGCGGCATGGATTCGGCGGTGGCGCTCGCTGAGGCGAAGGCCGCCGGATTTGAGGCGTACGCGCTCTCGTTCGACTACGGGCAGCGCCATCGCGCGGAGCTTCGCGCCGCGGCACGCGTCGCCTCGTCGTTGCAGGCGGCGAAGCATGTGGTGATCGCGCTCGACCTTCGCGTGTTCGGCGGGTCGGCCCTCACCGCCGACATCGCCGTCCCCAAGGACAGGATCGGCGACGGCGCCGGCAACGCGGAGATCCCGGTCACCTACGTGCCGGCGCGGAACACGATCTTCCTCAGCGTCGCGCTCGGCTACGCGGAGACGTTAGGGGCGCACGACATCTTCATCGGCGTCAACGCGATCGACTACTCGGGCTACCCCGACTGCCGTCCCGAGTTCATCGAGGCGTTCGAGCGGATGGCGAATCTGGGCACGAAGCGCGGAGTCGAGTCGCACGACATCCGGGTCCGCACGCCGCTCGCCGCGCTCTCGAAGCGGGACATCGTGCGTCGCGGGATCGCCCTCGGCGTCGACTTCGGACTCACGCTCACCTGCTACGACCCGGTGCTGACCGGCGATCGTGCGGCGCCGTGCGGGCACTGCGACGCCTGCATCCTGCGCATGCAGGGGTTTCGCGAGGCGGGCGTCGCCGATCCGGCGCTCGCATGAAGATCGGGCATCGCCCGTATCATCCGCCGCATGCGTGAAACAGGCTACGGAGCCAACCCGCCGCGCTCGCGCGCGGTCGGAAGGCTCATGCGTTTCTCCCTCGCCGCTCTCGCCCTCGGAGGCGCGGCGATTCTCGGCACGGTGGGCGGGTGCGAGCGCTTCGAGAAGAAGCCCCCGGCGCCGCCGCCTCCGCCGCCGGAAGTGATGACCCTCGAGATCGCGCCCCGCAACGTGGAGTTGCCGAGCGAGTGGCTCGGCACGCTCGACGGAACCGTGAACGCGCAGATCCGCGCGAAGGTGCAGGGCTATCTCCTTCGGCAGGTCTACGCCGACGGCTCGCTCGTGAAGAAGGGTGAGGTCCTCTTCGAGATCGACCCGCGACCGTTCGTCGCGGCGCTCGATCAGGCGAAGGGGCAACTCGCCCAAGCGGAAGGGCAGCTCGGCCAAGCGCAGGCGGCCCTCGGCAAGGCCGACATCGACGTCGAGCGCTACACGCCGCTCGCGGCGACGAAGGCGATCAGCCAGCAGGAGCTCGATGACGCCGTGCAGGCGCAGCTCGCGGCCCGCGCCGGCGTCGACGCGGCGAAGGCCAACATCGCCGCCGCGAAAGCGAAGGTCGAGGACGCGCAGCTCAACGTCGACTTCACGAAGATCACCGCGCCGATCGACGGCATCGCATCGATCGCGACGACGCAGGTCGGCGACCTCGTCGGCCCGGGCTCGGGCGTCCTCACGACCATCTCGACGGTCGATCCCATTCGCGTCTACTTCCCGGTGAGCGAGCAGGACTTCCTGAAGGCCGCGAAGCGCCTCGGCAGTTCGTTCGCGAACGGCGCCCCCAAGGACACGCTGCAACTGCTGCTCTCCGACGGCAATCTCTACGAGAAGCGCGGTTCGGTGATCGCGGCGAATCGGCAAGTCGACTCGAAGACCGGCACCGTCATGATCGCGGGTGAGTTCCCGAACTCCGAGAACCTGCTTCGGCCGGGCCAGTACGCACGCGTTCGCGCGATCACGCAGCGCCTCGAGAACGCGATCGTCGTCCCGCAGCGGGCGCTGACCGAAGTGCAGGGGGCGTTTCAGGTCTACGTCGTCGACAGCGACGACAAGATCGCGGTGCGCGAGGTCGAGCTTGGGCCGCAGGTCAACGCGTCCGACCGGATCATCGCGAAGGGGCTCGAAGAGGGCGACGAGATCGTCGTCGAAGGCCAGCTCAAGGTGCGGCCCGGGATGAAGGCGGTCGCGAAGCCTTGGAATCCCGCGCCGGCGAAGAAGACGAAGAAGAAGGCCGGCGAGCCGAGCGCGGCACCGGAGAAGACGGCGACCGACAAGGAGGAAGCCGGCTCGTCCGGCAACTAACGCATGGCTCGCTTCTTTGTGAATCGGCCGATCGTCGCGATGGTGATCGCGATCCTCATGACGATCATCGGCGGCGTCACCATGTTGGCGCTGCCGACGGCGCAATTCCCCAACATCGTTCCGCCGGAGATCCAGATCTCGACGACCTACGTCGGCGCCGACGCGCTTACGGTCGAAGAGTCGGTTGCGACGCCCATCGAGCAGCAGATGAGCGGCGTCGACAACATGAACTACATGTACTCGTTGAACGCGAACAACGGTCAGATGACCCTTCGCGTCAACTTCGACGTCGCCACCGACGTCAACATCGACCAGATCCTCGCGCAGATGCGCTCGTCGCAGGCGAACTCGCAGTTGCCCGAGTCGGTGCGCAGCTTCGGCGTCACGGTGCAGAAGTCGACGTCGGCGCCGCTCATGGCGATCGCGCTCTATTCGCCCGACGGCTCGCGCGATTCGACGTGGCTCGCGAACTACTCGTACATCAACATCAACGACCCGCTCACGCAGGTGAAGGGCATCGGCAGCGTCTCCGTCTTCGGCGCCGGCCAGTACGCGATGCGCATGTGGGTGCGCCCCGACATCCTCGCGCAGATGAACATCACCGTGCCGGAGATCGTTGCCGCGATCCAGTCGCAGAACAATGTGAATCCGGCGGGCCAGGTCGGCGGCGCGCCGGTGCCTCCGGGACAGGACCAGACGCTCACCGTCGTCGCGCAGGGTCGACTTCAGACGGCCGACGAGTTCGGCGACATCATCGTCCGCGCGAACAACGACGGCTCCGTCGTCCGCGTGCGCGACGTCGCCCGCATCGAGCTCGGCGCGCAGAACTACCTTCAGACCGCGACGTTCAACGGCAAGCCTGCGGCGATCGTCGCGCTCTATCAGCTGCCCGGCTCGAACGCGTTGCAGGCCGCCGACGGCGTCAAGAAGCGCCTCGAGGAGCTCAAGGCGTCCTTCCCGAACGGCATTGAGTACGAGATCTGCCTCGACACGACGCTCGCCGTCACCGAGGGCATGAAGGAGATCGTGAAGACGCTGTTCGAGGCGCTCGTCCTCGTCATCATCGTCGTCTTCATCTTCCTCCAAGGTTGGCGTGCGACGCTGATCCCGCTGATCGCCGTGCCGGTGTCGCTGGTGGCGACCTTCGCGGTCTTCCCGATGCTCGGCTTCTCGATCAACACGCTGTCGCTCTTCGGCCTCGTGTTGGCGATCGGCCTCGTCGTCGACGACGCGATCGTCGTCGTCGAAGCGGTGGAACATCACATCGAGAAGGGGCTTTCGCCGAAGGAAGCGACGCTGAAGGCGATGAGCGAAGTGACCGGACCGGTCATCGCGATCGCGCTCATCCTCGCGGCCGTCTTCGTTCCGACGGCGTTCATTCCCGGCATCACCGGCCGCCTGTATCAGCAGTTCGCGGTGACGATCGCGATCTCCGTCATCTTCTCGGCGTTCAACGCGCTCACGTTGAGCCCGGCGCTCTCCGCGATGCTGCTTCGACCGAAGAAGGAATCGCGCGGTCCGCTAGGGCTCTTCTTCAAGGGGTTCAACAACGTCTTCGGGCGCGTGACCAACGGCTACGTCGGCATGTGTCGCTTCCTCATCCGCAAGCTCATCATCGCGGGCCTGATGCTCGGCGTCCTGAGCTACGGCGCCGTGCACTTCGGCGAGCGCGTGCCGACGAGCTTCCTTCCCGAAGAGGACCAAGGCTACATCTACGGCAGCCTCGTCCTTCCCGACGGCGCGAGCCTCGAGCGCACGAACGCGGTCGCCGCGCGGGTGTCGAAGGTCATTCAGGACACGCCGGGCGTCGCCTACTGCAGCGCGATCTCGGGCTACAACTTCCTCGCCGGCGTGTCCTCGACGTCGGGCGGCATGTTCTTCATCAGCCTCAAGGACTGGTCGGAGCGCAAGTCGAAGGAAGAGAGCGCGGCGGGCATCATCAATCGCATCAACGCCCAGCTCGCAACGATGCCGGAAGGCATCGCGTTCGCGTTTCCGCCGCCGGCCATTCCCGGCATCGGCCAGTCGGGCGGATTCACGTTCGTGCTCGAGGATCGCGGCGGCCACGACATCCCGTACCTCGCGCAGAAGACGAACGAGTTCATGGCCGCGATTCGCGAGCGCCCGGAGATCGGGCGCGTGTCGACGACGTTCATGCCGAACGTGCCGCAGCTCTACTTCGACGTCGACCGCGCGAAGACGCTGAAGCAAGGCGTGCCGCTGAAGGACGTCTATCAAACGATGCAGGCCTTCATGGGCGGCATCTTCATCAACTACTTCAACCGCTTCGGCCGGCAGTGGCAGGTGTATGTGCAGGCCGAAGGCGAGTTCCGCACAGTGGCCGAGAACGTCGGTCAGTTCTTCGTGCGCAACAACTCCGGCAACTTTGTCCCGTTGGCGGCGCTCTCGTCGTTCGAGAAGCGGCTCGGACCCGAGTTCACGATGCGCTACAACCTTCGCCGATGCGCGCAGCTCAACGGCTCGTCGGCGCCGGGCTATAGCTCGGCACAGGCGATGAAGGCGCTCGAGGAGACGTTCGCGAAGACGATGCCGATCGACATGGGCTACAACTACATCGGCATGAGCTTCCAGGAGAAGCAGGCGCAGGAGGGCGTCTCGCCGATGGTGATCTTCGGCATCGCGCTCCTCTTCGTCTTCCTCATCATGGCGGCGCAGTACGAGAGCTGGTCGCTGCCGTTCAGCGTGCTGCTGGGCACGCCGATCGCCGTGTCCGGCGCGTTCCTCGCGCTTTGGCTGCGCGTCCTCGAGAACAACGTCTACGCGCAGATCGGTCTCGTCATGCTGATCGGCCTCGCGGCGAAGAACGCGATTCTCATCGTCGAGTTCGCGCGCATCGAGCATCACAAGGGCGAGTCGCTCATGGACGCGTCGCTGAACGGCGCGCGCCTGCGCTTGCGACCGATCCTGATGACGAGCTTCGCGTTCATCCTCGGCTGCGTCCCGCTCGCGATCGCGACGGGCGCCGGCGGCATCTCGCGTCAGGTGCTCGGCACCGCGGTCATCGGCGGCATGCTGGCCGCAACGATGCTGGCGATCTTCCTCATTCCCGCGATGTTCTACTTCGTCGAGTTCATCAACGGCGCTCGCCGCGAGGCGTTGCCCGAATCGGAGCGCAAGACCGAAGAGGAGGGGCACTGAGATGCGTGCGAATCGCCTCTTCATCCTCGCGCTCGCCGTTGCAGCCGTCTCGGGCTGTAAGGTCGGTCCCGAGTACGTGCGTCCGAGCGTCGACTTGCCCGGCGAGTTTCGCGGCGCGAGCGCCGACCCGGCGTCGATCGCCGACCTCCCGTGGTGGGACGTCTTCCAGGATCCGGTGCTGCACTCCCTGATCCGCGAGGCACTCGACAACAACTACGATCTCCGCGTTGCAGTCTCGCGCATCGAGCAGGCGCGGGCCATCGCCGCGCAGTCGAAGGCAGCGCTCTATCCGCAGATCGGGTACGACGCCAACGTGAGCGGCGGCCGCAACGAGTTCATCGGCTCGCCCGCATACAACGCCGGCGACACGCGCGGTTCCCTCGGCGCGTTCCTCACGGCATCCTGGGAGTTCGACATCTGGGGCCGTCTCGCCCGCCTGAACGAGGCGGACTTGCAGGACGTCCTCGCGACCGTCGAAGCAAAGAACGCGATCCGGCTCGGGCTCGTCGCCGAAGTGGCGCAGGCCTACTTCGAACTGCTGCAGCTCGATCAGGAACTCGCGATCTACAAGCAGGCGGTGATCTCCTTCGAAGAGACGCTCCGCATCTTCACGTTGCGGCGCGACTTCGGCACGGCGTCGAACCTCGAGGTTTCGCGCGGCCAAGCCGCGCTCTCGCAGGAAGCGGCGCAGGTGCCGCGCACCGAACTCGCGATCACGCTCAAGGAGAATCAGATCAACGTGCTGCTCGGTCGGCCGCCGCGCGACATTCCCCGCGGTGCAACGCTCGACAAGCAGCCGGTGCCGCCTGACATGCCGGCCGGCGTGCCGGCGCAGCTCCTCGAGCGCCGCCCCGACATCATGGGCGCCGAGGCGAACGTGCGCGCCGCGAACGAGCGCGTGGGCGCGACCGAAGCGCTGAAGCTTCCGCAGATCGGGCTCACGTCCTTCTTCGGACAGGCGAGCCCCGACCTCGAGGACATCTCCAGCACCGGCATTGCGTGGTCGATCGCGGCGAACGTCGCCGGCCCGATCTTCGACGCCGGCCTCACGAACGCGCAGATCGCGCAGGCGAAAGCCGTGTGGGAGCAGGCGGTGCTCCAGTACGACCGCACCGTGCTCGTCGCGCTTCGCGAAGTCGCCGATGCGCTCACCTCGCGGCTGAAACTCAAGGACGTGCGCGTCGAGGCGGCGAAGACCGTCACGGCCTACGAGGAGTCGGTCAGCGTCGCGACCGAGCGCTACATGGCTGGCAAGGCCAGCTATTACGAAGTGCTCGACGCGCAGCAGAAGCTCTATCCCGCGCAGCGACTCCTCTCGCAGACGGAGGCGGAGCAATTCATCGCGGTCGTGCGCCTCTACAAGGCGCTGGGCGGCGGATGGACGCTCAAGGACGACCAGTGGAACGGCACCACGACCGCCGAGGCGCCAGCGCTTGCAACGCCGAGCGCTGCGGCGCCCCAGCCCGCGTCGGTGCAGCCGTAGGCGTCGTTCACTCCGGCTTCGCCGACTTCACGAGTTCGCCGAGACGCTCGCCGGGATGGACCCAGAGCGGCTCCTCGAGCGTGAGGCGCTGGCCTTCGAACACGATGTGCGGACTGCCGACGGTGAAGCGGAAGGTGCCGGAGTTGCTGGAGACCCGCGTTCCGGTTGGGAAGGGCCGAGTGTCCTTCGCTTGTGCGCCGAGCGCGGGAAGCTCTGTGATCTCGCGCGACTCATAGATCTGCGAACTCGTGGTGCCATTCGACCGCAAGTACGTCGATAGAACGCGGCGAGGGGTCATGGCGCCTGCAACGTGGTGCCACTCGGTGACGGTGAACGCGGAACGAACGACGCGCTTCTCTTCGCCCACCGTGTACTCCGTCGCGACGCCGAGGAGTCTCGGGGGATCGCCGAGATCCACGACGACTTCGTGCGTGAACGCGGCCTGCGTCTGTGGGCCTGTATCCACTCCGGCGGCGACCAGTTGTTTCCGAGTCTCCTCGAGTTCGAGCGCTTCGGCCCGATTCACGAAGCGATACGTCCAGATGTCGCCCTCTCGACGAAGCGAGAGAGGAATGGACGTGCGCACCACCTCCTCCATCGACGCCGTTCCCGGAAGGAGCCGAAGCGACGTTGTCTGAAAGAGAAGTGCGTGTCCGACGTGGGCGGCATTGCGCAGGTCGAGAAGGCTCGGTTCCGACGTAGTCGAGTACGAGTACGCGACTCCGTCGAAGGTAACCTCGATGTCCGTCGCTCCTTCCGGCCACACAACCGCGTGTCTCCGCCCCAAGATGCGCACGAGAGCGGAGGTCGTTCCGGTGGGCTGATCGCGAGCGACGTCCGGAGCAGGGTTCTCCGGCGTCGGTGCCCACCATCGGATGTCGACGACGCTCTCGACGCGACGCTCGGACGCCAGCGCCTTGGCGATGGCGCCCGAAAGCCTCGAGAGATCGTCGGGAGTTACGTCCGGAGGCGCGTCGACGGCGAACATCGAGGCTGCAACGATGAGTGCGGCGAGCGATGTCATTGCGGTTTCTCCTCGACGTTCGGTGCGGCCGTGGCGATACGCGCTCGCCATGCCTGAAGCCAGTAGGGCGCGTCGGCCTCAACGGCGGGAGGGACGTGCGATGCGAGCGCGTCGCGCACTCCGCGAGAGCGCACCGCCTGCAGAATCCGCGCCCGAGCGTCCGCTTCGAACGCCTCCTGCGCCGCGATGGCTCGTTCGAGCGCTTGCGGCGGATCGACGCTTCCGACGGCATTGAGATCGCCGTTGAGCTCGGCGAACCAGCGACGATAGGCCGAAAGCGATGCTCGAACCTTCGCGAGACGCTGTGGGGCATACGACGCTTCCATCGCGCGAAGCGCCTCGATCTCCTCGGCGTCGAGTCCAAGGACGTGCGCGACGGCGACCGCGCGTCGAAACCATGAGGACATTGGAACCTCCTTCGACGCCGTGATCTCGTATACCCGCAGCCGCCAGCGGGCGGCGGCCAGCGGATCGCCTGCAACGAGGAGATGCCGCTCGAACGCGTCGGCGAGCTCGTCGTTCATCCGTCGCCACACGGCGCTCGCGTCGTCACGTGCGCGTCGTCGCTCGGCGAACTCATGCGGTTCCGGAAGGCCATCCCAATTCGTCCGCGACGTCGCGAGGAGTACGCCGGAGTACTGCATGAGCATCTCCCCGAGCGACGCGGCTTGTCGGCGGTACTCCTCGATCGCAGGTTCGAGCGCGGCGCGGGCCTGTGCATCGAGGTCGGCCTTGGCCGCCGCAGTGCCGATGGCGGGGTCGTCGGCTCGCGCGGCGTCGTACTCGAGCAGCGTGTCGTAGCCCGGCGACAGCTTGTCGAAGCCGCCCGTGACTGCGAACTGAAGGTACCTCGCGACGAGCGTGCGGAGGAGGTCCTGCCGCGTGAGTTCCGGGGAGCGACCGATGGCCGATGCGGATTCGCCGAGCTCCTGCAAGGCCTTCCGCGTTGCAGCCTCGTAGGCCGCGGAGAGCGAAGCTGCAACGTCGACGAGCTCCGCGCCGGTGACGGCGCGAACGTCGGCGTCGTTGCCGCGGCGCAGGTAGAGTCGATCGAGGGCCGCCTCGCGGGCGGACCCGATCGCTGCTGCATACTCCTTGAAGATCGGCTCGACGATCGCCGCGGCCACGTCTGTGTCGAGCGGACCGAGCGCTCGTGCCATCTGAGCGCGCGACATCGTCAAGGCATCAAGCGCAGGCATCGTCGCCGTGATTCGCTGCGACGGGGTGATGCCGCTCTGGGCGGAGTCGGGCGCGGCGCTCTGTGCGTGTGCGTTGCCGACGCTGACGAGCACGAGGACGAGGTGCGCGATAGCCGCAATCGTGGCCGCTCGATGCGTGGGGCGCTTCAACGTCGTCATTCGATTTCACTCCGGCTTCGCCGACTTCACGAGTTCGCCGAGACGCTCGCCGGGATGGACCCAGAGCGGCTCCTCGAGCGTGAGGCGCTGGCCTTCGTACACGATGTGCGGACTGCCGACGGTGAAGCGGAAGGTGCGCGGCGAGTTGACGAACGTGAGCCCTGCGGGAAGCGGATGTACGGTGGCGTCGTCGGCTGCCGGCGGAATCTCCGCGGCATTCTCAACCTCGACGAGCAAGCGATACGGTGCCGCCCCAGCCATGCTGGTCGACGTCAGGACGCGGCGCGGCAAGGTGGACGTCCCCACCTGTTGCCACTCGATGACGCGCGTTTCGTTTCGGACGAGCGGCTTCTCCGGGCCATCCAACGGCATGTCGAGCGCGACGCCAACGAGGCGCGGCGGGTCGCCCACGTCAACGATCACCTCGCGGGGCCACGGCGTCATCTTCCGCGCGGGCGTGGGCTCGCCGTTCGCGGCCGCGCGCTTCTCCGCTTCGGCGACGGCCGCCTCTTCGGCCTTGTCGTAGAAGCGGTAAGTCCACTCCGTGCCGTTCCGTTCGAACGAGATCGGAGTCGAGGTGCGAATCGCCTCGAGCGACGCGCGCGAGGTGCCGTCGGTCTGAAAGAGCGGCAACGTCGAGGTCTGCAACACCATCGTGAGATGTGGTCCGCGCCAGAATCCCGCCGCCGGACTCACATACGACTCTGCTTCGGAGGGGTGATAGACGTACATGAAGTCGTCAAAGACGACGGTCACGTTGTCGAGCGGCAACTCTCCGAGCACGAGTTGTCGAGGGCCGAGAAGGCGAACGATCGATCGCTGATCAGAACCCGGCGGGTCGCGGGCGATGTCTGGCGCCGGCCCATTCTGCGGACCCTGCCAGATGCGCTGGCGAAGGATGGCTTCGACGCGTCGCTCGCCGGATAGCGCACGGTCGAGCGCCGATATGAGTTGGTCAATCTCTGCGCGCGTCGGCTTGTCGTTGCCGCCGTCGGGCGTGCACGAAGCTGCAACGACGAGTGTGGCGATCGTCCATGCGGTCATCGGGGTTGCTCCTTCGGCGTCTCCGGCTGGTCCTCCGCCCCTTGCGCCTGTCGCTGACGCCATTGATCGATCCACCATGGCACGCGGTACGATTCATCGGGCGCCGGCATCGACGCGATCGCCTCGCGCACAAGCGACGAGCGCAGGCACGCGAGCGCCCGATCTCTCGCGACCTTTTCGTAGGCCGACTGCGCGAGCAACGCTCGAATGAGCGCGTCAGACGGATCCTCGCCATTCGGATTCTTGCCGTCCGCGCGCACGTCCGCGAGCCAGCGTCGATAGGCGGCGAGCGTCGCTTTCGCGTTCTGCACGCGTTGCAGATCCGCGTCGTCCGTTGCAGTTGATATCGCGGCCAACTCGTTGGGGCCCGCGCCGAGGAGCTGCGCCGCCGTGGCGATCTGCCGTCCCCACGAGTCGACCACGATCTCGGTCGCCGCCGTCTCGCGCAGGGCCCGCAGGCGCCATCGCGCGGCCGCGATCGGGTCGCCGCTCGCCTGCAGGAAGCGCTCGGCCGCGTCGGCAAAGGCATCGGTCGCGCGAACCCAGGCCTCCATCGTCTCGCGCGCTTTCCGGATTGCCGCGGTGAACTCGGGGGGTTCGGGCTCGCCGTTCCATGCGGTGCGCGAGAAGGCGAGGTTGCGTCCAGCGCTCTCGACGATAGCGCGGCCGATCTCCACGCCGCGGGTGCGGAACTCCTGCGTCGCAACGGAGAGCGCCTCGTGTGCCGCGGCATCGGCCTCGGCGCGGGTTGCGGCGTCGCGAATGCGGGCATCGTCCTGTCGCGCCGCGTTGAAGTCGAGTAGCACGTCGTAGCCGGGCGACGCGTCGTCGTGAACGCCGCGCAATCGAGATTGATAGCGATAGGCGACAAGCACGCGCAGCGCGTCCGCCTCGAGGATCTTGGAATCGCGCCCGATCTGGACCCCAGACTCGCCGAGCTCTCGAAGGGCGCGATCCGTTGCGGCGACATAGGCCTGCGACAGCTCCTTCGCCACGTCGACGAGCGTCTGCCCGGTCACCGGCCGAAGTTCGACGTCCTCGCCGTTCACGGCATAGAGCCGCGCGATCGCGTTCTCGCGAGCGATCTCCACGGCCTCCGCGTACTCCTTGAAGACGGGGTCGACGATGAACCCGATCAGGTCTTTGTCGACGGAACCGAGGGCGCGGACCAAGAGGTCGCGACTCAGCGTCGCCTCCTGAAGCATCCGTCGCGCCGTCTCGAGACGCTTTGCGGGGCTCAACTCCCTGCGACCGGGCGGGGCCGGTGACTGCGCTTCGGCGGTTCCGGCAAGCGGCAGCGCCAGCACGAACGCGAGCATCGACCATTGGGCGATCGGCATGGCCTCAGCGTACGGCGACCATCACGGCGGTCGATAGGCTACGCCACGGATTTCGGGTTTCCGCCTTCTCCGCGTTGCAATACAGAATGACTATGCACGTCGCCTCCCTCGCCACACTCGTCGTTGCAGCCCTTTCCGCCGATCCCGCCGACACGCAGGGCTACGCCCGCATGCCGAGCGTCCGCGGCGACACCGTCGTCTTCGTGGCCGAGGGCGACCTCTGGCGCGTCCCCGTTGCAGGCGGGCGGGCGACCCGTCTCACGACCCACCCCGGCGAGGAGCGCATGCCCTCGATCTCCCCCGACGGCTCGACGCTCGCCTTCATGGCGAGCTACGAGGGGGCGCGCGAGGTGTACACGATGCCGATGTCCGGCGGTCTCCCCACGCGGCGGACGTTCGGTGCGACCGGCCTCGTGTGGGTCGGTTGGGGGCCTAACGGTTCGCTCCTCGTTGCAAGCGACAACGGGTCACCGATCGGCGCCGCCCGCGTCGTTCGCATCGATCTCGCGAGCGGCGAGCGCTCCATGTTGCCGCTCGCCCAATGCGCCGACGCCGCCTTCATCGACCCGGAGACGCTCGTCTTCACGCGTCTAGAGTTTCAGGGCAGCCACACGGACCGCTACGTGGGCGGCACCGCGCAGCAGTTGTGGCGATTCACGTTGCCGGCGCTCGGCACGCGCGGTGCCGAGGCCACGCCCCTCACGAAGGACTACGACGGCACCAGCAAGGCGCCGATGACCAACATGTCGGGCGGCGACGGCCGCGTGTACTTCCTCAGCGACCGCAGCGGCCGCATGAACGTGTGGTCGATGAAGCCCGACGGCACGGACCTTCGGCAGGTCTCGAAGGAAGATTCGTTCGACATCGGCGGCGCCGCGCTCGACGGCTCGACGGTCGTCTACCAGCTCGGTCCCGACCTCAAGCGACTCGACGTTGCAGCCGGAGCGACCTCGACGATTCCGATCGCGCTCGACTCCGACTTCGACCAGACGCGCGAGCGCTGGATCGTCGACCCGTCGCGCGAGATGTCGTCGGTCAACGTGTCGCCCGACGGCGCGAAGGTTGTCGCCACGGTGCGCGGTCGCGTGTTCGTCGTCCCTGCGAAGGATGGGCGCACCGTCGACCTCGATCCGCGCCCGGGCATCCGCTATCGCGCGGCAACCTTTCTCGACGAAAGCACGGTCGTCGCATTCTCTGACGAGTGGGGCGAGCTCGAGCTGGTGCTTCTGCCCGCGAACGGCGTAGGGTCGCCGACCCGTCTCACGAACGACGGCGCGACGATGCGCTGGCAGGCGCTCGCGTCACCCGACGGCACGCAGATCGCGCACACCGACAAGCGGCTGCGCCTATGGGTGTTCGACCGAACGAACGGCACGAGCCGGCTCGTCGAGGAGAACGGGATCGAGGACATCGGCGATCTCGCGTGGTCGGACGACAGCGCATGGCTCGCCTACGTCGCGCCGGCCGCGAATCTCAATCGACAGGTGAAGGTCTGGTCGCGCGGCGACGGCGCGACGCGCGCCGTCACCACCGATCGCTACGACAGCATGGCGCCGAGCTGGTCGCCCGACGGCAAGTGGCTGTGGTTCCGCTCGGATCGCTTCTTCGATTCGTCGGTCGACAGTCCGTGGGGGCCGCGCGCGCCGGAGCCGTTCTTCGCGCGAACGGGCAAGCTCTTCGCGCTCTCGCTCACGCCCGGCGAACGCTGGCCGTTCCGCCCGAACGACGAACTCACGAAGCCGGCGGCTGCAACGGAGAAGGACAAGCCGAAGGAACCCACCGAGAAGCCCACCGAGAAGCCCACCGAGAAGCCAATCGAAAAGCACGCCGAGAAGCCCGCGGAGACTGCGGACGCCAAGCCCGACGCTGCGTCGGACGCCAAGCCCGAAAAGAAGCCCGAGCCCACGAAGGTCGAGATCGTGTTTGACGGCCTCTCGTCACGGCTCTTCGAAGTGCCGATGCCGCCGTCGAACCTTGACGGGTCGCCGGTCCTCTCGACGGGCAAGGCGCTCTTCTGGATCGCGTCCGACCCGACGCCCACCAAGCGCGGCGAAGGCGGCACGCTCTTCGGCATGGCGATCGACAACGAGAAGCCCGAGCCCAAAGCGGTGATGGCGGGCGTGCGCAGCGCGCAGCTCTCGCGCGATCGAAAGAAGATTCTCGTCCGCCGCGGCGAATCATGGCAGATCATCGACGCGGCGCCGCAGCCCGCCGGCGAGAAGGGTGAGAAGGGTGGCCGCGACGGCATCGACTTCGGCGCGATCGTCTTTGCGACCAGCCCGCGCGACGAGTGGCGCCAGATGCTCGTCGATGCGTGGCGCATGCTTCGCGACTACTTCTATGACGCCAAGATGCACGGCGCGGACTGGAAGGCCGTGCGCGCGAAGTACGAGCCGTGGGTGAACCGCGTGCGCAGCCGCGACGAGCTGAACGACGTCCTTCAGGAGATGACCGGAGAGCTCTCCGCGTTGCACCATTTCGTGCGCGGCGACGCCCGGCGCGGCATCGAGAAGATCGAGCCGGCATCGCTCGGCGCGGATTTCCGCCGCGACCAGGCGGCCGGCGGCTACGTCGTGACCGCGATTCCCGCGTTCGATCCCGACGAGCCGTGGGCGCGACCGCCGCTTGCGGTCCCTGGCGTCGACGTCGCCGTCGGCGACACGATCCTCGCGATCGACGGCGTTGCAACGTTGAGCGCGCCGGACCTCTCCGCGTTGCTGCGGGCGAAGGCGGGGCGCCAGACGCTCCTTCGCGTGAAGTCGGCGAAGGGCGAGGAACGCGACGTCATCGCGACCCCGATCCCGCAAGGGGCCTTTGCCGATCTCCGCTACCGAGGCTGGGAGGTCGAGCGGCGCCGTCGTGTCGACGAGCGCGGCAACGGGGAGATCGGCTATGTGCACCTTCGTGCGATGGGCGCGGGCGACTTCGCCGATTTCGTGCGCGACTACTACCCGGTGTTCGCGCGGCGCGGCCTGATCCTCGACGTCCGCTCGAACGACGGCGGCAACATCGACAGCTGGGTCCTCGGCCGCTTGATCCGCAAGGCGTGGATGTTCTGGAATCAGTCGGTTGGTCGAAGCCCGCTATGGAACATGCAGTTCGCCTTCCGCGGCCACATGGTGGTGCTCTGCGATGAAGGCACGGCGTCGGACGGCGAAGCGTTCACCGAAGGCTTCCGTCGGCTCGGGCTGGGCAAAGTCATCGGGACGCGCACGTGGGGCGGCGAGATCTGGCTGAGTAGCAGCAATCGACTCGTCGACGGCGGCATCGCGTCCGCCGGCGAGTTCGGCGTGTTTGACGAGACCGGCGCGTGGCTGATCGAAGGTCGTGGCGTCGAGCCCGACATCACGGTCGACAACTTGCCGCACGCGACGTTCTTCGGCGACGACGCGCAGCTCGACGCGGCGATCGGGCATCTTCAGGAGTTGATCACGAAGGATCCGCGCGACGTGCCGCCGGTGCCGCCGACGCCGGTGAAGGCGAGGTAGGGGGGAGAGAGAATAGAGAGGGGAGAATGGAGAGGGAGGGCGGTGCTCCCCTCCGGCGTCGCGCGCCTGCAACGCGGAGGGCGCACTGCATCCTCCCCCGAATCCTCGATTCGGGGGAGGGGGACCATCGCGAAGCGATGGTGGTGGGGGCTGGTGCGCCGCGCGACGTCCCCCTCCGTCATCGCTGCGCGATGCCACCTCCCCCACGCGACGTGGGGGAGGACTCTGAGTTGCATCCTCCCCCGAAT
>JAEUIT010000038.1 GCA_016795035.1 Phycisphaerae bacterium | reverse complement strand
AGGACCACCGGGTTCCGCCTGTCCGACCGTCGGATTCACGAAGAGGCGATAGGTGATGCCCGAGCCCGCGTTCTTCGAGATCTTGACGACGACGAGCGTGGTTTCGCCGGTGACGAGCGGGTAGTTCGAGACGTCGCCGAGCCCTTCGCTCAGCATGAGTCCGTAGGAGTAGTAGCCGAGCGGCGAGCCGACCGTCACTTCGTACGGATACGTTCCGAAGGACGTGCCGCCCCACATGCCGTAGCCGGCGTCGTCGCGCAGGAGGAACGACACATAGATCGCGGTCGTCCCTTGCGGCAGCGCGTAGGAGCGCGCGTACTGGGAGTTCGGCCACGTGCCTCCGGCGGTCGGCGTGACCGCTCCGCCCGGAGTCGAGTCGAGGCCCGGGTACGTGAGGCCAACGCCTGCGATCTTCGTCAGGTTGTCGCCGTAGCTCGACCACGCGTTGGTCCAGCCGGTGCCGCCGACACTCCCTGCAAGGTTCGCCTTCGGGCCGTTTCCGAAACCGTCGTACGCAACGAGGCCGCCGTGGGCCATGCATGCGATCTGAGCTGCAACAGTGACAAGGGCGATCTTCGCGAGTCGGGTCTTCATGCTCGATCCTTTTTCTCGCACGGCAGCGAGGCCGCGCGTCCAATAGGTGTCGACCGAGGCGTTCGGCGATACTGCCTCGACTCGCAAAGCGAAAAAAGGATCGAAGATCGTCGTTCGCTGTCGCGCAGCGATTGCGGAGCGCGTTAGCCCGTCCATCCGCCGAGGACGATGCCAAGATCCGCGCCGTCGACGACGCCGTCGCACGTGATGTCGGCGACGCCCACGCCGCCCCAACCACCGAGGACGATCGCGAGGTCGGCGCCGTTCACGAAGCCGTCTCCGGTGAGATCGGCGAGTCCGGGGCCGGCCGGGAGCGTGGCGCACACGATCGCCTCGAAGATGCCGCTCTCGAACTGCACGTCGACGTTCGCGCAGACGCGGCACTGTCGCGGCAGGTCGAGGCCGGGCGAGGTCGCCGTGCTCGCGTTGAAGTCGACGATCGTGCCGTCGGTGATGCCGTCGTCGTTGACGTCGACGGCGTCGCCGGTGGCCATCAAGACCTGCGTGTCGTAGCCGCCGTTTGTCGGCGTCATCACGAAGAGGATCTTGCCGACGGTGGTGCCCCAGATCGCGCCGATCTGCTCGAGATCGTTCAGGCCGACGGCGCTCGCGTTTCCGGTGAGCGTGTATCCGTCGATCACGTCTCCTTCGCGGACGAGCGCCGTGTCGTTGCGGATGAGGAATCCGTCGGTGGCTGCAACGCCGTTCGTGTCGCCGCTATAGACGAAGGTGGCGCCGTTATTCGTCTTCATCTCGCCGAGGTTCTGGATCAGCTCGCCGCCGAAC
The DNA here is from genome assembly GCA_016795035.1 of Phycisphaerae bacterium. Taxonomy (GTDB): domain Bacteria; phylum Planctomycetota; class Phycisphaerae; order Phycisphaerales; family SM1A02; genus JAEUIT01. The sequence goes on along the minus strand of JAEUIT010000038.1, from coordinate 40,386 downwards.
GACGTGACGCCTTCACGCGCCACGATCTCGTAGTTCGCGACGAGCGCGTCGTTCGTCGCGGCCGACGAGGAGAGAAGCACGCGCGTGATGTAGTTCGACCCGTCGGTCGAGAAGTCGTACGGGAAGCCGACGCTCGTGGCGACCGCGATGAACTCGCCGTTCACGATGTCGCCGCCGGCGAGGATCTTCGTGGCGCCTCCGCCGGGAAGGCCCTTGTAGAGGGCGCGGAAACTCGCGCCGCCGCCTTGCACCGCGGAGATGCCGGAGACCCAGGTCGGCGTGCCGTCGGCGTTCATCTGCGGCCGCGAGCAGAAGGTGATGAAGTTGCCGGGCAGGTCCGGCGCGGGATCGGTCTCCTTGAAGAGACTCGCGCCGTTCACCCACACGGAGTCGACGCCATCTTGCGATGGGCTGTAGATCCACTCGCCGCCGTCGCCCACGCCCATCGTCACTTCGGGGTTCGTGAGGACGATGGGAAGCGCGTCGGAGTTCTTCCACACGATCTCGCCGTCGAACCAGACGAAGCCCATCACTGACCGGCCGTCCTGATAGGTGCCCGTGAACCCCACGCGGCCGTCGCGGGTGAGGTAGGGGTTATTCACGGTGACGAGGGCCGAGCCCCCGGAACCGACGGTCGGAGTGCCGACGACCGCGAGGGCCTTGTGCTGGACGACGATTCCGGCGTACGAGGCTGCGACGACCGACGAACTGGCAGTGACGGCGATGAGACTGAACTTCACGGGGGAACCTCCGCGGGCCAGCGTACCGAGCGTCGTCGTGCCGACCAACGGAGATGTCACCGCGCGCCGTGGCGCGCGGGTGCGCCACGGTCGAGGTCGAATGCGCTCGGCGGGGCGCGGAGGTGCCGAGGCGCTTAGGGCAGGAGGCTCCGCGAGCGCTGTCCGCTTCGCCGCGCGCCGGAGGCGTCGGTCTGCGACCGGGACTGGGCGGGCGCACTGCCGAAATAGCCCTTGAGTGCGGTGACGGCGCCGGTGACGCCAACGAGAGGTCCAAGCGGTGTGACGTGGTAGCCGGCCCACATGGCAAGGCCGAGAACGCATGCGCAAGCGCCGAGGACGATGAGACCAGGCTTCTTCATGGTGGCGGCGGCTTCGCAAGACGCGTGCCTGCGCAGTGGTCTGTCCAGTGCGCGGCGGGGGCGACCGCGCAGTGGTCTGTCCAGTGCGCGGCGGGGGCGACCGCGCAGTGGTCTGTCCAGTGCGCCCGGCGCCTGTGGCCAGACCACTGCGCACGCGCGCATGAAAAAGCCCCGACCGCTCCCGGTCGGGGCTTGAGGTTTACGGCGTGAGGTCGAGGTTAGAAGCTCCAGCCGCCCAAGAGGATGCCGAGATCTTCCGGACCGACCGTCCCGTCGCCGTTAAGGTCTGCGCCGCTCGACGTACCTCCGCCCCACGCGCCGAGCAGGATGCCGAGGTCGACCGGATCGACCAGGCCGTCAGCGTTGAGATCCGGCGAGTATGCGAGACCCTGGAAGAGAGCCGCAGCGCGGGTGAAGGAACGACGTCCGATCGTCTGGCCCGCAACGCGGCCAGGGAGGTCGTCAGCCCGCGGGTGAATGCCGCCGTAGATGCGCGAGATGCCCGCTTCGTCGGCTTCGTCGTAGAAGCTCGCGTACTGGAGCTTGATTCCAGTGTCCGGGCCGTTCTCAAACTTCAACCAGCCCGCAGGCACTTCCTTCTCGATGAAGCCACCCGGGTAGTACGGGCTTCCCGTGAACTGCGTCATCGCTTCGGCCGCCGAGCGGCTGTAGGTGCTGTGACCCGAGATGTAGCCAGGGAAGGGAGGCGTCACGAAGTTGGAGGCCTGATAGGGCATCCAGCGATCGCCAAGGATCCAGTCGACGCCATAGGTCTGCGTCTTCGAGTTCACCGGGCCGAGCGTCGTCGTCGTGTAGATGCCGACCGCATTCGAGTTACGACGGAGGCCGAGTGCGTCCACAACCTTCGACCACGGGATGATGTCGAGTTCGCCGTTGTCGATGAAGTCGAGGTCGTCGCCGATCGCGCCGGTGAAGCCCGACACGAGCATGTGCGTGCAGTTGCCGATCTCGAGCAGGCGGAAGTGCTGCGTGAGGTCAGCGGTGCCGAGCGAGAACTTCGTCTTCGCGATGACGAAGAGTCCGTCCGGCCCGAGGTTCTGTCCGGTGAGGTCGATCGCGACCTGCACGCGGCCCTGCGCGTCCGGGACCTTCGTCTGCACTTCGTCGCCGAGGACGATGTACGTGAGGCCGTCGAGCGACGCATTGGGCGGACCCGCGATCTCGATGTACTCATCCGGATCGCTGCCGGTCTGGTCGATGCGAATCTCGTTGATCTGAATCGAACGCGGCGCACGGGCTTGGCCGGGGTTGAGGGCGTTCGGCGAGTCGTCGACGTTCAGGTCGAAGGCGCCGATCTTCCACGTGTTGCCCTTGCCGCGGTAGACGTGGCCGGGCAGCGGTCCCGAGATCGACGCGCCGCTCGACGTGCCGGCGGTGAAGCCGCCCGTCCAGCTGCGCACGGCGATGTCGCCGACGTGCGTGTTCACGCCGATCGGGATGCCGAAGAGCGGTTCGTACACGAGCTCAGGGAAGTCTTCGAAGCGTCCGCCGGGAACGACGTCGGCTTCGGTGATGACCTCGATGAGGCCCGGGACGAGCGGCATGCCGTTCGGGTTGTAGTTCGGGAGATTCGGATCGCTCGACTGACCGAGTTCGCAGAGGTAACGAACGAAGGAGATCGGGCGCGCCGAGTCGTAGTAGCCCTTCATGCCCCACGCGGTGACCGCGGCATCGTGGTTCGCGCCGGAGAGCGAGAGGTACATCTTTATGTCCCACTCGAGGCGCTCGACCGGATCGCCGTCGCCGCCGATGCGGTAGTCGACGCCTTCCGTGTCGCTGTACTCGTTCGCGACGACGTGCCAGTGTCCGGGCGGCGTCTCCGAGTCGGGGCCGTCGGCCCAGTACTCGGCGAGGAGGCGCGCGTAGTCGGCGAGCTTCACGACGTTCGGTTCGTACGGCTCGCCGGTGACCGGGTTGAGACCGTAGCCGGGCTGCTCGTACGAGCCGAGCGGGCTGTTGTGGAAGACCGCCGGCGAGATGTCGACCGTCTGCTCGTTGCGCTCATCGAGAAGCGCCGACTTGAAGATCATGTCGACCGCGTCGTCCTTGTGCTCCTGCTGGCCGATCGTCGGCGGACCGCCACCCGGGTCGAGGTAGAGCGACGTCACGGGGTTGCGGTCGAGGTTCGAGAGCGCGAAGGTCTTCACGCCAGCCCAGTGCGGGCAGATGGCGGTCTGAATCGCGGCACCCACGATCTCACCGTTCTGGAGGACGAGGAAGTCGAACGCGAGCGGCTGCCAGTGATTCGGGTCGTTCATCACGCACCCGGGGATCTTGAACGGCATCGAGCTGTTGTCGGGCACGTAGCCGTTGTTCGCCGCGTAGTTGGCCTGTTCGTTCGAGCCGTCCGCGAGACCAGCCGCGAGCACCACCGACGCGATGCGATTGCCGATCGCCGCCGGCGTGTTGCCCACCGTCGACGTGTTGTTCTTGTCGTAACCGAGCTGCGCGAAGAGCGAATCGAGGTTCGCCTGGATCGTCGCGATGTTCGGGCCGTTGCCGGCGACGAACCGCGCCTTGAGGACGCGATACGCCGCGTACGAGATCGATTCGCGCCGCGCCGCTTCAATGTCGTTGGCGGTGTGCTTCTCAAGGAAGAAGACGCCGCGCGCGGTCGAGTCGTACGCCGCCCACGCGTCGTACATCGCGGCGCTCATGTGATAGAGGTTGCGCGCGTGGACGGGCGGACGCGGCGTCGAGATGCGAATCGCCTGCAGGATCTCTTCATCCCACTGGCGAGCGATCGACCATTGCGGATTGGGACCACCGGCAAGCGCGGTGGCCGAGGCCGCCAACGCGACCGCGGCGGCAAGGCTGGTCTTACGGATGAACATGGCACTCCTCACGTCTAGACGTTTTGACGGGCACGAATGGCGTGCGCGGGCCGCGCGGTTGCAACTCGGAACAGGCGAGTGACAACCACGGCAGGGAACGAGTGGAGTTTTTCACCAAACTCGCGCGACGCTAGCAGTCTTCGGGGACTTCCCTGCAAATTGGTGGGAAAGTTCCCACGTTCGTTCGCCTCCCTAATTCTGCTCATGCATCCGAATTGCCGATAAAACCACCAGTACAGTCCACCAGACAACGAAAAAGCCCCGACCGGTCGGCCGGGGCTCTCGTGTGCGTGTTCGACGATCGACTTAGAAGGTCCAAGCTCCGAGCAGGATGCCGAGGTCTTCCGGTCCGACCGAGCCGTCACCGTTGAGATCAGCACCGGTGGTTGCGTTGCCGCCCCACGCTCCAAGAAGGATGCCGAGGTCAACCGGATCGACGACGCCGTCGGAGTTCAAGTCAGGGGAGAACGCAAGGCCCTGATAGAGGGCGAGAGCGCGAGTTGCCGCGCGAGCGCCGACCGTGCTGCCGATCACGCGCGCCGGGAGGTCGTCGGCATACGGATGGATGCCGCCCCAGATGCGCGAGACGCCCGCTTCGTCGGCCGCGTCGTAGTACGTCGCCCACTGGAGCTTCACGGGCGCGAGCGGTCCCTTTTCGAAGCGGAGCCAACCGGCCTCGACCACTTCCTCGCGGAAGCCGCCCGGGAAGAACGGGCTGCCGGTGAAGCGAGTGAGCGCTTCGGCGGCCGACCGGCTAAAGGTGCTGTGACCCGAGATGTAACCGGGGAAGGGCGGCGTCACGAAGTTCGACGCCTGATACGGCATCCAGCGGTCGCCGAGCGTCCAGTCAACGCCGAACGACGCCGACTTCGAATTGATCGGGCCGAGCGTCGTCGCGGTGTAGATGCCCGCGGCGTTCTGATTGCGTCGGAGACCGATTGCGTCGACCACGCTCGTCCACGGCACGACGTCGATCTCGCCGTTGTCGATGAAGTCGAGGTCGTCGCCGATCGCGCCGGAGAAACCGTTCACGAGCATGTGCGTGCAGTTGCCGATCTCGAGGAGACGGAAGTGCTGCGTGAGGTCGGCGGTGCCGAGCGAGAACGCCGTCTTCGCGATGACAAACGTGCCGTTCGGTCCGATCTGCTTGCCGTCGAGGCTGATGGCAACCTGCACGCGGCCCTGCGAGTCAGGGACCTTCGTCTGCACTTCGTCGCCGATCACGAGGTACGTGAGCCCGTTGAGCGAGGCGCCCGCGGGGCCCGCGATCTCGATGTACTCGTCCTTATCGCGACCGGGCTGGTCGACGCGCACCTCGTTGATCTGAATCGAGCGCGGCGCGCGACCTTGGCCGGCGTTGAGCGCGCCCGGCGTGTCGTTCACGCCCGGTTCGTAGTCGCCGATCTTCCACGTGTTGCCCTTGCCGCGATAGATGTGTCCGGGGAGCGGACCCGTGGTCGTCGAGCCGGTCGTCGCGCCGGCGCTGAAGCCGCCGGTCCACGCATACACCGCGATGTCGCCGACATGCGTGTTCACGCCGATCGGAATGCCAAAGAGCGGTTCGTACACGAGTTCGGGGAAGTCCTCGAAGCGTCCGCCCGGTGCGACGTCGGCTTCCGTGACTTGCTCGATCAGGCCCGGCACGAGCTGCATGCCGTTCGGGTTGTAGTTCGGCGCGCTCGCGTTCGACGATTGTCCGGTCTCGCACAGATAGCGCACGAAGGAGATCGGGCGGGCGGAGTCGTAGTAGCCCTTCGCGCCCCACGCCGTGATCGCGGCGTCGTGGCAAGCGCCTGCAACGGAGAGATACATCTTGACGTCCCACTCGAGTCGGCTCACCGGCTCGCCTTCGCCGCCGATCCGGAACTCGAAGTTCGGGGTGTCCGAGACGTCGTTGGCAACGACGTGCCAGTGTCCGGGCGGCGTCTCGGAGTCGGGGCCGTCGGCCCACCACTCGGCGAGGATGCGCGTGTAGTCCGCGACCTTCACCACGTTCGGCGCGTACGGCTCGCCCGTCACCGGGTTGAGGCCGTAGCCCGGGTGCTCATAGGTGCCTAACGGACTGTTGTGATAGACCGCGGGCGAGATGTCGATCGTGTCTTCGAGGCGGGCATCGAGCGCTGCGCTCTTCGCGATCATGTCGATCGCCATCTCCTTGAACGTCGCGCTGCCGAACTGCGGCGGTGGCCCTTGGTCGAAGTAGACCTGCGACGTCGAGTTGCGATCGCTGCTGAAAAGGCCGAACGGCTTCACGTTCGCCCAATGCGGGCAGATCGCCGTCTGAATCGACGCGCCGACGATCTCGCCGTTCTGGAGGACCAGGAAGTCGAACGCGAGCGGCTGCCAGTGGCTCGCGTTGTTCATCACGCAGCCGGGGATCTTGAACGGCATCGACGGATTGACCGGGTGATAGCCGTTGTTCGCGGCGTAGTTGCCCTGCTCGTTCGAGCCGTCGGCAAGGCCTGCGGCGAGGATCACCGACGCGATGCGATTGCCGATCGCCGCCGGCGTGTCACCGACCGTTGACGTGTTGTTCTTGTCGTAGCCGAGTTCGGCGAAGAGCGCGTCGAGGCTCGCCTGGATCTGTGCGATGTTCGGTCCGTTGCCCGTGACAAAGCGGGCCTTGAGCACGCGATACGCGGCGAAGGAGATCGTCTCGCGACGCGCGGCCTCGACGTCGGCCGCGGTGTGCTTCTCGAGGAAGAACACGCCACGAGCGGTCGTGTCGTACGTCGCCCACGCGTCGTACATCGCCGCGCTCGTGTGATAGAGGTTGCGCGCATGCACCGGGGGACGTGGCGTCGCGAGGCGGATCGCGTCGAGTATCTCCTCGTCCCACTGTCGCGCGATGGACCATTCGGGATTGACACCGCCGCCGAGCGCGCTCGACGACGCCGCGATGCCCGCGAGGAGCATCGACGCCACACCACACCGCATCTTTGCGAAGCGCATAACAGCTCTCCCTGCTCGCGATCGCCTGTTCTGCCGCGTGGGCGCACGAGGGCCCAAACGTCCGTGCGCGGCGCGATCGCGAAACCGATGAGGCACTGTGGCACGGCGCACTCAGCGGTCTAGGCGTTTCACGCGCCTCACGAATAAAAGAACTTCAATCGGAGAGGGGTCACGACTCAGCGTGCGCTTCGCTTGGGGCGACTTCCCCAGACGCGCAACTCCGCCAGCCATGCGCGACGAAATGCGAGTTCGAGTTCGGCGTGGCGCGTGACGAGCGCGAGCTCCGGCGAATCGTCCGACGCGTACTGCGCATGCCAGCGCCGCACGTTGGCTTCGACCGTCACGAGCGCCGCTTCGGCCGCCGCAATCCACGCACGCCGTTCGGCGGCGCTCAAGAGTCCCAGGAAGCGCGCCCGCGAGCGCAGCGGATCGCTCGTCACGGTGACGGCCTCCGCGCCGAGCGGAGGACCGATCCACGCGCGCAGCGCCGCGCGCCCGCGCGCGGTGATCGAGAACTCGCGCCGCGCCCGCTTGCCGTCGGCGAGGTCGCGGCCCGAGAGAAGTCCCTCGCGCTCGAGGCGTTCGACCAGCGGATAGATCGCGCCCGCCGAGCCGCTCCACGTTGCAGACGGCGAGTCGAGGAGCGCGCGGCGAATCGTGTACGCCGTACACGGTCCGTGTTGCCAGACGAGGCCGAGGACGAACGACGCGAGTTCGGACATGCGGAGGTGATGCGAAAGTCGCGAGCCAGGGACGCACGCGCTCGTTGCGGAAAGACGTGTGTGGTCGCCTTGCCGAAACCGGACGCGTCGTGTCCTTGCGACGCGTCGTGATTGCGCGTGGGGCCCGATACCCCGTGCGCCCTGACTCGCGATCCGAGGATTCTCCCTACTTCGGCGACGGCCGCAACCGAGCGGCGGCGTCTCCTAACAAGGATAGTACGAATCGTACTATCGCCCTCTTCTACGCACAACTCTCGAACGGGATCCACCATGCTCGGCGCGTATCTGTCACTCCTTCTCGTCTTCCTCTCCTCGGTCGGCCTCGCGAGTCCCGGCCAGACCGCCGCACCTTCCACCGCCGCCCCCGCCCCCGCAGCCGCGGCGGCACCGGCTCCAGCGCCCGTCGACGCCGCACGGCGCCGCGCGCTCGTCGAGTCCGCGGCCACCGCGGTGCGGGAGGAGTACGTCTTCCCGGACAAGGGCGCTGCCATGGCCGACGCGATCGCCGCGGCGCTTGCGCGCGGCGACTACGACGCGATCGACGACGAGCGGGCGCTCTGCGAGCGTCTCACCGCCGACATGCGCGCCGTCACGAACGACAAGCACCTTCGCGTGCGTAGCCTGCCGAAGGATGCCGAGGCGCGCCGCCAAGGCGCGTTCGGACCGACGGCGGAAGAGGCGCGGCGCGACAACTGGTCGTTTCGGCGTTGCGAGATCGTCGACGGGAACGTCGGCATCCTGCGATTCGACGCATTCGTCCCGACCGACGAGGCCAAGCGCGTGGCCGATGCCGCGATGGCGTTCCTCGGACGATGTGACGCGCTCGTCATCGACCTGCGCTGGAATGGCGGCGGCTCGCCCGAGATGATCTGCTACCTCAGCGGCTACCTCTTCGAGTCGCCGGTCCTTCTCAATCGCATGGTGGCGCGCGACGGATCCGTCGTGGGCGAAGCGTTCAGCGACGAGACGGTCAACGGCACGCGGTTTCCGAAGGACCTTCCGGTGTACGTCGTGACGAGCGAGCGGACGTTCTCGGGCGCCGAGGAGTTTGCGTACAACCTGAAGAATCTCGGACGCGCCACGATCGTCGGCGAGACGACCGGCGGCGGCGCCCATCCCGTGCGGCCGATTCGACTCGATGACCGCGTGATCGTGGCGATGCCGTTCATGCGAGCCGAGAACCCGATCACGAAGACAAACTGGGAAGGGAAGGGCGTCGAGCCCGACGTGCACGTGCCCGCCGACGCCGCGCTCGACCGCGCGATCGAGCTTGCTCGCGGGTCGCGTGGCGCTGGGTAAGTCGCCGCCAATCTGCGGTTTTTCCAACGCGCCGCACCCCGGCCGGCGGTAGCCTCGCGGTTTTCGGAAGCCCTCCAAGGAAACTCGCCCTATGCGTCCATCGGTTCTCGTCGCATCGCTTCTCCCCTCACTCGTCGTTGCAGCCGCGTCCGCGCAGTGGACGTCCGACGCCGCGACCAACACCTCGATCGGCGACGGCGTCGGCGAGCAGGTGCTGCCCAAGATCGCCTCGCGCGCCGATGGCGGCGCCTACGTCGGCTGGTTCGACAGCGGCAGCGGCGCCTACACCGTGCGCCTGCAGCGGCTCGATCCGGAGGGGAACGAGATGTGGGGCCACAATGGCATCCTCGTCTCGGCGAATGCGCAGCAGACCTCGCTCGTCGACTGGGACCTCATCGCGGACTCGAGCGGCAACGTGGTGTTGACCTTCTGCGACATCCGCGCGGGCGGTGACCTTGACGTCTACGGCTACCGCGTCGGCAGCGACGGCACGCAGCTCTGGGGCGCGAACGGCGTCGCGATCTCGGTGAACGCCGACTTCGAGGCTGCGCCGGTCGTCGCCGAGCTCTCGACCGGCGACTTCGCCTTCGTGTGGGGCGTCTTTCCGAATACGGGCAGCGGCGCCATCCGCATGCAGCGGGTGAGCCCCGCCGGCGTGACGCAACTCGCCGAGAACGGCGTGAAGATCGGCGGCCTCGCGAACGAGAAACCCGGCTTCACGCAGATCGTGCCGAGCGCTGACGGCTCCGCGATCGTCTCGTGGGTTCGCAACACCGCCAGCTTCTCGAGCCCGCGCCATGTGCACGCGCAACGCGTCGACCAGAACGGCGGCCACCTCTGGAACGGCGGTGTCGGCAACGTGGTGATCTCGAACCAGTCGGTCCCGATCGCCTACACGCCCAAGCTCCTCGCCGACGGCAAGGGCGGCGCGCTCTTCGTGTGGCACCGCTCGCTCTCGAACGTGTACTCGTCGTTCGTCCAGCATCTCGACGTTGCAGGAACCGCGGCGTTCCCGGCCAACGGCTTCGAGGTCTCGACCGAAGGGACGTTCTATCGCCTCGACCCGTCGGCCGAGATCAATCCGGCGACGGGCGACATCACGGTGATCTTCCGGAAGCACAACACGGCGCAGTCGCAGCGCGGCCTCTACGCACAGCGCATCTCGGCGCGCGGAGTGCGTCTCTGGGGCGCCGGCGGCAAGGAACTTCGTCCGGTCGACGGCGTCGACGAACTCTTCCCGCGCATCCAGCTCGTCGACGGCGACGCGCTCGTGACTTGGTTCGAGTCGCCCACGGTCCTCAACTCGACGGTGGTCGGGGCGCGCCTCGACTCGAACGGCGATTTCGCCTGGTCACCGAGCGTGATCGACGTCTCCTCGACCGTTTCGGCGAAAGACGACCCGGAGATCGCTCGCGGCACCGGCGACTCGCTGCTCGTGGTCTGGTCCGATGAGCGCAACGGCCCGGCGGACTCGATCGGGCAGCGCATGAACGCCGACGGCACCCTCGGCAATCAGCCCGAGGGTCTCCTCGGCGACATCAACGGCGACAACGTCGTCGACGGCGCCGATCTCGGACTCCTCCTCGGCGGTTGGGGCCAGCCTGGCGCCAGCGACCTGAACAACGACGGCACGACGGACGGCGCGGATCTCGCCGTCCTCCTCGGCGCCTGGAGCTGATCGACACGGAACGGAACCGCCCGGACGCCGAGCGCCGCGCGCGCCGGCGTCCGGGCGCGGATCCGTCATCGTCGAATCCGCCGATACTGCGTGCGTGGAGCTGACGCTCTTCCAGCAGATGGCGATGGTGTTGGTGCTCGCGACGGCGCTCGGCGCGGTCGCGATCTTCCTGCGCCAGCCGCTGGTCGCGGCCTTCATTGTGTTAGGCATCGCCGCGGGGCCTGCGGGCCTCGGGCTCGTCGAGAAGGGCGAGCCGCTCGACTCGCTCGCGCAGCTCGGCATCGCGCTCCTTCTCTTTCTCGTCGGCCTTCGGCTTGACCTGAACGTCATCCGCCGCATGGGCGTGACCGCGGCGATCGCGGGCCTCGCGCAGGTCGTCGTGACCGCCGCGCTCGGCTTCGCGGTTGCGCGCGGCTGCGGCATCGGCGCGCTCGGCGCGGCGCTCGTCGGCGTCGCGCTGTCCTTCTCGAGCACGGTCATCGTCGTCAAGCTGCTCGCCGACCGCCGCGAGATCGACTCCCTGCACGGGCGCCTCGCGGTCGGGATCCTCATCGTGCAGGACCTGGTCGTGATCGTCGCGCTCATCGCGCTTTCGGCGATCCGGCAGGGCACGGACGGCCTTGCCGGGCCGGGCGTGATCGACTTCGCGCTGCGTGGCACCGTGCTCGTCGCCGCGCTCGCGGCGCTCGGGCGATTCGTCCTTCCGCGCGTGCTTCATGCGTTCGCGCGCTCGACGGAGGCGCTCGTCCTCTTCGGCATCGCGTGGGCCGTCTTCGTCGGCGCCGCGAGCGAGCGCCTGGGCTTCAGCCTCGAGCTCGGCGCGTTCCTCGCGGGCGTGAGCATCGCGTCGACGCGCTACCGCGACGCGATCGGCGGCCGGCTCACGAGCGTGCGCGACTTCCTGCTTCTCTTCTTCTTCGTCGCGCTCGGCGCCACGCTCACCGTCGACTCGATTTGGCAGCAGCTGCCGATGGCGCTCGCCTTCTCCGCCTTCGTCCTTCTCGTGAAGCCGGCGGTCGCGATGGCGATCCTTCTCGCGCTCGGCTACGGACGGCGCACGTCGTTCGTGACGGCGCTCGCGCTCGGCCAGATCTCCGAATTCTCGCTGATCCTCATCGCGACGGCGGCGACGCTCGGCCATCTCGAACGCGAGTCGATCGGCGCGATCACGCTCGTCGCGCTCGTCACGATCGTCGTGAGTTCGGCCACCATCGTCCGCTCGCAGTCGCTGTACGAGCGCCTCGCGCCCGCGCTCGGCCGCGCCTTCCATCGGCGCCCTGAGACGTCGGACGGCGGTGCGGCGCCGTCCACGTGCGACGTGGTGATCGTCGGCCTCGGTCGCTACGGCAGCAACATCGCGACGATCCTCACGGAGCGCGGCGTGCGCGTCGTCGGCGCCGACTTCGACCCCGAGGCCGTGGCGTCGGCGCGGCGGAAGGGGATCCCCGCGCTCTACGCCGACATCGAGGATCCCGAACAGGTCCGCAACTTGCCGCTGGAGCGCGCCCGTTGCGTCGTCTCCGCGTTGCCGCAGCGCGAGCTCAACGTGGCGTTGTTCGACGCCCTCCGCGCGTCGGGGTACTCGGGCCGCGTCGCGCTCTGCGCGCACTCGCATGCCGACGCCTCCGCGCTCGTGGAGCTCGGCGCCACGCATGTCTTCCTGCCGTTCCTCGACGCGGCGAAGGAAGCGTCGGACCGCATCGTCGAGGTCTCCGCCGAGCCGCGCTGAGCCTCGGGCTCAGCCGCCCCACGCGCCCAGCAGGATGCCGAGATCGGCGGCCCCCACGGTGCCGTCGCCGTCGAAGTCCGCGTTGCAGCCGCGCGGGCATTGGCCCCACGATGCAAGGAGGATCCCGAGGTCGGCGCCGTTGACGTCGCCGTCGCCGTCGAGGTCGCCTGCAACGCTGAATTGTCCCACCTCGATCGGGTGAAGCCGCGCGGCGAACGTGAGCAGGTCGCCTGCGACGATCTGTCGCCCCACGCCCCAGACGTGGCAGAGGTCCGATGCCGCGAGCGCGGTCACCGACGGACCGATGACGCCGGAGAACGACTCGACGGTCTGCCACGACGAGCCGTCCCAATGCACGATGCCCGCGCCGCCCGCGTAGACGTGGTCCGACGCGAAGGCGACGAGCGAACTGCCGCCGCCCGGACTCGGCACCTGACTCCACGTTGCACCGTCCCAGTGGAGGAAGAGCGAGAAGTATCCGTTGGCGTCGTAGTAGTCACCGACCGCCCACACGTCGTCGGGGGCGATCGCTTCGACCGCCCAGAGGCGATGGTTCATGCCTGGCGACGGCGCCGGCGTCTGCGTCCATGACGAGCCGTCCCAGTGGATGATGTAGGTCTTCGACGAGTAGTCGCCGTCGCTGCCGCCGCCGACGGCCCAGATGTCGTTCGGCCCGAGCGCGGAGCCCGCCTCGAGTCCCCAGCCCGGCGTGCCGAACGCGGGGTACGGCGTGGGGACGACCGTGAACGTCGATCCGTTCCAGTGCATCGCGAGCGCGGGCGCGCCCGACGGTCCGCCCGGAATCGAACCGATCCAGTCGCCGAAGAACCAGATGTCGTCGTCGGCGACGATCTCGATGTCGCGGATGTTCGCGCCGGAGCCGCCGACGGTCAGCGGCGTGTTCAGCACCGTCCACGATCCGTTGCCGTTCGTGATGTCGTAGCGTGCGACGAAGACGTGCGTGCCGAGGAAACCGTCCGACGACTGCACGCGCTTGCCGCCCGCGGCCCAGATCTGGTTCGGGCCGTTGGCCCGCACGGCGTCGAACGTGGCGTACGTGCAGGTCGAGCATGCCGTGGGGTTGGGCGACGGAATGACGCTCCACGTTGCACCGTCGAAGTGCTCCACGAGCGTGTAGGTCTGGTAGGAGCCCTGCTCGAGCGCGGTGTACTCGCCGACCGCCCATGCGTCGTCCGGCGCGAGCGCGACGACGTCGCGGAGGATCGCGTGATCGGTGCCCGCCGGATTCGGCGACGCCGACACCGTCCACGTGCCGCACGGATCGCTGCCCGGCGTCGGCGGGTTCGAGTCGGTGCCCCAGACGAGGAAGCTCACGTCCGCGTTGAGCGGACCGAAGATGTCGGTGATCGGCTCCCACGGCGCGTCGGGGCCCTTGGTCCGATCGCGGCGGAGCGCGGGACTTCCGTTCGGCGCGTTGAGGTTCGAGATCCACCAGTCCCAGCTTCCGCTCTCGCCGACGAGGAGCTGCAACGAGAAGAAGTGCTTGCCGCGCGCCGTGAAGGGCTGCGGAAGCGTCATGTCGATGGTGCCCGGTCCGGCAACGCTGAGTTGGAGGTTCGGATCGCCGGCGTCGAGCACGATCTCGTCGATCATGGCGCCGGGGCCCGAGGGCGTCCACTCGTAGAGACGGAGCGCCACGCCGACGATGTCCGCCGGGGCGCAGTTGAAGCAGTCGTAGCCGTTGGCCACGATCCGCTCGATCGAGCCGTAGATCTCGATGTCGTCGCCGACCTCGACGTCGTAGGCGGAGGTCGGCGCGGCGTAACTCGGCACGGTCGCCCAGTTGGTGTTCTGCGGTTGCGACCATACGACCCAACCGTCGGCGGCGAGAACCTGGGCGGAAACGCACGCGGCGATCAACGAACTGGTGGCGATGCGGTACATGGCGATTCTCCTGTACCGCCAAGGAGGCGTCGCCTCACACGGAGATACGCGTTGGGGAGAGAATCTCCGACTCTCACCCTTGGAATCAGGCCGTCCCCCTATGTCGCAACGTTCGGTTCTCGCCGTTCTTCTCGCGCTCGCCGTGCTCGTCGGCGTCGCTTCGCACGCCGTCGCGGCCGACCCGTCTACCGGCGCGGCGTCTTTCCCTGAGTCATGGTTCGGACATTGGAAAGGGGACGCCCGCGCGCTCGGCGGACAGGTCGAGATGCGCTTCGGCATGGAGCTGATCGTCGGGCCCGGCCCCGGCCCCGATCGCTTTCAGTGGACGATCGTCTACGACGGCGCGAGCGGACGCCAGGAGCGCCCCTATGAACTCGTCGTGCGCGATCGGGAGAAGGGGCTCTTCGCGATCGACGAGAAGAACGGCATCGTGATCGAGTCGCGATTCGTCGACGACACGCTCTTCTCGCTGTTCGAGGTCGAAGGCACGCGCATCGCCACGCGCGAGCGCCTTATGGGCGCCGGCGGCAACGCGGAGTCGATCGAGGTCGAGATGGTCGTGACCTCGGTCGGCGACCCGGCCGTGAGCGGAGGCGACGGCGGCGCGCCGGAAGTGCGCAGTTGGGCGCCGAAGTCGATCCAGCGCGCCACGCTTCGCCGCGTCGCGCCTGCAACGGCGAGCGCGCTGCCCGCGTGGGTTCGCTTGGCGACCGAGCCGTACAAGGGGAAGCAGGACGACATCTTCTTCGTCACGCCGGAGCTCGGCTGGTACGTGAACGGCGCAGGCAAGATCTTCAAGACGACCGACGGCGGCACGACGTGGACCGAGAAGGCCCACAAGCCCGGCACGTACTTCCGCTGCATCGCGTTCGTCGACGACAAGGTCGGCGTTGCAGGCAACATCGGCCCGGGCTACTTCCCGAACGTCTCCGACGCCACGCCGCTCTACCGCACCGTCGACGGCGGCGACACCTGGGCGCCCGTCACCGAGATCGAGGGCGAGCCGGTCGTCGGCCTCTGCGCGATCGAGGTGCTCCGCGAGGAGATCGTGAACGCCGGAAAGCTCGACACGCGCACGCGACTGCATGCCGTCGGGCGCGTCGGCGGGCCGGTCGCCTTCCTCTACTCCGACGACCTCGGCGCCACGTGGAAGCGGCGATCGTTGCCCGAGTCGGCGGCGATGGCGTTCGACGTGCACTTCTTCGACCGTGACCACGGCGTGGTCGCGGCTGGCTCGAGCGCGAACGTCGCCGAGTCGAACGCGCTGATCCTCACGACCGCCGACGGCGGCGCCACGTGGACGGAGGCGTATCGCTCCGCGCGTCCGTACGAGCTGACGTGGAAGATCGCGTTTCCGACGCGCGACGTCGGCTACGTGACCGTGCAGTCGTACAACCCGGATCCGACGGTGACCGCGCGCGTGGTCGCGAAGACGACGGACGGCGGCAAGACCTGGACAGAACTTCCGCTCGCGTCCGACGCGAAGGTCCGCGCCTTCGGCGTCGCCTTCCTCGACGCGTCGCGCGGATGGGTCGGCGCGATGCCGCACGGATTCGAGACGACCGACGGCGGCGCGACCTGGAACCGCGTCGACTTCGGCAACGCGGTCAACAAGATCCGCGTCCTCCCGGCCGCCGACGGCACGCACGCGTTCGCCATCGGAACCGAGGTGTGGAAGACGTTCGTCCCGAAGTGACGAGGGAGGCGATCGTCCGGGCTCGGACAGGCCGAGCCTAATGCAACGACGGGTGCAGGCTCGAGGCCGGCACCCGTCGTGGTGTTTCAAGTCGTCGCGGTCGAAGGCCGGCGATTACTTGCGGGCCTTCTTCACGCGCTTCTTCATCATCGCCATGTGGGCGTGCACGGTCTTGCTCGGGATGCCGGTGGTGTCGGCGATGTCCGAGGCGCTGGCGAGGCCGCGGCCGGTGAGCGCGACGATCGCGATGCGGTCGCGGATGCGCTCGGCGTCGGTCTTGCGGTTCTTCTTGCGGCGCTCCGCGCGGGTGGCGCTCAGGTGCAGCGCTTCCATCGCCTTACGGAGCTGCGGCGTGATCTTGAGCTTGTGGTGGACGCAAAGCATCGCGACGGCCTTCTCGGCGGCGCGGCGGTCAGCGGTCGAATTACGGGATTGCTCCATGTGCGTCTTTTCTCTTTGGTTGTGGCACGAGCGGCGATCCGTTGCGATTGCAACTTCGGAGCCGATGCGGCGCGATGGCAAGGAGCGCCGTCCCACCGGCCGACGAGTCGGTCGTCGTCCGCTCATGTCGAATTGGATGCCCGCAGCGTAGCACGAAGCCACCGCTGCGCCCAGTCCAACGTTGTGTTAGGCACTCGGGAAGATTCCCCGTTCGGGGTGCGGCGACGATTCCGGACCCGGTGTCGCCGTTCTGTTAGGCTTCCCGCCTTATGGCGCCGAGCCTGCGGCCGCACGGGCCGCGTTCGTGGCGTGGATGCCGATTTCCGTGATCGCCGGACAGGCTCGGGAGTCGAGGATTTCCACGCGCACCCGGCTCGCCTTCGTCGGCGGCACTCGCACGATCCGCTTTCGCCCGATCGTGGTGCCTTCGCCGATGGCGCGCCAGTCCTGCCCCTCGGGCACCGAGATGCGGAATGCCCGCACGCGCTGACCGAGCCACGTGGGCTCGCCGAGCACGACGCGGTCGAACGCCTTCTGCGGATCGAGCTCGACCTCGATCGTCGCCGCCCGTTGGCCGTCGTCGGTGGCCCAGAACGTGGTCGGATCTCCGTCGACCGCCGCCGCGCCGCGGAACGGGTTCGCCGGAAGCGGGTCGTTCGCGCCGCGGGCCCGCTCGCCGCGCGCCGAGTCGACGCGGGTGGTTCGCCCGAGCGCCTGATTCGTGCCCGGACCGTACGTCTCGTCGAGCAGTCGGCGCAGGCCCTGCAGCGACTTCACGTCATTCTCGTGCACGAGTCCGCGCCGATCGACCGGAAGGTTGAGGTGGAAGTTCGCGTTGTGCCCGACGCTGCGCTCCCACAGGTCGAAGAGCTGTTCCGGCGTCTTGACCTTGTCGTCCTCGTGCGCGTGATAGAACCAGCCCGGGCGAATGCTGACGTCGCACTCCGCGGGAATCCACGCTTCGCCGTTCTCATCGCCCTCGTTCAAACTCCGCGTTGCAGGCGGATTGTCGGCACCGCGGCCGTGCCCCTTCACGTTCAGCATGGCCCAATTCGTGTCGCCGGCCCAGCCTTGCTCGTTGCCGACCCAGCGGATGTCCGGGCCGACGTCGGAGAAGATCACCGCGTTCGGCTGCAGGTCGCGCACGACCTTCTCGAAGCTCGGGAAGTCGTAGACCTGTCGCTTGCCGTTCGGCCCTTCGCCGCACGCGCCGTCGAACCACACCTCGAAGATCGGGCCGTAGCTCGTGAGCACTTCGCGGAGTTGGTCGCGGAAGTACTGGTTGTACGGTTCGCCGGTCCCGTACGCGGGGTTGTTGCGATCCCACGGCGAGAGATACACGCCGAACTTGAGGCCCGCCTCGCGACAGGCGTCGCTGAGCTCGCGCAGCACGTCGCCCTTGCCGCCCTTCCACGGGCTCTGCGCGACCGAGTGCTCGCTCTTCGCCGTCGGCCACAGGCAGAAGCCGTCGTGGTGCTTCGCGGTGATGACCACGCACTTCATGCCGGCGTCCTTCATCACGCGCACCCATTGGCGCGCGTCGAGCGCGGTGGGATTGAAGACGTGGGCGGGCTCGTCGCCGTGACCCCATTCGACGTCGGTGAAGGTGTTCGGGCAGAAGTGGATGAAGCCCGTGTACTCGAGGTCGTGCCACGCCCGCTGCTGCGGGGTCGGGATCGGGGCGATCGGGGCGGGCGGGGGAAGGGGGACGTCGGCGCGGGGGGCGGGCGGGGTCATGGCGAGGGCTGCTGCGAGAAATGGTCCGACCATGCCGGAAGTATCCGCGCTCCGGTCCCCGCTGTCTGTAACCCGACGGCGACCGCCTCCCGCCGCGACGGCGCCGCGCGGGCGACGACTTCTTCCGGACCGGATCGGACGCGCACGCGACCTTCCACGCTTTGCAGCCTGCCGCGGATTCCGCGGCACCAGATTCGACCACCTTCCGGAGATTCACATGCTCAGCTTCCACGGCCGCCGCACCCGGTGCGGGGCCCTTGTCATCGCTCTCGCCGCAAACGGCCTCGCCGCCGCCGACACGATCGAACTGAAGTCGACGAACCCGATCAGCTTCGGCCAGTTCGGCATCGCCGTCGCGGGCATCCCCGACATCGACGGCGACACCTTCGGCGACATGGTCGTCGGCGCGTGGTCCGAGACCGCGTCCGGCCAGGCCGAAGCCGGCCGCGCGTACGTCTTCTCGGGCCGCACCGGCGCGCTCATCCGCTCGCACTTCTCCCCGAACGCCGAGTTCGACGGCGGCTTCGGCTGGGCCGTCGCGGGCATCGGCGACGTCACGGGCGACGGTCGCGGCGACTACATCATCGGCGCCTATCAGGAGAACGGCAGCGGCATCAACGACTCGGGCCGCGTCTACGTCTACTCGGGCGCGACGGGCAACCTCGTGCGCACGCACACGATGCCCAGCGCCGAGAGCTTCGGCCGCTTCGGCTATAGCGTGTCGAGCGCGCCGGACCTCACCGGCGACGGCAAGCAGGACTACGTGATCGGCGCGACCGGCGCCGGAACTTCGGGCAAGGTCTACGTCTACAACGGCACCTCCGGCGCGCTCGTGCGCACGACGTCGGCGCCCGGGAGCGCCGCCGGCGGCAACTTCGGCCATGCGGTCGCGGGCGTGCCGGACGCCGACGGCGACGGCACCGGCGACTACGCGGTCGGCGCGCCGTACGCGAGCCCCGGCTCGAGCCCGCTCGACGCCGGTCGCGCGTACCTCTTCTCGGGCGCCACGGGCTTCGTCATCCACGAGTTCGCGTCGCCGAACGAGACGGCCTCCGGCCAGTTCGGTTACTCCGTTGCAGGCGTCGCCGACACCGGCGGCAACGGTCTCGGCGATGTCGTCGTTGCAGGCTGGCTCGAGACGGCCGAGGGCTTCTCCGACTCGGGCAACGTCTACATCTTCAGCGGCACGTTCGGCGGCCTCAATCTCTCCTTCCCGTCGCCGAACGCCGAATCGAACGGCAACTTCGGCATGTCGGTCTTCGGCGTCGGCGATCGCAACGGCGACGGCTACGAGGACATCCTCGTGGGCGCGCCGGGCGAAACGCCGACTGCCACGCTCGAGGGCCGCGCGTACGTCATCGACGGCAACACCGGCGTGACGCTCGAGACGATCAACTCCTTCTACAACGGCACGAGCCGCGGATTCGCGGAAGCGGTGACGAGCGTGCCCGACGTGAACGGCGACGGACGCCGCGACATCCTCATCGGCTCGACCGAGGACGAAGGCGCGAACGGCCTTCCGAACGAAGGCCGCGCGTATCTCTATCGCGACCTCGAGAATGACGGCTGCGGCCTTCTCTTCTCGGCCATTCCGGAACTCGTGAACGGCTACAACTACTTCACGAATATCGGCGCCGAAGGCGGCGGCTCGGGCCTCGGCTGCACGGGCGACACCTTCACCGGCGACATCTGGTTCTCGTACACCGCGACCTGCAACGGCCCGGTCACGTTCTCGACGTGCGAGTTCACGAACTTCGACACGAAGCTCGCGGTCTACGCCGGATGCGGCTTCACGCAGCCCTTCTTCCTCTGCAACCTCAACACGCTCCTCGGCTGCGACGACGACGGCTGCGGCATCTTCGCCGGCGGTTCGAACGTGACGCTCGATGCGGCGATCGGCGAGTGCTTCTGGGTGCGCGTCGGCGGCTACAACGGCGACGACGGCCTCGGCTATCTCAAGGTGAGCTGCACGCCCGCGTGCCCGGGCGACCTCGACGGCAACGGCGTGGTCGACGGCGCCGACCTCGGACAGCTCCTCGGTGCGTGGGGCAGCGCGACCGTCGGACCGGACATCAACAGCGACGGAACCGTCAACGGCCAGGATCTCGGCATTCTCCTCGGCAACTGGGGCGGCTGCTGACGCACGCGATCGGTAGTGCGTTCACTCGAACGAGGGCCCGGAGCCACGCTCCGGGCCCTCGTGCGCGCGCAGCGCACGCGCGAGGTTCTACACTGGGCGCGCGTGCCCAACGAATCCGTTCCTGAAGTCAAGATCGAGGACTTGCACAAGTCGTTCGGCGGCAAGCCGGTGCTCGACGGCATCTCGCTCACCGTCGCGCGCGGCGAACTCCTGGCGATCGTCGGCGGATCCGGCTGCGGAAAGACCGTGCTTCTCAAGCACATCACGCAGCATTTCAATCCCGAGTCCGGACGCGTGCTCGTCGCCGACCATGAGGCCGAGCCCGACGCCGAAGGTCGCGCGCCCCTGCGCGATCTCGCGACCCTCGACGAAGCTGAGTTCGATCGCATTCGGGCGCACTGGGCCGTGGTGTTCCAGCGCAACGCGCTTCTCACCGGCACCGTCTTCCACAATCTCGCGATGACGTCGCGCGAGCTGAAATCGATGACCGACGCCGAGATCCTTCCGCTTGCGCGCAAGGCGCTCGCGGACGTCGGCCTCGATCCCGACGTCGTCCTCACGCGCGATCGCGAGCAGCTCTCGGGCGGCATGGCGAAGCGCGTGGCCGTCGCGCGGGCGCTCGTGATGGATCCGGTCCTCATCCTCTACGACGAGCCGACATCGGGGCTCGATCCCGAGATGTGCGCGCAGATTCACGACCTCATCCGGCGCACGCACGAGACCCAGCCGGCGCTCGCCGCCATTCGGCGCGGCGTCGTGCGCACGAGCATCGTCGTCACGCACGACACCGAACTGCTGCGACGTCTCCGTCCGCGGATCGTCATGCTGCACGCGGGGAAGGTCGTGTTCGACGGGCGCTTCGACGAGTTCATCACGCGCTCCGAGCCCTATATCCGTCCATACCTCGAGCAGATGTCGATCCTGCAGCAGCGCGAGTGACGGCGAACGATCCTCCGCGTTCCGAGATCGACGTCGCTCCATTGCGAGACGTCGCGCCCGCGCGGTATCTGTCGGGTGTCGCGCGCCTCTTGTCGATGGTCGCCGCGAACGCGGACGTGCCGCGTCGCACGCGCGACACATGCAGGTGAGGTATTCCATGAAGAAGACACAGATCATGCTCCTCGCGGGAGCCGTTGCGGCGTCCCTCGCCGTCCTTCCCGCCGCCGCGGAGCTTCCGACCTATCGCGTGGAGGTGCTCGGGCCGAACCTTCAGGGATTCGGCATGAACGAACATGGCGACGTGGTGGGCCGCAAGCTCGTCGCCAACGTCGGGCACGCCTTCCTCGTGCCGATGGGCGCGGCCGAAGGCACTTCGATCGATCTCCCGGTGCCCGCCGAGTGGGTGAGCTCCGACGCCTATGCCGTGAGCGACAACGGCGTGATCGTCGGCGCGGTGAGCACGACGACGATCGCGACCGTCGGATCGCACGCGGCCGCGTGGTATCCGACGCCGCGCGGCTACCAGTTCATGCTCCTCGGCCAGTTGCCCGGACATCAGTACAGCACGGCGCTCGGCGTCAACAACCTCGGCGACATCGTGGGCGGTTCGGGCGGCATCGGACTCGGCCTCTACACCAACGCGGTGCGCTTCACGAACCCGGGCGTCGTCGAGTTGCCGGGCCTCTCGCTGCCCGCCGACGTGAACGACGACCGTCTCGTCGTTGCAGGCAACACGATCCTCGACCTCGACACGATGACGACCTCGACGATCCCGCTTCCGCCCGGCAACTGGCAGGGCATGGTCGCGGCCGACATCAACAACGTCGGCGGCATCTGCGGCTACATCTCGGGGTTCTCGGGATGCAGCACGTTTCCGGTGCTCTACATGCCGCCCGGCCCGATGGAGATCGTCGGCGGCTGCGCGACGACGACCGCCGCGGTCTCCGTCAACGATCTCGGCGACACGCTGACGTTCGTGACGAACGGCGGCGTCGGCGTCGTCTTCGCCGGCGAGAACTACATGGGCATCGGGCCGCTCATCGATCCCGCCGAGGGCAACTGGCTCATCACCGGCGTGTCGACGATCAACAACGCGCGGCAGATGCTCGTCGGCGGCAAGGACCTGTCGAACCCGATCGCGCAGCTCCTCCGTCTCACGCCCATCGTCCTCGGCGACCTCGACGGCAACGGCACCGTGAACGGCGCCGACCTCGGCGTCTTGCTCGGAGCGTGGGGCAGCGTCGGCGGACCGGCCGATCTCGACGGAAGCGGACTGGTCGACGGCGGCGACCTCGGGGTGCTGCTCGGCGCCTGGACCAACTGACTCGGAAGCGACGCCGCCGCGGAGTGCGAACTCCGCGGCGGCGTTTCTCTGTTGCAGCTACTCCTTGAGTCGTCGCGATCAGCAGGGGCCCCACGCCCCGAGGAGGATGCTGAGGTCGGCGCCGTTGATGACGTTGTCGTCATTCAGGTCGCCGGCGCCAGCGCCGCCCCAGTTGCCTAACAGGATGCTGAGGTCGGCGCCGTTCACGACCGTGTCGCCGTTCAGGTCGGCCACGCATCCGGCGCAGTCCTGCGTCACCGTGAGCGTGCCCACGCCGCTCGTGCCGCCCGCGCCGCCAAGGCGGATGAAGTAGCAGTCGCCCTCGACGACGTCGATCGTCAGGCGCGAGGTGCCGCCGGAGCAGAAGAGGCCGTTGTCGTTGCAGCCAAGAAGCGTCTCGAGGTTGCAGAGGAAGAAGGGCGCCGAGTACGTGCAGCCCTGATACGCGGCGATCTTGGTGTTCCAGTTCGCCTGGCCGCAGGTGCTGAAGGTCGCGGTGCCCGTGCAGCTCGCCACATAGCGGTACCACACGTCCGGGCCGGGATCGGCGAACTGCGTGCAGTCGTCTTCGGCGCTGCCTTCGGCGGCGCCGACCGTGGTCACGGCGTTGTCGCCGAGCTGCAACGTGGGGAGGTTCGAGAAGACGGTGCCGCAGCCGTCGTTGTAGACCGCGCGATAGAGATACGCGCGCCCGGTCTCGCTCGGTCCGGTGGGGAAGTCGTCCGACCCTTGGCCCGCGATGATGTAGTCGCCGCGACCGTCGCCCGTCGCGTCGCCGACGCCGGCGACCGCCGCGCCCCAGAACTGGTTGGCGCCGAGATCGTCGGGCGTGTTGCGCGACTCCTTCAGCGTGTACGGCGAGCCGCCGTTGTAGACGTACGCGTTGTAGCTCGGCCAGCCC
Organism: Phycisphaerae bacterium; assembly: GCA_016795035.1. Classification (GTDB taxonomy): domain Bacteria; phylum Planctomycetota; class Phycisphaerae; order Phycisphaerales; family SM1A02; genus JAEUIT01. The sequence continues at coordinate 16,969 of JAEUIT010000038.1, read as the reverse complement.
GGCGCCCCGATGATCATCTCGGCGAGTCCGTCGCCGTCCATGTCGCGGATCCCGCCGACGCCGTAGCCGAAGTAGCCGTCGGTCTGCTGGTTCTCGACGGGCTCGCTGAACGTCTGCGCGAGCGCGCCGCTGGTGCCCGAGAAGAGATACGCGAAGCCGGCCTGGAAGAAGTCGTCTCCCGACTGCTCAAGCGTCTCGTACGGCGCGCCGACAAGCACGTCGCCGAAGCCGTTGCCGCCGACGTCCGGAAGGCCCGCGACCGAGAAGCCGAAGCGTCCGCCGCTGTCCGGTTCGCCCGACGTCAGCGAGTGCAGGAGCGCGCCGGTCGAGCCGTTGTAGACGTACGCCTTTCCCGAGTCCGACGGCTGCGCGCCGGGATCCTCGAACGGCGCGCCCACGACGTAGTCGCCGCGGTTGTCGTTGTTCACGTCGGGAATGCCCGCCACCGCGAACCCGAACTGCCCGAACGACTCCGCATTCGGCGAGTTGTGGCTGCGCACGAGGTTGCCGGTGTTGCCAGAGTAGACGTAGATGCGACCCGCGTTCGTCGTGGCGCCGTTGTCCTCGTCGGGCGCGCCGACGACATAGTCCCCGCGCCCGTCGCCGGTGAGGTCGGGCGCGGCTGCAACGCTGAAACCGAACTTGCCGCCGCCTTCGGCGTTGGGAGACACGTGGGTGCGGAGGAGCGCGCCCGACGCGCCCGAGTAGACGTAGACCCGCCCGCCCGGGCCCGCCTCGTTCGGCGCGCCGACGACATAGTCGCCCCGCCCGTCGCCGTTCAGGTCGGGCACGCCCGCGACCGAATTGCCGTAGTTGCCGCCGTTCGTGTCGTTCGGCGAACTGTGCGCGCGGATGAGCGCGCCGCTTGCGCCGGAGAAGATGTAGACGCGCCCGGCGTCGGTGACGCCTCCGCCGTCCTCATCCTCGGCGCCGACGATCACGTCGTCGACGCCGTCGCCGTCGCAGTCGGGGATGCCCGACACGGCGGAGCCGAAGTGTCCCTCAAGTTCCGGGTTCGTCGACTGAAGCTCGACGACGTCGGCCGAGCCGACGCCGGTCACGATCGATGCCGCCACGAGGGCGACGCGCGCACGCTGCATACGCATGTGTCTCTCCTGTCCGATGGATGTCCGGTGGTGGCGCGTGGCGCACCCCGGCGAACTCTGCACGCGACTCCATTCTGGGTCCGATCGTCCCTCGATGGAACGAGGCTCGACGCGAGAATCCGCGCGCGCGAGCGCCAGAATCTCCCGACGTGGGCGCAGGGAACGCGGGCCACGCATTCCCGGGGGCAAGACGCCACAATGCCGCGGATGCCCAATCCGCCCGTGCCGCTCGCGTCCGATCTCGTCGACGACGTTCTCGCGCGCCTCGGACTCTCGCGGCGCCCCGCGCCCGATGCCGACGGTCTTCGCACGCTCTACGGCGCGTGGTGCGCCCGCGTGCCCTTCGACAACCTCCGCAAGCTCGTGCACGTCCATCGCGAGCCGCCGGGCCCGATGCCCGGACTCGACGCCACCGACTTCTTCCGCGGCTGGCTCGCGCACGGAACCGGCGGCACCTGCTGGGCCGCGAACGGCGCGCTCGAGCGCCTGCTCACGACGCTCGGGTTCGAGGCCCGCCGCGGACTCGGCACCATGGTCGTCTTCGAGGGCATTCCCCCGAACCACGGATTCGTGACGGTCGCGATCGATCGCGTGCACCATCTCGTCGACGCCTCGATCCTGCATGGCGCGCCGCTTCGCCTCGAGGGCGACCGCGCGGAGGTCGCGCATCCCGCGTGGGGCGTGCGCGCGGAGCGCCGCGACGGCGTCTGGCACGTGCAGTGGCGGCCGCCGGGCTATCCGAACGGACTTGTCTGTCGCCTCGACCAGATCGACCATCGCACCGACGACTTCGGTGCCCGCTACGAGGCGACGCGCGCGTGGTCGCCGTTCAACTACGCGTCGTACGTCTTCGCGCATCGCAACGGCGGCACCGAGGCGCTCGCGAACGGGAAGCGAGTCACGGTCCGCGCCGACGGCACGTCCGCCGAGCGCGAGATCGACGACGCCGAGCGCCGCAAGACGCTCGTCGAAATCTTCGGCATCAGCGAGGCGTTAGTCTCCGCGTTGCCGCCCGACATGCCGACGCCGCCGCCGCCCAAACCGAACGCAACCTGAACGGCCGGGACACGGCGAATTGACGCCACGAGCCGAAATACCGGCATGGGCCGAACTCGGTACCGAAGCGTCTGGATCAGCGACACGCATCTCGGCTCGTTCTCCGTGCAGGCGGACGAGCTCGCGTTCTTCCTGAAGCATGTCGCCTGCGATCACCTCTACCTCGTCGGCGACATCGTCGACATGTGGCGGCTCACGCAGCGCTGGAAGTGGCCCGCGTCGCACAACGTCGTCGTCCGGCGGATCCTGAAGCACGCGGCGCGGGGCACGCGCGTGCTCTACATCCCCGGCAACCACGACGACGCCGCCCGCGCCTACGCGGGGCTCGAACTCGGGGGCATCGGGATCGCGCTCAACGCGGCGCACCGCACCGCCGACGGCCGCGACCTCCTCGTGACGCACGGCGACCAGTACGACCTCGTGGTGCGCCATCATCGGCTTCTCTCGAAGGCCGGCGCCATCGCCTACGACGCGCTCCTCGGCACGAACCGCGTGTGGAACGCCGGCCGGAGGCTCGTCGGCCTTCCGCACCACTCGCTCAGCAAGGCAATCAAGGAGCGCGTGAAGTCGGCGTGCACGTTCGTCAGCGACTTCGAAGGGGAGGTCGTTGCCGAGGCGCGGCGCGGCGGGTTCGACGGCGTCGTGTGCGGCCACATCCACAAGGCCGACGCGCGGGCCTCGCTCGGGACGAGCGGAGTCGCCTACTACAACTGCGGCGATTGGGTCGAGAGCTGCACCGCGCTCGTCGAGCATGACGACGGCCGCATGGAGGTGATCGACGGGCGGGCGTTCAACGCGTCGACGCGCACGCTCCTCGGCGCGATGGCGCCGGCCTCCGACCCGCACGACGAATGGCCCGAAGTGCCGATGCCGTTCCCGCTGCCTGCAACGCGGAGATGCGAGCCGGCGGAGGCGGGCCGATGATCCGCTGCGTCGAGGAGACCGCCGTGGGCGCGTCGCCGTCGCTCGGACGCGTGCTCTTCCTGAGCGCGAGCGTCGGCGGGGGCCACACCCGCGCGGCCGAGGCGATCGCCGCGGGCATCCGCGCCCGCGCCGGCCGCGGCGCGCTCCGCTACGAACGCGCCGACGTCGTCGACACGCTCGCGCACGCCACGCCGTGGTTCCGCGGCGCGTATCGCGGGATGTACCTCGGCCTGCTCGAGCGGGCGCCGCGCGTGCTCGGCTGGCTCTACCGGCGCTCTGACCGCGCCTATCGCGGCGTACGCACGCGCTGGGCGACCGCCCACGCGAACCTGCGCGGCCTGCGCGAGGCGATCGCGGCCTTCGCGCCTGACACGATCGTCTCGACGCACTTCCTCCCGTCGGAGTATCTCGCGGGTTTGCGGCGCCGAGGGCAGCTCGACGCGCGGCTCGTCACCGTCGTCACCGACGTGCATGTCCACGGCATGTGGCTCGCGGACCCGTGCGACCGCTACCTCGTGGCTGCAACGTCGAGTAAGGCCACGCTCGAGGCGAACGGCGTCGACGCGCGGCGCATCGACGTGACCGGCATCCCGATCGATCCGGCATTTGCCGAGCCGCTCTCTCGCGACGAGGCGCGCCGACGCCACGACCTTCCGCTCGATCGCCCGGTGATCCTCTTCTCGACCGGCGGCGCGTGCGTCGGTCCGATCGACGCCCTCTTCGCCGACCTGCTGCGCCTGCGCACGCGGTGCACGATCGTCGCCGTGTGCGGACGCTCGGAGCTCGCCCGCGCGACGCTCGAGCGCCGCCTCGGGCGACATCCCCAAGGCCACGCGGTTGACGCACGCGTGCTTGGCTACACGACGTCGATGCACGAGCTCATGGCGGCGGCGGACCTTCTCGTCGGCAAGCCTGGCGGGCTCACGTCGACCGAGTGTCGGGCGCGCGGGCTGCCGATGGCGATCGTCCACGCGGTTCCGGGCCAGGAGGAGCACAACGCCGCCGAACTCCTCGCGATCGGATGCGCGTGGCGCTGCCCGCGCGGAGACGCGCTCGCGCCGGCCCTCGACGAACTCCTCGCATCTCCGGAGACGCTCGAACGCATGCGCGGCGCGGCACGAGCGTCGGCCACGCCGCGCTCCGGCCTCCTCGCGGCGGATCGGCTTGCCGAGCACTTCGACCGTCGGCGCAATGGGGTGATCCGCGGCTAACGCGGCGCGGGCATCTCGGGTAGCGTTCCCCAAAGGAGGAACGCCATGGACGGATACAGCCGAAGTCGTCGCGGGCCGCAGCTCGTCGTCGGACTCATCGTTGCAGCCGTGGCCATCGTCGGCTACTTCGCCTCGCGCTCGCCGAATCCCGTCACCGGCGAGGTGCAGTCGGTCGCGCTCTCGCCGGCCGAGGAGGTGGCGCTCGGCCTGCACTCGGCGCCGCAGATGGCGGCGCAGCACGGCGGCCTCGACTCCGACGAGAGGGCCCAGCAGCTCGTCGATGCCGTCGGGACGCGCCTCCTCCGCGACGGCCTCCGCAAGGAGACGCCGTACCAGTTCGACTTCCATCTCCTTCGCGACCCGCAGACGGTGAACGCGTTCGCGTTGCCGGGCGGGCAAGTGTTCATCACGCGGGCGCTCTTCGATCGGCTGAAGACCGAGGGGCAGCTCGCCGGGGTCCTCGGCCACGAGATCGGCCACGTCATCGAGCGCCATGGCGCCGAGCACCTTGCGAAGGCGCAGCTGACGCAGGGGCTCGTCGGAGCCGTCGCGGTCGGGTCCGCGGACCCGAACGATCCGCGGGCGAGCGCCCGCAACACGGCGATCGCCGCGGCCGTCGGGCAGCTCCTGAACCTCCGCTACGGCCGCGAGGACGAGCTCGAGTGCGACGAGTGGGGGGTCGAACTGCTCGGCAACGCGGGGTACGACCCGCGGGCGCTGATCGAAGTGATGAAGGTCCTTGCCCAGGCTTCGGGGGGCGGCGGGCCGCCCGAGTTCTTTTCGACGCACCCAAATCCCGACAACCGCATCGGCCGAATTGAGGACGCGATCCGGCGGCGGTATCCGCAGGGCGTTCCCGGGAATCTGACGCCGTAGCCATGAGTGCCTCTTCGACCAGTTCCGCTCCCCACGTCATGCAGTGCATGGAGGTCTGGGGGGGAAACCGTTCCGCCGACCACGGGGTCGTGATGCCCGGGCTCGACGCATGGGTGTACAGCGAGCCGTACGCGCCCGAATCGACCGGCAACGAGGAGCGGCTCGCCGACTCGGGCGGCGGCGACGTCCACTTCGTGAGCTCGTGCGGCACCGGGCGCATCGCCCGCATGGTGCTCGCCGACGTGAGCGGACACGGCGTCACCGTTGCAGGCGCCGCGCAGTCGCTGCGGACCATGATGCGCCGCTACATGAACTTCATCGACCAGACGGCGTTCGTCGAGGCGCTCAACCGCGCGTTCGGCGCGCCGGACATCGCGTCGGGACGATTCGCGACGAGCGTGGCGATGACGTTCTTCGCGCCGACCGCGCGGCTCGACCTCTGCAACGCCGGACATCCGCGGCCGCTCCGTTACCGCGCGAAGACGCGCGAATGGTCGTTCCTGATCGCGCCCGACTCGCGCGCGAGCGACCGCAACGACGAGATCTCGAACCTGCCGCTCGGCGTGCTCGAGCCGACCCGCTACGAGGAGTTCGGCGTCGCGCTCGCGACGCACGACCTCGTCCTCGCCTACACCGACGCCGTGACCGAGGCGCGCTCGCCGAGCGGCGAGCTTCTCGGCGAGGCGCGGCTCCTTGAGATCGTGCGCTCGCTCGACGCGACGACTCCGGCCGAGCTCCTCTCCGCGTTGCGGGCGAAGCTCGACGACTGGCGCGGCGGGGCGGCGCCCGACGACGACCTCACGCTCCTTCTCCTCCATCACAACGGCGTAGGCACGCAGGCGCCGATCCTGCGGCGCCTCTGGGCCTCGGTGCGATTCCTCGGCACCGTCGCCCGCAACCTCGTGCCGGTCGGCTCGCCGCCGCCGATTCCGTGGCCCGAGTTCCGTCGCGAGAACATCTTGGGCGCGCTGGCGCCGAAAGCCGCGAGGACTTGGAGCGTGAAGGAGGACGCGTGACGAACGCGATCGGCGTCGTGGTGATGCTCGTCGGCGTCGCGATCGCCGTATGGGCGCTCGTCGGTCGACGCGTCGGCACGGAGCCTCGCTGCGGCCGCTGCGCCTTCGACCTCACCGGCCACGGCGACGCGCTCGCGACCTGTCCCGAGTGCGGTGCAACGTTGAGCGCGAAGTCGACCGTGCGCGGCGTGCGGCGGAGGCGGTGGATTCTGGCGACGCTCGCCGTCGTCGCCGTCGCGTTCGGGGCGACGCTCGCGATCGACGTGGCCAGCGTCGCCCGGCTCAAGCGCACGCCGACGTGGTGGCTCGTGCACGTCGAGCGGAACGTGACGAGTTCCGCGTGGCGGCGGCAGATCCATGCGGAGCTCACCGAGCGCGTCGTGCTCGGGACCGCATCGGTGGCCGAGCTCGCGCCGATCCTCGACGATCTTCGAGCGCGGCAGAGGCGAGCGCACGAGGCCGTCGCGCGAGGCGAGGCGCCGTCCGAACCGTGGGATGTCGAGGACACCTTCTTCGTCGTGCTCGCGTTCCAGGCGGGCGGGATGCCGGACGACGACTTCGCGAACTTCGTCCTCGACGCCACCGACGTGCGCGCCATCGCGGAACCCGCCATGGCCGCCGGAGCGATCCGACCGCGGCTCGTCGTCGAGAGCCCGCGCGGGCTGCCGGTCGAGTTCAACGCGGGGCAGATGCTTGGCGGCCTGCACATCACGACCACGGAGCTCGAGATCGCGGGTCGCACGATACCGCTCGGCGGTGCGACGGTCACCGGCCTCTTCCCCCGAATGTCGAGCTGCGGACCGACCGAACTCGACCTCGACCTTCCGGCCGGAACGTGCACCGGCACGATGAGGGCGACGATCGCGGTGGGCGGCGTGACGCGCACCGTGGAGCGCTCGTTCGAGGCCGACATCCTCGCGGAGGATCGCCGCCTCGACTATGCCGCGGTCGAGCGCGACCTCTCCGCGCACCTCTCCGCGTTGCAGGCGCGGCGTAACGGGGCCACGATCGAAGTCTCGGGAACGTGGACCAAGTCGACCGTGCGGCCGCCCGAATCCGCCGTTCTCGTCACGGTCGACCGGCGCATCGCGTCGAGAAGCGGGAGTTCGCAGGGCGACGGAAAGACCTGGTCCGTGAAGTGGTCCTTTCCCTTCGCCGAAGGCGACACGCTGTCGCAGCCGCTTTCGATCGAGTTTCCGTGGGTCTTGCTCGAGGCGCCCGGCCTCGACGGCTTCACCGGCATCGTGTCGCAGACGCCCGTGCGACGCGATGTCACGATCGCGGTGCCGTGACTCAGCCGAAGATCCAACGGATCACCGTGTAGCCGCCGATGACCATGAGCGCGAGCGGCACGAGGCCGATGAGCGCGGAGATCGCCATCACGGCCGCGGTGCCGAGCATGGCGGCGACGGACGACTCGCGCGATTCCGAACGGGCGACGTTGTTCGATTCCATGGCGATCCTCTCGTGGGACGACCGTCCTTTCGAAGGTCGGCCGATCGTAGTTTCGGAGCTCCATGTTGCAGCCGCGCCGCCCTAAAAACCGCGAAGGCGAGGCTTTGAGCCCCGCCTTCGCGCGAGTGAATCGCATCGCGATCTGAAGCCGTGACGCGTCAGCCGGTCCAGGCTCCGAGCAGCAAACCAAGGTCCGCGCCGTCGACGCTGCCGCTGCCGTCAAGGTCGGCCGCGCCGCCCTCCCCCCAGGCGCCGAGCAGGATCGCGAGGTCGGCGCCGTTGACGGACCCGTTGCCGTCGAGATCCGCCGGCTCCGGCACCACGCCGATCGTCATGAGGGCGACCCGGTACGAGGAGAGATCGGCGGTCGGAAGGAATCGCGCGTCGGCCACGATCGTCTCGCCGGTTCCGAGCCGCTCGATCGCGGCCGTCGCCGCGGGATGCTCACCCGCGTCGATCGCGAGGCCCGCCGGATCGAGCACCGATCCGGCGGCGGTGACGCGCGTCGCGTAGACCCAGGTGCGAGCATCGAAGAACGACGTGCGATGTCGCTGATCGTCCCAGGCGACGACGAAGGTCTCGCCGTCCCACGTCGCGACCGGTCGGAGCTGCCGACCCGCGGCCTGCGCGACGGTGAAGGTCGGGCCAAGCGCGCCGTCGAGCGCCATCGTGCGGCCCATGATGTAGTTGTCGGGTTGGCCGAGCGTGTTCATCCGCCAGACGATCAGGTAGTTCGAACCGGAGAACGCGATGTCGGGATCGCCGGTCGCGCCGGAGAATGGCGTCGGATTGGATCCGCCGGTGGCGGTCCCGTCGGCGTTCACGAACTGCACGATCGCGTCGCCCTGCGAGCTGAGCGCGCTCCACATGCTGTGATAGGCGACCATCCAGCGGGCGCCATCGGAGTGCACGCGCGGCGCGACCGAGACGTAGCCGCCGCCGAGGAAGATGGTGCCGGCGTCGAGGAAGCTGCCGGTCGATCCGTCGTAGCGGCGGGCCTGCGCGTAGATCGTCTGCGGCGTCGCGCCGTAGCGCGTGGCTGCAACGAGGAAAACGTCGCCGACCGCGTCGACGCCCACGTTGAACCCGCTCATCACCGAGATCGGCGACGCGTCGACGAACGATCCGTCGGCGTTCATGCGCCGCGCCTTCACCCCGGTGTTGTCGCTCCAGACAACGAGATACACGCTGCCGTTCCAGGCGATGCTCGGTGGTGCGAGCGTCGCGCCTGCAGCGACCTCGATCGGTTCGGCGTCGAGCACGACGCCGTCCGAGCCGAGCCTCGAGACGAGGACGCGCTTCTCGAACGCGCCCTCGCTGAGGAAGACGACCGCGCGGGCTCCATTCGGGCCGCCCGCGAAATCCGGAAGGCGCTGCGTGGAGGTTCCGATCGACACGCCCACTTCGTCGCCGACGACGCCGTTCGCGCTCACCGAGACCTTGTAGACGTTCGCGTCACCGTTCTGGCTGGCCCGCACGTCCCACCAGAGGACGTGCACGCCGCCGCCATTCTCGGCGGGAATCGCGGCAAGCTGCACGGCGTAGCAGAGGTCGTTCGTGCCGGAGGCGCCGTTGGGAACGGCGACGCCGCCGGGATCGAGCACGGCGCCGGACGCGTCGACGCGAGCGAGCCGCAGGAGATTCGCGGCGTTCCACTCGACCCACCAGGTCGCGCCGTCGTGCGCGACGACGCTCGTCCAGTACTGCGAGTAGTCGTTCGTGATGAGCGTGCCGCGCGGCGTGAGGAGCGTGCCGGTCTTCGTCATGCGCGAGCCGACGAGATTCGTGAAGTTCGAGAGCCACGTCACGTAGTACTCGTCGCCGTTCGTGGCCATGTTCGGGCTCGGCACGGTGAACGCCGCGCCGATCGGCTGGCCGTTGAGCCCGATGCGCCGCGCCTTCGTGATCGCGCTGTCGGCCCAGTCGGCGGTGACCACGAGGTACTCGCCGTTCGCCGCAAGCGTGCGGTTCGTCGTGCCGAGCCACCACGCGTTCGACAGGAGCGTGGTCGGTGCCGCGTCGGCGAACGTGCCGTCGTTCGCGAGTCGTCGTCCCATGACGTTCTGGCCGACGCCGTTCGGGGCGTACTCGGGCCACGTGAAGAGCCATTCGCCGCCCTGGCCGCTCACCGCGAAGTACTGCTCGTCCGCCGCGAGGAGGATGGGCGACGCGTCGACCACGTTGCCCATGGCGTCCACGCGCACGCCGCGCACGTTCGTCTGGAAGTAGTTCGGCGTCGGATCCTGCGACTCGTACGCGACGAGCCACTGGCTCCCGTTCCAGGCGACGCGCGGACGCTGCTGCACGCCGCCCTCGAGCGTCACCGCGAAGGGCTGCCCGATCGGCGTGCCGTCGAACGCGAGCCGAAGCGCGAAGACGTCGATGTCGCTCATGTTGGTGCCGTTGCCGACACCGCCGGCTCGCGTCTCGGTCCACGCGACGAGGTACGAGTCGAGGCCTCGGGCAATGGAGTGGTCTTGCTGCGAGCGAGCGGCAAGTCCCACGAGGTCGTCGCCGGGAACCGGGCCGAGGTCCACGACCGCAGGCGGACCGCCGCCGAGCGCGGTCGCGGCGGCCACGACGAGGGTGCCGAGGATGATTGAGGTTGTTGTCTGGAACATGGGATCTCCGATGGTCGAGAGGAGGGGCGGTCGGGGAAGGCCCGACACCACCCCAGCCCGTGGGTGCCTGGAGAGAGCGGCGACAGACCGCCGGGATACACCCAAAGCGAAACACGGACAAAGATATCCGGAATGACCCCTGGATCGCACCCTTTCCGGGCGTTCCGCACGTTTCGTGTGCGACCGCGGGGCGGTCGCCGTCAGTCGCTCTTCGAGAGCCGGTCGCCGTCGTCGGCGTCGGAGAAGAGATGCACGTCCGCCGGGTCGATGCCGACCGCGCACGTGCCGCCTTCGACGGGCGCGCAGCGCGGATCGCAACGGGCCACGAGCCGATGCGGTCCGAGGCGGAGGATCACGTCGGTGCGGTCGCCGAGGCGCTCGACGGCGCCGACCTGCGCGTCGCCGCGCCACGGACTCGTCGTTGCAGCCGCACCGAGCCGAAGCCGATCGGGACGCACGCCGAGCGTGATCGGGCCGGGCGGCGCCTTCGCGGACATCGACGGGGGGAGATCGATCGTGATGGCGTCGGCGACGAATCGCTCGACGAGGTCGCCGCGGTGGAGGCGGCCGGGGATGAGGTTGATCGACGGCATGCCGACGAAGCTCGCGACAAACGTGTTCGCGGGCTTCGCATACACCTCGTCGGGCGTGCCGAGCTGCTGGATGAGGCCGTCCTTGAGGACGACGATGCGATCGCCCAGGCCCATCGCCTCCTCTTGGTCGTGCGTCACGTAGACGATCGTCGTCTTGAGCCGCCGATGCAGCTCGCGCAGCTCGGCGCGCATCTCGACGCGCAGCTTCGCGTCGAGGTTCGAGAGCGGCTCGTCGAAGAGGAAGACCTTCGGCTCGCGCACGATCGCGCGGCCGACCGCGACGCGCTGACGCTGGCCGCCCGAGAGCTCGCGCGGCTTGCGGTCGAGGTAGGGGACGAGACCGAGCGTCTCGGCGGCGCGATCGACCTTCGCGAGGATCCGCGCCGACTCCTCGTTGCGGTTCTCGCGGTAGTCGCGGGAAAGGAGCGACGTCAGGAGGCTCGGGTACGCGCGGCGGCGCTCGAGGCCGAACGCGAGGTTTTGCCGCACCGAGAGGTGCGGATACAGCGCGTAGTTCTGGAAGACGAACGCGATGTCGCGGTCGCGCGACGCGACGTCGTTCATGCGGCGGCCGTCGATCGTGAGCGTGCCGTCGGTGATGTCCTCGAGCCCCGCGATCATGCGCAGCAACGTGGACTTGCCGCAGCCCGACGGGCCGACGAGCACGACGAACTCGCCGTCCTTGATCGTGAACGTGGCGCCGCGCACCGCCTGCACGCCGCCGGCGTAGGTCTTCGAGAGGTTCGAGAGTTCGATCGTCGCCATTGGAGTTGTGGGTCCGTCAGCCCTTCACGGCGCCTCTGCCGAGGCCCTCGATGAACTGCTTCTGTGCCGCGAAGAAGAGCACGATGCACGGAAGCATCGTCACGAGGCTGGCCGCCATGAGGAGGTTGACCTTCGTGATGCCGCCGTACTGGTTGCGGAAGGAGTTGAGCGCGACCGCGAGCGTCGCCTGCTCGTCGCTGTGGAGGTAGACGAGCGGCGAGAGGAAGTCGTTCCAGACGTACACGAACGTGAACACCGCGCAGATCGCCGACACCGGTCGGCAGAGCGGCAACGCGATCTTCCACCAGATCCCGAGCCAGCCGTAGCCGTCGATCGCCGCCGCCTCGATGAGCGACTCGGGGATCTGCGCGATGAACTGGCGATACATGAAGACGAAGAACGCGTTCGCGAAGAAGGCCGGCACGATGAGCGGCAGGAGCGTGTCGATCCAGCCGAGCGAGCGGAAGAGGAGGAAGAGCGGGATCAGCGTCACCTGCCCGGGCAACATCATCGTCGCCAACATGATCAGGAAGAGCGGGCCGCGGCCGCGGAAGCGCGTGCGCGCGAACGCGAAGCCGACGAGGCTCGAGCTCACGATCGTGGCTGCAACGACGAGCGTCGTCACCACGACGGAGTTCGCGAGCGCGTCGAGGAACCCGTCCCAGCGCTTCGAGCCCATCTGCGCGAGCGCGTCGGCGTAGTTCGACCATTGCGGGTCGGTCGGGATGAGGCGGCCGAGGTCGCGCGAGACCGTGGCGGCCTGCGCGTCGGCGGGCGAGAGGAGACTGACGCAGAGCATCCAGACGAGCGGCAGGACCATGAGCAGTCCGCCTGCAACGAGGAGCGCATGCGCGAGGAAGGGTCCGCGGCGCTTCATGAGCGGAGCCCTTCGTAATGGACGAGGCCGCGGCTCGTCCGGAGAAGGATCACCGTGATCACGAGCACGATGACGAGGAGGATCCACGCCATCGCCGACGCGTAGCCCATGGCGTAGAGGTCGAACGCCTGGTTGTAGAGGTAGAGGACGTAGAAGCGGGTGAGATCACCGGGCTCGCCTGCGGTCATCACGTACGCCTGCGTGAAGACCTGGAAGCTGCCGATGAGGGCCATGAGCGAGTTGAAGAGGACGACCGGCGAGAGCATCGGCAGCGTGACGCGGAAGAAGCGCCCGACCGGGCCAACGCGATCCATGTCCGCGGCCTCGAGCAATTCCTTCGGCACGTTCTGGAGGCCGGCGAGGTAGATCATCATGCTGCCGCCGACCGACCAGAGGCTCATGATCGCGAAGGCCGGCGGCCCCCACGCGGCGGCGTCGGCGCCGAACCACTCCGGCGGCTTCGCGCCGACGAGTCCGAGGAGCGGCGTGAGCGCCGCGTTGATCAAGCCCGCCTCGGGATCGAACATCCAGCGCCAGAGCACCGCGACGCCCACGCCCGCGAGCACGCTCGGCAGATACCAGACCGCGCGGTAGAGCTCGATGCCGCGCACCTTCGCGTTCATCAGCGTTGCAGCCAGGAGCGCCGTGACCTGCCCGAGCGGCACGGCGACGAGGACGTAGTAGAAGGTCACCCACAGGCTCGTGCGGAAGCGCGCGTCGTGCAGGAATAGCTGCGTGTAGTTGCCGAGGCCGACGGCCTGCGCCTCGCCGAGCCGGGTGATCCCTTGCCAGTTCGAGAGGCTCAGGAGGAAGCTCAGGACCATCGGCACCGCCATGAAAATCGCGAAGCCCGTCACCCACGGCGACACCATGAGGAGCCCGGCGCGTTCCTCGCGCCGCGTGCTCGCCGGACCTCGCGAGCGCCGATAGGTCACGACGAGCGCGATCGCGCCGAGTGCGGCGACGGCGACCGCGGCGATCGTCACGGTGCGCCACGGGAACTTCGGGAAGTCCTTCGCCTGCAACGGGGAGTTGCGGTGCGCGCTCCACGCCGCCTCGAAGTCGGCGACCGCGGCGTCGAGCGGAAGGTCGCCGGTGAGGAGCGCCTGGTTGAGACGCGAGCCGAGGATCTGCTCGAACGTGGGATCGGCCGGCCAGTCGACGACGCGCACGTCGGTCTCGCCGCTCCTGAGGGGCGCGAGATACGCGTCGTCGGAGTGCGGCAACTGCGTGGGATCGAGAAACGCCTCGGTCTCGGACACCGTCGCGAGCGAAGGGATCGCGAGGCCGAGCCGCGCCTGCGCCGCCTGCGATTCCGGGCTCACGAGCCAGCGCAGGAGTTTCCACGCTTCGGCCTTGTGCCGACTCTCCGAGGACATCGACCACGAGACCGTCGCGATGATGTTCGAGCGCTCGCGCCCGCGCGGCAGGGGCCGGAAGTCCCAATCGAACTCGGTGATGCGCCGATACTCGGGCACGACCCAGCGACCGAACGGACCTGCCATGCCGACGCGCCCGGTCGCGAACGCGGCCGCGCCGGTCGCGAGCTTCGACTTGCCGCTCGTGAGCGTGCGCTCCTCGTCGTGGCGCCAGCTGCGGAGCCGCGCGAGCGCCTCGAGGACAACCGGATCGCGCAGCGTGACGTCGTCGAACGACGCGCCGCGCACGTCGACGCCTTCGGTCCGCAGGTACGCGCGCACGATGAACGGCCACGTCACGAACTCGCTGCCGATCGTGTCGTCGAGCTGCGCGAGACGGCGCGCGATCGCGATGTACTCGTCCCACGTCCAGTCGTACGACGGAAGCTCGAGGCCGGCCTTCCGGAAGAGGTCCTTGTTGAGATAGAAGCCGACGGTGGTGAAATCCTTCGGAATCCCGTAGAGCGTGCCGCTTCCGACGAGCGAGCCGTCGAAGCGGAAGGCGTTCACCGTTGCAGGCCAGAAGTCGTCGAGAACGAGCGTGCCGGGATCGCGCGCGACGAAGTCGTCGAGCGGCTCGAGGATGCCGAGCGACGAGAACGACGCGACGCGCTCGCTGCCGACGTAGAAGAGGTCGGGCGGTTCGCCCGCGGCGAGCATCGTCTGGAGCTTCGTGTAGAAGCCCGCGGAATCGCCGGGATTGATGCGGCGCACGCGGATGCCGGGATTCGCGGCCTCGAACGCGCGGAGCGACGATTCGACGATCTCGTCCTCCTCGGGCCCGCCTTCGCCCGACCAGTGGAGCACGACCAGTTCGATCCCGCCGCGCGTTTCGAGGAATCGCCGAAGCTCGCGCGACCCCACGCGGACGAACGACCACACCACGAGCGCGACCGCAACGGCAGCAAGGAGCGCTCGTGCGGCCGTCTTGGCTCGGTCTCCGACGCCACGGGAACGCATCGCGCGGAGTATAAAGCGGTGCTCGCCTTCTCGAATGAGCACGGAATCGCGCCGCATGAATCACGTCCGCTCCAACTCGCGCCGAATCGCGCACGTCTGTGCCGCCGCGATGGCGCTCGGCGCGCTTCCGTCGCTCGCGCGGGCCGAGTGGCCGCCGGCCGTGCCGCCGCTTGCGGTCGCAGCGGGGTCGCGCATGGCGCCGCTTCCTCCTTCGATTGGGGCACGCGAGACGCCCGACGGCCTGTGGGACGTCACGTGGTCGCTTTCGTTGGGAGAGGCGCCGACGTCGGTGACCGTGGCTGGCGATTTCAACGGATGGAATCGCGACGCGCTTGCGATGACGCGAGGCGCCGACGGCGTGTGGCGCGCGACGGCGCGACTGAAGCCTGGCCCCTGGCTCTACAAGTTCGTCCTCGACGGCGAGCGCTGGATCGCCGACCCGAAGAATCCCGACGGCGTCGACGACGGCCACGAAGGCACCAATTCGCGGATCACGCTGGGCGCCCTCGCCGCGCTCGATGCGAGCGCCGCGGCCATCGGCGACGGAGCGATCGAGGCGCTCGCGGTCGAGCATCGCCCAAACCGCGCGACGTATCTCGACGACCGCGCCGACGGCACGCTTGCGCTCCGCTACCGCACGCTCGCGGGCGACGTCGAGTCGGTCGAGGTCGTCTTCCCCGACGCGGCGCCGATTCGCCTGCAACGCGGAGTCATGACCGACGTCTTCCAGTACTGGGAGGCGACGCTTCCGCGCACCGACACCGACCGTTCCTACACGTTCCTCCTTCGCGATGGAGCCACCGTGGCCCGCCACCCTGAGACGTACACGCTTCGATCGAACCGGCCGAAGGTCAAGACTCCCGACTGGGCCAAGCGCGCGGTCTGGTACCAGATCATGCCCGACCGCTTCCGCAACGCGGAGACGGCGAATGATCCGACGCACGTGCGCCCGTGGACGAGCGACTGGTACGAGCCGAGCGACGTCGAGAAGGCGACCGGCAAAGGCTTCTACGAGTACATCTGGGATCGCCTCTACGGCGGCGACCTCCAGGGCGCGCGCGAGAGGCTCGGCTACCTGAAGTCGCTCGGCGTGAACGCGATCTACTTCACGCCGATCTTCCAGTCGCCGTCGCTCCATCGCTACGACGCGACGAGCTACGTGCATGTCGAAGAGTTGTTAGGCGTGAAGGGCGACTACAAGGCCGCCGAGGCGAAGGAAGACCTTCTCGACCCGTCGACGTGGACGTGGACCGGAAGCGACCGCGTCTTTCTCGACTTCCTCAAGGAGGCGAAGCGGCAGGGCTTCCGCGTGATCATCGACGGCGTGTTCAACCACGTCGGCACGGCGCATCCGGCCTTCGAGGACGTGCGCGAGCGCGGCAAAGCGTCGCGCTACGCCGATTGGTTCGCGATCAAGTCGTGGACGCCGTTTCAGCACGAGGGCTGGGCCGGCTTCGGCGGCATGCCGAGCTTCCGGAAGGACGAGACGCACGGCCTCGCGAGCGAGTCGCTCCGCAAGCACATCTTCGACGTGACGCGCCGCTGGATGGATCCGAACGGCGACGGCGATCCGTCGGACGGCGTCGACGGCTGGCGGCTCGACGTGCCGAACGAGGTGCCGATGGCCTTCTGGCGCGAGTGGCGAGCGCTCGTGAAGTCGATCAACCCCGACGCGTATCTCGTCGGCGAGATCTGGCAGCAGGCCGACGACTGGGTCGACGGCACGACGTTCGACGCGGTGATGAACTACCAGTTCGCGCAGCCCGCGATCGCGTGGGTCGGCAATCGCGCGAAGAAGCTCGCGCCGTCGAAGCTCGATCGTCGCCTCGCGGAGCTGCGCCTCGCGTATCCGAGCGAGGCGACGTACGTGATGCAGAATCTTCTCGACAGCCACGACACCGACCGCATCGCGTCGATGCTGATGAACCCCGATCGCGACTACAACCGCGAGAATCGCCCGCAGGACGGGGCGACGAACTACGTCGCGTCGAAGCCCGACGAGCTCGCGTACCGAAAGACGCGCCTGCTCGCGCTCCTCCAGATGACGTACGTCGGCGCGCCGATGATCTGGTACGGCACCGAAGTCGGCAT
>JAEUIT010000076.1 GCA_016795035.1 Phycisphaerae bacterium | reverse complement strand
GTGCCCGCTTGGGGTTGGCGACGGCAGCCTTCGACGCGAGATAGCGGTCGGCCTCGATCTGGTCGCGCAGCGCGTGCTGCTCGACCGAGCCGGTCTCGTTCGACGCCTTGGCGGGGCCGGAGGCGTTGTCGCGGATCTTGTTTTCGAGGTCTTCGGCCACGGCGACTCCGAGCGCGGCCGTGGTACGCGAAGCGCGTGGCCGCTACTTAGGAAGTACGTCGTGGATTGGAGGTCTGTCCGCTTTCTGAACGATCCGATGTAGGTCGTTACACCGGCAGACATCAGCGCCTAGGTTTGGGCGAAATCCGGCCAGGATTTCCCGTACGTGAACAGCTCAGGACAGGCGCATACGACGGTCAGGGCGCTGCCGTTCTCGTGCCTCTGAAGGCGCGTAAGAGCCGTGTAGATCAGGGCGCGGTCTTCCGCGCGATCCACACTCCCGACAAACAGGACGAGGTGTCTTGCCTCCCAGCCCTTGAAGCTGTGAAGCGTCGTGGCCTTCACTCGTGCCGATCCCTGAAAGAAGGCCCGCTTCTGACGTTGCGCAGCTGACTTGTCCGCATCGAACGTGTGAAGTACGTGGACTCCAAGACGGCTCAACTCGTCAACCACTGCACGTCCCACTGGCTTGCCCGAAAGGAAGGTAATGTCTGGAATCGCCGTGTCTGCTCGAAGTCGCGTCATCTGGCGTCGAATCTCCGCCACACAAGATGCCACGCAGGTCTCGGTCGCGCGCACTTGAACCCAGCGGAGCTCGACGGGGAAGAGGTCGGCAAACTCCATCTGGTTCTCTCGGCGCTCGACTTGAGGGATGTCGGTCTCTTCGGCTCCGAGGAACTGATCTGCGAATCCTTCCAGAAGGGGGATCACTGCGGGTGGCAGCCTGTAGCTGATGCGAAGCTCGGACCAAGGGCCGCGGAAGCCTGCGTTCGCCATCGCGTCCTCAGTCCATGCGGCGGCGGTGGCGTAGATGTTCTGTGTCTTGTCTGCCACGAGCATCATCTCGCCGTCTGGCCTGACAGCCTTCCTAAGCGTTTGCCACCACTCCGGGTAGTAGTCTTGACCCTCGTCCACCAGGATTGCGTCGTACCGAGGGAGCGTGCCAGGGGTCTCGTCGTACAGGCGCTGGACCAGCCGCGCCAACTCCACCTGAAGGACGGGATCGGGCTGCAACTCGTCGCCGTTCGATGATTTGGCCCAGATCTCGCTGTAGGCTCCCCTGTTGCCACTCCCAATGCACACTCGTTTGCACCACTTATGAAAGTTGAGAAAGTCGACCTGCCGGCGGATCACCTGTCGGCTGGTCGCATGCCGAACGGCAAGGTCGCGGAGGTAGTTGAGGAGTGTGATGTTGAAGGTCACTACGAGGACGCGCTTCCCCCGATCGGCCAGCTCAGCTGCTCGGGCTGCCAGCACAACGCTCTTCCCTGAACCCGCCGGGCCTTTGATTCGGCGATAGCCAGACTCCGTGCGCGATGTTGCGAGGTCGCGTTGGCGGGCGTCCATCTCAAGCGGGCGGCGCTGCTCACGGCTGAACGCTGGCTCCCTGAGCCAGGCTCTCAGGTCGTCCGCGACATCGGGCGTCATGACCTGCGACGAAGCTCGCTTCCACTCTGGAAAGACGACATCCAGAGCACTTCGAGCGACATCTTCGGTCGCGGCCATCGGGTAGTACTTGGGGTACTTCTTGACGCCTTCGTCCTCTGCTCGGAACGGACCGAATACCGACTCCACCTGCGCTCTACTCGCCGCAGAGAAGATCAGTCCAGCTGTGATCGCCGCGAAGCCGGCGCGATCGTTCAGCCGAGGGCAGTAGAGGTCGAACAGCTCGCTCTTGTAGAGCCGGATCTTCGTGACCGGATTCTCGTGCTCCCGACAGAACCGGCGTCCGTTTGCATCACGCCCCATCAACCGAAGCTCGCCGCTCCGCGCGTCTCTCTCCGCCGAGTACTGCATCGCAGCGAGGTCCCAGTCCTTGATCTCGAATACTGCGACCCCGATCTCCGGATGCAGCAGGACAATGTCAGGACGAAGACCGTTGAGGTGAGGTTGAACGTAGATCTCCCACGCGGGCGGGAGCATCCGGTCAAAGAGATCAACGATCCGTCGCTCACCTTCGGTGAGGGGTGTCAGGAGCTTGTCGAACTCCGACCGTGGTGGGTCGATTCGTCGTTCCGCCATGTCGATCCCTCGCCCCGGGAGTTGGGCCGAGGCTGTCGAAGGAAAGCCTACCCTGCCAAAGGGCGTTCCGCCGTGGTCAGCCGACGTCCGCAGTTCCGACACTCCCTCCGGCGAACCACGTGGCCTCCCCACGCGCGTCTTGTGTATATCACGCGGAGATGTGAGCACCCGCAGGCCGGGCATCGAAGCCCTCGTGCCGGTGTCGCTGGTTTCGCGGACTGATGCGTCCTCATCGTGCCCTCCTGAGAGACGAGAGCTTGATCCGAGGGCGACATGCCGCCATCGACTCACCGGTGCCGAAGAGCACCGCCCCCTCCATCGACGCGGCGACGGACGCACCAACCGCGCAGTCGAACCAGTGGTTGTCCAGGCTTTCGACCCGCAGCTTCCACTCGTCGACCGTCCGGCCACGCCCCTCGGTCCTGACGCGGTACTCGGCGAGCATGTGGTCGGCCAGCAGCCGATGCGTGGCGGGTGTGCGGCCGAAGAGCGAGAGGCACCCGGGGTCACCCATCGGTACGGCGAGCCGTGCGTGCACGAAGCTCTTCCAGAAGTTGGTGTCGAAGACGACGTGCCGCACCGCGCGGCGGCCCGTGATCGTCGGCACGCGCCAGTTGAGGCCGACCCGATCGCCGCGCTTGCGTCGGTACTCGCTGAACGGGATGCTCGACGCGCCGACGTAGCGGCCGTGGCTCGGCATGACGGTGCCGGCGTACTGCGACTGGCGGCAGAACTGGTAGACGACGTCGGTCGACGAGCCCCAGTTCGCGTCGATGAGGCAGCGGTCGATGCGGACCATCGCGCCGTCATCGCGCCGCCACTCGCGCCCGACGGTCGCCTCGATCAATCGCTCGAGCCCGGCGTAGACCGCGCCTTCGAGGCCGGCGCGCGATGACGCATCCGCGAGCGTGTGCCGCGCGTCGCGGAGCGTGAAGTACGCCGCCTTCTGGTCGGGCTCGGTGCCGTAGTCGATCAGGTAGCCAGTGAAGTCGTCCTCCCACGCGGCGACGAGCCAGAAGAGCGCCTTGCCCTGCACGTCGACGAACATTGTCAGCCGCGTGCAGCCGATCGGGATCTCGCGCCGCGCGTGGCCGTTCGTCTTGGCCGCGATCTGGTCGGCGGTGAGGAGGTCGTCCTCGACGAGACTCGCCTCGGGGAGTGGCGCGTTCTGGTACTCGGCCCAGAACGCCTGCTCTCCCTGCAAGCGAAGATTCATCGCGTGCTGAACGGCGGACGCCTCGTCGTGGTTGAAGCGCTCGGCCCACGCGACGAGCGCACCGTCGTCCATCGCCTCGCGGTGCTCACGGTAGAACTCGGTCGCCCTCGCAATGCCTGCGTCGGCGCGGAGTCCCTCGGCACGGAGCTCCGCGTAGCGCGCCCAGATCGCCTCGTTCGTCGGGAACGAGTAGACCATCTTCGTCCGCTCGCCTTGCCACTGCGGGTGCTTGTCGCGGTCGAGGAGACGGTCGGCCAGGTCGTCCGGTCGCACGACCGTCAGCGTCATGAGCCCAGCGATCTTCTTGCCGGGCCCCGCGAGACCGAGGATCGCTCCCGAGAGGATGCGTTCGCGGGTGTCGCACTGTGAGGGGCTCCGCGCCGACTCGTCCGTCTGCGGATCGTCGATCAGGACGAGCGAGGGGCGCACCGCGCCGCCGTCGGGCCGCTTGTACTTCATGCCGCGGACGCGACCGGTGATGCCTGCAACGCGGATGATCGCGCCCGAGCCC
>JAEUIT010000061.1 GCA_016795035.1 Phycisphaerae bacterium | reverse complement strand
GCCGAGCGGCGTCGAGTTGAGGAGGCGACAGAGGTCGCCCGCGCGGAGTCGGCGGACGTCAGTCGCCACGCGCTCCCTCCGGGCGGGCGTCGGTGCGGACGAGCCATGCGGCGTAGCGGACGAGGTGAAGGGTGCCGTCGGCATTGACGGGCGCGCCCGCGTCGAGGTCGCGCCGGACGGCGTCCTCGTCGGCGTGGCGGGCGCCCGCGGCGCGGAGAAGCCGCACGAGGTCCGCGACCTCGAGCGCGGCGGGGCTTCGGCGCGAGGCGGCGTCGGGCGAGTCAGCCATGTTCCGCCTCCCGAAGGTCCCGGACCCCCCGGACCCCCCGGTCGAGGTTGGCCTCGGCGCTCCCCGTTGCAGCCGAGGGGGGCCCACGGTCCGCCACGATCGCCGGGATCCGTCGGGATGGGACTTGATGCCGGCGCCGACTCATGCCCTCATGACGGACGTGCGGACGGGATTCCCCGACGCCGCGCACCCGGAAGAAAGGACGCCGACCATGCCGAACGACCCTGCCGCCAGCCACGACGCCATCCGAGACGCCGCGATCCTCGCGATCGCCACGCGCGACCTCCTCTTCGAGATCGACTCGTTCGAGCCGCGGCGCAGCGGAGCGGACTTCCGCGAGGTCGCGGTCTGGATGGTCGAAGCGGCGCTGACCGCCGCGTATGAAGCCGGTCGCGGGGCCGGCCGCCAAGCCGGCTGCAACGAGGAGCGAAAGCGGCGCACGCCGACCCGCTGCCAATGCCCGGCCTGCGGCCGGGAGATCCGAATCACGCCAGTCCTCTGAAGCCCGCACGTCGCGGGCTTCGCTGTTTCCAAGGCTCCACCACGGAGAAACGCCATGTCGAAGAGGTCCAGTACGAGAACGAAGAAGCCGTCCGCCCCGAAGTCGCCGCGCATGTCGAAGAACGCCGCGCGTGCGGACGGTGCCGCAAAGACCGAACGCCTCCGCAAGGCGGCGATCGCCGAGATCGCGGAACGCCTCGCCGACGGCAAGGAGGACCACGAGGTCCCGACCGCGAAGGAGGTCGCGAACGCCACGCACGCCCGGACGACCGAGACCAAGCCCACGGCGAAGGCGAAGGCGAAGCGCGGCAACGCGGAGAAGGCCCCGAAGGAGAAGGGCGCGAAGGCAACGCCGACGCCAGAGGCGAAGCCCAAGCGCGCGAGCGGCCTCGACCTCGCGGCCAAGGTCCTCGCCTCGGCGAAGGAGCCGCTGAACGCGAAGTCGATCGCCGAGCGCGTCCTCGCGGCGGGCTGGTCGACGAGCGGCAAGACGCCGCACGCCACACTCTACGCCGCGATGATCCGGGAGATCGCCGCCAAGGGGAAGGGTGCGCGCTTCAGGAAGACCGACCGCGGCCTCTTCACCCCTAGCAACGGGAAGGGAGCGTGACCCTTGGAGACGTTCGACACGAGATTCGCCGATCTCCTCCGGGCCGCGTCCGCGCTCGCCTCTGAACGCGACTGCCGCATGGAGTCGTACGAGGAGTGGGACGACCTCCATCGCGCGATTCTCGCGGCGGAGGAAGCGCCGCCGAGCGAAGGCACTCCGCGCTACGAGTTCAAGGGCGACACGCTGATGCGCTACAGCACGCTCGCCAGCGGCGCTGCCGAAGACCACGCCTGCGACGTCGACGACCTCGAGCAGGTCGCCTACGCGATCGAGGACAAGCGCGGCGAGTGGTTCGTCGTCGGTGAGCTCGCCGGTGACACGCAGCGCGACTGGACCGTCGCGTACATCGGGGTCGAGTTCCTCAAGCGCTCCGGACTGGTGCGCGATGAGGGCACCGCCAACCGCCTCCGCGCAGCCGAGGGCTTCACCGCCGCGCAGGCGATCGCGGAGTTCGCGGTCGGCCAGATGAGGGCCGCTGGAGGCGACCCCCACTGATTCCGAGGCGCGCGCACGATTCAAGCGCCCCGGCGGTTGCCGGGGCGTCTTTGCGGTGGAACCGAATGTTGGGTACCCCTTCACCATACATTCTGGTGCATGCATCCCGCAGACGTAACTTGGCCGTCGATACGGATTGTCGGAGTTGAGCAGTTGGTCGCCGTCGTCCAAAGACTGACCGCAGACGCCGCGTCGATTGAATCCCCAGTCGCATGGAGGGGACTGGCAAAGATTGAATGGACATTGCGAAGCACACTCGACCGCGCCTTGCGGCCCGGGATCGGAAAGGACGAGTACGTCGCGGTACTCGTTCAAGAGCGAGCAATTCTGGAGCGGTTCCGAGTGCAGGCTGAACGATTTGCGTCTAGTGCCGAACGCGAGTTTCTTCGCACGATCGACGGGGAAGGCATCTGGAACGTGATGGCGCTCGGGCGGCACTCGGGACTCCCTACGCGAATCGTCGACTGGTCGGCGTCGCCAATGGTCGCGGCGTACTTCGCCTGCATGGAGCATGCGGACAGTGACGGAGTCGTGTGGTGGTTCGTCCAGAAGCAGCTCGATGACGCCATCCACGCCGAATGGGACGGCTGGGGCGTTCCGACGCGGGCAACGGTACTTGGATGCGACGACATCGATCCCGTACTGCAGTCCACATTCCGCTTGAATGAGCGGTACCTGTCCGCGGCCGCGTTCGACGAGCACTCGGCGACATGGATCGCCAAGCTCCACCATCGCTTCATGTTTCCACGAATGGAGGCGCAACAGGGGTTCATGACTGTCTGCGGGCGAGTTCGGGTCGATCACAACGAGGCGATTGATTCGCTTCCCGGATCGGCTGGCCTGCGCCGCGGACGACTCGTCATCGACCGTCAGTTGAAGCGCGACGTGATGCGATGGTTGGCGATGTGCAACATCAGCGCGCAGAGTCTCCTGTATCCGGGCATCGATCACGTAAGTCGACAGATTGCATCGGAAGTCGAGCAGGGGTCGCCGCTGTAGCGTCACGCCGTCACCTCGGCCCTTTGAACTCTCACCGCCTTCCGCCCGGTGAACTCGTCGTAGCGCTGGACGATGACATCGCAATAGAGGGGGTCGAGCTCCATCAGGAACGCCTTCCGTCCCGTCTGCTCGGCCGCGACGAGCGTCGAGCCGCTTCCGCCGAAGAGGTCGAGGACGTTCTCGCCCGGCCGCGACGAATACTGCATCGCGCGCACCGCGAGTTCAACCGGCTTCTCCGTCAGGTGGACCATGCTCTGCGGGTTCACCTTCTTGACGTGCCAGAGGTCGGTCGCGTTGTTCGGTCCGAGGAAGAGGTGCGCCGCGCCCTCGCGCCAGCCGTAGAAGCAGATCTCGAACGCGCCCATGAAATCCTTGCGCGTGAGCACCGGATGCTGCTTGTCCCACACGATCCCCTGCGAGAAGTACAGCTCGTGCTTCTTGAGGTAGGGCGGATAGTTGCCGAGGTTCGCGTAGCCGCCCCAGATGTAGAAGCCGCGGCCCGGCAGCAGCACCCTCGCCATGTTGCCGAACCACGCATCGAGCAAGGCGTCGAACGCCTCGTCGGTCACGAAGTCGTTCGCGAGCGGACGGTCCTTCGCGCGAAGCTGCTTGTGCGTCGCCTTCGCCTTCTCGGGGTGCCGCGCGACATCCATCGACTGATGATGCGTCGGCTTCGTCGCGGCGAAGGACGAGAGCCCGGCCGCGATCGCGTTGTTGCTCCTCGGCTCGACCTTCACGTTGTAGGGCGGATCCGTGTTGACGAGATGGATCGGCTCGCCGTCGAGGAGTCGGTCGAGGTCCTCCGCCTTCGACGAGTCGCCGCAGAGGAGTCGATGCTCGCCGAGGATCCAGAGATCGCCCGGCCGCGTCGTCGCCTCGTCGGGCGGTGCGGGGATCGAGTCGGGATCGGTGAGGCCATCGGTCACGCCGCCACCGAGCAGCTTCGCGAGTTCGTCCTCGTCGAAGCCGAGGGACGCGAGGTCGACGTCGAGTTCCCGTAGCGCACCGAGCTCCACCGCGAGGAGGTCCATGTCCCACTCGGCGAGCTCGGCGGTCTTGTTGTCGGCGATGCGGTAGGCGCGCACCTGTTCGGGGGTGAGGTCCTTGGCGACATGGACAGGGACCTTCTCGAGCAAGAGCTTCTGCGCGGCCTTGAAGCGCGTGTGCCCGCAGACGATCACGCCGTCGCCGTCGACGACGATCGGCTGGCGGAAGCCGAACTGCCGCATCGACGCGGCGACGGCCTCGACCGCGGCGTCGTTGATGCGGGGGTTCCTCTCGTAGGGGCGGATCGACTGGACGGGCCGCAGCTCCACCTTCATGACGTTCATGGGGACCTCCGTGTCGTGGGGACCTGTATGGGGACGCCGGGATCCGTGGCGTCGACATGCCTGAAGGGGCGCCTCGTCCCCGCGGGGCCTCGCGACCGGGGGGGGACCTGTCCGGGCGGTCGCGGGAGGTCGTCCGGAGTCAGGTCGGGGCGGACGGAGTCGGCGGCATGAATCAAGACCGGACAGCGGACACGCGCAACAAACTCAGTCCGACCGCGGCGCTCCTCCGTGGGGCCATATACAAAAATATCCGCCAGGAAGGAACCATCGGCCGGGGGGGCGTCCCAACATATTCTAACCAATGTAAGCCGCCGATGCCGCAGTCGTCTAATTATGGGCTGACATTTTCGCAGGTTTCGTTGGCTGCAGAAGGACCGCCGGTCCCGCGCGGAGGTCGCGAAGGCAACCTAGGCAGCGCCAGTCGCTTCATGGCATAATCTGTCGCGGTGCCGCGTGCGCGGCGCAGACGCCGTGATTCCGAAAGGACGTTGCGAATGAGCGGTGACCGTTCGCCGGTGGAAAAGGCGATCCTGGGGCTGCTTCGTCGTATCCCTGAGCGGTGGGAGGAGATTGACCCAGACGCTCTTACCTCTGCGGAGGCTGACGCGCTTTACCGTATGACTGAAGCGGGCTTCGTGGAGAGGAGGTTCCGCGTTCGGTTGGCTCGTGTCGACGGACCCGAATGGGTCGAGACGGAGGTCTCGGCGACGGGCGAGTGCGGCCTCGCCGAGGCGATGGGTCCGGTGATCGAAGCGACCTATCCTCGATGGAAGGACAAGTTCGAAGCATCGCGCCGCACGACGCCCAACTCCAACGGGGGCATTCACTCGACCGAAGTGGGCAAGGGTAAGTGGCGACTGACCCAATACGGCGTGATCGCTCGCGACGACATCGGATTCTGCGACGACCGCATCTTGGACTTCGTCTTCAAGCGAAACGGATTCCAGCACCGCGGGGTCCTGCAGGGAAGCGGGACCTCGCATAGCTGCACGTTGGGCGGACTTGGCTCTTTCACCGAACCCGTCCCTGCGCCCGTGACGGTGAAGAACGCCGACGAGATTGCGGTGGCGATTCGAGACGCGTTTGCCGCTGGGCCAGCGACGCCACTTGGCACCGCCGCTCCGCAGGGCGCGGCGCCGACCGAGGCGCCGGCTTGTGTGCCATCGTCGGCCGACGTCGTCCCGAGTCGCGCGCTGAAGGAAGCCGATCTCCACGTGCTCCAAGCTCTGTGCGCGTTGCCCTCCGACGAGGTCCACACGTCGGCGAGGATCGCGGAAGCACTCGGCCATCGGCTTTCAGCAAAGACGGTTGACGCGGCGATCCGGAGGCTCATCAATTACAAGCTCGCGGACCGTCCCCTGGGTCCGAAGTCCGGCGCTCGTGCCACGACTCTCGGCAGAATGCGAAATGGATCGAGTAGCGCGCGGCACTGCGACGCCTAAATGACCGAGAGATTACCGCTACGACGACGCTAATCTGCCGAACGCCGGTCGACGCTGAAGGGCATGAGACACCATTCATCCCTCAACGTACCGGTTCCGCTTTCGCGGGCCGCCCGTGCCCTTCGCGTTCCAGCACGCTGGCTTCGGCAGGAGATCGAGGCCGGTCGACTTCCGGCACTCTCGACGGGCGGTCCGCCGCTCGTCCATGTGCCGACGGTCGCCGCGATTCTCGCTGATCGCGCCAAGTCCGAACGCCGGACGGGAGGTGCATCATGACCGAGCGCCGACCTCCCAACACCGAACGACGCCTCGTCGGCATCGAGGACGTCGCGAGGATGCTCGGCTGCTCCACGCGGCACGTCCACCGGATGCGCGACGCCGGGCGGCTTCCGCCCGCGATCCGCCTCGGGGCGCTCGTCCGCTGGCCGATCGAGGCGATCGAGCGGTGGATCGCCGAAGGCTGTCCGGGAGAGCCGCCGCGGAGCCCGCGATGAACCGCGGGCCAAGACGGGCGGAGCCCGGCGCGCCGATGCTCGAACGATTTGCCGTGGTCACCGAGTGGGCTCTCGTCCATCTCCGGGGTGACGGCAACGCGCTCGCCGTCTATACGACGCTCGCGCTGCATGCCAGGCGGTGCGGCTACGCAAACCCGTCGATGGCGACGCTCGCCGCGTGGACCGGTTTCTCCGAACGGTCGGTGCGGCGCCACATGCGGACGCTCGAGATGCGAGGGGTGATCGTCGAGGTGATTCCGCGCGGGTTCACGCCGAAGTGCCGGCGTTGGCACCTCCCGTATGGCGAGCGTCGCGAACCGCCGGAGCGGCCCCGGCGGCGCGTCGGCGTTCGCGTTTCGGAAGGGTGTCAAAACGCGTCGGTCGAGGCGGACAATCCTGACCGCGAAGGCGGACAAATCTGGTCGGGGACGCGGCCAGATTTGTCAGCCAAACACCTCTTAACACCCCTTCAACACCCCTGCATTGGAACACCTCGCGAAAACGGCACGTCCGAGGCCGGGATCGACGAGGCGAAAGCGGCGGAAGAAAGCAGCTGTCCGAAGGAGTACCAAGCGAAGGCCCGCGGCCCGCGTGCGGCTCGGCTCACGCGCGACGCCGGGCGGAAGGACGGCGCGGGTCTCAACTCCGCCGCATCGCTCGCCGTGAAGGTGCGCGTCGCTCCTCCCGAGGTGATCGCGCGGATTCGTGCCGAGGCGTTGGTTGACGACAATCCGATCGCCGCCTTCGGCCGTCTCTTGGCCGATTGGCAGCAACGCGAGCCCGCACTTCCTCCGGGACCTCCCGACGAGTCGCGGACGACGACGGCCGGGCGGCGTCGGCCGGCGCGCCTCCGCATCGACCAAGCCATTGCAGCGACGAGTTCGACGGCGGCGCCGTCACCGTCGCATGGCACCGAGTCTCAAATGGACGTGTGCGGCGACGTCGACGTTCCGAGGGCGCGGGGGCCGTGAAGCGTGCCTTCGAGGCGGCGTCGGCGCACGAAGGTGCCCGCGAAGATGCCCAACCCGACCGCCAAGATGCCCAACACCCGGAGATTGGGCATCTTCGCGGCGAGCAAGAAAATCAAGCGGTTTTCGCCGGTCTCTCCGCGAAGGCGCTCAATCGCCGCGAGACGGACACCTTCGTGCGGGGCGTGAGCATCTTCGGCTGGCGGGCGACGCCGATCGGTGACCGAAATCTCGCCGACGACTCGCCGCAGGGCCTTGATCCCTCGGCGCGGTCGAGGCCCAGTGGCGTCGCGGCCTCCTTGGCCGCGACAGGAGTCTCCTCACAT
>JAEUIT010000059.1 GCA_016795035.1 Phycisphaerae bacterium | reverse complement strand
CTCGTTGACCGGAGCCTCGACCGAGCGCGTCGACACGCGGGTTCTCCAAGTCCTCTAGGCGATCGAGGAGACGCCCGACGGTCCGAAGCCGTATCCCGGCCAACAGGTCGACGTGTTCATCGAGGCCGCGGCGCGGGCGGGCCCGTGAGGTGGTGAGGGTGGGCCTCGTGGGCAGTCTTGGCGCAGTGGTCTGGCCACGTTTGGCTCTTGTCCACTGCGCAGCCGCGCAATGGCCTAGCCACTGCGCACACGCGGCCACTCATCGGCCAGGAGTTCGTAGACGAACTGCCCGGGCATCGGGGCATTCCCGCACGGACTGATCAGTTCCGCCTGACGAAGTCCGCGGCCAGAGCGGAAGTCCTGTTCACGCGCCCGACCACGCCCCCAAGAGGAGGGCCAGATCGGCGGCATCGACGACGCCATCGCCGTTGAGATCGGCGGCGCCGCTGTTTCCCCACGCGCCGAGCAGTTCCGCCAAGTCTGATCCTCCCACCAGACCATCGTTGTTGAGGTCGCCGAGGACGGAGGCGACCCGGACGATTGAAACCCCGGCTGGGCCATAGCTCACTTCATGCTGCGGCGGAAGGCTGGTAGTGGCGAACACGCCGTTGACGGCGCCCGCGTCGATGATGAGTCGCGTTTCTCCGACCTCAAGCTCCGCACCTCGGAGGAACTGAACCGACAATGTCCCGCCGAGATTCGCCGTCCCGAGGACGAAGAGCGGCGCCGCAGAGCTGTCGAGGCCGAACTCCACCGAGAGCGACGAGTCCAGCTCTTGATAGTAGTTTCCGGCAGTTGCGACGAATGCACCCTCGGAGATGGAGATGTGTCCGGTGCCGTCGAATCCGCTCACGAGATCGGAACCGCAGCTCACGAGCGAACCCGCGCCCGAAACGTGGAGCGTGCCCTCGCCGTTGCCGATGTTTCCGAGCGTCAGTCGTCCAAAGACCCCCACGAACGCGCTGCCGGAAACGTGGAGATCCGCTTCTCCTCCCCATCCGACATTCAGTTCAAGCGCGCTGAAGACGGCCGCGTCGACGCACTCAACGAGTCCAGCGTCCACGTAGCAGGGACTCGCCTCGAAGGTCACGGAAGTGCCCGGGTCGCGTATGGAGAACTTCACATCGGGAGCGACACCCGCGCCCGCGCCGACGCTCAGTCCTCCAAGCGAGACGATCTGGGCGCCGGACTCGGCGCGGAGTTCGCACGGCGAACCGAACTCGCCAAGCGTGGCACCGC
This sequence comes from Phycisphaerae bacterium, assembly GCA_016795035.1. Lineage (GTDB taxonomy): Bacteria > Planctomycetota > Phycisphaerae > Phycisphaerales > SM1A02 > JAEUIT01. The sequence continues at coordinate 1,936 of JAEUIT010000059.1, read as the reverse complement.
TGAAGAGGCTCGCCTGTGCCCCATGGCGAACAATCACGGATGTGCCTGGCTTGTCGCCACGAACATACAGGCGCCCGCCGGCGAGGACCTTGGAACCGGCACCGTCGACGACAAGCGCTGCGGGGTTCACGTCCTGCAAACCTCTCAGCGCGTAGAGAATTCCGCCGGTCTCAAGCGTTCCGCCGTTCGACACGGTGACAAGCGCGTCGCCGCCTTCTCCAGATCCCACGACGAAGTCCGCATCGCAGTCAAGGCGCGACCCGGCGCCGTCGATCGTTCCGGCCGTCGAACCGGCGAATGAGAGGAACCCGAAGCCTTCGATCTCGAGAAGCCCGGCATCGACGATATCGAACTCCGCAGAGGCGTCAGGAACTCCCGCGGTGCTGAAGCCTCCGGTGTGCACCACCGATCCGCGCCCAGAGACAAGCAAGGAGCCGGAGAGTCCGCCTTCGTTCGCAAGTTGAAATCCCTCGGCTTCGATCGCGGCGCCGTCGAGCACGGCGATGCTGCCGGTCGAACCAAACTCCCCAGCGGTGACGGCATCGACGCCCACTCCAGTCCACTTGGTGCCAAGCCCGCTGAGCGTCGCGGTCGCAACGCTGCCAAGCCCGCTTCCCACGTAGCCGCAGCAAGTCGTGGTCAGTGTCGCGCCGCCAGACATCACGAGTTCCCCGGAGCCGGACGCACCCACGTTGAGCGAGGAGAGCGCCGCGCTAGCGCCATCCTCCAGTCGCAATGCGCCATGACCGCCCCACCAACCGAGACGAAACTCACCGCCGCCGCCAAGTTCGAAGTTGAGCGCGCTGTCGTCGCCGGTCACGGTAAGCGTTGCGTCTCCCCCGGAGGATCCGAGGTTGGCGTACGTCCAGGGAGTCATCGTCAACGACGCGCCAGCTTCGACGCGCATCGTCGCGCTGGCTCCGGCCCCGTCGCCGAGTCGGAACTCGGTTCCGGACGAGTCGAGATGCCGCACCGATGTCGTGGAACCGGACACGACGAGGTGGCCCTCGCTGCCTGGCGCACCGTGCCCCACCACTATTCCTCCCTCCCACGAGGCACCGTTCTGAAGCGCGAGAGTCCCGACCCCGCCATCGCGACCCACCTCAATCCATGAAGCGATGAACGGCGCACCGTCCAGCGTCAATGCCGGCGACTGCGCATTCGTGCCGCTCACCCAGATCGTCCCTTGTGAGGTCAGGCTGTTTCCACCAAGGAGGAACACCGGCCGCTGATCCTCGACACGCACGAACCCCACCGTCGTGGGTGCCGCGAAGGTGACCTGGAAGGGCACGTTGCCGGACTGAAGCCCGAACACGGCACCGTCGAACGGGCCTGGAACCCCGCCGAGCCACTTCGTCGAGAGTCCGAACGGTCCTGCCGTCGGAGTCAACCAGAGCTTGTCAGCCCCGTGCGCGGACCCGGCCATGGTGAGGATGAAGAGCCCAACGACGTGCGTTCGGGCGGCGATAGGGAGCGATCGGCTCCAGCTCATGCGTGAATCTCGGGAAGGAGCTGCGTTCGAGGGCGTTGCCGCAGTGGCTCCGCTCGAAGCCCTCTGCGACAGGCGGCTTTGGCGGCGGAACCGCGCCCGGCAGATTTCTTCGAAGTCGCGTCAGTCGCCGGTTGCGTTTGCTTGAGTCGGACGGGTGCGAGCCTGCCGCCGCGAGCGGCGCGCACGGGTGTGGCCGGGTATGTCCGCGACGCGACCGTGTTGCGGGTGGACGTGCAGCCCCGCGAGTACGTCGCAGCGGGCGGCGGGCCGGCGCTCGTCCTCGGCACGGTCGACGAGCTGCGCGTGCGCGTCGACATCGACGAGAATGACGCTTGGCGCGTGCGGCCAGAGGCGCCGGCGACGGCGTCCCTCAAGGGAAATAGCGCCGCGACCATGAAGCTTCGTTTCGTGCGCATCGAGCCCTATGTGGTGCCGAAGCGCTCG
>JAEUIT010000029.1 GCA_016795035.1 Phycisphaerae bacterium | reverse complement strand
CGAGAGGCTGCCAGCCGAGCTCGCCTCCTTCGTCGCTGCTCAGGCACGCGGCGATCGCGGCTCCAACCTCCATGACGGCGTGGTCACCGAGGTTCGCTACTCTCGCGCGACCAGAGCTTTAGCGCTCGAAGTCTGTGCTGGCGATCTGGAGCAGGGGTACTCCACGATCTCGTTGATGTTCGGCGAAGTCACGAATCTCGCCCAAGCAGTTGCCGAGTTGATCGCGGCGACAAGTCGGCGTGAGGTGATCCTCTACGACGAGATCGGGGCGCTAGAGCCTCGTGGCGTCCGGCTGTGGCTGCTGTTCTCAGGGGCAGCGCAGGTGGAGATTCGCTTCGGCACCTTCCACGTCCAGGTCGCACCCCGGACAGCCAGAGTCGCCCTGGCCTCCGAACCGACGCGCGTCGTCGAGCTGGAGGGATGACCGGCTAACAGATCGCTCATGCCGTCCGCCGCGGGTACGCTGGGTGCGTTGACCTGGGCGGATGCCGCCGCGGCGGCGGCATAGCTCACTAGTCGTTGGGCAGCCGGATCAATGCGAAGCATCGCCAAGTACCTAATCGTTGCAGTAACGTTGGGCTTGGCTATCAACGCTTTAGTCTGGCTAGCCCTGTCACTACCAACCAGACGATCTTCATGGCATTCCGCCTCGGGTTCTTCGTCCGGTTCGGACTGGTTCCTCGTCTCAGACAGGGGATGGGGGTGGGAGAGGGTCGCGTGGGAAGAGAGCGGTCGTGCGGCTGTCACGACGAATCTGGACGATGTCGATGGCGTCTTCGAGACACCGGAGTTTCCCGGATGGCTACTCGAGCCTGGGCAGCCCTCGGAGCTCACGCTGGAAGGGCAGGTACGAAAGCGGCAGTACGTGGCGGTCGGATTTCCGTTCCTCGTCGCCTGGTGCATGATCGAGGACTCGTGGTGGTATGAGTCAAGTTTCGACGTCGCGCCGCCGGAAGGCGGGGTCGAGTTCGCGGATTCCAAGCCGTTCGATCGCCGCGTTCTCCCGCTGCGTCCGTTGTGGGCCGGCATTCTGCTGAATGCGAGTCTATATGCGATTCCCGCCGTACTAGTGCTTCGGCTGGTCGCACTGCTTCGTGAGCGATCACGCCTCTTGCGCGGAGTCTGTCCACGCTGTCGATACGAGCGACTCGGAGACTTCAGCAAGCCGTGTCCCGAGTGCGGTTGGGACCGAGCAGCTCGCCGCCTAACAGATCGCTCATGCCGGCCGCCGCGGGTACGCTTGGTGCGTTGACCCGGGCGGATGCCGCCGCGGCAGCGGCATGGTTCACAAGACGTCAGCGGGACGCAAATGATGCAACTCCAGGCAGCAACAGCTTCGCGCATTGAGGAACTTCTCGCTGAAGCGGCGTCGCTCCTCCCAGATGCAGGAGGTCGCGTAGTCCTCGATGGGCGAGACCCAGACGAAATAGTGGTTCTTGGCGATGCCGTTGGATTCGCGCGGCTCGGGCTTGCGATCGCCAAGGGCTCAGTCCGGCCGCCAATCAACTCGTTCGGTTACCCCGACGCGCTCGACCTCGGCGGGGCTGAGGAACTCATCACCGGAACTGGTCCGGAGGTCGTTCCACTGCGATTGGTCGTCGATTGGCCGAACGTTCTGCGCGAGCGGTCGCGCGCAGTCGAGACGGTTGGTCGCATCGCTGCTTCGGTCCTGGGATGTCTCGCGGTGTCGTGCCTCCTGATCGGCGCTTGGACAGTCTTTCGCTGGTTCTTTCCAGCAACGTAGTGTTCGCGCCAGGACGTGCCGGCGAACTGTGCGCTCACGCGGCGCTCGCGGGCCAAGGTCAAAGACGTCCGGCAGCAACGTGCACTCTCCCATGATCGAGTCAGCCGAAGAGTTCCGGCGCCTACGCGAGTCTGACGACCCGGATGAGTATCGCCGCGCCGCTTGCGACTCGGCGCCGCCCGCGGTGTGGCGGGATGTCCTTGCCCGTTTTCCGGAGCTGCGGGAATGGGTGGCGCACAACAGGACGGTGCCGCACGAGGTACTCACTGAGCTGGCGAGCGATCCGGATCCCCGAGTGCGTTGGATGGTTGCCGCGAAACGGAAGCTGGCGGCCGAGCTCCAACTGCGGCTCGCGGTGGATTCCGACGAAGGGGTGCGGCAGCGCATCGCGTGGAATGCCCGCGCGACCCGCGCCGCTCTCGAGCGCTTGGCTGGCGACTCTTGGATTGTGGTCGCCGAGCACGCACGTGCGCGCCTAGCGGCCGGGGAGTACGTTTGAGCGTGGCGGCCCGCTGCCGAAGCGGCCTTCGCTCGCACTTGTCACACACGGCTGCGGCTGAGCCGCGGCCGTGAACGTGACTGGCTCGCTATTGATCATGCCGACCGATCACGCTCAAACGAAGCTCGCACTCGAGTACTCACCGCCGGCTTCACCGGCGCGAACGAGGCTCTGGATTCTCCTCCTCTTCATCGCCGCGTCGCTGACGGGGATCGTGAGCATCACCGCGGCCTGGGCTGTGGCTACCATCGCGCCCGTTGCTGTTTCGGACGCGAACTTCGACCTCTTTCAAAATCACCTCGACGAGGCTCAACGCCTGGGGATATTGCGCGCGGTGCAGGAAACGGCAAACGTCCTTGCCCTGCTCGTCACCCTGAGTAACGTCTGCTGGACAGCGTTACTCTTGGCGGTGTTTCTCATTCTCCGACCGCGCGCCTCGAGATCGCGCTCGGAGGATCGGTCAGGCTTCGCAGGCTAACGTATCGCTCACGCCGACACGCCCGTGCGAAGTTGCCATCGCTGTCGGATCTCAGTCTCGGCCGCAAGGAGGGCACTCGTCGCTTACAAACCCTCTAGCACGGTCCACCGTGCGAGCGTCGTTCACGGCACATGGTCTCACACTCGCGGTCGTGGGCCTCTTCCTCGCCGCGTTTCCGGACGCCTTCAATCGCCACAGTGCGAAGGCCGGGGGCACAATTTCGATCGCAGGTGGGAGCTCGGGCTGCCGCTAGTCGTCGGTGGCGTACTTCTGTCGGTAGCGGCACACCTGATTTCACGCCGCCCGCTGCTCTCAAGGGGACCACAAAGCTCGGGCTCGTCCGAGTCAGCGACGTGAAGCGGCGGCTCCGCGTCAGGGACTCGGAAGGCGACGCCACCGACGAGGACGACGAGCGGCCCGCTTCCCGCGCCGCACATGCCTCGCGAGCGAACGGCCGACGCACCGGCGTGGCGGCAACGCGGAGTTCTCTGAAAGAGGTTGCTCCGAGGGTCGACGCCGCGTAGGCTCGTCTGGCCCGTGGTGTTCGCGGGTCAAGAAACTGGTAGGCCGATGGCCTCATGACCAAGTTCCGCGTGACCATCCCGCTACTCCTCGGCGTGATCACTCCGATCGCATACGCGATCACGCGGCCTGCGTGGGCCACGTCATGGTGGACGGAGTTGATCGCGGCAGGGATCTCGGGAGTGGGAGTTGCCAGCGCGTTCGTTCTCTTGTTCGATGCGTTGCAGCCCAGATTTTCATCTCGTTCTGCCGCGGGCTCAGTGTCACGGCCCACCATGCCAATGATCACTTGGCTTGGCTCGGCGTTGATACTCGCCTCCTGGCTTTGGCTGATCGGGGCCAACAGCATCCTTCGATTCGCCGGAGCGACGGACTCACCGCTGCCGGCAGTGAGCTTCCTTCGAGAGGGTGTCGTGGGCGCGCTCCTCGCCTCGGCGCTTGTTCTCCATCTCTGTGCCGCCTTGCGACGACGCAATCGAGCGACTCCTAGCGGCCCGTCGGTTCCATGATCGGGGGCTCGCACGTGCGGCATTGCGTTCGGCGAAGGTCTGGCTAACCCATCGCTCATGCCGACACGCACGTGCGGAGTTGCCATCTCGGTCACATCTGCGGTCCCGGCAGGTAGAGACGTCACCGACGAGGACGCCGAGTCGGAGAAGGCGACAAACCCTCCGACCACCATCGTCGGACTCCCCGCGTGACCTCGAGGCCACGTTCTCTGCCCCTGAACCCTGAACCCTGAACCCTCAACCCTGAACCCCGAACCCCGACCCCTTTCCTTCTTCTCCCCGCTACCTTCTCCGCATGACGATCGTCGCCGTCACCGGTCCGTTCGCGCATGAGGTGGTGGTCGAGGCGGGCGCGCTCGCCTCGCTCGGCTCGCGCGTGCGCGCAACGGGGGCCGCGCGCGTCCTTCTTGCCGTCGATCGCGCGATCGTCGCGTCGCACGGGGCGCGAGCGCATGCGTCGCTCACGGCGGCAGGCTGTGCGACGACGATGATCGAACTCGTCGCGAACGAGAAGGAAAAGACGATGCCCGCGGTCGAAGCGCTCTGGAGCGCCGCGCTCGCGGCGTCTCTCACGCGCCGCGACGCGTTTCTCGCGCTCGGCGGCGGGCTTGTCGGCGACGTCGTCGGATTCGCCGCGGCGTCATACCTTCGCGGCGTCACGCTCGTGCAAGCGCCGACCACGCTGCTCGCCATGGTCGATGCCTCGACCGGCGGCAAGACCGGCATCAATCTTCGGCTCCCCGACGGCTCGCTCGGCAAGAACCTCGCCGGCGCCTTTTGGCCGCCGGCGGTCGTCGTCGCCGATCCCGACACGCTCTCCACGTTGCCAGACCGCGAGTATCGCTCGGGGCTCGCCGAGTGCATCAAGCACGCGATCATCGACGGCGAGGCGCATCTTGCCTTCCTCGAAGCGTCGATGTCCGCGATCGTCGCCCGCGACCCGAACGCCATCGCGGCGCTCGTCGCCCGGAGCGTCGCGGTCAAAGCTGCGGTCGTCTCGCGCGATCCGCGCGAAGCGGGCGAGCGGGCGACGCTGAATCTCGGGCACACGTTTGCGCACGCGTTCGAGACGCTCGACGGCCTCGACCTCCTGCACGGCGAGGCGGTCGCGATCGGACTCATGGCGGCGCAGCGGCTCGCTGAGGCGGAGAACCCGAGCGATCCCGCTCGACGCTCCCTTGCCGCGCGCGTCGAGCGACTCCTCGTTGCGGCGCGATTGCCGACGAGTCTTCCGACACCGGTCGCGGCGTCGGCGATCGAGGCGCGCATGGGCTTTGACAAGAAGTCGGACGGCCGCGGGGTGCGCTTCGTCGTCCCGGTGGCGGCCGGGGAGGTCCGGTACGGCGTGGCCGTCGAAGGCCGCTCCGTGCGCGACGCCCTTGCGGCCATCGGGGCTTCGGCCTCCTGAACCGCGCCGCGGCCAGGCTTCTCTACAACTTTCGGAGTTTGGTTTCACATCGGGTCACCGCCGATCGTTTCTATGCGGGGCTCCTCGTGGATTTCGAACGCCGTCTCCGATCCGCGCCAGACGTTCCGGCGCGAGATCGCGAGCGGCGGGCCTAAGAAATCCCAGAGGAGGCTGCAATGCGATTCGCATGGCGATGTGCATTGGGCGGTGATGTTGGTGTTTGGATGCGTGGGATTCGTCGTCATTGGCTCGTGGAGCGGGGGACGACGGAATCCCGGAGTACGAAGGCGTGCACTCGCTCGTCGTCCCCGAGCGACCGTGCAACGCCCGCGAACCATCAGAGAGGACACCCGCGTGTAGCGCACGCCGCGAGATCGGCAATCCGGCGTGCGCTCACCGGCGTGTCGCCGGCGATGGCGTCGATGGTCGTCGTTGCAGGCGTGTCGGTGGCATGGTGGACGAAGCCGGCGGACGCGCAGTCGACGCCAGGCGAGTCCTGCGATGAGGCGATTGCGCTCCGCCAGCAGTTTCAGTGTGACGTGGGAGCTACGGAGTGCCCGAGCGGCTGCACGCCGGTCGGTGGTTCATGTCCATGTTCATGCGCGGAGGCGTGCACGCGCGTGCCGACGTGGGTCGCCTCCGGCGGACCTCCCCCCGCAAACGTGAACGCTTTCATCGAACTCAGTTGTGCGGCGTGGGGCTCGACGCAGAACCTCTGGGAGTGCCAGCCCACCATGGTTGGCGGCTCCCCAACGCTCGAATGCTCCTGTCCGCAATCCGAACCGCCCGACGACACCATTCCCTGTCCGTATGCGGTGTCGACCGACGCCTACAGGAGGTGCCCGTCATGAACGCTTACCGAAACACATTCCTCGTTGCAGCCGCGATCGTCGCCGCTGCCGAACTCGCTCCGGTGGCAATGGGCGCGGCGCCAGTCGCTGCGAGTAAGGCGGAACTCGCATCCCTCATTGCGACCGAGCGCGCATCGATTGGCGCGTTCACGGCGCGCTACATCACGTCCGAGGTGGTGCCCGGCGACAGCGAGCCGCAGCGCACCTGGAGCGATCTCATCGTCGTCGATCCGAACGTCGGCTTCCGGCATGAACACGCTTGGACCGACGAGATCACGCGCCCCGGCGCGAAGCTCGGCGGCGAGTCGATCGTCGCGTTCGACGGTGCGCAGATCTTCACGGTGTCGCCGGCCGACGGAAGCGGCATCGTCTCGGCGAACTGCGAAGCAATGCAGCTTCGCGATCGGGCGCCGCTTCTCTTCCATCTCATGCGCTGGTACCCCGGTCTCGAGAAGGCTGGCTGCGACGCACCGGCGGATCTCCTGTCGTACCTCGGCGATCCGACGGTCGAACTCATGCCCGGCATCGAGGAGATCGACGGCGCACCGTGCGTGTGCCTCGAGCGGCGATCGCTCCGTCCGGATGGACCGCCGATCGTGCACGCACGACTCTGGCTCGACATCGAGCACGGCTACCTTCCGCGCCTGCAACAGCGCTATCGCATCAAGAACGGCGAACTCGTCGTCGGCACGGAGTATCGCGTTCTGTCGTACGCAAAGGTCGCCGAGGATGGTTGGGTCGTCGCGTCGGCGGAGCGTGTGATTCCGGCGGCGTCGGCCGAAGAACGCAACGGATGGGGCGGCCGTGTGAAGGGCGTCGTGCAGACGATGACGTTCGATCCCGACTTCGCCGATGGTGGTGTTCTTCCGTACGTGGCCGTCGCACTCGGAGCGGTGCCGGACGGGACGACGATCGTCGACCTCGAGACCGGCGAACTCCACGTGTTGGCTCCACCGCCGAGCGCGACGGACGACGCAATGGCTGCATTGCCCGCGTCCCTTGAGCGAACAACGACTCACGCGTCGATGATTGCAACGGCATCGACCGTCTTCATCGCGGCTCTCGGCGCGAGCTTGATCGGTCGTCGTCGGTCGTTGCAGGAGACAGAACTCCTATCGCTCCGACGTGAGTCGAAGGCGCTCGTCGGCGGGTCGGAGGAAAATTCTGCGCCTCACTCTCCGTTGCCGCATGCCGATGCGTTGACCTTGGCGGACTTCGTACACTCCGCCACGAGGTTCAAGCATGTCGTCGGAACGGTCGGAAGGACAGGACGGCGCGCGCGACGCCGACGCTGAGCGACGCGCGCGGGAAGCGGCGGCGGCGGCGGGCGCTTCATTGCCCAGCGATCTCGAGCCGCCGCCTGCGCCGCTCGAAGGTCCCGACTCTCCGTTGCACTCGCGCGAGGCGCTCGCGGCCTACATCCTTCGTATCGGAGATCGCATTCGAAGCGCGGCGCGCCGGAAGCTTACGGCGCGCACGCGCTCGATCTATGACAGCGAAGACGTGCTCGGATCGGTGGCGCGGCGCCTCGACAAGATGATGTTCGAGGGGAAGCTCAAGCCGCGAAACCTCGACGAACTCTGGGCGCTAACCCTTGCGATCGCGAACAACACGGCGGTGAGCTACACGCGGTTGCGCGAGCGCATGGCGATCCTGCAACGGGAAGACGGCGACTACGCGCGGCACATGGCGACGATCCTTCGACGCTGCTCGAACGACGACGAAGCACAGCTTCTTCTCTACCGCACCGCGCGACTCCTCGACGACGCCACGAGCCGTCAGTACTTCCTGCTCCGCGCCCGCGGCGCGAGTCATCGCGCGATCGCGGCGGCGCTCGATCTGACGGAGGAAACCGCCCGCTATCGCTGGGTCGCGATCAATCGTCGACTCGAATCCTTGCTCGAAGGGAAGTCCGCGGAGGACCTTCTGTCATGACCGATCGCGCGGGGGACTCGGTCGACTCGATCGCAAGCCTCTTGGCCGACGACATCGTCGCGCAGACGATCGTCCCAGTGCAGTGTCCGCACCGCATCGGTCCCGAGGGCCGCTACGAGCTTCTCGATCTTCTCGTCCCTACGCACCGCGCGGCGATCTACCTCGCGATCGATCGCACGCTTTCGACGCCCGAAGCGCCGTCGCACGTGATCGTCAAGATCGTTGCGAATCGGAATGACCTCGAAGAGGCGCAGCTCGCGCGGCGGGTGCGCCATCCGAACGTGGTCGAGGTGTATGACGCCGGCGTCACCGAGGACGGCCTCGCGTACGTCGTCACCGAGTACGTCCCGCGCGGCGACCTTCGCGCGGAGCCGGTGCCGGCGCGGCCGTCGCGCGCGGCCGAGATCGTGCGCGACCTCGCCGACGCGGTGCACGCGGCGCACGCGGTGGGTGTGGTCCACTCGGACATCAAGCCGGCGAACGTTCTCCTCGCCAACGACGGCACGCCGAAACTCGCCGACTTCGATCTCGCGAAGGACGTCGCCGACGGCGATGCGGAGATCCGCGGCACGCTCATCACCGCCGCCCCCGAACAGCTCGGCGACACCGCCCGCTCCGCGTTGCCGCTTTCCGACGTCTACGGGCTCGCCGGGCTTCTCTTCTGGCTCCTCACGGGCGTGACCCCGAACGCGCCCGACGGCCAGCCGCGATCGAACCACCTCGCGCTTCTTGAGACGAGCCGCGTGCCGAGCGACCTCCGCGACGTCTGCCTTCGCTCGCTGCAGGCCGATCCGCTTCGGCGCCACGGCTCGGCGCGGGAGTTGTCCGAGGACCTCTCGCGATGGTTGGCAGACACGCCGATTCCCTGGCGGGATGTCGCCATCGGTCGGCGGCTTCGACTGGGTATCCGTCGCCATCCGCTTCAGGCGACGCTCGTCTTCGTGGCGGCGCTCGCGATCGTCGGTCTCGTCGCCACCGTCTTCTACTTCTACACCGTCGACGTCACGGCACGCGAGGCGATCCTCCGCGACCAGATCGCCTACCGCGAGCGGGAGTCGAAGGCGATGTGGGATTGGGTGCGCGGCCAGATCCTGATTCTCCGCGGGGAAATCCAGCTCCGGGCGCCGTCGGCCGCGGAGGAGGATCTCGTCCGCACGATGGTGTGGCTTGAGCGGATCGGCGAGCTGCCGGGCCCCGACGGCAAGCCGGTGCGGTGGGCGAAGACCGACGTCGCCGAAGTCCTGAACGCGATCGTGGTGCAGTACGCGCGACGGGGCGAGGCGGACAGCCTGCTCGCCGCGATCACCTCGTACGCCTACGCCCTGAGCCTCGAGTCGAGCGGCGCGCTCGACGCCGCCAACGCGGTGCTCGACGACCTCGACGTTGCGTGGACGCCGCGCCTCAAGGCGAACGACCCGTTCCTTGCGCGCGTGCGCCAGGCGCGCGAGCGCGTGCAGAAGTCGATCGAGTCGGGCGACTCGTCAAAAGAGTTGCCATCCGGCTGAGTCTGTCGATAATGCGTCCGGACGCGACCGCCGTCGCGTCAAAGAGGGGAGACCGGCGCGATCGCAGGAGGCGATCGCTTGTCTCGCGGATCCCTCTCGATGCGCACGATCGCGATCGTCAACCAGAAGGGTGGGTGCGGAAAGACGACGACCGCGATCAACCTCGCGGCGACGTTCGCGCGCCGCGGACAGCGCGTCCTTCTCGTCGACATGGATCCGCAGTCGCACTGCGCCGCCGGCCTCGGCGTGCCCGAGTCGCGCGTGGAGCGCGGCATCGGTGACGTCTTGTTGAGCGACCTCGATCGGCGCGTCGACGGCTCCGACTTCCTGTGGGAGGTTTCGCGCAACCTCCATCTCGCGCCGAGCACGGTGTCGCTCGCCGCGCTCGAAGCCGCGGGCGGCGGACTGAGCGGTCTCGCCGATCGCGATCGCCGCCTCGGCCGACTGCTCGCGTGGCTCGCGCCCTCCTTCGACATCGCAATCGTCGACTGCCCGCCGACGATCGGCCTCCTGACCTTCAACGCCCTTCGCGCCGCCGACGAAGTGCTCGTGCCGGTCGAGACGGGATTCCTCTCGCTGCGCGGCGCGGAGAAGCAAGTCGCGACGATCCAGAAGGTCGTCGAGCGGCTCGGTCGGCCGTTGCCGTTCCGGCTTCTCGCGACGCTCTTCCGCGACACGCGTTCGGTCGACCATGAGATCTTGGGCGCGCTTCGCGAGAAGTACCTGGACGCGCTGATCCCGGTGGTCGTGCGCGACCACGACGCGCTGCGCGAGGCGCTCACGCTGGGACAAGCGATCACGGAATACGCACCGACGTCGCCGGCGGGAAGCGACTTCGCCCAACTTGCGGAATGGCTGCTCGCGCACGCGCCGGCGACGGTGGGCGTGCGACCGAATGACGAGCTTGCGGCCGGGGCGCCGGCGCCGCAGGCGCCGCCCGCGCCGCAGGCGCCGCAGGCGCCCTTCGTGCCAACCTCGCCGCTCGTGCCAACCTCGCCGCTCGGGCACGTGGAGCCCTCGCGCCGCACGCAGACCGCGTGGGCGACGGCGAGCCTTGGCGCCTTCACGGCGCCGGCGGCTGGGCTGACGTCGCCGCAGGCGGCGATGGGGCTGACCTCGCCGCCCGCAGCGAGCGTGCCCAACGTGCCGGCGGCGGTGGTCGCGGCCGATGCGCCGCCCGCGCCGGAAGCGGCCGGCGGACGCGCGGCGGAACTCGTGCGCCGCGTGCGCGAACTCTCGGGGCGGGCGACGAACGACGAAGGCAACGGACCGACCGGCGGAGACCGGGACGCATGGCGCGCGGCGGCTGCCGCGCGCGACCTGCAACGGTGACGGAGGTGTTCGATGAGTCAGATGGATACTGATCCGTACGGCGAACTCGTGTCACTCTTCCTGACCGACGGCGACGTCGACGTCTCGGAGGGTGCGATGCTCGCGGTCGCCGCGCCCTCGGGGTCGCCTGCAACGACGAGTTCCGGCGTGGCCACGAGCGCGCGTCGCGCGCCGGCCGACGTCCTCATCGAAGTCGCGATCGTCGGCCACTTGCCGGTGATGGGCGGCCTCTGGCTCACGCAATACGCCGACCACCTCGGACGGCAACACGGCCCGGTCGCGCTCGTCCGCTTCGATCGCTCGCAGATCTCCTTCGAGCTGTTGCGGGCGCCCGGGCAACGCGGAGTGCTCGACATGATCGAGTCCTTCGACGAGGCGCTTGAGTACCTCGGCAGCGTCGCGCGGCGATGGGTCGTGTGCCCGCAGGGCGAGGCGGCGCTCGATGGCCCTTTCCCCGGCGACGCGCTCACGCTCCTGACGGGCGGCGACGACGCGGCGACTGTCGCGGCGTATCGCATCGTGAAGAGCCTCGCCGAACGGTGGCATCACGCGGGCTGGCCGATGCCGCCGGTCGGGCTGGTCGTCCTCGGCGCGAACGACACGCGCGTGGCCGAAGTCGCCGAGAAGCTCGATCGGACGACGAAGGCGTTCCTTGACGTCGATCTCGCCGTTGCAGCCCACTTTCAGCGGATGGACGCGATCGAGTCGGCCGGCCGCCGGACGTTCGCGGCGTCGGCGACGTCGATCGACGACCTCTGCCGGCGCATCCATGCGGTGGCCCGGCGTCCGCGCCATCGCACGGTGGACAGCGCCACGGACGGGCCGCGGTCGCCGTCGCGCGGGGTGCCGCGCCTGACGCCGAAGGGCCTGCGGACGGGAGCCGACGCGGTCACGCGCGTGCCGCCGCCCGCGCTCCGCGGCCCGGCGACGGAGCCCGCGCCCGACGCGGTGGCGGAGACGGTGATGCCGACGGCCGCTTCGGCGCCCGCTCCGGTCCACGCGACACCGACCGCGCCGACGGCGGTGACGGCGCCGTCAACATCAGACATGAAACAGTCGCTCGTCTCGGCCCTCGCCGGACTACAGGCGTTGCCGATTCGATGCCCGATTGCACCGTCCGTCGAACTCGCGATCGACGCGAGTGGCGCGATGGCGATCGTCGCTCCCGTGAGTGCCATCGGCACGCTCCGCGCGGTCGAGGCGTGGGCGATCGCGCATGCCGACCTCCTTCGCCGGGCATGCCCGCAGATCATCACGATCGACCGCGTGCAGGCGCACCTCGTGACGAGCGACGCGCCGTCGGTCGTTCCGCTGCACGGCACGGGCGTGCGGCTACATCTCGTGATCGAGACGCCGTACGGGCAGGTGCATGCGGCGTTGAATTGAGAGGGTGTGAAGGGGGAAGGCTCGCGACTCGTGCCGTGCTGCTGCGCGCTCGAGGCGGAGTGTGAAGATAGTTATTGGGGGAGCGGGGGAGGCTGCTGAGGGGGGGGGGGGGGGGGGGGCGCGTA